>CAKUYQ010000009.1 GCA_934717185.1 uncultured Bacteroidales bacterium | reverse complement strand
TTTGCACTTTTTATATAACTTTTTGAGTTATATGGATGATATGTTTCTTCAAGTCTCAATGTTCCTCACGTACAATAAGTACGCTGCGGACATTTCGCTTTTGAAACTTTGTATAATCAGCGCATTTTAACAAGCGTTAAAAAATAAGTTGGTAAAGATTTAGCAGTATTTTTGAGAAAAGACATATAGACCGAAAAGACAATTAAAGATTACCAAGTTATTTTTTTAAGATTACTTAACAAGATGGTCTCTTAGTAGTTGAAGTAGGTGCATAATCCGTATGAGCTGTAGTAGTGCCCATAGTATTTGTCGCCTATTTTTCTGCCATTATTGTTAATGGGAAATGTAGCTGCTAAATCCAATCCGTTGGAACTGAATGTGTTTGATGCTCTGTATTGGCCAATGCTGTTTTTGTAAATATATACATTCACAATCTCAGGCTTGGCTGAATCAAGGATACCCGGTACAGTCTTTACGTATGCGTATTCCTTGCTGTTTTTTCTTGTAGAACTCGTAGAACCACCTGTAGAAGAGGAGCCGTTATTATTGCTGTTTCCGCTTCCCTGTACACCTGCATTTGAGCCGCCGGCTTGAGGTGCAGCTGTTCCGTTATTCCTGTTGGCAATGCTTTGTAAAGCTAACATGCCGGCAACGTCTTCGTTTTGGTAAGTATTTGTATAGTAGCCTGATTCATAAAGTTTAAGCAGATCTTCTGCAGGTTGGTAGTGTTTGCCTGCTAATGCAGCTATGGTGGGGTATTCAGTTGTTTGAGAATATGCCCCTCTTGTTATAAGTGTATAGCTGTATTGAAATTCTGCCGGTTGATACCCTAATGCCATGGCCCTTTTGTACATTGCATACATCTCCTTTTTGTTGCCTGAATTTGCGTTGATTAATGCCAATTCATACATAGATGGTGCATGATTCTGTTCTGCTGCAATATGCAATAATTCTATTGCTTTGTCTATGTTACCTTTATATTCCTCTTTTAAACCGGTATAGTAAAGTTGTAAAGTGGTGTCGTCTGTCCTGTTATCCTCATCGAAATATTTTCCGTATATCTTTTCCATACAGTTGTTCTTTCGCCAGAAGTCGTTGCCTGCATTGTAAATTGGAGCAAAGAATATATCTGCCACTTCATAGTTAGCTTCTGTACCAATACCTAACATGTAGCATAATGCCAAATCTGAGTTGTAACTGTTAGGGTTAAGTTTGTGTGCTTTTTCAAACATCTCAAATGCTTTTCGCTCATTCTCTTTAACTCCCAAACCTTTTAAATAGGCTTTGCCCATTACCCAACTATAGTATGCCTTAACGTTGTCGGGAAGATCATTGTTAATTTCAATAGCATTCAATAGGAGAGCAATACCTTTTGATTTGTCTGCTAATGGAGACAGACTGTTAATTTGAAAAGCTCCGAACAGACACGATGCGTATGCACCCCATTCCGGTTCTTTATTGCATATCTCTCTGTACAGTTGCTCTATCTCATTAATTTTCTTTTGTGAGATTTTATCTTTTGTCTTTAATAAGTTGCATCTATACTGTAATTCCCCTACAGAGGCGGGTTGATTTTGGAGATAAGGCTCTATTATTATTTCGTAATTGTCTGCCTTTGCTTTAATTGACGTTATGACTATCAATAGAAGAATTACAATATTATTGATGTTACGTGATTGAATTTTTCCGTTCGATTTCATTTAAGTTTAGAGTTGGTACGCGTGACAAATATACAAAAAATAAGGCCGACCACAAAGGCCGGCCTTTGGAATTATTATCTTGATTTTATGTCTGCGATTAATATAGTAATCTTAAAAAAATAACTTGGTAATCTTTAATTGTCTTTTCGGTCTATATTTCTTTTCTCATCAGTCATGTGCCGCCGGCACACTCCCTCTTCAAAAAGACATCTATCCTCAAAAATACTGCTAAATCTTTACCAACTTATTTTTAACGCTTACTAATTTGCATCAGAGGTATCCATCAAATGGTATACATTCTGAACATCATCATCGTTCTCTATCTTCTCAAGAAGTTTGTCTACATCTGCTTTCTCCTCCGGAGTAAGTTTCTTTAGCTCAGTGGTAGGAATTCTTTCAAACTGGCCTGAGATAATCTCAAAACCGTTTTCTTCCAAATATTTCTGGATCTCGCCAAATGATTCAAAAGCACCGTAGATGACAATCTCCTCAACTCCCTCTTCAGTCTCATCTTTGAATACTTCGTCTGCTCCGTAGTCTATAAGCTCAAGTTCAAGTTCATCAATGTCAATACCATCTTTAGGTTTAACTTTAAATACGCACTTGCGCTCAAACATAAAGTCTACACTGCCAGATGTTCCCAATGAACCACCGAATTTGTTGAAGTAGCTTCTAATGTTTGCAACTGTTCTTGTTGTATTGTCTGTTGCTGTCTCTACTAAAATAGCAATTCCGTGAGGACCGTATCCTTCGTAAACTGCCTCCTTGTAGTCTGCTGTATCCTTCTCAACTGCCCTCTTTATAGCCCTTTCAATATTCTCTTTAGGCATATTCTCACTTTTGGCAGTCTGTATAAGTGTTCTAAGTTTTGGGTTTGTAGCAGGATCAGGTCCGCTTTTAGCTGCTATAGTAATCTCTTTTCCAAGTCTTGTAAAAACGCGGGCCATGTTCCCCCAACGTTTGAATTTTCTCTCTTTCCTAAATTCAAAAGCTCTTCCCATAATGTAAATTATTGTAATCTTTCAATATACTTGTCTATATCCATACCCTCTATAGACTGTGGATATTTATCTTTAATCTTTGTATAGCACTCAATGGCTTTGGCCTTGTCACCCAACTCCTCGTTTACTAAACCGGCCTTTAAAAGATATGCTGCAGAGAATATATCATTAGATAGGTCTGCTGCTTTTGTGAAATAGCCAAGAGCCTCTTTGTAGTTTCCAAGTCCAACGTATGAATCTCCTATATTACATAATGCACGTGCTGCTGTTATATCATCTTTACTGTTGTACTTTTTAAGGTAATCAATTGCATTCTGGTAATTGCCAAGTTGCAGCTCACATACACCGGCATAGAAATAGACAGATTCGCCCGCTTTTGTTCCGTAATCAGAGATAATCTGTTTAAAACCAAGGGTGTTGCCGTCTCCGTTAAGTGCTTTTTCAAAGTCTCCGTTGCGGAAATATAGCTCGGCTGTGAATGTTTGAGCTTGTGCCTCTTGTTGAGCCGGCAATGAAATAAAGTGGTGATATGCCAAGCCTCCGGCTACAATTACTACCAGTGCTATAACACCGCCAACCAACTGTTTTCTATAAGTCTGTAAAAATTTCTCTGTTCTGGTTAAGGCTTCTCCTACTTCCACCTTTTCCGCTGCTTCGTTGTTGTTATTAATCTTAGACATTTTTATGTGTTTTTTTATGCAGAGCGCAAATTTACAACAAATTGTTTAAAAGCCAAAAAGAAACTTTAGTAATTGCTATTAGGCTGGGGCACGGACCGGAAGGTTGACACATTGTAGGGAATAAAAATTGAGATAATCTTTAAATTGTTAAAATTCCGCGAACTATGAATATGGGTTTCAAATTATTTCCGTAAGTTTGCAACGAATAAAAGGGATTATATGTTTATAGAGAGGATTCTAATAACAGATTTTAAAAATATACATTCGGCGGAACTTCACTTTTCTCCAAAATTGAATTGTATTTGGGGCAGCAATGGTGAGGGAAAGACAAATTTGTTAGATGCAATCTACTATCTTTCAATGACAAAAAGCTACTTTAACGGTTCTGATATCTATACGTTCAAAAGAGGTTGCAATTATGTAGCACTAAACGGAATTTATGATGAAGATAGCCAAAAGTGTAGCATAAGCATAGGTATTAAGGGAACGGCCGCAGATGATGGGACGATAAAGGTAGATGAAAAGGTTGTAAAGAAAGATGGTAAGAATTATAGCAGAATCTCAGAACATATAGGCAAGATACCGGTAGTGGTGGTATCTCCTACAGATACAGAACTTATCAATTTGGGAGGAGAGGAGAGGAGAAGATTTGTTAATATGGTGCTTTCGCAATTGGACAGCGAGTATCTGAGGAGACTACAAAATTACAACCAGCTTCTTTTACAGCGCAACAAACTGCTTAAAATGGGAGGAGCCGATATTGTTTCAGCAGATTATTTAGAGACAATCGACGAGCGGATGGCTGTAAATGCAGAATATATTTATAATGAGAGACTAAAATTAAGCGGACTGCTGAATGACTCCGTTTGCAAATACTATAATATACTCAGCAACTCAAAGGAGAATGTTTCGTTTGAGTACAGGTCTCAGTTGGCAAACAGTTCAACGCCGGAGCTTTTTAAGGAGAATTTTGAGAAAGACAGAATACTTAAATATACATCATCCGGCATTCACAGGGATGATTTTCTCTTTAGTGTAAATGGCATGCCAATAAAGAATTGCGGCTCGCAGGGGCAGCAGAAGACATTTCTCATAGCACTCAAATTAGCTCAGTATGAGATTATGCTTAATCTTCATGGCAAACAGCCGTTGCTACTTTTAGATGATGTGTTTGATAAATTGGATATGGGGCGTGTGGGGAGACTCATAGAGGTTGTGTCGGGAAGCGGATTTGGCCAAATCTTTATAACAGACAGCAGTAAGGTAAGGATGGAGAACGTGCTGGAGCCTGTGCTTGCCATGAGCCGTAACTTTACTGTGGAAAATGGTGTGTTTCAATTACTTTGATAATGCAAAGAGAGAGTACTAAAACATTACGTGATGCCATAAATGCTTATCTGAGGGAAACAAATCTCGGAGATGGAATCATACGGCTTAGAATTTTCAAGGCTTGGGACAGTGTTACGGGAGAGACTGTTGCTGCCGTTACCTACAACAGGTTTTTTAAAGATGGATGTCTTCACTGCAAGATAGGGTCGAGCCTCATAAGAAGTAACCTGCAACTGAGGTTGCGGGAAATTGCAGATTCAATGAACCAAGTGCTTGGCAAAGAGTATGTAAAGAGAATAATTCTAAGGTAGTTTGGAGCAAGACAGAGATGAAACCGAATATGAAGGTAATTGTAGATAGTGCCATTCCGTTTATAAAGGGGGTCTTTGAACCATATTTTAACGTTGAGTATTATAAAGGTTCGGAATTTACACGGCAGATTGTGAAAGATGCAGATGCCCTTGTAGTTAGGACAAGGACAAAATGCAACAGCTCTTTATTGGACGGCTCCAACGTTAAGCTTATTGCCACGGCCACGATAGGGGAGGACCATATAGACAAGGAGTATTGTACGGCTAACGGCATAACTGTAAGGAATGCAGCAGGATGCAATGCCGGTGGGGTCTTGCAATATGTATTTACGGCGCTCTATTCCCTCTCTTCTGTCAAATGTTTTTCTCTTCCACCTTTTCTTCCCGACAAAAAATCTGTGTTGGGGGTAATTGGTGTTGGCAATGTTGGTAGCAGGGTGGCGGATTTTGCTGAAAGACTTGGTTTTGAGGTTCTTAAAAATGATCCTCTTAGAATGGCGGAGATGATTAGGAGCAGCGGAGGGGTAGAGAATGGGTATGTTCAATTGGATGAGTTGTTGGAAAGGGCTGATATTGTTACGCTTCATACATCCCTTAATCCAACCTCTAAAGGGTTGGCCTCCTCTGTTTTTTTTGAAAAGATGAAGCGGGGAGCAGTTTTTATCAATGCTTCGAGGGGGGAGGTGATGGATGAGGAGGCTTTAGCTACCTATAGTGATAAGTTGGGAGGTATTATAATTGATGTGTGGAACAATGAACCGAACATAAGCCTCAAGACGTTGTCAATAGCGGATTTTCATACACCGCATATTGCAGGATATTCATTGGAGGGAAAGATTAACGGAACAACAATGTCTGTGCATAATGTGGCTGATTATTTTGGAATAGATGAATTAAAGAGTTTCGCTGTAGACGAGTCTCAATTTGTTCCGGCAATGGTTATTGAGTTTGGAAAGATTTTAAAAATGAAGGATTGTCGGGAAGCGGAAAAAATAGTTGCCAATAAACTATTGGAATCGTATGACATACAAAGCGATTCGGCAGCGTTGGGCAAAAATCCTGCAGATTTTGAACTACTGAGAAACAGCTACAATTACAGACGTGAGTTTGTGGCAGAGTGGAGAAAATAAAATGTTAACTATAAGAAATATAAACTGTTATGATGAACTTTACTAAGGAACAGATTAAGCAGATAATTGCCAAGGGCATATCTGAGGAGGTTGCAGACAGACAGATGGAGAATTTTAGAACAGGTTTTCCATACCTTTCAATAAAGGATGCGGCAACACCTGCAAACGGCGGAATAAAGGTGCTGAATGACAATGAGGTAAAAGATGCGTTGGACGCAAAGGATGCGTTTGACGGGTCAATTGTAAAATTTGTTCCGGCATCTGGAGCGGCGTCGCGTATGTTCAAAGATCTGTTTGTGGGATTGGAGGAGTTGGAAAAGGGGGAGAGTGTAAAATCTTCTGCAGCTCAGAAGTTCTTGGACAATGTAAGGCTTTTCCCATTTATGAATGACAGGCAGGTTTTGGAGATGATCCTAAAGCCAAACGGACTTAATTACGGTGCAACACCAAAGGGATTAGTTGCGTTTCATAAATATAAAACAGCTGTAGGAGAGGAGATTAGAACGGCTTTTGAGGAGCATTTGGTAGAGGGGGCGTTGTATGCAAAAGATGCAGATGGTAATGTTAAGATGATGTTTACAGTTTCGCCGGAGCATAAAGAGCGGTTTGTTTCGCTGCTTGAATGCGTAAAGGAGAGATATGAGAAAAAATATGATTGCAAGTATGAGATTACCTTTACAGTGCAGTCTCCGTCTACCGATACCATTGCGGCAGATATGGATAATAACCCGTTTATGACATCTGAGGGCAAGTTGCTTTTCCGCCCGGGAGGACATGGTGCCCTGCTTGAGAATCTTAATGAGGTTAGTGCAGATGCGATTGTCGTAAAGAATATAGATAATGTTATAAGAGAGGAGCTTGTTGCAGATACGGTTAAGTGGAAAAAGGTTTTGGTGGGTCGAGGTGCTCAGCTTCAAAGAGCGTGCTTCTCGCTAATGAACAGACTTATATCAGATGAATATACGCAACAATTGGAGAATGAGGCGGTGACATTTTTAAAGAGAGAATTTTCGGTAGAGTTACCTGCCAATATTACAGACAAGAGGGGATGGTTAATCTCCAAACTAAACAGACCTATAAGGGTTTGTGGTATGGTAAAGAATGAGGGTGAGCCGGGAGGTGGTCCGTATATAATAAATGAGGATGACGGTTCAACATCTCTTCAGATATTGGAAGCTGCACAAATTGACAAATCAGACGCTTCAAGTGCAGATAAAATGAAACACTCAACGCACTTTAACCCTGTAGACCTTGTCTGCTTTGTAAAGGATTATAAAGGATGTAAATTTGATTTAAAGAATTACACAGATCCTAAAACCGGATTCATATCAGAGAAGAGTTATGAGGGTAAAACTCTTAGAGCGCAGGAACTTCCTGGTCTTTGGAACGGCTCTATGAGCAACTGGAACACACAGTTTGTTGAGGTGCCTCTCATTACATTCAACCCTGTAAAGACAGTTTTAGATCTGTTGCGTAAAGAACATAATTAAAAAAGTTGCCAAAAGGCAACTTTTTTAATTACCAGCCTAATACATAAGCAAATATCAAAGGTGCCACAATAGTCGCATCAGACTCAACAATAAACTTAGGAGTCTCAGGCGCTAATTTGCCCCAAGTGATCTTCTCATTAGGAACAGCACCGGAATAAGAACCGTATGAAGTGGTAGAGTCTGAAATTTGGCAGAAATATTTCCAAAGAGGAACATCCTTCCACTCAAGATCCTGAGCCATCATAGGGACAACGCAGATAGGGAAATCACCTGCTGTACCACCGCCAATCTGGAAGAAACCAACACCCTTTCCACCTGAATTGGCTCTATACCACTCTGTTAAGAAAATCATGGTCTCAATACCACCCTTAACCAAACTTGGCTGGAACTCACCCTTAATACAGTGAGCGGTAAAGATATTACCTGTAGTACTGTCCTCCCATGCAGGAACAATAATAGGAATATTCTTCTCGCATGCAGCAAGAACCCAACTGTCCTTAGGATCTATCTCGTAATACTGTTCAAGAACCTTGCTTCTAAGAAGCTTGTACATAAACTCGTAAGGGAGATACCTCTCGCCCTTGTCTGCCGCATCTCTCCATACATCAACAAGATGTTTTTCAAGTCTTCTAAAAGCCTCCTCCTCCGGGATACAAGTATCTGTAACCCTGTTCATGTGATTATCCAAAAGCTCCTGCTCCTGCTGAGGTGTAAGATCTCTATAATAAGGTACACGTTTGTAGTGAGAGTGCGCAACAAGGTTCATGATATCCTCCTCCAAATTGTTTGCAGAGCAACATACAATCTGGATCTTATCCTGCCTTATCATCTCTGCAAGAGAGAGTCCGAGCTCGGCAGTACTCATTGCTCCGGCCATGGCAAGCATCATTTTGCCACCATCCTTCAACTGCTCCTCATAAGCCTTTGCAGCATCAACCAACGCTGCAGAGTTAAAATGGCGATAGTGATGGGTTATAAAATTAGAAATAGGTCCTCTATTCATAATAATATTGTTTTAAAATTGATAAGTCGTGTTATTTGCCTGCAAAAGTATTAATTTTTCCGTTTTTTTATTATACTTTTGCAATTATTTTAACTATTATAAATTTAATACCTAATTATGCTTCCCGACAAAACTTTAAAGGCGTTTGAAAATATTCACACACCTTTTTATTACTACAACACGGAACTATTGAAAAAAACACTTGATGTTTACACAGAATGCATTAAAAAATACGGATACTCTGCACATTATGCATTAAAGGCAAATACAGACCCTGTCCTTTTGGAGATGATAAAAAGTTATGGATTAGGTGCCGACTGTGTAAGCGGAAATGAGGTAAAAGTTGCTGTTGAGGCAGGCTTCTCTCCGGACAAGATAGTATATGCCGGAGTAGGAAAGTCAGACAAAGAGATAGAGACAGCGTTAGATGCCGGAATATTCAGCTTCAACTGCGAATCAATAGAGGAGATCTCTGTTATAGAGCAGATAGCAGCCTCAAAAAAGAAAACGGCAAGAATAGCCTTGCGTGTTAACCCGGATATAGACGCCCATACACACAAGTACATAAGTACCGGTAGGAAAGAGGATAAATTTGGCATAAGCCCATGGATGTTTGAAGATGTTATGAAGGTGATCAACAGTTCGGAACACCTTAAACTTATAGGATTGCATTTCCATGTAGGCTCACAGATATTGGATCTTAGCGTATTCAAACTGCTTTGCAAGAGGATAGAGGAGATTCAGCAGTGGTTTATAGAGAGAGGCATTAAGATAGAGAATCTGAACCTCGGAGGTGGACTTGGAATAGATTATGCAGACCCTGATGCCAACCCTATAGCAGACTTTAGAGAGTACTTTAAGATAATTAACGAGAACCTTATTGTAAGAGAGGGGCAGAAAGTACACTTTGAGCCAGGAAGGGCAATAGTAGCACAATGCGGAACACTTGTCTCAAGGGTTTTGTATGTGAAACAGGGAAAGAGAAAAAAATTCGCAATTTTGGATGCCGGTATGAACGACCTTATAAGGCCTGCCCTGTATCAGGCTCATCACACAATACAGAATATCTCGTCAAAAAAGAGACAGATGAGATACGATGTGGTTGGCCCGGTATGTGAATCCAGCGATTGCTTTGGAAAGAACATAATGATGAATAAAACAGAAAGAGGAGATTTTGTAGCAATAAGAAGCGCCGGAGCATACGGACAAGTTATGGCTATGAGATACAACCAAAGAGATTTGGCAAAAGCTGTTTATTCAAAAGACTTTGAATAATATATGACAAGAGTCAGACAGACTGCAAACTATACCATGCAACTCTTTAACCTTTTTAAAAGAAAAGGGTTAGGGCTTAGCATGGATAGTATTGCCTTTGAGCTTGGTATTACCAAGAAGACGCTCTATAACAATTTTGGGAGCAAAGAGGATATGTACTCTGCTGTAGCAACCTATTTTTACGACTCCCTTGAGAGAAAGATAAAACATGAGTTTGAGACAGAGACAAGAACCCTTATGCAGATGCTGCTTATAGCCAAGATTGTAAGCTCTGAGATTAAAAAGCTTGGCGAAAAATTCCTTGCAGATATCTCAAAAATAGGAGGGGTGTTCCCGCTTCAGAACCATACAGACAGAACCAGTTTCTATTCTGTCCTTATAAAGCAGAATTTGGAAAAGGGGATGAGAGAGGGGATATACAGAGGCGATATAAACATAGAGGCTGTCACTCTTTTTTATACATCCGTTGTAGAGACATTCTATAAATGGGACGGTGAATACAGATTCCTCTTTGAGTATGAAGAATACTTTTACGAACATGTAAAGTATCACCTATACTCCATAACAAACCTTAACGGCAGGCAGGAACTTGAAAAACTTCTTTTGTAAACGAGGGGTTTACAAATAAAGGAGGCTTGTTTTTAAAGAAATTGAAGAAATATAACAGATATGTTTGAAAATTTAATAGATAGATTAGAGGGCTCTTTCAGACTTCTCAAGGGCGAAGGAAAGATTACAGAGATCAATGTGGCCGAAACCCTCAAAGAGGTTAGAAAAGCTTTGTTGGATGCCGACGTCAGCTACAAGATAGCAAAAAAATTCTGTGATGATGTAAAAGAGAAAGCATTAGGGCAGAATGTCCTTAAAGCTGTAAAACCAAGCCAGATGATGGTTAAGATCGTACACGATGAACTTGCAGCCCTTATGGGAAGCGAAGCATCGGATGTAAATCTTAAAGGAAATCCGGGCATAGTATTGGTATCCGGTCTTCAAGGTTCCGGTAAAACAACCTTCTCCGGCAAATTGGCATTAAACTGCAAAACCAAAAGAGGCCTTAAGGTTATGTTGGTTGCAGGAGACGTTTACCGTCCTGCAGCTATAGAGCAGTTGAAGGTTCTTGGGGAACAGGTTGGCGTTTACGTTTATACAGAAGAAGGTGTAAAAGATCCGGTAGGAATAGCAAAAAGAGCAATCGAATATGCAAAGAGGGAGGGCTATTCACTTGTAATAATAGATACAGCCGGTCGTTTGGCAATAGACGAGCAGATGATGGAGGAGATCTCCAACATCAAGAAGGCAGTAAATCCGTCTGAGACACTCTTTGTTGTAGACTCTATGACAGGACAAGATGCCGTTGAGACAGCAAGAGCATTTAACGAGGTTCTAGACTTTGATGGTGTGGTACTTACAAAGATGGATGGTGATACCCGCGGAGGTGCGGCTCTTTCCATTAAGGCTGTAGTTAATAAACCAATCAAGTTTGTAAGCTCAGGCGAGAAGATGGAGGCGTTGGATGTTTTCTATCCAAAACGTATTGCAGACCGTATCCTTGGCATGGGAGACGTTGTTTCCCTTGTAGAAAAGGCTCAGGAGCAGTTCGATGAAGAGGAGGCAAGAAAACTCCAGAAGAAATTGGTTAAAGACCAGTTTACCCTATGGGATTTCTATCTCCAGATCCAGCAGATAAAGAAGATGGGTAATATAAAGGATCTTGCATCTATGCTTCCAGGAGTAGGCAAAGCGTTGAGGGACGTAGAGATAGACAACAGTGCATTCAAAAGCGTTGAGGCCATAATCCTCTCAATGACAAAGTACGAAAGGGAGAATCCGCAGATTCTTAACGGATCAAGAAGAAAAAGGATTGCAGACGGAAGCGGTACATCTGTAGTTGAGGTAAACAGACTTCTCAAACAGTTTGAGGATACCAGAAAGGTAATGAAGCAGATGGCCGGTGGCGGAGCAATGAAAGCCATGAAGGCAATGAGAGCCATGAAAAAGAGAAGATAACCCCTTAAATTTAATATATAATGACTCAGATTTTAGACGGAAAAGCAACTTCAGACAAAATCAAGGCTCAGATAGCAGAGCAGGTTAAAGATATTATTGCCAAAGGGGGCAAACAACCTCACCTTGCAGCAATACTTGTAGGAACAGATGGCGCAAGCCAGACATACGTTGGACATAAAGAGAAAGCATGTGCTCAGGTTGGCTTCAAATCCACCCTTATAAAGATGGAGGCAACCGTTACAGAGCAAGAGCTGTTGGATGTTATAGCAAAAGTCAATGCAGATAACGACATAGACGGTCTTATCATCCAGCTACCTCTGCCAAAGCATATAGATGAAAACAAGGTACTTAACGCTATATCGCCTGAGAAGGACGTAGATGGCTTTCACCCACAGAATGTTGGAAAAATGATGCTCGGCCTTCCAACATTCCTCCCTGCAACCCCATACGGAATAATGAAACTGTTGGAGGTCTACAACATAGATACAAAAGGCAAAGAGTGCGTTGTGCTTGGAAGGAGCAACATAGTTGGCCGCCCAATGGCTAATCTGCTATCACAGAAGGGACCGTTCTCAGACTGCACCGTTACCATGTGCCACAGCAGAACCAAAGATATTAAGGCACACACCCTTAAAGCAGACATAATCATTGCCGCAATAGGGCAGCCGCTCTTCCTAAAGGCAGATATGGTTAAAGAGGGAGCTGTGGTTATAGATGTAGGTATTACCCGTCTTCCCGACAACACCCGCAAGACAGGCTATCGTTTGGTTGGAGATGTAGATTACGACAACGTAGCCCCAAAATGCTCATGGATAACCCCTGTTCCGGGTGGAGTAGGACCAATGACCATAGTCTCGCTCTTGGAGAATACCATCAAAGCCTCAATGAACAAGTAGCCATATAAACAAATCGGGCTTAATCAAATAGCCCGATTTGTTATTTGCATATTGCAAAAATCATCATCTAAGCCGTTTTTTACCTATTTAGATCATTGTCAAGATATAATCCATTTAAGTTTTTAGCTTCATATACTATGTTGTGTGATCTTTTTTCTTTATAAATTGTTGTTTCTCCATAATCAAAACCTACTATACCCGCATTAGGAGCTATTGCTATACCAAATATAGAATCATGAGGAAAAATTTTCTTCAACTTCAGGTCATAATAACGCCCAACTTTAATTTTTTCACCAATAGCTTTCACTTCAAGATCACTAAGAATCTTAAACAGGGAATCATTTCTTTTTGCATAGATAATATAAAACTCCCCCTTATTCTTTATGGATTTTATTTTAAACAGAGTAGTCCTATTTGATTTGTCTTCTCTGCAAAGAGAATTGTTATTCATAACAGAACACCCAATAAACATACTTGCAATAAATAATAATAACAATGTTCTCATATCTAATTTGTTATAGTTTTTGAATTATGCATAATAGATGTTACAAAATAGGAGTTGTCCCATCTATTCTATTGTTTCTTGGTAATAGGCTGGGAAAACGGGAATTAAGAGGCAATAGCGGTTATCTCTGATAATATTGGTACCAATTGATTCTCCATCAAAATAGTCGAGATATTTATCCCAATTTGTTCTTGTAAGACGTATATCATCTTTTTTCTGATAAACAAAATCTGCATCCAATAATAAATCCCCATTACAATCTCTATAAAGTCTAAATCTTATAGTATCCTCTTTAATGTCTACTAATTCTATCCAGTTTCCACCATCACAACCACCTACCCAAACTGCTGAATCCGGAACATTTTCAGGCTTTTCCCATACCCTGTCATATGGCATAATTAACCATATAAAGAGTAATATTATGCAAATAATTACTACAGCAACAGGATATAATAATAAATGTAATAATTTAATCTTCATATCTAATTTCTAAAATTAATTTTTGCAAAGATTCAAGATAGAAATGCAAGAGGGTGTATCAAAATACAGATTCACCCTCTTGAAATATAACTGGCTGTCACTCAGTTTTTTCCTTTTTAAAAACAAATTGCAACGATATAGCAAGCCCAATTATTGCATATGCTATGATAAATTTTGTATATAGTAGCATATCAACAAATAAATCTTTCAAATATGAATAGTCAATATTGTTTTTATGTGCAATGCAATCATCAAAATGGTACTTAATAACCAATTGAAGATTTAGCGTAATAAGCAAGCAATATATAATAATTGCCAATGATATAATTATAAACATATACACTAAAAATTTATGTATAGCATTGTATTTCATAAACTACCAAGATCCTCCAGCTCCGTTTTTAAGGTTTAGCTCTTTTTTCAAATCCTCATATTTAATAGTGATGACATTGCTATTAGCACTTTCAACTTTGTTGCTAAGTACAAACTCCAAATTATCCGGACACATAAGCCATTTAAGATCTATACTTTCTTTTGAACCAGTCTTTATTCCATCAATAGACGTTGTAACACAATTATTGTTAAATAAATTGTAGGTATTAATAACTCTAGCGTCTGAATCTCCGGCATATTTACCTACTTTTGGGATTTTATCTGAACTATAGAATAAATCATCATAATATTTCATGACTGCATCGTCAGATCCATCTTTAAACTCGTAAGCTTTCGCACCTTTCTCTATCATTTGGTCTTTTATAAATTCTTTTGCTCTTTCTCCTGATAATCTAATTAATATACCTTCTCCAGTAGGAGTTGTGCTTCTAGCAAAACTTTTATTTTTCCCTAATTCTCCATATCTTCCGTAAGTATAAACTATTGTGTTATCACCAGATCCAACTGTTACAAATGCATGACCGACACCTTTTGTTTCAACAAAAATTCTAGGTTCTTTCCCATCAGTATCAACATACATTATAGGATTTCCTCCGCAGTACATGTAAGGAGACATGGAGGCGTATTTTTCAGCTAATGGGTCAGGAACAAACCACCGTCCGGTGAAGTCGTCATACATCCTTGCGCCGTAGTCTGTGAAGCCAATGCCTCCCACCGTCTGAAGCTCCTTGCCGTTGTACTTGTAGAGGTTGGCTGCAAACTGCGGATAGCTGTTGCCTGTCTCGTCTGTGTAGTGGCGTACCATCTTCCAGTTGCCGGGGATGTTGAATTTCTCGTCAGGCTCAGGTTCGGGTTCAGGTTCAGGCTCGGGAGTGTCACCTGCCTGTATCACCGTTATGACCTTGCTGTCACTGCTGACGCTTGTGATGAGGAGGACACGTTTTATCCCTGTGTTTGGCTTGATGTCCAAGTATATTGTGCCAAAGTCATCGGATACACCGCTTATCTCCACCACATCCTCTCCGTAATGGTCAAAGAGATATGCATTGCTCTCCTCAATGTAGTCCGCTACCTTGTCTGCGCTCATGGAAGAGTTGAACTCCACGGGAACATATACAGAGTTGGCGGCACTGCTGAAATTGTAGTTTCTTGCCATTGTCACTGTAACACGCGGGATGTTCACCCTTATGGTATCGGCTGCAATGGAAATGAAAGGCATTAAGAGCATGAGCATACATACTGCTATGCTGCGTAGCAAAAATAGATCTCTTTTCATAATCCTAATAAATTTTAAGTTTAAAAAAGGTAAGCCAAACGTTTCCAAAGACGTTCCTTAGCTCTAAATAATCATAAACGTGTTAAGTAATACAAAGGCCACAGATTAACACGTTGTATACAGTGCATTAATTACTGCTATGAGATAGATATCAATAGCGTCATTGTTCTGCTCCGGCTCACAGTGCATTCCTTGGCACTGCTGCAGTTTGTTCTTTAAAACTATATACTTTTAGTATATCCCATATGGAGCAGGTGGTGAATGTTGAGATTACTGCTGTTCTGCTGTGTGTGCAAGCCTTTTTCTTGCTGTTAAGTGGAAAACGGTTTCCGGCGGAACGGTGCAGACATCTCTCCAAAACCTTCGCTACAAAGATAATAAAAGTTGCGCGAAAGCGAAAATTTTCTGTAAGTCCGTTTGTCGTTGGCCTTGATTTAGTTGAAAGTGTATAGTTTATAGTGTAAAGAAGGTAAAGAGAGTAAAGAAGGTATAGAAAGTAAGGAAGTTTATGTTGATTAACTAACTATAAACTTTAAACTTAATCAACCAAAGCCAAAGCTAAAGCTAAAGCCAACGCCAATTTTGTCGGGAAGCGAAAAAAAATTATAACTGGAAATAAAAACAGGCTCCTAATCGCTGTATAATGGGATTGGAGCCTGAATTGGTTTATATATTCTAGTTGTGTAACTGAGCCGTTATTTTGCCCTTTCGGAGGTGTCGTCTCGTTCATTGGTTCTGTTCTGGGCTTTTATGCTTCCAAATCTCCAAGTAACTCCAAACTTAAAATTTTGTGAATAGTAATTCTGCTTAACGCTGTATGTCTCCTTTCCGCTTACTTTCATTGATATATTTTGCTTGTTCTGTCTGAACGGATCTGTTGCATTTACAGAGAAGATGAGTTTCTTGTTAAAGCACTCTTTCTTAACGCCAAAATCCATATATATATTGCTATCTGCATACATATTTGAGTATGGCCTTCTGCCTAGATAATGGCAATTTGCTTCAAACTTAAACTCCTTTGGCAATATAAAGGTCAAGGAGCCATAGTAATTCTGGAAAAAGAATCTTTCATTCATGTTCTGCGAAAGATCTTTGTTTATAACGTATGACAGGAATGCGTTTGCGGAAAAATATACAGCATCTTTAACTACTGTTATTTCAGATAAAGATATATTGCCTCCAAAATAATCTGTTCTTCCCCAGTTGTCCCATGTCATAGTCTTGTTGCCTGTGGTTTCGTCAAAACTAACTATCTGGTTAATGCTCTTTTTATTCATACTTGCCAACAGAGATACGTTTAACCAGCTTTTGTACCCAAATGTGAGACTTATATTATTTGTATATGACGGGTTTACATTTGGGTTACCTCTAAGTATTGTTGTTGCATCAATGGTAAACTCGGCAGGGTTAAGCGCACTAAACCATGGACGTTGCAATCTCCTTGTATACGATAGGGCAAGTCTGTAATCACTATTTGGTTGATAACCAATATAAATGGTTGGGAACAGATCTAAATAATCCTTTGTTGTCTTTTTGCCGGATGTCTTCCAATCCCCTTTAGAGTACGTGTATTCTGCCCTAAGACCTGCCATCATACTCCATTTTTCACTGAGTTGCAGGCTAACGGATGCATATGCCGCAGAAACGGTCTCATAATAGTTAAAGTCATTTGCTTTTCGCGGGTTGATAACCAACTCTCTTCCAACTGAGTCTTTCTGCCACTGTTTGTTGAATGTGGTTGTTCTTGCCCATTTTGCCCCGGTTTCCAAAGTTCCAAGCTTTCCCAACATCATTCTGTAGTCAGCCTTAAGTGCATAGATGTTAAGGTATCTGTCCAAGTTGGTCATATAATATGTGTCACCTGCGGGTGTAATGTTGTCGTTAGGAAGATAACTCAACAGCTGGTTCATGTTCTTGTTGTTCATATCATAGTAGCTGTAGTCTGCGTTGATTGTAAGTTTGCTGTATTGGTCAAACATCCTAGTATAGTACAAATTTGCGTCCAATCTGTTATTCTTTTCCGGCATCTGGATATTTGAAGCGGATCTTGATGTCAGTTTATTGGTTGTTAGATCGTAATAATTTGTATATGAATCTTTTGTGTCGTTATTTTCGCTATCCTTGTAATAACCAATAAGACCGCCAATAATATCTTTTTGTGTAATATTAATATCTGACCCCATCCTTATATTAAAGGCGTTTTCGTTTTGTACAAAATTGGATTCCGATTCCTGCTTGTTGCTGTAATTATCGCCAAATAGGGTCATGGATTTTAAATCCACGGCACTCTCTCCTCTGCCATATGATGTTATTACATAACTGTTTGTATTATTCGACTTATAATTTACATTCGCGCTACCATTGTAATAGTTATAGATGGTTGAATATGGGGCTATGGAATAATTTGCATTTACATTCCCGTATAGTCCTTGGGTAAAACTACGTTTGGTCTTAATGTTTATAATACCTGCACTACCCTGTGCATCATATTTTGCAGATGGGTGCTGCATTATCTCTATCTTCTCTATTGCACTGCCCTGCAGAGCGGAAAGAAGCGTTTCAAGGTTTGTCCCTTGAAGATTAGATGGTCTGTCATCTATCCAGATCTCTACACCCTGTCCGTTAAGTTTTATGTTCCCATCCTTGTCAACTGTAATACCGGGAGCTTTTTTTAGCATCTCCATTCCGTTTGAGGTGCTTGCAAAAACGCTCTCACTAACATTCATTACAACCTTATCTAACTTCTGCTCAATCAGCGGGCGCTTTGCGGTAACAGTTGCACCTTTAAGCATCTCAGCATCCGGCTCAATCTCAATGGCAGACAATCTGCCCGAGAGAGCCTCTATGCTTTTGCCAAGCTCCTCGCTGCTGTTGCCGTTTAGTGTTAACGGAATAGTTAGTGTGTGGTATCCAATAAAAGATACTTCAAGAATCATCATCCCCTCTTTACTCTCTTTACTCTCTTTACCCCCAATCTCCTCTCTGTTTATCATCAATTGAGCGTTCGGAATAGTAAAAGTACCGTCATCCTCCGTTGTAGCTCCGGTTATGAGTTTTTTGTCGGGAGTATAAATAGCAATTGTGGCATAACCTACAGGGGTATTTGACCCTTTCTCTACGACCCTTCCTTTAAGGTCTGTTGTTACCGAATTTTTGCCTATGTGCTTTATGTTGCCTATTGTATTGCCCTTATTGTATGTTGCCGGAATATTTGCATTTGCAATGGTTGCCAAAAGGACTCCTATTATTACACCTATTGTCTGTAGTAGATTTGAAAGTTTAAACATCTTCCTGTTTATTATTGTTTGTAAATAAGTTGTGCGAAAGTGTATTAGAAATTATAAAACAGCTTTCCGATAATATGACGCATATACATTGAAATGTTACAAAAATCTGTTGCAACAATTATCCGTTTATATACGAGTACATCTCTTTTAACAACTCATCTTCTGTAATGCCAAGCAGTTGCATTTTTTTTGCAATCTCCGGAACATACTCTTTAAAGAATTGTGCTCGTTGCATCTTGTTAATCTCCTCTTTTGCCCTATCTTTTACAAAGTAACCAATACCACGTTTGTTGTAGATGATATCCATGGATTGCAGATAATCGTATACCCTTACAATTGTATTTGGATTTACCCCCATACTGCCACCAAGCTCTCTCACAGAGGGGATTCTCTCCTCCTCCTGCCATTCTCCAAGCAATATCTTGTCACAAAGCGTGTCTGCAATTTGCAGATATATAGGTTTATTAGAATTGTATTCCATATTTATTCTCTTTAATGTGTTAGCAGTTTAACTCCTTTTAAGATTACTAAACACATGTATATGTTAATGTGCCTTTTAAAGTTGTACCTTTCTTAATCTAAAGAAGCCAAGAATTAACAGGATTACCGGTATTACGTAAAAGATAACTTCAAATATTATAAAAATTCCGTCCCAAAAGTTTTTAATCAAGATCATGGATTGAGCACCTCCCCAAGGGTATCTGCATCCGTTTTTCTCAACGTAAGCATTTACTTTGTCTTGATTGTAGTGGTCTTGTGTAATTACAAGATAGTTGTCTCCTTCGCCTTTTAACTTAATTCTAATGCAATTCTCCTCTCCTTTAGTTATTTTTACTTTCGTAGGAGAGTTTTGAGCAGCCGTAATAATACAGCTGTTATTGTTGCAACATGTTGTATCATCTTTTAAATCAATAGCAGTATTTCCATTTTTATATTCGGAATCATATTTATCAATTAATTCGCGTACGGTTAGATTTGTCCCGTCTTGTATCTCCAATATGCTGTTTAAAGCGAAATTATACGTAGCAGATGCAGCAATTGTAAAGGAGATAATGGCAACAATAAAACCAATACATAATGTAGCTATGATCTTATGCCTTCTAAATAGCAGGTTGCCAAGTATGGTGGCAGATGAATATAAAACGGCTATTAGATAAAAATCCCAATCAAAATAATAATCAAACCACTTTATAGAGTAACCTCTGATTACAGATGGAAAAATGGTGGCTGCAACAGTATCAACGGCAAAACAGGCAGCAATAGCTGTAACAGGAACTGCCACAACGCATACAAGCAGCATAGAGAGATATTTTTCAAAAGATGACGCCGGAAGCATAATATAGTCTGTACCCCTCTTTCTTCTGTTTACATTGCCGTATACGATAAATGGAGAAAGAAACATTATTACAGTACAAAATGTAAATATAAGGAAGCATCTCAAATCCCCCTCCATGTAAACAGGCACATCACTCCTGAAAAATGAGATAAGGACAAACACAAAAGGAAAGAGTGCTATGCCTGTTATCGTAAAGAATTTTGTTATATACTTGGTTTTAAGGTCATTTACCAAAACCTTCCCAAATCTGTTAAAATTAAATATATTGTTCATGATATTATCTTTTATCCGTTAGAAACATTTTTATGATTATTCACTGCCTTGGCCAGCTATTCGCACTCAATATCACCTTTCATGCTCTGTTTGTCAAACAAAGATTTTACGGTGCTCTTGTTTAAAAGTGCACAATTGAACAGCGCCTCCAAATCTATCTGGGTTTCGCTGTCGCCCTTGTTTATTGTAACAGTTGAGAAGCCGTTTAAAGATGGTTCGCAATATAAAGCATCGCTAACCTTTGCTGGTTCAATGTTAAAGCAAAGTTTTTGAGAGATTTCGTAGAGCGGGCTATTTAGAATAACACCATCTTTGTCCAAGATGATAATAGGGTCTATAAGGTTCTCCAAATCTCTTACCTGATGTGTTGAAATTACTATAATCTGTTCATCTGTAGTATTTTCAGATATTATTCTTCTCAAATGAATCTTTGACGGTATATCCAATCCGTTACTTGGCTCATCCATTAGAAGTACTTTTGTATTTAATGATACAGCCAAAGCTATGATTGCTTTTTTCTGTTGCCCGTAGGAGAGTTTTGTGAACTTTCTGTTTGTCTCAACCTCAAATTGAGCACATATCTCCTTAAATTTGTCAAAGCTGAATCTTGGGTAGAATTTGCCTGTCTCTTTTGCGTACTCTTCAATAGATATTGCAGGCCCTGTAAAATCTTCGGGAAGGTAGTAAATCTCCTCTAAGAATGATGGATTTCTCTTGTATGGAACCTCTCCGTTTACCAAGCATTTCCCTGATTTTAATTTTATTAATCCCGACAAAATTTTAAGTAGTGTTGATTTGCCAACGCCGTTTTGTCCGAGCAACCCGTAGATTTTGCCCTCGCTAAGATTGAGACTTACATTATTGAATACCGAATGCCTGCCATAGCTGAAACTGATGTTTTTGATCTCTATCATTTTTTAAATTTTTATTGTTGTCTTTTTTCCATGCAACAGAGGTAAAGTTGTTTTAATCGCTGCTTACTTTGTTGCTTTCTTTGCTACTTACTTAGTGTATTAGTGTGGTAGTACACTGCAAATGTATGCAAATTAATTCCAATTATCCAAATTTTTTTGAAGATTTAGTTGGATTTAATGCTGTTGTTAGTGGTAATAAAGTGATAATTAATAATTTATGTTTTTAGTGTTGGCAATCTTTAAGTGTAGAGAATGTAAAGAAAGTGTTAGCGTTGGCGTTAGCATTGGCAATTTTTAGGGTATAGAAGGTAAAGAGGGTAGAGAGAGGAAAGAAGGATAAAGCTAAGGCCAAAGCTAAAGCAAATAACTGACTTTAAACTATAAACAATAAACTAAATTAGCTAACGCTAAAGCCAACGCTAAAGCCAATTAACTATAAACTATGTTGTCTATCAGATAGATAATAATGATCTGAATCTAAATAGGCAGGGAACTTTTCTCTGAACATACGTAATCTTTGCGGTTCAACTTTGCCGATTATAATCTGTACAGGTGCTTCTGTATAAGGTGTATCCATTAATAACTGACAATTTGAGAGGGTCCCTTTGTAGTCTGAAAAGAACGAACTGTTGCAATACTCTATTCCTCCGCTGTTGCCACTACAGTTGGCAAATGCAACGTATGCCAGATTCTCTATGGCTCTTGCCCTTACGAGTGGTTCAAGGACATTTGTCCTGCTTTTGGGGAAATTTGCACAATTGAGCAACAGGTCGTAGTTGTATTGGCTGTTGTTGCAGTCTTCAATCGTATTGCTGTTGGTTGTACTCGCATTGCAGGTCGCATTATCCGCTGTTAGGGTAGGGGATTGGATTCTGCTCCATACCGGAAAACGCAGGTCATAGCAGATGTTCATACTTATCCTAAGTCCATTCCATTTAAATAATGAGCGTTTCTGTCCCTGTTTATAGGTGTTTATCTCTTCGCTCATTCTAAACAGATGATGCTTGTCATATTGTTCGTGCTCACCATCGGGCTTAATGAAATAGGCTCTGTTGTAATACTCACCGCCATCAATTACGGGAACGGAAGCCATTATGGCGCATCCGTATTTTTGTGCAGTGTCTAAAAGCCGACAGATAGAGGGAGATTTGTCGGGAAGCAGGGACCCATCATCTTTTAAACACTCCTCTGCCATAGCATGGTTCATGGTAAAGCCGCAGGAGAACATCTCCGGGAGCAGTATGATAGTGTTGCCCGGAACAATCTCATATTTATCCATATTCTCACGGCTAAAGATATTATAAAGTATATGGTCGCAAAGTCTTAGATTTGCAGCCTTATTCTCCCATACTATTGGAAGCGACACTGTTATGACCTTTATTTCCTCCATCTTATTATGCTTTTGCTTTGGCATTGGCTAAGGTTTCAATTATTTTGCTTTGGCATTATCTTTGGCTTTTCTATACTCTCTCTACTTTTCAAATAGCCAACGCCAACGCTAACGCCAATTAACTATAAACTATAAACTATAAACTATAAACTACGCCCCCCTATAAATCCTGTCTACCATAAGCGCAATTGCACCGTCTCCGGTCACATTGCAGGCAGTTCCAAAACTGTCCATTGTTATGTAAAGGGCAATCATAAGTCCAAGCAGATTCTCGTTAAACCCAAGCATGGATGAAAGTAGCCCGAGTGCTGCCATAATTGCACCTCCCGGAACTCCGGGTGCTGCTACCATTGTAATGGCCAACATTAGAATAAAGCCGGAATAGGTTGCAAGCGATATATCCATTCCGCTCATGAATGATATGGCAAAGGCGCAAGCAACTATTTTCAATTGGCTTCCCGACAGATGGATAGTTGCACATAGTGGTATAACAAAGTCTGCCAGTTCGGGATTAACTCCATTCTTTTTTGCCTGAGCCAATGTTACCGGAATGGTGGCAGCAGATGATTGTGTGCCAAGTGCGGTAAGGTATGCCGGAAGCATATTTTTTAGCGCTTTGAGAGGGTTCTTTTTACTTATGGCACCTGCTATTCCAAACTGGGCCAACAGTAGAACTATATGCATTGCAAATATTATAGCTATAACCTTTAGAAACAGCCCCAAAACCATCTTAACCTGCCCCTCTGCACCAATCTCCAAAAACAGACAGAAGATGTAAAGAGGGAGCAACGGAATAATTATTTTTGTAATAACAGATGTTACCAAATCTCTAAACTCAAAAAGCCCATGTTTTAGAGAGCTGCCCTTTATTGCAGTTAGTCCCAACCCTATTACAAAGGCTAATATAAGAGAGGTGGTTACGCTCATTACAGGAGGCATATCTATTGAGAAGAGTGGTTCTATCTTAATCGTATCCATATTCTCTAAACTTGCAAATCCTGCAGATGGGTCTAAAATTTGGGGATATGTGAGACTGCAGGTAAAATAAGAGAAATAACCGGCAGCCACTGTTGAAATATATGCAATTGCAGCTGTTATGGCCAATAGCTTGCCTGCACCTTTTCCAAGCTCCGCTATTCCCGGTGCAACCAATCCAAAAATAATTAGCGGAATTATAAATCCTAAGAAGTTTCCAAATATTCCGCCAATTGTGGCAAAGATCTCTGTTAACAGTTGTGGAAAAAATGCAGAACAGACAATACCAAGAGCAATTGATATTATAACTTTAGCCAGCAGAGGAAGTTTCTTGTAGTAGTTCATATAAATAAAGTCCAAGTCTAAAATGTTTATGAAACGTTGTCCTTTTCCAACAATCCCATTTCAATTTGTAAATATAGCAATATTTAGTATAAGCTTGATAATCTTCTTCTTTATTTGCAAAAAAGCGGCGACTAAAATTAGCCACCGCTTTATCCTAAATGAACTATAAGATAAAATAAACTAATTAAGCGAGCAAAACACATAAGTTACCGCTAAATTAAATTTTTAATTATTTGGCAAAACTAACAGAACGAGTTTCGCGAATAACCGTAATCTTAACCTGTCCCGGATAAACCATCTCATCCTGAATCTTCTTGGCAATCTCAATTGAAAGATTCTCTGCCTCTTGATCTGAGACCTGCTCGCTTCCTACAATAACCCTTAATTCACGACCTGCCTGAATAGCGTATGTCTTGGTAACTCCAGGATATGAGAGAGCTATGTTCTCCATATCTTTAAGCCTCTTTATGTAAGACTCTATAACCTCTCGTCTTGCACCTGGGCGGGCGCCCGAAATTGCATCACCTACAAGTACAAGAGGGGAGATGAGTGAGATCATTTCAACCTCTTCGTGGTGTGCACCAATAGCATTGCAGACCTCCGGCTTCTCTTTATACTTTTCGGCCAATTTCATTCCTAAAATTGCATGTGGCAACTCCGGATCTTCATCTGAAACCTTTCCAATATCATGGAGCAGACCTGCTCTTTTGGCAATCTTTGGATTGAGACCAAGTTCAGATGCCATTGTTGCACATATGTTTGCAACCTCTCTTGAGTGCTGAAGTAGGTTCTGTCCGTACGATGAACGGTATTTCATACGACCTATAAGTTTGACCAACTCTATATGAAGGCCGTGTATACCTAAATCTATACAGGTTCTTTTACCTGTCTCCATAATCTCATCTTCCAACTGCTTCTGAACTTTGGCAACAACCTCCTCAATTCTTGCAGGGTGGATACGTCCGTCTGTCACAAGCTGATGAAGGGCAAGTCTTGCAACCTCTCTTCTGACAGGATCAAAAGCCGATAGCAGGATAGCTTCCGGTGTATCGTCTACTACAATCTCAACCCCTGTAGCAGCCTCCAACGCTCTAATATTCCTTCCTTCACGCCCGATAATCCTACCTTTAATCTCGTCACTCTCTATATTGAAAACAGTTACGGCATTTTCAATTGCAGTTTCCGGAGCTGTTCTTTGTATAGTGTTTATCACAATACGTTTAGCCTCTTTAGATGCTGTGAGTCTGGCCTCATCCATAACGTCATTGATGTATGACATTGCCTGTGTTTTAGCCTCATCTTTCATCTGTTGCACTAACATTGCTTTGGCTTCCGCGGCTGTCATACCGGATATTGCTTCTATCTTCTCGATAGCCTCTTGTTTGAGCCTGTCATATTCTTCTGATTTTTGATTTACAATCTCAACCTGTTTCTTTAGATTATCTTTTACAGCATTGGCCTCACGCTGTTTTTCAGATAGTTCCTGTGCCTGTTGATTAACAGTAAGCTCTTTCTGCTTTACTCTGTTTTCCGCCTGTAGAATAGCGTTATTTTTGTCGTTGATGAACTGCTCATGCTCTGCTTTTAACTGCAGAAACTTCTCCTTTGCCTGAAAAATTTTGTCCTTTTTGATATTTTCTCCCTCTTTCTCCGCATCCTTTAATATCTGCTCCTTTTTTTTCTTTAATACTACATTATTCATTACGTAGTATCCTATTGCACATCCGGCGATTATGCCTATAAAAGAGCAGATGACAATAATAAATGTGTCCATAATGTTATAAAACTGTTAATTAAGTATATAAAAAAGCCGCCAGACAATGCTGTTTTCAGAAAACCTGAAAGAATAAGTTTTGGGCTCCGATTGTAGAATCAAACTTCCAACGTCCCGATAAACGGAATCCCCCTAAGGGTCACCTAGGCCTGCCTTCATCTGTCGGTCACCCGGGATAGTTAATAAATGTTGATTTTCGCAAAGAGCAATTGTCTGACAGCTAAAAGTATATATAAGAACTTTCCTAATTCTCTTTCTCCACCTCTTTATTCAAATAGTCCGATAGAGTCGTATCTATTTTATCTATTTCATCTACCAAAATAGAGTAGTCTTTGTTACGTTTCATCTCCTCCAACTGTATGGCTGTTGAGAGAAGACTCATTGAAAGTATATCTTGAATATCAGCCTCATTGTAGTTTTCCCTATAGTACTCAATGACAGAATTAATCTCCTTTGCAGCATCCCTATAAAGAACCTCTTTCTCTTTAAGTTCCTTAACGGGAATATCAAACGGATACTTCCTGTCTGCTATGAGAAGGTGAATTCGCTGGTAACCTTTTTTACTCATCCAATAAATAAATACAACTGTCTATTTCGGCTATCATTTTTGCAATTACCTCTCGAGCCCCCTCCTTGCCTCCTTCAACAGCTACCAATGACTCTTTGAATTGCAACTCTTCCTGTTTAAGTTTTAGATCATTCTCCTTCAACTCAAGCTCTGCAAACCTATTTTTTAACTTTTCAAGTCTTAACTTGTAAGTTTCAGTTTTTCCTACTTGCTGCCTAAGATTTTCACTAAGAATAGCGTTTTGAGATCTAAGCTCCTCATATTTTGAGACTAACTCACTTATATGAGTGTTTAATCTGTTTACGACTATTTCAGCTTCATCTTTCATCTGCTTCGGTTATCTTCGCAAAGGTAATAATATTTTTTTTAAACAAAAGAGGGTGACCGCTTCTTTTTGGTCACCCTCATATTAAATTATTATCAAAATTTGTTGGGAAGAAGATTATAACGTGTTAATATCCTTAACCTTCTCCATACCAACCTTAATTGCCTCCTCGTTCATTGGAATAAGGCTGTGGTGTCTTGCAGGCAGAGATTTCTTTAAACCTTTTATGACACTGTCCATGGTTACAATAGGTTTTTTCTTTAAAAGCGCTCCAAGTACTACCATGTTGAATGCCTTTGTGTTACCCATTAAGGCGCTCTCCTCCGCTGCCTCTATTGAGCAGATGTTTATATCTTTTCTGGTAGGGTGGTGGGTTATTCCGTTTGGATCGTAAAGCAAAAGTCCGCCCGGTTTAACCATGCTCTCAAATTTGTCCATAGACTGCTGGTTTAATATAACAGCTATATCAAATTTGCTTAGGATAGGTGAGCTGATCTTGTTGTCGCTTATGATTACTGTTACATTGGCAGTACCTCCACGCATCTCGGGACCGTACGAAGGCATCCAGGTTACCTCTTTATCCTGCATAATTCCGGAATAAGCAAGAATCTTTCCCATAGAAAGGACTCCCTGTCCGCCAAATCCGGCTATGATTATCTCTTCTTTCATATTTAACTTTTTATAATTTTCAATATATTACCTGTCTTTAAGATCTCCAAGAGGATAGAATGGGAACATGTTCTCCTCCATCCATTTGTTGGCTTTTACAGGAGACATTTTCCAACCTGAATTACAGGTTCCCACAACCTCTACAAAAGAGGTACCCTTATTCATCATAGAGTTCTCAAATGCTTTTCTTATAGCCTTTTTGGTCTTTCTTACAGCACCGGGGGTCTGTGCAGACTGTCTGGTAACATAGCATGTTCCCTCCAACTGAGCAAGAAGTTCTGTAATCTTTAACGGATAACCGTTAAGGTCTGCTCTTCTTCCGTATGGAGTGGTAGCAGTAACCTGTCCAAGTAGTGTGGTAGGAGCCATCTGGCCACCGGTCATACCGTAGATGGCATTGTTAATGAAGACAATAACTATGTTCTCACCTCTGTTGCAGGCGTGGATAACCTCTGCAGCACCTATTGAAGCAAGGTCACCGTCGCCTTGATAGGTAAACACATATCTGTCAGGGTTAAGCCTTTTTGTTGCTGTTGCCAATGCAGGAGCTCTTCCGTGAGCCGCCTGCTCCCAGTCTATGTTCAAATAGTTGTATGCGAAAACAGAACAACCTACAGGAGAGATACCTATTGTCTTGTCCTGAATGCCCATTTCATCTATAACCTCTGCTATGATCTTGTGAACTACACCATGGGTACAGCCCGGACAGTAGTGCAGAATGTTGTCTGTAAGGATAGGAGTCTTGGAGTAGACTACGTTTTCTGGTTTAATTATATCTTTTATATCCATAATTCTTCAATTTAATCTGTTAGCGGATAGACTTTTCAAAAGCTTCGTAAATCTCCTCAGGTGAAGGAACGCTTCCGCCCATTCTTCCATAGAAATTAACCGGAACCTTACCGTTGACTGTAAGTTTTATATCCTCTATCATCTGGCCTGCACTAAGCTCTACAGACATTATAGATTTAAGTTGAGGAACAAGCTCTTCTATTGGTTTTGCAGGGAATGGGAACAATGTGATAGGACGAAGCAAACCGGCTTTGATTCCGTTTTCTCTTGCAATATCCACAACGTTTTCGGCCAAACGAGACATACTTCCGTATGCTACAATAAGATGCTCTGCATCTTCTGCCTTGTAGGTAGACCATCTTGCCTCTTTCTCCTCTATCTCTTTGTATTTCTTCTGGAGATGGATGTTGTGAGCCTCCTGAACAGGGGCCTCAAGAGCAAGTGATGTAATAAGGTGATACTTTCTGTTTGGTTTCTTTCCGCTTGTATTCCAGTCTCCGCTTATCTTCTCTATCTCCTCTGCTGTCCATCTTGGTTTAGGGTCTCTTAATTCAACCTTCTCCATCATCTGGCCTATAACACCGTCGGAAAGGATAATGACAGGGGTCCTGTATTTGAAGGCAAGTTCAAATGCTGTATCAACAAAGTCATACATATCTTGAGCCGAAGCAGGGGCAAGTACTATTACCTTGTAGTCTCCGTGTCCGCCGCCTTTAACGCACTGGAAATAGTCGGACTGGCTTGGTTGGATGGTTCCAAGACCGGGACCACCTCTCATTACATCTACTATAAGGCATGGAAGTTCTGCACCTGCAAGATAGCTTATGCCCTCTGCCATAAGGCTTATTCCGGGGCTGCTGGATGATGTCATAACCTTCTTGCCTGTACATGCGCCTCCGTAAAGCATATTAATAGAGGCTGTCTCACTTTCGGCCTGAAGGACAACCATTCCTGTGGTCTCCCAAGGTTTCTCCTTCATTAATGTTTCCATAACCTCAGACTGAGGTGTGATAGGGTAGCCGAAGTAGCCGTCGCAACCATATCTGATTGCGCCGTATGCAACAGCTTCATTTCCTTTGATCAAAATTTTTTCAGCCATATCATTAGTTTTTTATATCTTAACTCTGTAAACTGTTATTACTGCATCGGGGCAAACTGTAGCACAGCTTGTACACCCTGTACAATTGTCGGGATTAGCCATATAGGCATAATTGTAGCCTTTTCCGTTAACCTCTCTTGCCAAAGCGATTGTGTTGGTAGGGCAATTTTCTATGCAGACACCGCAACCTTTACATTTTTCGGTATCAACAACTATAGCTCCTTTTACTGCCATATTTTTAATGTTTTTAATGTTATTTTATATTGTTTTCAATAATTTCTATTTTCCGTTCAAAAAGTCTATGGAATTCTTGACCTGTTCTATGATATAATTCCAACGTATTATTATTCCTATAACAAGTAGTATACCTATTATAATAAACCCCTGTACAGTAGGAGACAACTCTTTAAATTTCTCTATAAATCTATTAAAAAATTGCTTCATTAGGTACTACTTATCCTTTTTGATTCTTATTCTGGCATCAACTGCGGTAACAGTCTTGCTGTTTCCAAGCAGCGGATTGAGATCCATCTCAATTATCTCCGGCGCAACTTCGCACAGTGCAGATACTCTTCTGATCATCTCGTTGAAGACTGTCTCATTTACCCCCTCCATTCCGCGGATTCCTTTTATAATCTTGTATGCTTTAAGATTCTTTATCATATCATCTGCATCTCTACGGGAAACAGGGGATAGTGCAGAATTTATATCTTTAAGCGCCTCAATGTAGATACCTCCCAAACCGCACATTACTGTTGTTCCAAACTTCTCCTCACGTTTTGCGCCAATGAATACCTCGGTACCTGTAATCATTGGTTGTATGAGGATTCCGGTTGTATCCGGTATCTGAATCATTCTGCGGAATTCCATCTTTAATGTGTTATCGTCAGATACATTAAGGGCAACACCGCCAACATCTGTCTTGTGAACAGGACCTACAACTTTCATTACAACAGGGTATCCAATCTCTCTAACCTCCTCCAATGCAGATTCTACATCCGAAACCACTACCTCTTTTACTCTGTTTATGCCCGATGCATCTAAAAGCTGCTGTACCTGTAAAGGTGTTATGTATCCGTCAGATGCACTCTCAATAACCTCTCGTATAAGAGTTTTGTCTACAGCAGGGAGTTCTATGTGCATCTCAGGTTCTTTAGTTTGCAATGATTTTACAAACGCTTTCCCAAATGCAACTTCATCGGGGAATGAGATACCTCCGGCTTTCTGGAATTTTTTTATTGCATCTGCAGCATTTACCACAGATGGAAGTATAGGGTATATAGGTTTTTTGCAACCTCTTATCTTTTTAAGCAGAAGATCGTAAACATCGGATACATCTGTAAGTCCCGGGCTTCCAAAGATGACAGCTACGGCATCTACATCAAAATCGTTTTCACAAGCATCTATTATGTACCCAAGCTGCTCCGCTGTTCCTGTTGAAAGAAAATCTATAGGGTTATTTACGCTTGAACCTGCAAACAGTTTGGATAACAGTTCTTTTGCTGCATCTCCTTCAAATCTTGGAATCTCTATGCCATTACTGTTAAGTGTATCTGTAAGCATTACGGCAGGGCCTCCTGCATGTGTTACAATGGCTATTCTCTTCCCTTTTGCCTTTGGATATGACAGCACCGCGCCCATTGTTATAAGCTCGTTTCTGCTGTATACTCTTATTATGCCGGCTTTTTTGAAAAGATCTGTAACTGCCTTGTCAGGAGATGCCAACGCTCCTGTATGAGACGATGCTGCTCTGCTGCCTGCCTCGCTCCAGCCTGCTTTTATTGCTGCGATTCTTGCTCCTTTGCTAACAAGCGACCTTGCATGCTTGAGCAATTTCTGAGGGTTGTTTATGCTCTCTATATATAGCAATTTTACAGGGGAGCTTACTCCCGGTTCATAATGTTCATCCAAATATGCAAGTACATCTTCAACACCAATCTGCGCACTGTTTCCTACAGAGAATACATGCGCAAACTTGATTCCGGCCTGAACGGCCGCCTCCATTATAAACACAACCGTTGCTCCGGAGCCGGATATAATATCTATTCCATCCGGCGAGAAGTTCTCGGTTGGGTGGGTAAAGACCCCTGCATAGTGTGGCGTTGCTACTCCAATACAGTTTGGACCGATAAGCGAAGCCCCGTTTTTATTAACGATCTCCACTAACTGCCTTTCGTATTCTGCCCCCTCCGGACCATCCTCATGGAATCCTGCAGAAAAGATAATGACGGCTTTACAGCCTTTCTGTTCGCACAATACCTTAACAGTCCCGGGACATAACTTTGCGGGAATGGCCAAAATCGCGCAATCTACCTGCGGAAGATCCTCTACGCTTTTGAAAGTCTTCTGCCCCAATATGTTGTCATTTTTTGGATTAACTACATAAAGAGCCCCTTTATAACCGGTGTCTAATAGATTTTTAAGGGCATTACCTCCCGGCTTTGTGGTGTCGTTGGATCCACCAACCACTACAATGCTCTTGGGGTTAAAGAGTTCTTTTGTCATCATATTATTAATGTGTTTTTTCTTCTTTGTTAAAATCGGTCACAAATATAATAAAATGGCGGCTAAATATTATATTTAATTAACTTTATTTCAAAAAATATTGGTTTTGATTATAGTTTGCTAAAATGAAATGTAGCAAAACAGGCCGGTTGAAAATTTTTGAAGTCAATATTTAACAATTGTAAATCAGACACTACAACGAGTGAAAATGGAATGTTTTGATAATTATATCCACAAACATCTTCTAACTGTTAAAACAGTTTGCTATCTTTGTTAAATTTTATAAAAAAGGTAGGATATGAAGAATAGCAGGATTTTGATTAAAGACGCAGTTCTTGACGACAAGAGATGTGATATTTTCATCAATGATGGGTTAATAGATACAATAAAGGTGTGCGGAGATGGATGTGAGGAGTGGCGTAACAACATAATGGTTATGCAACCGCAGGTCATAGAGGCTGCCGGGAAATATGTGATTCCCGGGTTTGTAAACATGCATACACATTCCGCAATGACACTTATGAGGGGGCTTTGCGAAGATGAGATGCTGCAGACCTGGATAGATGCCATATGGAAGGTTGAGACAAGGTTAGATGACGAACTTATCTATTGGGGGACAAAATTAGCCTGTGTTGAGATGCTAAAGAGCGGAACAACAACCTTTAATGATCAGTATTGGAGGATAGATGTTGCAAAAAAGGCAGTTGAAGAGATGGGGCTTAGAGGGGTACATTCACATATTTTTCTTAATCACTTTGATAAAAAGCTTGCCGAAAAACAGAAAAGGGATTGTATTGAAAAATATGAGCTTTTTGCATCCGAAAAAAAAACAGACAGATTCGCAATCTCTGTTCACGCTATATATACTGTTGACGCAGAAACAATTAAATGGGCTTCTAATTTTGCAAGAGAACACAACCTGCTTTTGCATATACATCTTGCGGAGACTCAAAAGGAGTACGAAGACTGCTTGGCACAGTATGGCATGACCCCAACGGCCTATTTGGAGAGCCTTGGCGTTCTCGGGCCTGAGGTTCTTGCAGCTCATTGTGTATGGCTCTCTCCTCAAGACATAGAGATAATGGCAAAGCATAATGTAAAGGCTGTCCACAACATTAATTCAAATCTTAAACTCGCAAGCGGTTACAAGTTCAAGTATCAGGAGATGAAAGATGCCGGTGTTACAGTTTGTATTGGTACAGATGGGGCGGCATCATCAAACAATTTGGATATGTTGGAGTCTATGAAGACATCTGCGCTTCTGCAAAAGGCATGGAGAAAGGACCCTAAGGCAATGCCTCTTAATGAATTAATGGATTGTGCTACTGTAAACGGAGCCAAGGCGTTAAGACTTAATACCGGCGTTATTGCTCCGGGATATGCGGCAGATCTCTGTTTGGTTGATGTAGACAATTATGCTTTTATTCCAAATATTAATTTCCTTGCAAACCTAATCTATTCCGCAAATTCATCATGTATAGATACTGTTATATGCAATGGCAAGGTTGTAATGAATGGCAGAAAAGTTGAAGGGGAGAGGGAGATTTACGAGAATGTAAACAGGGTTTTTAGAAGATTATTATAATTAGTATCCCGACAAATAATCTTTTTATGTGATGTTTTGTCGGGAAGAAAAAAATATTTTTATGGACGAAAGATTAGTTAGAATAGATGAAGCGGCCTCTTTTATTAGGGAGAAGCTTGGTGGCAGAAAGCCTTTTGCTTTGGTAGTTTTGGGTAGCGGTTTGGGTAAATTGGCAGATTCTGTTGAGAATGCGGTTGTTATACCTTACACTACGATTCCTCATTTTGTGAAATCTACGGCTGTAGGCCACAAGGGCAATCTAATTTGCGGGGAGCTTGGCGGCAAGTTTATATGTGCAATGCAGGGGCGTTTCCATTATTACGAGGGGTATCAGATGGAGCAGGTGACATTTCCTGTTAGGGTAATGAAACGTTTGGGTGCTGAGTATATGTTTGTTTCCAATGCTGCAGGTGGTGTGAACTTTGATTATAAAATAGGTGATCTGATGATTATAAAGGATCATATAAGTCTGTTCCCTAACCCTCTTATAGGTAAGAATTTAGACGAGTTAGGACCACGGTTTGTGGATATGACACGCCCATACGACCTTGCTCTAATAAAGAAGATGGAGGAGATTGCTGCAGAGAAAGGAATTATTCTGCATAAAGGTGTATATCTTGGTAATACAGGCCCTACTTACGAGACTCCTGCGGAGTACAAGTTTTACAGAACGGCAGGGGCAGATGCTGTTGGAATGTCTACGATCCCGGAGGTGATAGTGGCAAGGCATGCAGGTATTACCGTATTTGGAATGTCTGTTATAACCAACGAGGCTCATGATGATTATGCGGCAGATTATGTAAATGATCCGGATGAGGTAGTGGATGCGGCCAATGCTTCTGCAGACAAGATGGGATTGTTGTTTACCACACTTCTGCAAAGGTTGTAACCTGTGTAGTTGGGATAATTAATTTGATTTAAAGAACGATGGTTAATTTTTTCAGCCTTTCCAGTGGTAGTAACGGCAACTGCTACTATATTGGCAATGAACATACAGGGTTGTTGATTGATGCGGGTATAGGCCCAAGAACTATTAAAAAGAGGATGCAGGAGCATGGCCTCTCCGTTAATGACATTGAGTTTGTTCTTGTTACCCATGATCATATAGACCATATCAAAAGTCTTGGGATTGTTGCCCAAAGGTTTAATGTTCCTGTATATGCAACAGAAAAGTTACATCGTTCTTTGGATACTCATTTTTGTACCCGTTCAAGACTTTCGGGTTGCGTGCGAAAGACAGTGTTAGGGGAGGAGTCTGTATATAAAGGGGTAAAGTTCACTCCGTTTGAGGTTCCTCATGATGCAACGCAAACAGTTGGGTATTATATTGATTTTTACGGAGTTCCTTTTGTCTTTATAACAGATACCGGGGCTATTACAGATGAGATAATAGATTACTGCAGGAGAGCACGTGTGCTTATTATTGAGGCCAATTACGATTTGGATATGCTTGTTAACGGTTCATATTCACCTCTTTTAAAGAATCGTATATTAAACGGAAGCGGTCATCTGAGCAATGAGCAGTGTGCAAGCGCCATAAAAAGAATATATAATCATAACTTAGAGAGTATTTTTCTATGTCATTTGAGTGAAAATAACAATACTCCCGATATAGCTTACAAAACAGTCGCCTCCGCCCTTACTCAGATAGGAGTGAAGGTTGGAAGCGATGTCACTTTGGCCACTTTGCCAAGGAGAGAATCCTCTCTTCTCTACACTTTTTAGTTTATAGTACCGGATGAAGCTTTAGCTTTAGCATTGGCTAATACAGGTTAAACTGAGAAGCATAATACTTAGCCGTAAGCCTCTCCCCCGTAGCCTTTTCAATAAGATCATTCCACTCATACAGCATTCCCGGCTTGAATACCTTCTCGTTAAGCCATTTGCCAATCTCTTTGTTACCAACATAACACTCATCCATTGGACTCTCTGTATGGGTAATATTGTTGACTATATAGTTATGCAGCTGTGAAGCAAACATTTCACCCATCTGGTAATACTGGTAATAGCAAGGATAAAGGGCTATATGTATCTTGGAGGCATAATCAGGAGCATTCCTGCCTTCGGGCTTTTTAAGCAGCTGGTATTTCTCTACAAGATTCCACCAAAGAGCGTTAAGATCCTGGTCCGGATTATCATACATACTCAGCTCAAACCTGTAAACAACCTGTACCCATCTACTGAATACAATCTGCTGCAGACGAGACGATTTAAAGCAATTCTCTGCAATAGCCTCCTTCTCAACATTTGAAATACCAAGAGATTTCTGCATCCATGCCGCATTGCGGGACAACCTTCCAAAGAGCATTGCAATTGCCTCTGTTGTAAAAGGAGATGCAGCATCCCTTATAACGTATGGATTAGAGGATGTGTCGTGCCCAAGAGCATAAACTCCGTGACCGAACTCATGTAACATTGTTCCCATCCACTGCTCATTATCTGTTATGTTGCAAAGAATTCTTACATCACCATTACCATCTATATCTGTACAGAAAGCGTGCTGGTTCTTGCCCTCCTGCGGATATAAAGAACTGGTTGCCATTATTTTTGTAATATCCAAACCAATAGACTTATAGAACTCTGTTGTAAGCTCCTCCAAGTTCTTTCCTTTATAGTACTTATCCAATTCAACAGGGTATAGTTCAGGAGCTTCCTGAAAATATCTCCCTTGATAATGCCAAGGCATAAGCTCCTCTTTTTTAACATTATATCTCTTTGCAAAAGCCATATCCATTGTATCTTTAAGCTCTGCAAAAGATCTGGCTGTCATGCTGTCCAATTGGTCTAACAGTGCAGTAACTTCATCTGCATCAAGACCTCCAACAAGTTTCAATTGCATAGAATGGAAATTCTTGAATCCCAAAGATTGCGCAAGCTGATTACGTAGTTTGACAAGCTCAATAAGATCTTTCTCTACAAGCTCTCCAATCCCTTTGTGGGATTCCCATACATTCTGCAGCATCTTTTCGTTTGTAGATGTTTTAAGAATCTCCTCAACCTCATTGTCATTTAGCTTTTTGCCTTTGTATTCCGCCCTATAGGAGCCGTAGATCTTTGTTATCTCGGTTACTTTGGTGATAATCTTGTTAAGCAGTGCCGTATCTGCCTGATTTGCCAAAAAGTTGTTGTAGATGAGTTGCAATTGGCGTTTTAGCACCTCATCCTTAATCTCACCGTTGTCTGCAAGGACTTTATACTCTTTTAGTTTTGTAAATACCTCCTTGTTGCTAAGGTATTTTGTCATCTCAAAGTCTGCCAAATTACCCTCCTCAAAGTCCTCGTCTTTTCCGGTAATGCTACCGTTCCATTGGGCAAGTGCAGACCTTGTTCTAAGAACCTGCAACGAATCCTGTATTCCTTTTAAGAAGTTAGTAACCTCTGTCTCTCTGTTTTGTGTACAGTTAGTAAACATAATTGTAGCCGTTAATGTAAGGAGCACCTTTTTACCCCTTGTAATTAGTTTTGTTATATTGTAATCCATAATAAGTAGGTGTTAATTTGGGGTAAAGTTAGCTAATAATCCGCATTTTTTTCATACGTAAATAATTTCTTATAAAGTGCCTGTTTCCAGGCGTTTAACATCTATTTCTAAGCTAAAGACAAAAAGAAAGAAAGCACTCGTTGGTGTGCAAGTGCGATGGCTGAGTTCGGCGATTATAGTTTTACAACAGTTAAGATTTATAAAATTTCATACACGTGCTCGTAGCAAAAGTCTTGACCGCTTAACTGTTGAGACCAGTTTCATACTCGGCTTTGCTATATTTCAGACCCTGCCAGTAAAAATCGGCCTTGAAGTTATTCTGCTATGCTGTTACCTTGGACAGCTTCACATCATAGCCCAGACTTTTGAGTTCCCGTTCAAGATACTCCTTCCGTTTTTGAGCTATGCGTTTTGTCAAGTATTCCGCGCCAAGTTCATTATACGACACATTATCATGAAGCACATGCCATACTGATTTCAGGATCGAATGTCCTACTGCTATCAATGCCCGCTTCTTTCCCCTGCGGGCTGCCACTTTGTGGTATCGTGCGTTATAGAATGTGTCTTTTGTTCTCGTCGCTGCCCATGCTGCTTCCGTCATTATTGTCTTGACTTGCTTGTTACCGTGATTGGTGCGGGTGCTTTTTTTTACCCGCGCTCTCGTTGTTCCCCGGGCTCATTCCGGCCCATGATGCTAGATTCTTTTCTGTCGGGAATACCTCCATATCCAATCCTATTTCTGCTATCAAGTCTTCAACAACCTTGGTACTAAGCCCCGGTATCTCTTTCAACCTTGCCACCGCATTATCACAAGGTGCAAGCAAATTCTTGATCCTTTCAGACAGCTCTTCTATAAGCTTTTGTGTCTGCTCTATGTCTTTCTGTATCAACTGAAGCAGATACTTTTGGTGGTATGTAGCTCGGTTTCAGCAAGCCGGCTAGTAGCAACTTACATATCCACGCACTATCCGCCTTGTCCGTCTTGTGTCCCGGTACATACTTGATATGTCGCGCATTGACTATCCAAACCTTGAGATCCGGGCATTCGAGAACTTTATACACCGGTTTCCAGTATACTCCTGTGCTCTCCATGGCTACGTGGGTCACTCCGTTCTCAATCAGCCATTCTTTCAATTCTGTCAATGAACTGCTGAAGGTCTTGTAACTGCGGGTCTCAGTCTTGATCCCTTCTCCACCTATCGTGGCAACTGCTATGTCCCTGTGTATGTCTATTCCACAGCCCCGGCGAACTACTTGCGTAAAGTTAACTTTTTCCATCTTCTATCCTTAATCTTTAGTTTGGCAACAAAGTTAAGGATAATCATATTTTCATTCTCTTGGACGTTTGTTAAATGTCATGGATGTTTCTTCCCGACAAAACTTCTGTAATTATTATGGCAAGGTACACTAATCCATCGTACGCATCAATACGTCATCAAGGAGACGCTTACAATATTAAATCCTAATGAGGGTAAATTTTTATGGGTGTACCAAAGTTTCCATTTTTGATACACCCTCATCGGAATTTATGATTTATTTTTTGAAATATCTATAGATTTCACGAACCCAAAGAACAAGAGATGATGTTACTACTATAATCAGCAAATCAAGCGCCCCTGAGGAATTAAAACTCCAGTCGAGTGTATGAAGCATCGGCTCAACGTTAAAGAATTCATATGCTATTTCAGTAATGAATAACTGACCGATAATAATGATACCGACGATAGTCCAGAACCCTTGGCTCATTTTCAATCGGAATACACTTTCACCTGTTTCAAAGCTACGAGCATTAAACATATACCAGAAGTGTGTCCAAACAAATATTGAAAAGAGGAGTGTTGCTTCGTATGCAGTCATGGACGATTCTCCATCAACGTGAACGCTTAATATCTGTGGGATTGATGTTACATCAGCATTGTTAAACAGCCAATAAAAACCAAGAGTAATGGCAAAGAACAAGAAGCCAACAGCAAGAAGCTCTGACATCATGGATTTAGTAAGGATTGAAGCCTTGCGATCACGTGGGGTTTCATCCATTACATTGCGTGATGGAGGTAAGGACGCGAGAGCCATTGCCCCAAAAGTATCCATAATAAGATTTACCCACAGCATCTGAGTTACGGTAAGCGGGGACTCTGTCCCCATGAATGAGCCAAACAATACAAGGAAGCAGGCAGCAACATTGACCGTGAGCTGAAACAGTAGGAAACGTTGGATATTTTTGTAGAGTGAACGTCCCCACATGACAGCACGACCGATGGAAGAGAACGAATTGTCAATAATAGTAATGTCAGATGCTTCCTTGGCTACCGAGGTGCCATCGCCCATTGACAAGCCAACATGGGCGGTTTTGAGTGCCGGAGCATCATTTGTTCCATCTCCGGTTACGGCAACAACTTCATTATTTGCTTGAAGTGCCTCCACAAGACGTTTCTTGTCCATCGGACGGGCACGAGCGATGATTTTCAGATCACGTACACGTTCTTTGAGCTGTTTGTCGGAAAGTTCTGCAAATTCAGGTCCAGTTATAATGTTGCGTTCGGTATCTGTGGTATCATTCCATAAACCGATTTGACGACCGATTTCTTTGGCTGTTCCCGGAGTATCTCCAGTTACGATTTTCACTTTGATTCCGGCATCGATAACTTCACCTATGGCATTAGGAACGTCAACACGTACAGGGTCAGAAATGGCAACAATACCAAGAAATGTCAGTTTATCGGCGACAACTTTACCATCAGCAATGGTAGCATCTTTGTCTTTAATTTCCTGATATGCAAAACCGAGTGTGCGCATTGCTTGATTCTGGTATTCCAACAACTGAGCATCTATCTCTTTCTTAGTCACGCCACAGGTGTTATTGCACATTTCGAAAATAATCTCAGGCGCACCTTTTACATAAAGGATATTTTTGCCTGTTGCCGATTTTACAACTGTGGCCATATATTTGCGCTCAGTTGTAAATGGTAATTCTTCAAGTCGCATTGCTCCATTACGAAGGTCAAGATAATTGGCATCATGTTCTTTGAGCCAAAGAAGTAGTGCTCCTTCTGTTGGATTACCAAGTACCTGCGGTTTCTCTCCTGAGAGGTCGAGTTGGGCAGTTGAGTTGACAGCGATACCTTCATAAAGCACCTCGTTTGATGGCTCGCCGAAGAAGTCTGCCTTATAAACTTGCATCTGATTTTGCGTCAATGTACCAGTTTTATCAGTACAGATAACAGTGGTTGCACCCATTGTCTCGCAAGCGTGCATCTTTCGCACAAGATTATTAGTCTTAAGCATACGGCTCATTGAGTAAGCCAATGAAAGAGTAACGGCCATTGGAAGACCTTCTGGTACTGCAACTACAATTAACGTAACGGCCACCATCAATGTTTTCAAGGTATGGGCAAGTAACAGCGACCAAGAAGTACTGTCTGTGCCAGGATTGAGCATTGAAAATGCACCAATCACCATCGCAAAGAAGATAACAAAAAAGCTAATGATGGTAAAGATACATTTTGCCTTTGACCAATCTTCAAACTTCTTGATAACAAGCCAGAAAAAGAGGGCAACAGGAACTATCAACGTCCAAGCTTGCCAGGCACCCCAACCAAGGAAGTGAATCAGTTGACCAACTATTATAAGACCAGCAAAGATATAGCTGACATTCGTAATCCAGTCAGCAAGACCGTCAAGTTGTTCGTTGAGAGGGGTTTTGACAGAGTCATCTATTTGTGCTTCCTCAAATACTTTTCCCATCTCTGTAGAGTCACCGACTTTAAGTACACGCATAACACCGTGACCTTCCATCACTTTTGTACCACGCATCACATGATTGGATGGATAAGTAGCATCTTTGTCAAAGTGTTCTTCGTCTGTTGTCTTGGCACATAACGGTTCACCTGTAAGTGTCGATTCATCAACACTTAATGTAACGGCATCCAAAAGTTCACCATCAGCTGGTATCTCGTCACCGGTATTGAGAATTACGATGTCTCCTACAACCACGTCTTTACGTGGTATGGTGGTCATTCTACCGTTCCGCATTACCTCAACTAATTCATCATCATTTACTTGATTGAGAATCTTAAAGGCTTTATTTGCTCTTTGTTCAAAGATGAAAGCGAGCGTAGTGGCAAGACCAATGGCTACAAATATACCAATAGGCTCAAAAAATACTTTCCAGTCTTGTCCCAAACCGAAAAATTCGTAAAAAGCGATTCCGATAGACAGAACGCCTGCAACAAGCAGGATGATAATTAGCGGGTCAGAGAACTTATCAAGAAATTCCTTCCACCACGGATCCTGTTCAGGCGGCGTGAGAATGTTCACGCCATTTTTTTTGCGGCTTTCCAACACTTCAGTATCGGTCAAACCTGTGTAAATTTGTTTTTGTGACATATGATTGTTTTTTAATTATTTTCTAAATTCGGATTCAGATATGGATACGGTCTGAAAGTTATTTTGAAGAAGACTTTCTTTGATATTTATCTGAAGAACATAATTGATTACTGATGACGAATTCTTTTTGCCAAAGTCAAACACATCCACACTTTTATCGTAGGAAACATTTGAAGTAAATTTCCCATCAATAGTACCATCACCATTATCGTATTCCATCCAATCTTTACCATAGGCCAATTTTAGATAGTACTGTCCTTGAGGAATCATCTGAATATTTGCAGTAGTATTTGCAGGGATGAATACATAACGAATACACTGATCATTAGTTTGGTTGACGATTTTTATAGCAACATCACAACCATCTCCAATTTCAATGTCAAAATAATTATCTTGCTGTCCAAATTTGCTTTTAACCCCATATTTAGAGGATAGTTCTCCCACTGGAGCGAATTTTGGTATGTACCATCCTTTTCCCATAAGATCCTCTTGATTTTTTGAGAATCTTGTTGCATCCTGTTTTTTTGTTGATGTACCACTGTTACTACAGCTAGTTTCAAGAATACTCAAAAACAATAATACAAGTATGACAAATTTGCTTATTTGCTTCATGGAAATAGGTATATAACATAGTTTATTACAGATACAGCAATAATTGCTATGCCGATAATGCGACACAACATAGTGACAGCCTTTTTATGAGCTTTCTTTTTTAAGGCGTCATTGGTTAGTATAGGCACAACAAACCAAATGACAAGACCGATTATAACTGCAATAATACTCATTTACATTTCAATTATATAGGTGAGGAAGTATCTTATAAGACTTCACTTCCTCACCTATTAAACATTAGTTGTATTTAGAATACCCCTTCGTGTTTCAGTTCATTTACTCGGTTCTGAATAGTCTGATACCTCTCTCCAAGTTTATTCTTGCGTTCTTGACCGACACCGTAATCGCCACGAATAACTTTCATCGCTTCTGCTTCAACATCATTGGAAACATTATTTGTAACTGATGTATTAACAGGTAAAGCGACTGGAGTTGGTTCAGTTGGAGCTACAGAAGTCGAAGAATCTTCAATATCGGTGTGATTTTCTTCTGATAACTTAGGTTCAGTGCCCTTAGTCTCTTCAGAAGTAACCTTAATTGATTCATTCGTGTTGTACGGCACAAAAGTACCTTCTACTTCTATAGGTGTTTGAACTGCATTTTCGGACCTTGTGAAAATGAAATATCCGACTATAAGCAGCACAACGATTCCAAGGAGAACCCAAATCCACATTTTTGATTTGGAAGTTTCTCTTGTAGAATGCGGCACCGGGTCAACTATCGGCTTTTCATCTGTAGGTTCTTCTACTTTTCTACGTAGTTGTACCTTATGTTTTAGTTTTATGTCAGAGTTAGCCATTAGTCCTCGCAAATGAGAGCAAAACCGGGAATTTCGTCGAATGCTTTACTGAGACTCATTACTTTGCTCTCATTCTTTAATGCGAATTCACCGCCTTTGTTTTTGATTGAACATACGCAATACACATGCCCTTCATCTGTTGAATCAGCCAACACTTCAAGGTAATCACCGCTATCGCTCTTAACTTCGATGCGACCACCTTCTTCAGCGTAAGTCACATCTTCACCTTCGATAGCTGCACCATAGTTGACGATACAAACGAATGCTTCATCAATTTCGTCGAGTTTTGCGATGTTAATCTGCTCACTCTCTTCGCCACCTGGTGCAGGCTCTTTGTTATCTCCGAGGTGTAGCATGAAAGGGAACTTGTCGAGAGAGCCTAAGTCGCTCTTTTTTTGGCGATATTCGTTTGAAAACACGCCACCGACTTCACCGTCCTTCTTACGGAAAAACAGACAAAGATCAAGGTCTGTATTCGAAGTCCAATAGAGATTGACCTTAAGTTTGCCGCCAAATGTAAATGCGACTTCCTCCTGCTTGCGGCGGAGGGTGATCTTTCGTTTGAGTTTTACTTCTTCTGCCATATGCAATTAATTTCAGTTGTTAAAAATTAAAATCATTATTTGTAATGTTAAGTTTTGGTACACTTTTCTTTGAATTTGTTGTTGATGTGCTATCAAAAAAATCCTTTTTAGGAGAGTCCTTTGTAGGCTCTTTCTTTTTTGAGGTTCTTCTTAATGGATGAACTTCACTTGGTGTAGTTTCAAAAAAGTCATAATCTTCTCCTGTAACGTTCGTATTTGAACTATTAAACCCAATAGGCTTACGAGGAGGATTGGTTGACTTTTGTTGTGAAACTCCGTCTGAATCAAACGAAAATAGTTTTTTTCGCAAATCCTTTACGACAGAATGTTCTGAAGGATAATTTTGAGCGAACCGATCAATTTCCTTCTGCGCCTCATTTATATATCCATCAATGATTAACCCATTGACAGTTGCTAATGCTTTTTCTTTAGCTTCCTTTACCTTTATTTCTTCTATGCGTTTCTTTGCTTTTGCAAGGAATTGAGATATATCATGGCTAGGTTCAATGTTTAAGAAATTTTCGCAAAGCAATTTCAATTTAATCCAATCCTCTTCAAAATGAGCTCTGTTAATATCCTGCCTTAGACCATCAAGTTTTTGCTTTGTTTCTTCAAGCTCTTTTTGATTAGAAATCAAGCGTTCCTTTTTACTTGTCCACTTGCGAATATTTGTTGAATCTTCTTCTATAAGAGATTCGCAAATATTGATTGCGGAAGTATAGTCTTTTCCCAACTCTGTTTCATTGAGTTTAGCAATAAGATTATTTATTACTTTCTCATGTTGAGTATTAACCTCTGAAATCTTCCTTTCTATCTCTTTCGCATCATGATTTAAAGGATCAAGACCGAGTATTTTGCTTACTTCTTGAAGAGCTTCTGCAAATAACTTCTGGGCAAAGAATACATCAGCACGATTCAATAAAGTTTGAACTTTCTCTTTTATCTCCATTTGACGCAATGCTTCTATTTTTAGACGGGAAGCTTCATCTGAATTTGGTCTAAGTTCAAGTGCCATTTCACACTGTGAAACTGTATCAGTCCATCGCTCTTCAGAAAAAGCAGTTTTAGCACGTTGAAGAACTGCGTTAAATTGCTTGTTTGCCGCTTTTTGATCAGCAAGAAGTTGACGAGCTAATGTCGCTTTTTCCTTTACAAATTCATCATCAGGTCTATTGGTAAGAGCTATCTCTGCCCATTCAAGCATTTCCTCATAGTTATGGACACTCTCATGACGTTTAATGTTCTCTACCGCATTGCGATATTCTTGTTCTGCCTTCTTTTGACTATCAATAAGCTCTTGTTGATGTCGAGCATTTGCTTCGGCTTTAAGTCTTTTCTCTTCTTCTTCTTTTGCCTGCTTATTTAGAATCTCCTGAGTTTTGGCATCATTCATAAACTCAGTTGTAGCACCCTTGAATTGGTTGCAATCTATTTGAGAATAAACACTAACCACTTTAGGAAGTTCTTCTTCTCTATAGATCACAATTTTATCATCATCAACAATAAAACGATTGTTAATGGCTCTTGCAAAAGTATGGTTTGTAAAGGTATTCCCGATAAATACAATACCCTCTATTTCATGCGGTTGTAATTGATTCTTTTTTACAAAATCAGCAATTTTACGTACTATATCTTCTACTATCCCTGTAGTACGGCTATCCAACTTATTAGGCGAAACCTGTACTACCTCCGGATTATTAGGAGCAACGGCAAAAGTTATACCACTAAAGGCTACCGGAATATTTGGTTTACTCTTTGCTATTTTGTCAAGCCATGCAGAAGCAAATCGATTTTGCCTTACACATTCCAAATCAATTTCCTCACGACTTTTTAATAGCTTAGTGTTTTTGTTTATGTTTTCAACAATAGTTTCGATTAAAGCCCTGCGACGTACATCAAAGCCGTGACCAAGTAAGGTTCCTTCATTCTTGCGAAGGAATATATTGCCTTTGTTCTCATAAAGAGAGAAATGGAAATTGTCGTTAGTAGCTACAAGAACAAGATATGTACCATTGTTTGTGAATACATTACGTTTCTTGCATTCCTCTAAGGCAAGGTGAGATATACGTGCTACGCTCTCAACAACTTTGAAGTTTGACTCTTCAAGTTCTTCGATAAAACGCAACCGAGCAACGTCAGGAATATCGGAAGAGAAAGATATATAAGTGTCAATAGTATCATATTCATTCATAGCTTGATGGATATGATTGAAAATTCCTGCAACCTTAAAGATATCACGCATTTCCTCTTGTCTTCTTTCATAACGAATGAAATGATGATCCCCTTCTTCTATAAGATTGAATATGTCACCAAAATAGTGGGGGAGCTTATCTCTGTAATTATTTTCAAAGGCCTTTCCGTACTCTATTCTGCTGTTGGCTATATCCTCGTGAAAATAAAGCCAAATCCTATCCTCTCCATTAGGAAGAGACAAAGGTATCACATTGCCATCATAGTTGATGGCAACTGTAATAAACCATTTATCAATATATAAGGACAGTGATTTCATAAATTACTATTGTTACTGATTGAAGACTTTAGAAATGAGTGACTTTAAGAAACATGCTCCTTCTGCAATAATAATGGGTTGATGGTAATGAAAACCTTCGCCATTTTTTTTATTTTTAGAAGCTTTCTTGTATTCTTGATCGTTTGTGCAGAACGAGATTATACGAGTGGGCAGCTCACTAATTTCGTCTCTTAAAGAATCCTCTGCTCTCTGATATAACTTTGTATCTTTGCTCACGAATTTGATGAATATATCCATGAATTTCTCAAAGTTTTGAACTCCTGAAAAATCAAAATAGCTCATATCGTCAGAGAATTGTTCACCGCTAATTTCATCATCAGGTGCAATTAAATGTTTTTTACCATCTTTAATAAAGTGTACACCAGTTTCACCGCATATATCACAATCGTTTAGACCGTCAACAATGGCAAGTTCATTGTTTTCACAAAGACCGCGAGCAACTTCTGTTTTGTTGTCATTCTCTATTTCTTCATGATACTTGACACTAATAGTTTTATCTGGAATTATCAATTGAAGTCCAGCATTGACACACTTATTATAATATTCATTCGTAGTACGTGTGCTTGACGCATGGCGAAGCCAGTGGAACAATCTGCCACCTTTGCCAAATGGCATAAGTTCAACACGGTCGATATTCTTCAATCCATTAAGCTTGATTGTTTTTCCTATCAGCATACCCGAATAGAACAAAAGCAATCCACACACGTAAGCAGGTATAGTGAATACAAATTTTGCATTTGAACTTAAAGAAGCATAGAAAGCATCATAATCATTTTGATCCTTAAGCTGGTCAAAAATACTATTAAGATAATATGGCGCTTTATCCGGATGATCTATAATTTCTTTAATATTTTCCACATACACAGCTGTGTCATGCCCTTCGTGAAAATCAACAAGAGCCTGTCGATATTGTTCGGATTTTTTTACAGCATCAAAGAATACCCCAGCAGCAAGCCGTACAGAACTCTCTCTGAACAAAGAGTATCTGTTGTTATTCTGTGAATTCTTTGCAATGAGAAGAATATCACTTGTACTGCCTCCTACGTCAATACCAAGAAACATATTACTACTATTTAAGCCAAATTCTTGTGACATAGCATAACTGCATACGGCCTCGGCTTCGGTGAATAGTTTATTCGCTAATTCGGGCTTGTGTCCAAAAGGAGTAATCTTGCAAAGATCCTCAAAAATACCTTCTAGTTCATCTCGGTCAGAATTCATCATTGATCCGGGATAACTCCAATAAACTTCTTCAGGATGAATTCTGTTTGTGTAAAGGAACGCACATGCCTGAAGCCAAACTGATTTCAAAAAGGCTCGTTTTTTTTCTCGTCCTTTATCATCATCAAGCCACTTCATATTGTAATGGAGTATTCCTGCCTGTGTTTTAATCTCAAATTCATTCATCTCCTGTACTCTTACATTCGGGCGATTTACAGGAACGCCACCTGCAACTTCTGAAGACTGATTCGCTCCAACATAACGAGAATCATGTTCATGAAGCCAAGATTTTAACTGTCCATTTTCAGAAGGGAAATTAGTAAAGAAAAGAAGTTCGTTATTCTCGGCTATTGCCTTCGGATTATTATTCTCTCTTCCAACAAGAACAGCACGATAGTTCCCGAAAACAATAGGATTTGTTCCTCGGCTCGGTGTATTATAATACATACAAGTATTGTTACTGCCAAAGTCAATTCCCACAGCTGCTTCACTATTCGTTCCCACTGTTGTCAAATCTCTAATAAGGTCTTGGCGTAACATCAAATAACCGGCACCCATATTTTTACCTGCAATTTTTACTATTGCAGACAATCCGCACATCGGTTTATTGGATGATATGATATTGTATTTAGGCAGATTATCACTTTGCCCTGAAGGATAAGTTGCTAATTGCTTAACATCAACACGTTTTTCTTCTTCTGGAGTCTGAGCATATCTTGAAGTAAGAAAGTTACCATCTATGGTTTTAACAATTTCTCCACCAATCTTAAAAATTGGGAAGAACTGTTCTGTATCTCCATCTGTATATTCAGAGAAAAGATAATACTTATTCCACTTTTCGGAAACAAAATTAGGCCAAGCAATAACTTTCCCCTGATTTTGAACCCATTGAATCTTGTATTCACGATCATTAAGCGTTACGCTTTCACCGTCAATTTCCACGACAAAAGAAACAGAGAGCATTCCAGAATCAGTAATATGTGCGGTTAGTTTTGTGTTGGCATTGCCCCCATATTCCAAAATTGTGTCAAGTTTATTCTTAAATATATCAATTCCCTTTTCGGAAAGAGGTACACTAAAGTATGCAATATCTCCTGTTTCAATATCTTTTACTTGGATATAGTAAACGGGAGCATCAGAAAGTTTCGGACGCTGAGCTTGAGGCTCAATCCATCCGACAACATATTCATCTGAACTGAGGAGTTCTTGTATGTCTCCAATAGTTTGATAGTCTCCATCATTTACATAAGTAAAGGTGAAATCAGGTTTTAGATATACGGGAACATCGCTTTTGAACAATCCCATAAAGGGTGGTTGTAGTGAGCCATATCGTGCCACAGGTCCCACCTTTCGTAAGTTGTTTCCTTTTTTTGCAAGCTCGTTTTCCCAATCTCTCGCCATACCCTTAAAACCAGATAAGGCAATGAGCTTTTTCCCGTTACGATAAGAGTTTATCATCCCCTCAAAATGAGCAAGATTCTGATTTAGATTCTTTATAAAAAGATAAACCTTTTGAAGTTGCTGAGAAGTGAGATAACGAGTTGGGTCTCCAAACTTACCATTTCTATACCATTTAATATCAGAAGCAGAATCACCTAAATTAGTATAATTTACTCCTGTAAAAACACCAGTAAGAGGAGATGTGCCTCCAACAAGTTGGTTACGATAATATATTAAATGAATGAATGGCTGAGCATCCGGATTCTTCGCAAGATCCAATTGGTTGCACCAAATATCCTTGTCATCAAACAACATTCGCCCAAAAGCAGATGCAATATCATAATCGTCACCTTTGACGTTCATATAAACAGGGGCTGAGAATTTGATTCTATCAGGATATAAAGCAATTGTCGCTAATAAGCCACGCCATTCTCCATGCAATATCTGATAGAAATTCAACAATCCGCCATTGTCGATATTCGGATTGGGATTGTTAATTGTATCAAGGGCATATTTAAATAGCTTAGCTCTTGCCCAAGGAGAAGGGACACCTGAAATTAGGGCATTCAAAGTTTGGGCATTGACACTGCTCAGAATGTCGCCAGTTTGGATACCTTGAATATAGGAATTAGCCATATTCAATGCATTCCAGTCACCCTGTATACTGGTAGTTAGAGTTGTGTAACTCTGTATTAGAAGTGCTTTTGACATATCCTATATATATTAGTTGAAATTATAAAGTTTCGTTAGTGTATCGTAGATAAGTTTATATAATTGTTCGCCATGATTTGTAATACCTTTACTACTATCGTTGTGTAGTTCCTGCAAGAACATTTTCTTAAAGCTATTAAACTTGCTACCAATTAACCCAGTTGAGTATTTATTATCTTTGCCGATGCCTTCATTTCGGTAAAGATTCTTATTCCAATCGAGTTTCATGAGTTCTTTCTTGGTTTGAGGTGCAAAAAGTTTGGAATTAAGAAGAAACTTATCTCCACCTCCGGCGGAACGATGTAACTGACGAAGCCATCCTTCTTCCAAAGAACCATCTTCGATCATACGAGCAAAAAACAGTCGGAAATAATCTTTTAGATATTTAACCTGAGAAAGATCTATTTCTTCAAAGCCAACAATTTCTTTATCCTCGCCAGACCGTGCCTTTTCAACAAAATCATCATTGCCATTGTTAAACAGAGCAAAAGCAACAAGGCATCCAAGTTTTTTTGCAAACTCAGTTTGTCGATCTTTACCTACAAAATCTTGGAAATCGAACTTATCATTATCATCAACAGCGCGATACAGATATTCTGTTTTATAATTGTTTTTATCTTCTTGAAGCGTATCTTCATTACTATTCAGAAAATCCATAGCTGCACAAGCAGCGAGTAACTCGATATAATGAGAATCATTTTTCTGAGATGCACCTCCAGTTAGTGTCTTATTCGCATTTTTGCTTGCACTCTGCATTGGATTCCAATTAAGCCCATTTGTTCCCATCATATAGAAACGCTGATAGATACTCCTAACGGTAGCGTCATCATCATAAAACATCATTGCAACTTGTGAATTAAGTGCAAACTTATCACTGGTCGCAATAACTTTTTGTTGGTTCAACTGTACGGCGTCAGGTAGATTAAAATTAAAATAAGCTGTTAGAAGAGTTGAACCAAAATATGCGTTTTTAAGAATGTCGGCACTCCCATTACTGATTATTTCTGCAGCTCTCGTAAGAGCTTGTGGGATAATGGGTATTGAGGATGCTCCAGTTCCTCCAAATACAGACCCAAGAATAAAGACCTTTGCCTTTCCAGATGTAGTTTCAGTTATTAAGGCACTGACAAAATCTTTTAACGCACTTTGCTGTTTTGACTGAGCGGCCTCAATGATAGACTGATACATCATCATAGAGCCAAGATGAGTCTGTGCACGATAACCATGCTGTAGATTGAACTCTTCTACATTTCGGTCTAAAACTAAGTCCGCAAGATCTGTTTCTTCTCGGTGGTTGTATTGAGTGTCACCATAATTAAACACTTCCTTAAATGTGCTCTTGGTCTCATAATTAGGTGAAAACTCATAATATTTGATGTTCGCTGAGAAGAATGTATCTTTATGGGCAACACGATTTGCAATTTGTAAACCTTTCGCATTTACATAAGTTTCTTTTAACTCCTTCAGTCTGCCAAAGTTACCATTATTCTTATCCGTGTCAAGCGCAAGTAAGTGAATGTCCGTATCATCAAACATTCCCATAGCACATAAGTGTATCAAGCTCTCGATACATCTCATGCCAGTGCCACCTATACCAAGTACGAAATACTGCTTTGCCATAATTATTAGTCTTTTTTTCTGCCAAGAATAGAACCTAATTTGGAATTTCTAAAGCAGAGCATTAAAAGAACTCCGACAATAAAATAACCTCCTACCGATGTCAATAATACATAAAGATTCGTTTCCTTGAACATATTCTGAAATCCAGCATTCTGGATAGTCGGAACTATAACCTGCATATTATAAAGCCAATAACCTAAAGGAGCAACAATACCGATAACTACGAACCAGATGCGACGTGTAATATAGTCCTTGCGGTCTGATCTCCAATTGATAAGAAAAGCAATCAAGATAGCTATAGCAAGAGCAAGTATGGTAACAATCGCTCCATAGACCCAAGCGTCTGCTTGAGCCTGCTGAATCTGAGGCAGGGTTCTAATAACTGTATTCATAAAATTTAATATTTATCAGATTTAACATATATACTATATAGTATTTTACCTTTAAGCAGATTGATAAGATCTGGATCAAAGGCGCAATTCTTCAAACTTTCGGAAATGGATATATTGGTCTGCTCATCACTGGTTATAGAATCAAAATTGAAAATATCAATACTGTTGTCAAGTATATTTTCAAGATTTTTAATCACAATATCTATTCGGAAATAGTTGTATGGCTTACCCGTCAAATCTTCATTCGGTGCAAAGTTATTGATATCGAAATAGATGTCCGCTAAACCATGTTTCTTAAATTCATCTTTATCAACAATCAGAAAATTTTCTATGGTAAATCCTGCATTGTTGATTTTTTCAGGTTTTTCTTGGGCTTCAATGGCATTATAAAGATTATAATATTCGTCATTGATGTTTGTAACCATTACATCAATGTCGGATATGCGATAGCAGCCAAAAGCATTCTTATTGATTTTCAGTCCACCGATAAGTTTTTCTCCATTGGGAAGGGGATTGCCGTTATCGTCATATGCATTCACGATAAGGTTGATGATATTTTTCCAATTTACTTGCCAATCCTGAATTTCAAATGTCCCAAATGGGGAAATCTCAGCCGCTACAATTTCATTAGGGATAGAGATATTGCCTTTTTCAGGAATTGCCCAAGGATAGTTGCCACTCAAATGAAACTCGTCCACTTGTGGAAATTGTTCCATATTTACAATTTCTTTGATTCTATCATAAATATTTCCCTGAATTCTATCGTCTGTAAAAATAATATAAAACCTTTTCTTATTGTAGTTTTTTCCATGATAGAACTCTTGGAATGGTTCTGCAATAATATGAATATCATGCTCTTTTATCAACCATTTCTTAAAAGCCTCATGCATATAGGGATTATTTGGATTATTTTTAGTGGCTGTTTTGGTGAAAAGTTCGCCGTCAGTCAACATAACCGACTCTCCGTTTCGGTTCGCCATTTGCTCTATAGCCTTATCAATAGCTGCATAATTAACTTCTGTTACATTGTTAAGTAACTGATAAGTATTTCCTGTTTCATGGTTTATGGCCTCACCTTTGATAGACCAATATTCTTTAGTGGCAGCAGTTAAGGGAGAAACCATTTTTTGATAAAATGGAGAATCCATGCCTTTGGCGATACAATTAGAATAATCTACATATAGTGCTAGCTTGTCATTTGAAAGTCCTATTGTCTCAGTATTATGAGAAAGCTCATGAAATTCAGCTATATGTTTTGTATCATATGGGACATTGTCCCTTTTACATGACACGAATGAGACACTAGCTATGATGACTCCCAATGCTATTTTAGTACATGATTGTATTTTTACACCAAATGTCATTATATTCTTACTTTTAATTAACCAGTTTATGCTGTCATCTCTTGGATAGAGATTTGGATAAGAGCTGATGACTTAATACATAACGATTTACCATTCTTCACTCAAAGATGTTGCTAAATAAAATTTTGATTATCATTCAAAAAAAACACATCAATTTCATTGTGCAAGTATCTTTTTACTCAATAAATACCTGTTTCTCAAATATTTTTCATACCTTTGCATACGGCTAAGTCATCTCTATCCAAGAGATTTGGATGATTGCTAAACAAATGCCCCAATCACCACAATGGGCAAAAGGGGCAGACGTTACAGGCTTTTGAGGATAAGCGAGTTAGCTTTGTCAACGATAGAAGCGTCAAGGCTGGCAAGATATATTTGGGTCGTGGCTTCTGAGTCATGTCCCATTCCTTCACTGATTACACTTATGGGAATCCCCTTTGCTTTGGCAGCAGAAGCCCAACTGTGTCTCGCAACATGAAGAGTAAGGGGAATTGTGACACCGACCATCGAAGCAATCTTCTTCAAATTATAGTTGATGTTGTATCCTACATTATGATAGGTGCATCGTTCGTTTGTTTCAGCTTTACGTATTATCGGCAACAGGTAACCGGAACTGTTTTCCTGGTATCTATCAATGATCATCTGCATTTCCTTTGTCCATTCAATTGTCAACCTTTGTCCGGTTTTGTGACGTCGATAGGTAATGTAGCCATTTTTAAGATCTGTCTTTTTAAGAAATGCCATATCTATGAAACTCATGCCTCGGAGATAGAAGCTCATCAGGAACATATCGCGGGCGAAGTTCAATGCCGGAACCGATGACAAATCCAAAGCTTTGATTTTCTTTATGACAGACAACGGCAATGCACGTTTTACTGTTTTATCAATGCCAGTATAGACGTGCTTGAATGGATTGCGATTTTCGATAATATCATTCTCAACCGCACGGTTATAGACAGCCCGAAGTATCCGGGTGTAAAATGAGATGGTATTAGGTGCTACTCCTCGATTATGATGCCACGCCTCATAGGTTTCCATTATCTCAGAGTTGATGCAATCAAGCATAATATCCTCATCATTGCGGAACTTCTTGAAGCTATTAAGGGTGACCTTATAAGTTTCAGCAGTCCTGATTTTACCGTTCTGTTTCAGTTTATCAATGATCCCCTCCATAAAATTGAATAGAGAATATTCATGTGCATATCGTTTGAACTCGTCAATCACATCTTCGGCAGTATATGACAAGCCATTGGTATCAAACTTTTTGTTGATCTTTCCAAGCCGTTCCACATCCCAACGAATACGTTCGCGGATAGATAGGATAAATGCCCTCCGTTCACTATTATGGGTCGTAGTAACCATTGACCGGTTATTATCCCATTCGTTGCGGAACACTTTGTAATCAGAGAGAAGTTGCCGTACTTTTCTCTCGTGAATAATTTGGTAATAGATTGTGCCCTCATGTTCTGAGACAGTTGAAGGACGGAATTTTACTTTTATTGAAGCCATATAATCAATGTTTAGATAGATAAAATAAAGGGGGACAAATGGATGCTTCATCCCTCCCTTGTTAAAAAGTCAAAGCTGGATTTACCAGATGGGAGTTGATTATATGAAGTCGATTTCCTTTGTCCCAATATGATATTGTTATATTGAGAGTTTGATGCCACCACGATTCTTTCTGCAATTGGATGAACCTTTTGAGAAGGCTGTTCTTCCTGACGTGTTATCTGCTGCCCGTCATTTCCTTTTTAGGAAACTTCGGGCGTAGGTGGTGCAAGTTCTAGCTGTATCTTGCGGTCGAGTGTGGCAAGTTCGGACTTCAACTGTTTCAGTTCGTACGTCTTGGACTTCAAGTTGAACTCCCCTGACTTTGACAATGGGACACCTAAATCAGGAATGACGAATAGCGGCCTTATTAATAGCTGCTCTTTGGTGTTGAAAATGGTTCAAGTTATCTTTTGTCCGTCAGGTAACTCTAATACCAATGTCGGAATGGTCTTGGCTATATCAGTTGCAGTGTCAGCACGCACGCTGAGATTCATCTCTCGGATTTCCCTTTCTAATTCCTTATTTTGTAGGCTACAAAACATATGCAAACATGCAATTCAATAAGTTTCTCCCCGTCCGCCTGTGATTTCTGATAAACACAACCGTCTTGCTTTGCCGACCCGAAAAGTCAATCCTTGACAGCTCGCTTTGCCCGATCTGTCGTGCGGGCACTGATGCTCTTCTTGAGCGAAGGGGTTCTCATTCCTATTTTCATGATGCTCTTTGTTATTCGTTGTCAAACAGATCTTTCAGGTACTTGTCGAAGTCTGAATTGATTTGCTGAGTGGGATTAAACAGCTTGTATTCTTCCTCGGCCTTACGGTCAGCTTGTTCACGGCTGATACACCCTTTGTCGGGTAGTAGGGCGTAACGGCGGAAGGTTAGGAACTCATTGACACTGGCGGAAGCGAGTAGCCTTGAAGCTTGACACACGATAGCCTACGGCAATGATGGCATCGAGATTATAGAATACAACCTCTTTTGTCTGTGTCTTGTCCTCCATGGCACCATGCGGAGTGGTTATTTCCATTTTGGAAACAACCAGTGCCTTGTCCAACTCTCCTTCCTCAAAGATATGCGCTAAATGCTTGCTGATAGCTGGCACACCCACACCAAAGAGTTCGGTCATGGCGCGCTGTGTACACCACAGTGTCTCGTCTTTTATGAAGACCTGTATCTTGCCCTTGTCATTAGGCATGGAATACAGTAGGAATTGTATCTCGTTGCTCATTTTATCTGTTTTTAATAATACGTGAGTGAGCTCAACGAATTATAAATGCATGAAAATTTAAAAGTAAAGTTATAAAATTATTTTGTATAAAAGATGATTTCTGCAGGCTTTTTATGCAATGATGGTAAAATGTACACTTCAACTTATGTAACAGGTAAGGACACCTTGATACCCCTAAAGTTCTTTATATTAATCTTACTTAGATACATATCTATAGCATATTATATGATAAAATTATTCAATAATTTTATCACTTTATAAATCTCAGAATACGCTTTCAAATCCTCCGGCGATTCCTTACAGAGTTGGCACAACTTTTCGGAATTTGACATCGCCCGTTCCAAATCACCATTCTCTGTTAGGTATTTATAGAGGTTGGTGCGTATGAAATATCGTTTTGTCTTTTCATACCCCGGCATATTTCTTCTTGCTATACTCTTTCTTTGCCCGCTGATACAATTGCATTTCAGATGGAAAATGAAATAGTCTGTCCATATCAAACAGGCATACAATATAATCATATTGCTTGTTCAAATAGGATTCTACCAGTTTCAAAATATGATTGATGTCGCTGTGCTGCGGAAAATCCGGCGCAACCTTGAAAGGATACCGACACGCAATCCTCAAAGAGTCGAAATAGAACCATTCCGTTTCTCCTTCGCCTATGATGGCAATACTTTTTGTTACTGTCCGTCCCATATCATTAGTCATTCAGATTGATATACTGGCTACCCAAAAACGGCAACTTTACCAATTTTCCCTGCTTGTAAGCATTGTATGGTGAAAGATTCTTGTGCAGTCCAAGAGAAGAAAGGCGCACAATTTTAGTTTCGCCAAGTTCGTCTTTATCGGTGAACCATATAGTATCACGGCGAATGAAATCCTCGTTGAGAAGATTGATGTCGTGCGTTGTCAGAAGCATCTGGGATGTTCCGTTACTGTTTGCTAAAAAGACTTTCAGGAAATAAGCCAACAGTTCATAATGAATACTTGTCTCCACTTCATCAATGGGTACAAACCGATTGGTCTTTAACAAGAAATTCAGTATCACCGCCATTCCCAAGAACCTCATGGTACCATTGGACTCGTATTCTTCCGACAAATCATATACTTTATTGCCTGCCTTATGCTTGAAGGTCAGTTCCGTATTTGTAATTTTCCCCTTTCTGAGCATTTCAGCCTTTGCCTCTTTATCAATAGGGGCATTCTGGATCAGTTGTTCCAATTCAGGTGTAATCAGCTCTTCCTCTTCATGTAATACCACATCTTCTATATTGAAATCGGACGCTTTCAAGAAATTTAAAATGAATTTCTTCAAATCTCCTGCCTCGTCTTTATCCAATCGTGATTTGACATATCCCGAAAGCAACATACCGGGAGCCAGTACATCTTTTATCTGCTTGGCAAAATAATCGTACACATCATTCAGCTTAGTACGTTCCACGTTACTTTTGCCAAATGCGGCAAGCACACTGCAATTATTGATTGTGTTACCGGAAATCACATCCTGGCTTTTCTTCGTCATTTTCAGATTTACACCAAAATCGATGGTCGTGGAATCTGTCGCAGCATCATAACTTCGGTTATACAACTTGGTCGGACGAATGGAATCATAAACAATCAATGTCTCGGAATAGATATGCTTTGTATCCAATTCAAAACTGAGGATGTACTTCGACTGATTGATATAGAATACCATAAACATCTTTGTCTTTTCGTTCCTTGAAGTTTCATCCAACATGAAAGGGACAACCCCGGTTTTCTCAGTCCTGTCTTTAGGCATTCTCAAAACCAGCATCTTGAAAAATTCGATGGCATTTAATATATTCGTTTTACCGGAAGCGTTGGCGCCATAGATAATGCCCACCTTCAGTAATCTTACTCCGTCCTTAACTTCATACGAATACTCATCAGACATAAAAGTATCTGCCGATGGCTCAAAACTGATTTTTTGAACCGACTTAATGGAGAAAAAATTCTCAATGCTGAACTCTGCTATCATAATCGTTGATTTTATCTATTGTACGGTGCAAATGTATAAATAAAACTCTATACGGCAAACTATAATCCAAATTATTGTAAAAAAACTACGCAATATAAACACAAAATCAACAAACAGTTATTTGTTGGAGCTGTAAATTGACTGTCTGATTATCTCTGGAAGGTGTTGGTCGGTTTGAGGATGGTAAACGAATGTGGATTAATGCAGCCGGAGAAATTAATTATCCAATGCCATTTGCACCATTCCTTGATTTTATTTACGATGACTAAATAGTGGTACGCGGTGTGAACCATAGTGTTTTGTCACAATGTTAAACCTCCAAAGTGTTATACAGTATTTCCGTCATTTGAACAAAATTATTTATTTTTTGTTTCTGTAAGGAATTGATTCGTTTGTATTGATTATAAACTAAAAACTGTTTCATACTATCAAAATTTTTAATTTAAAAAAATAATTAAAAATTTGTGAGAGTCTGATAGCCGTTCACTATCGTTCTCTCTCACGATGAAAATCTTTGATATCAAGACTTGGACGAATTAATTTCAAAGATTTTCATGTTCGGTTTCATACTTAGATTGCCTATTTGAGTATTTTGTATCCGGTTCCAATAATAGTCTCCCTTTTTTATGTTATAAAATGATTTTCATTTGCATATATAACATGTTGAGTTTTTTTATGCTCTACAATGTGGATATTAAATATTTAGTGTTTAAAAAATGAAAAAACAGCTATTGTTACTACTTATAATCATCTTGTCTGCGCAAATATGTGTGGCGCAAGAGCAATTTGGAACTGTTGATGGTAAGGTGAAATCCTCTACAGGCGAAGAGCTTGTTAATGCAGTTGTAATGTTTAAAAGCATTATTGATTCAACAAAAATATATCCTGCAGTTTGCGATGCAAGAGGATGCTACCGCCAGGAGTTGTCTTACGGGCGATATGCATACGTTATCTCATATCTTGGAGAGTATTATACTCCTAAGGACAATCAAGTTGTTGTTAATAGATTGAGCACAGAGATCCCCATGATAGTTATTGCGTTAAAAGATAAAATGTTAGATGAGATTACAGTTGTTGCCAAGCGCCCGTTTGTATCATATAGCGGTGGTAATGCAAAATATAATTTATCTGCAAATCCTGCCTCTGTTGGTGGGAATCTGTTAGAGGGAATAAAGCTAATACCGGGCATACAGGCAAACGAAGCTAACGGACTTTCTGTTTTTGGGTTCTATAATTTAAGGGTGGCTGTAAATGGCCGGATACTTACTGTTTCCAATGATGAACTACAGGCATATCTCGCTTCATTGAGTGTATCTGATGTTGATATTGTGGAGCTGATTCGCCATCCCGGGCCTGAATATGGAGCACACGGAGATGCCGTTCTGAACATTGTCACAAGGAAAAAACCTAATGATGGGCTGAATGCGTTTGTCTCTGCAGATGTTGTCTATAGAGTTTTATTGTCTGAAAATGCACGCATGCGTATTAACTACAATAAAGGAAAATGGAGGAATCATATATCCTATCAGTTTTCCAGTACACGTCGTAAGGAATCACTTACAACATCAATTGGCGCAGATACTACTACTGTCAAGCCGTACAACGGACATAATTTTCAGGTCGGAGCCGAGTGTCAAATTTCACCAAAGCAGGTTGTCGGAGCAAGAACACATCTCTCTGTCTCCAATGAGCATATAAACTATAACCGTAAAAACAGTACGGATATGGACAGAAATGTAGCAGTTGTAAACCTGTATCATAATTTGTCGGGAAGAAAATGGAATTGGAAAAATTATGTGGATTATACGTTTAGTAGTAATAATCGTGATTATTCTACGGGTGGTACAGAAAACAGCGGCTTGCGGGACAGATTTCATTATTTCCGTGTAGCATCTGACTTTATTTATTGGATTACACCTTCGCTGGGAACCCAAATTGGTTGTAATAGGAATAATGCATGGTTTGCAACTAATTCTTCCCAAAAAAACAATAACCTAAATAACAGCAATTATAAAGAGAGTAATACATCTGCCTATATTACTGTGCGATACCGCAATGAATGTATTGACGCATATGGCGGAGTTCAGTTCAATTATGACAGAAGAAAAAGTTCTGCCAAAGGGATAATTGACAATATGGATAATATATGTAATTGGCAACCATATTTCAGCTTTGCTTATGAAATATCGCGTAACCATAGGCTTACCGCATCGTTACAGTCTTACTACAGGCGTCCCTCTTTTAGAGATTTGGCACCATACGCTTCCTATGCCGGATTCCTTTACAGATTGGGAAATCCTAATTTGAAAAACAGTATGAGATACAACATATCCATTAATTATACATACAGAAGAGCAGCTATGTTAGAGATAAATCTATCTGACGAAAAGCATCCGATAGTAGAGTATCTGATGCCGCATAAAGGGGGGTATGCTTTAGCTAAGACCAATCTCAGCAGAAGCTGTTATCTTCGTATAGTTGCAGGCTCTCCAATTCCTGTTATTTATAGGGAGAATGGTTTGCAGTGGATAACATCCACTTATTTGGCTTATCACTTGCAAAAAGACAGAGGAATAGTAAATGCGGCAGACTATAAACGTACATTCAATGCCAGTTACCTACAACACAAACAATCGTTAAATCTCCCGTCTAATTGGTATTTTGATGCTCAAATTACATACTACAGCCCTCTTTTTGTTGGTGTATATAAAACAGAAAAACAGTGGTGGATGGACTTTACCGTTAGCAAACGTATTAAAAACTGGAAATTTTCTGTTAACGGATATGATATTTTTAATACAAATGTTGCAAAGGGCAAAATTGAGGGGATGAATCCTCCTGTTTCTTTTGTTAAAGATTGGCGTAGCCCTAAGATTACATTTGGAGTGAGTTTGACATTGGGCAATAAAGAGCTTAAAACAACCAATTATAAAAACAGGGATAGCGAGTTGCGTCTTAACAAGTCTGCCAATGAGGGGATAAACTTGCAACAACATTGAAAATAAATAAGGGAGACCGCACATGTTAGGCGGTCTCCCTCACAATATCTGTTTGGCTGATTTTCAGCCGATTATTTCAGACATGGACCTGCGGCTACCAAAGCCTTGCCGGCCTCGTTGGTTGTGAACTTGGTAAAGTTCTTGATGAATCTCTCTGCAAGATCTTTAGCCTTAACATCCCACTCTGCAGGTGTTGCGTATGTGTCTCTTGGGTCAAGAATTGCAGGGTCTACTCCCGGAAGAGCTGTTGGCACCTCAAAGTCGAAGAAAGGAATCTTCTTTGTAGGGGCTTTATCTATAGAACCATCTAAGATGGCATCTATGATACCTCTTGTATCCTTAATTGAGATACGTTTGCCTGTGCCGTTCCATCCTGTGTTTACAAGGTATGCTTTAGCATTGGCTTTCTCCATCTTCTTAACAAGCTCCTCACCGTATTTGGTTGGATGCAATGATAAGAATGCTGCACCAAAGCAAGCTGAGAATGTTGGGGTAGGCTCTGTAATACCTCTCTCTGTTCCTGCCAATTTAGCGGTAAAGCCAGACAAGAAATAGTACTTAGTCTGCTCAGGAGTCAAAATTGAAACAGGAGGAAGAACGCCGAACGCATCTGCAGAAAGGAAGATAACCTTCTTTGCGGCAGGTGCTTTTGAGACAGGTTTTACAATATTGTTAATATGGTAGATAGGATAAGAGACACGGGTGTTCTCTGTTACGCTCTTGTCTGCAAAATCTATCTTGCCGTTGGCATCTACAGTAACATTCTCCAATAGAGCATCTCTCTTTATGGCGTTATAGATATCAGGCTCAGCCTCTTTGCTAAGGTTAATTACCTTTGCATAGCAACCGCCCTCAAAGTTGAACACGCCATCGTCATCCCAACCATGCTCATCATCACCTATAAGCTCACGTTTAGGATCTGTTGAAAGTGTTGTTTTTCCTGTTCCCGACAAACCAAAGAAGATAGCTGTCTCACCCTTCTTGTTGGTGTTTGCCGAGCAGTGCATAGAGGCAATGCCTTTAAGTGGAAGAAGGTAGTTCATATATGAGAACAGACCTTTCTTCATCTCACCGCCATACCATGTATTGATGATAACCTGCATCTTCTCTGTAAGGTTGAATGCAACGCAAGTCTCTGAGTTGATTCCAAGCTCTTTGTAATTCTCAACTTTTGCCTTAGAAGCGTTAAGAACAACAAAATCAGGCTCGCCATAGTTCTTAAGCTCCTCCTCTGTAGGACGGATGAACATATTTTTAACAAAGTGAGCCTGCCAAGCTACCTCTACAATAAAACGGACTTTAAGTCTTGTGTTTTCGTTAGCTCCGCAGTATGCATCAACAACATATAAAGGTTTGTTGGAAAGTTCCTTCTTTGCAATACCTTTAACTACATTCCAAGTCTCTACAGACATAGGTTTGTTGTCGTTTTTGTACTCCTCGGATGTCCACCAAACTGTATTCTTAGAGGTGTCATCGTAAACGAAGTATTTGTCTTTAGGAGAACGTCCGGTATAGATACCTGTCATAACGTTAACCGCGCCAAGCTCGGTAACCTGACCTTTCTCATAACCTGTTAGACCGGGAGCTGTCTCTGCTTTGTAAAGCTCTTCGTATGATGGGTTGTAAACTACATTGGTAGTTCCCTCTATCCCATACTTTTTTAAATCGTCAATGTTAAACATATCACTTTATTATTAATAGAAACCGGTGTTAAAATCAAATGAAATTCGATACGAAAAATACCGGTCTCCGGATTTTTTTAATAAACAAAATTTCGATTCAAAAGTTTTTCAACTGCTTGAACCACGTTGCAAATGTATGTACTTTTTACATTTCAAGCAACGGTTTGATTACAAAAACTCTGCCGTGCCTCTCAAATTCTTGCGACATTTGAAACCGAACATGAAAATCTTTGAAATTAATTTTTTGAATTAAAAATTTTGATATGGTGAAAATAAATTTTATAGCTTTGTACAGAGGAAAAAAGTTGTTCTAAGGCATTTCTGTTTTGTCGGGAAGCGAAAGTAAATTAATATACTATGGGTGATATTTTAAATAAGACAGAGGCTGTGGATATTCACAGTATATTAAAACAGGTGTGGGGTTACGATAGTTTCAGACCCAAACAGGAGGAGATTATAAATGAAGCTCTTGAGGGGCGCGATGTTTTGGCGCTTATGCCAACAGGAGGGGGAAAGTCTATCTGCTTTCAGGTTCCCGCCCTTGCCAAAGAGGGTATATGTATTGTAGTTTCGCCGTTGATTGCGTTAATAAAGGATCAGGTGCAGAATTTGGTAGGGAAGGGGATTCCTGCTCTGAGTATCTACTCCGGTATGAGCAGGGGGAGGATAGATGCCGCATTAGACAATGCCATTTACGGCAATTACAAATTTCTGTACGTATCGCCGGAGCGTTTGAGAACTGCCATCTTTAGGGAGAGGGTGGCAAAGATGAATGTGAATTTTTTAGTGGTTGACGAGGCGCACTGCATATCTCAATGGGGATATGATTTCCGCCCTCCGTATCTTAAGATTGCCGAGATAAGGGAGCTTATAGGGGATGTGCCGGTAATTGCGCTTACTGCAACTGCTACCAAGTCTGTGGCGGATGACATAATGAGCAAATTGGATTTTGCCGAACCTAATCTTATCAGCAGCGGTTTTGCAAGGGAGAATTTAGCTTATGTGGTCCGTAATACAGATGACAAATTGGGTAATCTGCTAAGGATATGCAGAGGTGTCCCGGGAACGGGCATCATATATGTGAGGGAGAGAAAAAAGTGTGAGGAAATAGCAAATTTCCTTAAGGTTCAGGGTGTTGATGCAGATTTCTATCATGCCGGAATGAGCCGCGAGCTTAGAACTCTTAAGCAGGATAACTGGCAAAGCGACAAACTGCGCGTAATTGTCTCTACCAACGCCTTTGGAATGGGTATAGACAAGCCTGATGTACGTTTTGTTGTACATTATGATGTCCCAAGCGCCATTGAGTCATATTTTCAGGAGGCAGGGCGTGCAGGACGAGACGGCAAAAAATCGTATGCAACGCTTCTTTGGAACAGCGAGGATATCAAGCGTCTGAGACAGATCCACAGCGTCAATTTCCCGCCGTTGGATTATATAAAGGATATTTACCAAAAAGTTTTCCAATATTTGGGATATGCATACGAGGAGGGGAACGGCAGCGTAAGCAAATTTGACCTTGCAGATTTTGCACGCCATTTTTCCCTTAACGCGCCAACCGCCTATTATGCAATTAAGTATATTGAGCAGGAGGGATATTGGGAGCTTACAGATGAGCTCGACAATCCGGCCAAGATAATGTTTACCGTATCGCGAGACTCTCTTTACAAGGTTCAACTTAATAACCGCACCTTGGATACATTCCTAAAATCGCTTATGCGCATATACACAGGCCTTTTCTCCAAGATCACCCCAATAGACGAGGAGTATGTTGCGCGCATAACAACAGATTCTCCGCAAGGTGTCAAGCAGAAGTTGATAACACTATCGCGTATGCATGTGCTAAAGTATATTCCAAGGGTAAAGACCCCGCTTATGATAATGCACTATGAGCGTCTTACGGAGAGTAATTTTTATCTTCCCGACAAGAGATACAATGAGCGTAAGGAGGTGTTTGCCGATAGGATAGAGGCTATGATAGAGTATTTGCAGGAGGAGAGCCTGTGCCGTAGCCGTCAGCTTATAAAATATTTTGGACAGGAGGATATTCCAAATTGCGGTATCTGTGATGTCTGCTTGTCAAACAGAAAGAGGGGTGGTGGTGTAGATGGTTTGGTGCGTGATGCGGAAAGCGCTGTTAGGGAGTTTGTAGAGCAGTGCGATATTACAGGGCGCAAGTGGAACGAAAAGGATATCTGCGCACTTAACCCCAATAATCCGGAACTCTACGTAGAGGTTATGCGCAGACTAATAGATGACGGAGATATCTCTCAGAAGTTCAAGAGCGATCTGTAGACTAATTGGACTGGCAGCCCCATTACGTTGTAGTATGAGCCGTCTATTCTGCTGATTCCAACATAACCAATCCACTCCTGTACTCCGTATGAGCCTGCTTTGTCGTATGGCTTGTATTTGCCAAGGTAATATTCAATCTCCTCACTGCTCAACTCATTAAAGTAGACATCTGTGCGGGCTGTAAACATATCTGTTTTGGAGTTGCTTCTTATACATACACCTGTAAGTACAGTGTGTTTGTTCCCGCTTAAGGAGGTGAGCATCTCTGTAGCCTCCTCTTTACTGTGTGGCTTACCCATAATGCGGCCTTTACACAGTACCATTGTGTCTGCTGTAATGATTATCTCATTGTCTGCAAGCGGTCTGTGGAATCCGTAAGATTTTCCTTTAGCCAGAAAGAGCGGTACCTCCTCTACAGGCATATCTGCAGGATACACCTCTGTGAAATTGTTTTTTGTATCAATCTCAAAAGGGTAGTCCAATCCTCCGAGCAGTTCATGCCTGCGCGGAGAGCCGGATGCCAAAATCAGCTTTTTACCGTTTAATACTTTCTCTAACATCTTATAGTAATCTTAAAAAAATAACTTGGTAATCTTTAATTGTCTTTTTGGTCTATATTTCTTTTCTCAAAAATACTGCTAAATCTTTACCAACTTATTTTTTAACGCTTACTTAACAACAAACCGAATTACTGTCCCATGCTTCTTTTTGCACTATATTCAATAGGGTCAAACACCCATTTCCCCTGCACTTTAAGTACCTGTTCCACGAGATCTCTAACGCACCCTTTACCACCTTTGTAAAGCGAAACATAATCGCAGACCTCTTTAACCTCATTAACGGCATCGGCAGGGCAGACCGCCAACCCGCAGACCTTTAGTACAGGGATGTCGGGAAGATCATCACCCACAAAAACAACCTCATTTGGCTTTAGATTGTGTCTGTTGCAGAAGTCCATGAAATCCGGGAGCTTGTTCCTCGATTTCATGTATATATCTGTTGCCAAAGTGTCTTGAAATCTTGATGTTATTGAACGTGAATCGCCTCCGGTGATGATTCCTATTGGATAACCTTTAAGATATGCCATCCTAAGACCCATTCCATCTTTTGAGTCATATACCCTTATGAGCTCTCCACTTGGCGGGCAGAGAACGCTACCGTCTGTAAATACTCCGTCTACATCAAATGCAAAGGCTTTTATATTTGCCAATTTGGTTTTATAGTTACTCATTATTCTCTTTGTTAGCTTTGTTAGTGTTGGGTTGAATATCGGGTCCTAAGGCATTGCTCTGCATAATCATCCTGCTCAGGTACTCATATATCTCCCTCTCTTCGTTAAGGTTCATTTGTGCCAATACGTTAAGGTGCTCGTTGATAGTTGCCGTATCCCCTCTTTTTGCAGGTCCTGTCTGCGACACTGATGGTTTGTTGAGAAACGCTTTTCTTACGGTCTCAACGGCACAGGGTAGGAGATAGACAAAATCAGGGTGTGCTATCTGGTATGCAAGAGCCAACATGTAATTGGTAAAGTTAGATACAAACACAGCCGCTACATGCATCTGCAGTCGTTTTGCCGAGTCGCAGATTTTGTATTCTGCCCTCATCTGCTGTACAATGGTGCAGAGCATCTGCTGCAGGCCGGTGTCGTTAGCCTCAATTAGAAAAGGCACTAACTTCATATCTATCTCCTTGTTCTTGCTGAGTGTCATAAGAGGGTAGAAGACACCGCATTTTCTTCCCGACAATTCATCTGTGAGTGTCTCCAACGGCACAGCTCCGCAGGTATGTACAACCGGAATATGAAGATTTCTGTTTGTGAGTGCTTCGTTTACCTTTTTTGCAGCCTCTCTTATATAGGTATCAGATACAGATATGATTATCAGATCGCAGTCTGCAGGTATGGCATTATAGTCTTCTGTTGCTGTTGCATGGCTCCTGTGTCTTTTCAGGGCCCTTACAACAGATTCTGCCTTGTCTGCAGATCTGTTTACGATAGCCTGAATGTTATGTCCTGCCTGCTGCAATGCCAAAGAGAGTCTGAATGTTACGTTACCTGCGCCTATAAAGGAGATGTTGTACATAATTTACAATATGATGTAATCAAATATGTTGAGTACGAGTGGCAGTATATTTATAAAGATTAAGCTATAAGTGAAAATGTGGCCGCCCATGGCCCATGAATGGGTGGCTCGCCAAAGGCGAGACGGGACGTAGGACGAAGTCCGAAGTTTTCACATAGCTTAATCTTTTTATAATGACGCTATCTCATCTTTTCTATTCGGCAGCAGCTACACTCTCATCCTTAACAGCCGTAAAGAACTTAAGATCACAAGGATTGAAACTCTTTATGTAAGAGTATCTGTCATTATTCCATCCCTCGGATTTGCCGGCATAAACATTCAGTGAGTTTACAAACGCCTCGCTGTTCTGTGCGTCAATCAAAAGAAGATAAGACATAATGATATGTGATGCCATCTCTACAAGTCTGCGAGCATGGAAATCTATATACTCATTACCGTTTTCAAGCGTCTTTGCCGTCTCGTGAACAAAATTGCAGGCATCCTCAAACTGGTTGGTCATAGCAACCAATTTATCTTTAATTGCCTGAAATTCGGGTTTAACCTCGGCTTTTTCGTACTCTCTTATCTGTGCAAGGTAAGAACCGTTGGTTACATATCTTATTGCAGCAACAACCTGTAATTGAGATGTTCCCTCGTAGATTGTAAGGATTCTGGCATCTCTGTACAGTCTCTCAACAGGGTACTCCTTCATGAAACCGGAACCTCCGTGAATCTGAATGGCATCGTAAGCATTCTGGTTGGCATACTCGCTGGAGTTCATCTTAAGAACAGGGGTGAACATATCTGCAAGTCTGTTGTATTTCTTGGATTCTGTTCTCTCCTCAGGGGTAAGTTTTCTCTCCTCTGCAATCATATTGTATGCTTTGTAGATATCTACAAAACGTGTTGTTTCATATAACAGGGCACGGCTTGCCTGGAGTTTTGCCTTCATTACGGCAAGCATCTCGTAAACTGCAGGGAAATTGATAATTGACTTGCCAAACTGAGCACGCTCGTTTGCGTATTTAACAGCCTCTCTGTAAGCAGCTTCGGAAAGTCCTACAGATTGTGCTCCAACACCAAGGCGGGCGCCGTTCATAAGTGACATAACATATTTGATAAGTCCCATCTTCCTGTCACCTATAAGCTTTGCAGGTGCGTTTTTGAATACAAGCTCGGCTGTAGGTGAACCCTTTATACCAAGTTTGTTCTCAATACGCCTTACATTTACTCCACCCCACTTTTTGTCATATACAAAGTATGACAGTCCGCGTCCGTCTGTTGTACCCTCTTCGCTACGTGCAAGGACCAGTTTAATATCTGCATCTCCGTTTGTAATGAAACGTTTTACACCGTTAAGCAGCCACATCTGTTTCTCCTCGCTCCATGTAGCCTTTAGCATAACTGCCTGCAGATCCGAGCCGGCATCGGGCTCTGTAAGGTCCATTGAGCAGGTCTCACCCTTGTTTATTCTTGGAAGGAATTCCTCCCTTATCTCTTTGGAGGCAAATTCGTGAATGGTCTCTGCACAATCCTGCAGTCCCCAGATATTTGCAAAGCCGGCATCTGCCCTCGATACCACCTCGGCTGCCATTACGTATGGAACCATGCTAAAGTTAAGTCCGCCGTACTCTCTTGGAAGTGAAAGTCCGTAAACGCCTGCTTGAGTAAGCACATCGTGGTTCTGCTGTGTGCCGCTTGCATATTTTATCCTGCCGTTCTCGCAAAGAGGACCTTCATGGTCTACACCCTCTGCATTTGGGGCAAGAACATCACCGCAAATACCGCCGATAATCTCCATTACCTTTTCGTAAGAATCTATCGCATCTTCTGTATCTGCAGGAGCGTAGTCATATTTTCCAAAATCTTTGAATCCGTCCTCTTTAAGCTCAACAATCTTCTTCATTAGAGGATGTCCGAACTGGAACTTCAAATCTGAATTATCTGTATAAAAATTTGCCATGCTATTTGCTGTGTTTTTTGTAAGATGCAATCATCTTTGGTAATACTTCATTTAAATCACCTATGATAGAGTAATCTGCTATCTTGTGGATAGGAGCCTCAGGGTCGTTGTTTATTGAGATGATCATAGATGAGCCGTCCATACCTGCTGTATGCTGTATCTGTCCCGATATACCAACAGAGATGAACAGTTTAGGTCTTACAGTTACGCCGGTCTGGCCAATCTGCCTTTCATGTTCTGTAAATCCTGCATCTACCGCTGCACGCGATGCTCCAACCTCTGCTCCAAGAACCTTTGCAAGGTCGTGGACAAGCTTGAAGTTCTCCTTGCTGCCAACTCCGTATCCGCCTGCAACGATTATCTGTGCCCCCTTTATGTCTATCTTCTTCTCCTCAATATGTCTCTCGATTATCTCAACAGCCATATCTGCATCTGTGAGGATAGATTTTACATCTATCATTGAAACTGTTCCTTTCGCAGGTACTGCCGCAACCTCTTTCTTCATGACACCCTCTCTTACAGTTGCCATTTGCGGCCTGCACTCAGGGTTTACGATGGTTGCAATGATGTTTCCGCCAAATGCGGGACGTATCTGGTAAAGAAGGTTTTTCCATTCGTTCCCTTTTGCATCTTTGTGGTCTCCAATCTCCAATGAGGTACAGTCTGCTGTAAGACCGCTGTGGAGTGCGCTTGATACGCGGGGCGCAAGATCTCTTCCAATGCTTGTAGCTCCAAAGAGTGCAATCTGCGGTTTCTCCTGTTTGAAGAGAGCTATTGTTATTGATGCGTATGGAAGTGTTCTAAAGAATTCCAACTGCTTGTCGTCTGCGAGGTGAACTCTGTTTACTCCATATTTGTAAAGTTCCTCTGCAAGGTTTTCTACATTGTAACCAATAAGAAGAGCCTCAAGGTTGCAGTTAAGTGTTTGTGCGAGTGCACGTCCTTTTGTAAGGAGTTCAAGGCTCACATCACACAATTTACCGTTATCGGTTTCGCAAAATACAATTATATTGTTCATTGTCTTTTCTCCTAATTATTTATTAACCAATTGTGTGATTAGATAGCAACTCTACAATCAGACCGTCTATATCTGCATCTGAAGCTGTAAGTTTCTTTGCCTCTTTTGCCTGGAACACAATGTTTTCTATCTTTTTAACCTTTGTAGGTGAGCCGCTTAGACCAAAGCTGTTGTCGTCTCCGCCAATGTTTGCGGCTGTCCACTCTGCTATCTGCAGGTATGGATGCTCTTGCAGTGAAAGTTTGAATGTCTTGTCGGGAAGATTATCCTCACTCTCTGTTCTTGCATATTTGAATTTGAGCACCTGCTTTGCGTTTCTTGGGCGGCACTCTGCTGCGGTTGCGTGGACTGTGATGAGAACCGGGAGGGTTGATTTTACAATCTCAATACCCCTTTCCAAACGTCTCTTTATTGTAATGCCTGTCTCATTGAGGCTCATAACCTCTTCTGAATATGTAACTTGTGGTATTCCAAGTTTCTCTGCTACCTGCGGTCCAACCTGAGCGGTATCGCCGTCTATTGCCTGGCGTCCTGCAAAGATAAGATCCGGGTTAATCTGTTTTATAGCCTGTGATAGTGCGTATGAGGTTGCAAGTGTGTCTGAACCTGCAAACTTTCTGTCTGACAATAGAATACCTTTGTCTGCTCCTCTAAAGATTGCCTCACGGATAATATCTGCAGCTCTGCCCGGTCCCATGGTGAGGAGGATAATCTCAGCTGATTTGTGTTGATCTTTAACCCTCAAAGCCTGCTCTAAAGCGTTAAGGTCTTCTGGGTTGAAAATTGCAGGCAAAGCAGCTCTGTTCACGGTACCTTCCGGAGTCATAGCATCTTTGCCAACATTCCTGGTATCCGGTACCTGCTTTGCAAGCACCACGATTCTTAAATTTTCCTTCATAATTTTCTTTTCTATGCTTTGGCATTCGGGGAGCCAAAGCCTATTGGAATATCTGTTGTTTGATTATCAAGTTCAATCTCTCCAAAATTGCGTTCATATTTCTTTACGTTCTCTTGGAGCGTTATAAGTATCTGTTTGGCTGTCTCAGGAGTTGTAATAATCCTGTCTAAGACGGTAGGAGCCGGCATCCCGGGCATAAGGCTCAGGAAGTCCATTACAAACTCACTCTTAGAGTGGCTCACTACAGCCATATTTACGTAGTTGCCCTTTGCAACCTCGGCAGGAAGCTCAAATCCTGTACCTCCATCTGTATCTTTTCTTTCAGCCATACCTGTGTATTAAGTTTATAGTTTATAGCTTATAGTTCGCTTTCGTCTCTCTCTACATTCTTTCCCCTCTTTCCCCTCTTTCCCTTCTTTCCCCTCTCTACCCTCTCTACCCTTCAAAATCGCCAAAGCCATAACCATAACAGCTACCAACGCGCAAATTTATTACAAAAATATTAAAATGAAAATAACGGCGTAGTCAAAAGGTAAGGGCAGAGTCAAAAGGTAGGTTGTCTCTCATATAAGTAATCTTAAAAAAATAACTTGGTAATCTTTAATTGTCTTTTCTCATCAGTCATGTGCCGCCGGCACACTCCCTCTTCAAAAAGACATCTATCCTCAAAAATACTGCTAAATCTTTACCAACTTATTTTTTAACGCTTACTAAGCAATAAGTATCGTACCTACGATTATACTTTCAGCTTTGATAAAATATAGTAATAGGTATAAGTTTGTTATTAAAATATTCTACCACGCAAAATTAGTGAACTTCACCAATATAGTTCCATATATATAAATCAGCAAAAACAGGATAGGCTACCTTTGCAGTACAAAGATACATTATTGATAATTCTTTGTTTTAACAAAAGCAAAGCCTGAAGCTGTAAGATGGCACTAAAAATTTAAAACTATGTCTTGGTTTTCATGTACAGAAGATTATTCTATGAAAGAGAGCGGCTTTTATGGTGAGCCCGAAATTACCTATGGTTCAAAAAATGATGAAACGAGTTCAGGGGTTTCTTCACCCTCCGGTGCGTGGGATGATTACCAGCATGAGCGTGAACGCATATACTCTTCTTGTTGCAATAATCATTCTCGCTAACTAACTTAAAATTTGAAATAATCATAATTATGGAGTACGCAAAGAAAAAATGTCACCCAGTCGATTGCTACAATCATATGAATTGCAACTACTGTTTAAAGAAAGGATCATACTCTTGCCCCCAAAGCCGTAATCATTCAGGAGGTTGGGGTTGGTTCCCTCCGCACAATTGTCGCTACGATTTTAAGTGCTGCTATATAGATTCTGAGGGGAATTGTAATTATCATATTAACTAGCCCTATGTAACTCTATAAGAAGATCTTTTCAACACAAAATTAATATAAAGGCATCGCCCGAAGCCAACGATAGAGGGCAAACTAAAAACTTTAATGATATGAATAGAGACGAAGTAAAACTGGTCTTTGATAACGAAAATGATCGCGACAAACTTTGTGATCAGTATGGAGCATATGGAAACGGAGTATGTCGCAACGATGCTAGCATAGAAAAAAATGATGATAGCTCTAATAATAGGTACGAGATAATTTTGCAACGAAGTGAAATTGAAGATTGGGGGCGTGTAGGACAGGATGCAAAACTATACGGAGCTGACATCCAAACATCAATTGATGACTAACTTGTAACGGAGTTGCACCAATAATGCAACTCCATGCTTCTTGCTCAATGTTAAAATAAATAGAAGAAAAATGGGAACAACGTATTTTGGGCTTCACATAGCAAAAGGTAACAAATTTGATGCGCAGAATGTTGCCGCCAGATTATTTCTTTGCCCAAGAATATCTCCTAAACATGCATATAGGTTGTTAGACATGCTGATTGGTGGCACACTGTCAGTAGATGCTTTTATAAGCAAAACCGACTCATACATAGAAGAATTATCTCGTCAGAAAGAGATTGAGGATAACATACCTCATATTATGAATAACAAGCTAAAGGCTTGGTGCAAATTATTTAAGTCTCCTTGCACAAAGGACTACAAGTATCTTGAAAATATTTTTGGTTTCTCTAAAAAAGATTTATTAGGGGAAGGCTCAAAGGAATCTGCTCCTTTTATGAAAAGTGCAAAAGAGATGGCCGCATACGTAAAGCAATATATTAAAGGGCAAGACAAGGCAATTGATAAATTAGCAGTTCCTTTCTTCCTGCATCTTGATAGTAAAAGGAAACAATATACTTCAAAAATCAAAACTCCTGTTTTGGTTATGGGGCCTACAGGTGTTGGCAAGTCTGAAATGTTTAGAGTATTTGGTAAAATATGCGACTGCCCTGTAATTCGCATAAATTCATCAGAAATAGTTCCGGAATCATGGAAAGGGTTGCATATTAGTGATATTTTAGTAAGAGAGATAAATGATAAAGTTTCAATAAAAGATTTGGAATACGCAATCATCGTTTTTCATGAATTTGACAAACTGACACACTATGGACAGAAGGTAGTAGGTAGTAATGGTACAGACATGGATATTGATATGATGCGTGATATTATGAGACTATTTGAAACAGATAATAGTCTTCACTTGGAAAATGGTTTCGACACGCAAAACATGTTGGCAAGATCATATAAATTATCAGTAGATAACTTGTTTATTGTTTTTGATGGGGCTTTTTATAACATTGATGATATAATTAGAAAGAGATTAAATATTGGCAATTCTATTGGATTTGGCCAGGCTCAATCTATTCAATATGATGGCGTAAACTTGCAGCAGTTTGTTACAAATGAAGATCTTATCCAATGGGGGTATATGCCAGAATTACTTGGACGTATTGGAGAGTATGTTGTAATGAATCCATTAACAACTGAAGTTATTTATGAAATTATGATTTCTGCTAAAGAAAACATAATTCAATCTCATATTGATATTTGTTCAAAGAATAATGTTGATCTACGATTTGAAGAAGATGCCATTCGATACATTGCTGCAGAAGCATACAAATCGGGATTGGGATTTCGCAATGTGAAAACTCTGCTTTCAAAAGCTCTAAACAGCTTGTATTATGATATGCCTGAGAGCACAAGTTTAAAGGAAAAACTTGTAATAAAAATAAGTAAGGATTACGTGATGCAGAACTTAAATATAAACCACTGTAAATAATGAGAAATTATGAGCACTCTTGCTTTTATGCCAATAAAGACTACCCTGGTACAATCACAGAAGGTATTGCCTTTGTTGGAAAACTGTATACCCGTATAAAAGGATGTGACTTGCAGACCTTCCTTTATAAATCTTAACTGTAGAGAAAACCTTATTTAATAGTGATTTTAGAGTAGATTTGTAGTGTTATGAAAGCTATATATTATGGAGATACGAATGTAGGGTATATTCGTCCCACGAATGAAGATGCATTTATATTAAAAGAGGTATGGGGCGGTTCATACCTACTCGCAGTAGTTATTGATGGCGTTGGTGGTAACGGCGTAGGTGATGTCGCAAGTAGCTTGGCGGCAAAGTGTATTAGTGAACATTTTAGAGAATGTATTCATTCTGCCAATAGTATGGATATTTTGCAATCAGCTGTAATTTTTGCAAATAATTCAATATATGCTCAACATTTTAGTCCTTGGTTGAGTCAGATGAGTTGTGTGTTAACAGCTGTGGTCATTAACCTTGAAACAGGCCAAATGGATGTCTGTCATGTCGGTGACACAAGACTATACACATTAAAAAAAAATATATTTACCAAGGTTACGCATGATCAGTCGCTTATCGGTCCTTTAGAAGAGTTGGGACAGATGTCTGAAGAGGTCGCAATGAGTCACCCTCAACGCAACATCATTACTAGAAGCGTTGGCAATGGTATACTTCAATGGGGTACAGAATATATCCAAACTCATACCGTTAAATTGAAACCAAATACAACACTTTTGCTATGTAGTGACGGTTTATACGATATGATTCACTCGTCACTAACTGTAAAAATTCTAAGCGAACCCATATCAGTGGACAAACGAGTTGAAAAACTTATTGATGCAGTCTTGGAGGCTGGCGGTAAAGATAATGTGACTGTAATTATTATTGACTTAATGAAATAGTTGCCATGAATAGTAATGTCATATTTTGAACCATTTGCGGATGTTTATTTTATCTTTTGTGAACCTTTATGGTGGAGATTACGCGTAATAAAAAACTCAGGTAATATTGAAATTAATATGTATAACCAAAATCAAGAGTCAAGAAAACTTGCATACCTGCTACGTCATTCTTACTTACCGAACCATGACGGTTGGGTAAGTATAAATGTGCTGGTTCAAGAATATTGTTTTACCTCTCAGGAGTTAGAACATATAGTATTTGAGGATGATAAAGGTCGTTTTGAATTATCTGAAGATGTTTCATATGTTAGGGCTTTATATGGGCACTCTATTGATGTTGATTTAGGGCTAATACCATCATCGCCTCCGGCTATACTATATCATGGCACTGCTGATAAGTATATTGAACGCATAATGAAAGAGGGACTAAAACCTTGTAAGCGTAATTATGTCCATTTGTCGGAAACAATGGATATGGCTCAGCAGGTTGGTACTCGGCATGGAGTCCCCGTAGCATTATCCGTTGATGTAAAATCTATGGTAGAAGATGGCTGTAAGTTCCACAAAGCACAGAAAAGTGTGTGGTTAGTGGATTATGTTCCATACAAATATATTAAAATTGAGAACAATGAATAACATTTTCTTCAGATGTTCACATAGGTCACAAAAATGTTTTGAAATATATGCCAAGCGAACCTTATACTTTTGGAACAAGAAAAAGACTCACTTGGATTTTTTTCGTAAGGATTCACGGATGGTGAAAATTAATAGCTTAGGCTTAACACTATCGAATAATATGTAACAGATAATTACAAGCAAATAAATTTATTAGATTATGAAATACGAAGTTATTACTGATAGAATCAAGGTTGAAAAATTAGCGGAAGATATTTATTTATCAGGTGATAAACCATTTGTGTATATTGATTATGCGGATCTTCGCACTCTTAGAAGAATTAGCACATTAAAATACTGTATCTCATTCAAAATTTCTTGTTCAGGCAACAAATTCATAGAAGAGATATTAGATGTAATAAAATCATTAAATATCTCTTTTGCCGATTTAAGAGCATATTTAATCAATATGCGAATTAATGAAAATGATTCATCTTTGAATTACAAAGATATTGGTAAACTTGTAGAGCATTTACAAAGTATTAAAACAAACGATGACTCTGAAACTCATTTTGAAGGGTTATGGACCCTTAATACAAACCCTTCTATTCCTCTTGGAGAATGCTATATAAATATCTTTTTGGGGTTAAATAAAACAGATGAAGACAAACTTGACGACGATAGATACGAACAGATGGTAGAAGAATATCATAGTTCGAAATTGCCTCTAATAAAGTTGAATAAGTGACTTTTTCTAAGTCTCACATATTCTCCAATAATTAAAAATATTAAATATATGATGAAATGCTTTATTCATTTTGTATATATTCTTCATATTCCGACTCAATATAACACACGTTGCAAATCATCCCGTCAATTTCCTCCAATAAGTCATTAAAAGTATTGTCTGTATTGAACGCATCTATTAATGATTTTGCATCTTCTAATGTTCTTATACATGTTCGAAGTATTTCGTATACATATTCTATTTCTTTCCCTTTCATATCTAACTTATACATATTCCATTCAAGGAAGCTAATGTATATCTTAGCTGTGGATTTTAGACATAATGCATATTCTAATCCGTAAACGAGAGGCTGCTTATGGATATACTTTTCATAGATACTTATTGCTTCAATACTTAAATTGAGCGCATACATACGTAGATCTGAGAACCATCGAGCCAACATCTCTAGCCCATCTACGTATAATGATATTGTTTGTGCTAAGTTTATTTCGTAATTATCAGGGTCTTCTACAGCAAGTTCGCGATAAAGTTTTAATGATTCCTCATATAGGGGCTTAACTGTGCTCCATTTTTTAGATATATTATGATTATATAGAATAGCCTGATGAATTAATATATTTGCCAGAGAAGCTTTTGACAACTTATCTTTTGAAGAATTTTCTCTGGCTATAGTTTCAGCTTTCCTCATTAATGATACAGCCTTATCATCCTCCTCATTTATACAGGCATATATGCCTGCCATATGTATGTATATATCAATAAGTTTGGCTGGGTTTGCTAAATTTTTTTCTTGAAATATATCAATGATTTGTTCGCAATATTTGATAGAGTCATCATTATCGTGCAAATAATGTGAAGCAATGGCTAATGAATGTAAAAGTTCAACTTTAATGTTTACGAATCGTATATCCCCTCCTATAATAGATGAATGATTGGAAATAAACTCTATAGATTGATTTGCAACATTAATAGCTTGATTGTGTTTGTGATAATCATTATACAACTCCGCCAAACTGTCTTGAATACTAATTATATCATACAAGTAATTGACATTATCATTATTTTTTTCTAGATGCTCTCTGTAAATAGACAAAGCTTCAATATACAACTCTTCAGCATCATCATATATATTATGAGCTATAAGAAAATTTCCAAAAAAAGTTAATAGACTTGCATACCTAAGTGTATCTATCTGCTGAAACGCATCTTTTTTAATTAACTCAAGGGTTTCTTTACACTCATTTTTCCACCCGTCAGGTTTAATTTCACACAGGTCGCACACATATTTAATGTTCTCAAGCACTTTGTGCTCAATTTTTTGAACCTTGAGTTTTTGCAACTTTTCAATTAATCTTTCATAGTATTCATATTCGTTGTCATCTACAGCTCTACTTGGTCTTATCGGAATATTATTGTTTATTTTATCAGCGAGAAGCTTATTTGTTTCTTTCTCTTGCTCTTTTTTTAACGCATCAAGTATAATATCAACTTTCTTCTTGTTTGATACTATATGTGTATTAATTTCAGAGAATATAGAAAACCCCTTAATCTTATATTTATAAATGAATTGCTTTTTATAATTTTCATTTTGACGTATAATCAAGACTTCATCTAGATTTTCATAATTGCTAAGGATTAATGTTTTGAGCCTTCTGATTCCTGTGCGAAGAAGCGAACTATAATGTTGCGTAGTATTATATTTCCAATCTGAATACTCATCTGACAACTCAGGATTGTTGACTGGATTAGTTCCCTTAAAAGGATACTTCTCAATCCGTTTGTATTTTTCTTCCAAAAAATCGTAGAATTTTTGAGTTGATACCTCCTCTCCAGATTTAAGAAGTTCATCAATAAGCTTTATCAGCTCTCTTTGTGGTATATGAAGTTTTTCTATTTTCATAATTTGAAATAATTATTGGTGCAGTTCATGGAAAATGTAACGACTTATATTAAAGTATATTAAGTTATTTTGCATATGCAAAATTATCTAATTTTAATCAAGAGGCAAATTGTGGAGAATATTAATTAACTTTTTATTTTTTTGAAAGAATAAAAATGCCCTCCGGATAAAAAATCGCAGAGGGCATAATGTTTAATACGAGGGCGATAAAGATGTTTAAAACACCGTTTGCCGGTTTTTTAGACTCTATTTAATGCAACTGCTAAAGAATATGGCATTCATAAAGATTTTGCTTGTGCCAAACCAGTAGGAACGGAAGTTCATGTCGTCAACAAAAACTATCACTTTGCCTAATTTGTAAGGCTTTGCAAAAACAGCCGGAGTATCCTTTAAAAGTTTTTCGTTTTTTACAGATAAGAATCCCGACAAAACAGGTTTTGAGCTGTAGTGCAGAGGTGATACGTATGGATCCTTATCCTTGTTTAGTATTATGTTCCCTTTCTTTAACACAGCTACCTCATCCTGATTTAGTCCCCATCCGAGCGGGTGAGTCTTGTCTAATGAACAATTAAGTATTACTCCCGCTATTGTATTGCCGGCAGATGCCTCCTTTTTATCTGCATACACAAGATATTTGGTTGAGTCTGCCTTTATTGCGGTGCTCTTTTTCTTTAACTGCATGATGCCCATATCTGCAACCCACTCATAAGCCTTGCCTGTTGCAATAAGAGTTCCTCCGTTTTCTATCCACTCTTTAAGTGCGGCATTGCCCGTTTTGCCAATATCGGGAATACCATTTGCAAGAATAATGGTGTTGTATGGCTGTAACTTCTTTGAAGTTATCTCTTTGCTCTCAATTAATACAGGTTGCATTTGGAAACGTTTGTCTAACAGATACCAGGCTTCTCCGGAGTCCGGAACACCCATAGACCGTCCAACAAGTATTGCAACTTTAGGCTGTTTTATTGGCAGGTATGCAGGGCTTCCTAAATCTACATCCTCCATAAGGCCTGTTGATGCAGCGTAAATATCTACACCGGTTTCTGCAGCAAGGTCAACCAATAATTTGTATATCTCCTCCGATGAAAGCGGTTGGTTCTGAGTCATTACTAAGGCGGTTCCATAACCCATCTCCTTTTTTATATCTCCGGAATGGAAAGTAAAAGGCCTTCCGCTCGCCGATACATACAACCCTCTCTTTTGAAGCTCGTAAATGACCTTGTGTGAATAAAATTCAACGTTGTCAAACAGATATCCATAGTTGCTTTTGCCGCCAATAACCTCCCCCTTATGGAATATGTTATTGTCTATACGCTTCCCGACAAGCCCTGCAGTACTTTTTACAGGAGCATAGTTGAGGTTGAATGCATGGGTGAATGTCCATGCCGAGATGTCGTAGAAAGTGCTGTCTATGAATGTGAGGTTATCCTCCATTACAGCTTTTATCATCTTGCTGTATTTCTGCTCAACAGGAATGATATATGCATCCTCTTTTTTGAACTGTTTCCCCTGTATGGAGAGATCTTTTGCAAGTCTGTATACCTCTATCCTGTGGTGTGACATATTATCCAAAAAATGAAATGCAAGAGATTTAGAACCGCGAGTATCAAAAACATAACCCTTTATGTTTTCGCTCTTGGCTTCATTGAGAGCATTTACAAAATAGTCTCTTTGATACTTGTTCAAACGATCTTTCATCCTGTAGGCAGCGAATACGGTAGCATAAGAACCCATTGCCTGATTGCGGATTGTCCAGGCAAAAGAGCGGATACCGTTAACGGTCATTCTAAGATGTCCTCTTGATGTACCCTGCTCGTATAAGAGGCAGATAGAACCGTGAATATCTCCGTATGCAGCCCCTTTTCCGTAGTAATAGTCATCGTATCCCTCTTTTGAATAGTATCCTGTTCCAATCTTATCCAATTCTGCAGCACAATAAGATGAGATCTCTGTGGTAAAATCCTGATTCAATTGAGTTGTCAGCTGATGGGTACGTTTGGGATGACCGGGGCTGAAATAGTAAGGCCGTGCGGAACCCTGCTCGTGAAGGTCTGCAACCACATTTGGTAGCCAATCAAAGTAGGTTTCCACACCGTTAACACCTTCCGGATGTTGGAGCATAAGCCAGTCTCTGTTGCAGTCTGCCCAATAATGATTTGTTCTGCTTGATGGCCACGGCTCTTGAAACTCGCGGGAGTTGAGGTCATAAACATCTGTAAGGCTTCTTGAGCTGTTTACCCATGATGCAAAACGGTTTATGCCGTCGGGGTTTGCTCCGGGTGTCATAACAATGATGGTATTGTCCAAGAGCTTCTCCATCTCTTCGTCCTGTACCGCTGCAAAAAAGTAGGCTGTAGCTAAAGATGCATTAACGCCGGATGGTTCGTTGCCGTGAATACTGTATATAAGATTTACAACAACAGGCATCTCCTCCAAAGAGAGAGAACCGGATTCGCTTGGATCACTTAATTTAAGATGTTCCTCTTTAATCTTCTCCAAGTTTCTCTGATTTTTTTCTGAGGTGATTATAACTTCAAGGAATGGCCTGTGCTGGTATGTACGCCCCATCTCCTTTACAGATACTCTGTTGCTCTCTTTGGCAAGAGTGTACATATACTGCACCACCTGTCCCCAATCTGCATGTTGCTGCCCAATCCGGAACCCTAATATCTTCTCAGGTGTAGAGATCTCCTTATTGAATGAGTATTTGCCGTTAGGCATAAAGTAACTCAAACCATATTCGTACTCTTTGGGTTGTGGTTGAGCCCAAACCCATGTTGCCGCACATAGCAGCAACATAAGTGTAAAAGATAATATCTTGTTCATAAATACTTTATTATATAGGGTTCTGTTCACATAGACTGTTTACATCTATCTCTTTTTGAGGGAAAAGCCACTGCCACTCCTTGGTGCCTGCCTCTCTGTACCTGTTCTCCTCACCCATAGGGTGGCCATCGTACATATTGTAGTTTGAGGCTTCTGGGTCTACATTTGTAGGCATCTTTTTATTGCTGTTCCAAGGAGCATCGCTGTAACCAAGCTCTGTGCGAGGTTTTGGACCTCTGTCCAATGACATGTTAAGTCTCTTAAGATCCAAGAACCTGAATCCTTCACCCCAAAGTTCAATCCTCCTCTGGAACATTACCTCATCTATAAGTTCCTCACCTGTTTTTGTAGACAATTGATATTCCGGGTCTCTATGGTGAGCCAATGGATAAAGAGCATTAGCGGCTTCTGAATATTTACCTGCACGTGCATATCCCTCTGCCATAATAAGCATCATCTCAGGAAGACGCATCCATGGAACATCTCCGCATTTTGCATTCTCATTAGCCAACAAGAATTTGTTTGCCATATAGTTCCTTATATAACCTCCTGTTGGAACTATTGGTGCAGGTTTTGTCTTAGGATCCTGGGCACGAGGAAACCATAAAGTTTTTCTAACATCTGTACTTGAAATTCTGTTGTAAAGCAGGTTGTAAATGGCACGAGGCGTATTTTTGTTATAGCTCACATTCTTATTTGACATAAAGCTATGGAAGTCTTTTAGTGTGCCGGCCTGCTCCTCCAAACCCTTCTTGCCCCACAGCCACTCTGTGTTGGATTGGTCACTCATCCTGTTATTGAATGTTGTGTATGTATCATCCTGCAATTTGGCACCGGATTTTTCCACTACAAGTGCTGCCATATTTGCTGCTTCCAACCATTTGCCCTGCGTTAAAAGTACACGGGCCTTAAGGCCTCTTGCAACATGGACATCAATGTGAGACTTGTTTGTTTTTGCAATTGTGGTTACATGAGACAGTAGCTCTATGGCGTTGTCGAGGTCGCTGTTAATCAACTCATAAACCTGTTCTACTGTAGATCTTGGAAGATTCTCTGTGGTGGGCTCTGTCCTTACAATAACGCCAAGCTGGTTATTGTTCCCCTCTGCTTTGTATCGGCCGCCCCAGCACTGTACCAAATTGTAGTATGCAAATGCCCTGTAGGCGTAAGCCTGCCCTTTAATGTAATCTCTCTCCTCCTGTGTACCTTTTGCAGCATCTATGTTCTGAAGGATCATATTTGCATTTGAGATAAACTGGTAGAAAAGGTTATAATGGTATGAGAGATGGCTTGATGTGGCATTGCGGTGAAGTGTCCATTTTGCCTGTGACTGGAACTGTGCATTGGCACGTGTATATACCAAATCTTCGCCCATCATATCCATCCATATCATAAAGGTCTGGTAGCCGCCCTGTGCATACGAGCTTGAAAGGGAAGGTGTGTACATAAGTTTATGTATACCGTTTATAGCCATCATACCGCCATCTGTTGTCTCAAACATCTGGGACTGGTCTACATTCTGCGTAGATTTTTTCTCCATAAAATCTTTGTCGCATGAGCAAAGGCATACAGAGAGAATGGCTAATAATGAAGATATTATTATTTTATTCATAATGTTCTATATCTGTTTGTTAATTAAAATGATACGTTAATTCCAAATGTAAATACCCTGGATGGAAGATAAACATCTCCGTTACTGCTGTATCCCGAGAATACATTTCTGCGAGGATAAATACCTTTTCTCTTTGTCAATTGGAACATATTCTCTGCCGAACAATAAAGTCTCAAATCTGTTACGCCAAGTTTTGTTATCCACTTTTCAGGGAATTTGTAGCCAAAGTTTATAGTTGTAAGTTCCAGCATGTTAGATGAAACAAGCCACCTGGTGGAACCTGCATAAAGATCTTTTGAATCGCTGCCGTTTGATACTCTTGGTACATTGGTAACATCTCCTGGTTTCTGCCAACGTTTTAGCATATCTACATGTAAAGTAGAGTATGACAGTGAACCTGTACCGGGTGACATTAGGTTGGAGTATACAACGTCATACATCTTTCCACCTAACTGATAGTAGAAGTTAAGCGATAGTGTAAAACCTTTGTATGCTAAATTGGTGGTTATACCACCGGTGATTTTTGGCATACTCTTGCCTGAATATGCGTACTTGGCCTCCTCTATATTCGTAGTATATTTATTGCCATTGATGTCAACAATATTCTCAGAAGTTGTGATGAACTCATCCTCCGGTAGATACAGGCTGCTACCTGTTGCAGGGTCAACACCTTTCCATTGGCGTAACCAGAACTCATATCTTGAATGTCCCTCCTCAACTTTGTGTACACCGCTCTTGAACGGTTCAACAGGAAGCTTGGTAATCTTGTTCTCAAGGTGTGTAGCATTAAAGCTAATATCCCAAGTGAAATCCCTCTTTGTAAATATATTTCCTGTAATCTCAAATTCAACACCTCTGTTATACATTGTTCCTGTATTCATATCCTGCTCTGTGATACCTGCAGAAGGCGAAAGAGGAATAGAGAACAACAGGTTGTCCGATTGTCTGTTAAAGAACTCAACACTACCTTTTATCCTGTTAATGAAACTAAATTCCAATGCAACGTCTACATTTCTTGAAACCTCCCATTTAAGATCTCTATTGCCCAATGAGCTCTGGATATATCCTGCCTCCTCTGCATTCTGCGAATTCTTGTATGTAGCTCTCCATGGATAGTAGCCTCCAACATCGTCATTACCAACCTCTCCATAAGAGAAACGCAGTTTTAACAGATCTATGAATTTTACATTCTTCATAAAGTTTTCCCTGTCTATTCTCCAGCCACCTCCAACAGACCAGAAATTACCCCATCTGGAATCTTTGTAGAAACGAGACGAGCCATCCCTTCTGAACGATGCAGATACAAAATATTTACTGTCATAGTCGTAGTTCAAACGTGAAAGGTACCCTTCAGTTGCGTATGAATTGGTATACGAACTTGGCATACTGTTAATATTGGTGTAATTGCCAAGCTCATAATTATTATCAAACTTCTGGTCTTTCATTGATGCCGACAGATAATTGTATTTGTAATCGTAGCTCTCATGACCAATAAGAACATCAACATGGTGTTTCCCTATATCTTTATTATAGGTAAGCAACTCATTAAATGTCCATGTTGTTGTAAAAGAATTACTCTTTGTTGCATTTCCTGTATTTCCCTTCTCGGGATACACAATGGTTGCAGAGGATGCAAGATAGGCATTTGTTCCAACACCTCCGTTAAAGGTGAATTTAAAATCCTTTAGGAACGATACCTCTGCATACACTTTGCCGTTTATGGTGTTGCGTTTGTATCCGTCATATCTTTCCTGCAACTCTTTGGCAGGGTTATTTCCCGATATATAATCTCTTAAAGGAACAGAAACGCCACCAACACTGTAGCCGGTACCAAAATCGTAGATTTTCTCCCCATTCTCATCGTACAGATATTCACCTGTTTCCGGGTTGTGTAGGTGAATAGGGTAGATAGGGCCAATGTAACGGACAAATCTAAAAGGATTTATGTTGTTTCCCGACGATTCATTCTGGTTTCCGTTACTTGAACTCATATTTGCAGATAAATTGGTACCAACCTTAAGGAACTTGGTTATTTGCGAGTTAACGTTGGCTCTTGCAGTATAACGTTTGAAGTCCGAACCTATAATATAGCCCTGCTCTTTGGTGTAACCTATAGATGCAAAATAGTCGCTCTTCTCCGTTCCACCGCTTATAGATATTGCTGCGTCTGTACGTTTGCCCACTCGTTGGATAGCATCGTACCAATCCGTATCTTCTGCCCATTTTGACTTGGCGTTTGGATTAACCTCTCCGTTGCTGTCCAATACTTGGTCATTAGGTACATTGAACGGATTATATGTAAGATTGTCAAAAAGGTTCAAAGCGGCCTCCTGCCCGGCAACCTCATAACTTTTACCATCTCTTACATACTGGTTTCTTAAATTCTCCCAATATAATGTAACATAGTCATTAAGACCTACGGTTTTATAATCGTTGCTCTGCTTGGCGGTAAAACCTTGATTGAACTTAACATTAACTCTCAGTCTCTCTTTACTGCCCTTCTTTGTTGTGATCATAAGCACACCGTTTGCAGCTCTCGAACCGTATAAAGCAGAAGATGCAGCATCCTTAAGAACAGTAAGGCTCTCAATGTCATTGGGGTTAATACTGCTTATAGAGTTGTCGTAAGGCATTCCGTCCAATACAATGAGCGGTGTGTTTGATGCGCTTATAGAACCTAATCCTCTAATGTATACAGACGGTGATGACCCCGGCTGTCCGTTGGATGTGCTTACTTGAACACCGGATGCTGCGCCAACAAGCGCATTTGTTACCGTTGTAATAGGTTTTGAATCTAATTTGTCTGCCTTTACAAGGCTCGAAGAACCTGTGAACGAGCTCTTCTTGGCAGTACCGTATGCTACAACTATCAGATCCTCTAACATCTCGGCTTCCGGCTCCATGGCCACATTAATTATGCTTTTCCCGTTAACGGCTATCTCCACAGGTTTATAGCCAACAAAGCTGAAGATCAGAGTGGCGTTGGACGGTATCCATGGTGAAGAATCCATTGTCATCTGAGTTTGCACCCTGTGTTGTTCCTTTCAGCTGAATGGTAACAAACGGTAGGGGCTCCTTGGTGCTTCCGTCGGAAACAGTACCTTTTACTTTAATATTCTGTGCCATAAGACTGCACGAGAATAGTACCAGCAAAAGACTCGTCAAAATAAGTCTGATGTTTTTCATACTATCAAAATTTTTAATTTAAAAAAAATAATTAAAAATTTGTGAGAGTCTGATAGCCGTTCACTATCTTTCTCTCTCACAATGAAAATCTTTGATATATCAATTTAGTCAAATTAATTTCAAAGATTTTCATGTTCGGTTTCATTTGGTTAAAAATTAGTTGTTAATCAATTAGGTTACTCGTACATAACCGCCCATTCATGGGATTATGAACGCACAACAAATTTAAGAAATGAAATGAACCTTTCCAAATTATTGAAGGCTAAAGCCAACGTCAATGCCAACAATCAGACTATGAATGAATCCTTTTTAGCCTCACCCATACGCAGCGAGGAATCATCCTCCATAAGAATACCAAAATGCGGTAGCGCCAATCTAAGGTTGCTATCTCTTTCCTCTTTAGAACCACCTTTACAATGCTTTTGGCTACATTTGAAGCCTTTAATTGTAATGGGTATCTGCTTCCCGACAACAAATCCGTTGCAACAAAACCCGGGCGAATCTCTGTGATGTGTATGTTTAGCTTGCGCATCCTTGAAAGTTGTGACAGGCACTCCAAATAGTGGCTTTGGAACCGTTTGGTTGCCGAGTAGGAGGGGGCTGCGCCAAGCCCTGCGGTGCGGGCAATAGAGGTTATGCAGGCAACCTGTCCGCCACCGTTTTCGGCAAAATAGTTGAATGCAGCCGTTACCATTCTTGTAAAGCCAACACCGTTTGTTTCAACGGTTTTCATCTCCTTTTCAATATCCAATGCCACATTTTGCCAACCTATTCCCGAACTGTGGAAATAGAGATCCATTCCGCCAAGATCTTCAATCAATTCATTCAAAAGTTGAGGCGCATTCTCTTTGGTAATGTCTATCTGTTTGCAGCATACAATTCCATCAGTGGAATCCTTTATTTGTCTCAACTTCTCCTCTCTTCTCCCTGCAATGCCAACTCTCCATCCTTTTTTTGCCAATAGTAGCGCAACCTCCATCCCTATGCCCGATGTTGCACCCATTACAACTGCGCGTTTAACCTCATTTGATGAATCTCTTGTCATAACCTCTTGTATTATTTGTCGGGAAGCAAAGTTATAACAAAATATATGTTATTGCCTTTTTTATGTAAACTTGCGGAAAATCATTGTGGACAATGGAAGATAAAGAGGATATAAGGTGGATTCAGAGGTTCAATAATTACAGAAGGGCTTTGCGAAAATTGAGCAGGGCTGTTGAGATTGTAACTGATCTCCTTTTGCCGTATGAGTTTGATATATCACTCTTTAGTGCGTTAAAGAATGAGAATCTTATAGACCATATCAATAGGGTGGGGGTAGTAATCTTTCAAAGGGTAGCAGAGATAACGGATTTGCAAAAGAACTGCAAATTTGGAGAATAAAATGATACTTGAAATTCGTTTGAGTAACTTCTTCTCAATTAAAGAATCCATCAACAACCATCTATAAAATGATAGAACTACTGGAAAGTTTGTAATTTGAAAATTATGGATAATACACTGCTGTATAGCGTATTTTAAATGAGGAGTTCGGGTAAGATTATAAACTGCTTTTTTGCATTTAATGAGCCTATGTTTTATGGGCGTTTGTATAAAAAATCAGAATAACTTTGTTATATCCATGTTGAAAAAATCTTTTGCGGAGACGCCTCCATCGCCAACAATAAATGATGTGGTGGGGCTGAAAAGCTCTTTGAATTTATCTAAACCATCAGTTCGCTTTTCCGCATTGCTTTTAATTGTTTGATATTCTGCTCTTCTGTACATAGTCTTACATTTTACGCAGTGGATTGCGTATTTTTACGCACTGCAAAGACAATAAATTATATTCAGATTTTTCTGTACCTTCACGGTGTGAAAAATTAAACGGTCATGTTATTTAAAATTGTAGATGCGTTTGCAGAGAGGCTTTTTGGGGGTAATGCTGCAGGGGTGGTAATTATAAAGGAGGGGGAGAGCTTCCCGACAAATAATATTATGCATAAGGTGGCTGCAGAGCTGAGATATTCAGAGACTGCCTTTGTAAAGTTGTTAGGAGATAACAGGTTTAAAATAAGGTTTTTTACACCTGCTGCAGAGGTTGAGCTATGTGGCCATGCAACAATAGGGGCATTTCATGCTCTGTTGGAGGAGGGGATGTTGGAGCGTGACAGTGTGTATGAGGTAGAGACTCTGCAAGGAGTTTTGGGTGTTGAAGTTAAGGAAAATGGATCGATATTGATGGATATGGCCAAGCCTCAGTTGTATGAATATATTAAGGATAAAGATGCAGTGGATGAGTTGTATTCCATAATAGGATTGCAGCGTGCAGATGGGCATGTGGTATGCAACGTAAATCCTCAATTATATCTACATCCAAGAATAGTTTCCACCGGGTTAAGTGATATAATGCTTCCTGTTGCAAATGAGGAGGAGCTTTATATGGTTGCTCCTGATTTTGCTGCATTGGCAGGACTTAGCAAAAGGTATAATGTTGTAGGTGTTCATGCCTTTACCTGCAATTCTAAAGATGGCAGGATACATGCAAGAAATTTTGCGCCTCTTTATGGTATTGATGAGGAGGCGGCAACCGGCACATCTAACGGAGCTTTGGCTTGTTATCTGTTTGATTATGGCATAGTTGCGGGTAATAAGACAGTGGAGGTCATTCAAGGGGAGAAAATGGGCAGGCCATCTCTCATATCGGCTCAAATATCATTAAAAGGAGGAGAACTGTCTGTAAAAGTGGGCGGCAGGGCCGTAACCCTTGCTGGTGGCAGCATGAACCTGTAAACCTATTGGGCTTTAGCTTTAGCCTTAGCTTTGGCCAATTTAATTTTGAACGCTAACGCCAAAGCCTTTCTAACTTATAATATAATTAGAAACAGTTTCTCTCTCCATGTCAATCAACTGCTTATGCCTTCAATCAGCTTGAAACGGCTAAGTCGTCCCTTTTAGTCTGCTTTGCATCCTAACGATCCTTCAACAGACGCCGTTTCCGTTAAGCTACTTTCGGCAATCGCTGTTCCGTTGATTGACAAGTCGTTCATAACTGTTTCTAATCACTCACCCTCTCTATACCTTTATACTCTCTTTACTCTCTTTACTCTTAAAAATTGCCAAAGCCAAAGCCAACACCAACGCCAACGCCTTGTCGGGAAGCGGAATGGAGAAAAATGGTTAAGAAATTATAGAGTTTTAAAATAAATTTGCATAATCGTTAAATAATTCATACATTTACCAGCGATACAGTTTGAAATGATAACTCATTTCAGCGCCCTGCTTCACAGGTATATAAGATATACAGTTTCAAAGAGCAGACTGCAAACGGTACGAGGAGTGTACCGTGAGCCGAAGCGGGGGACATTTCTTTTTATTCACATCATTAAACACAGTGGCAATGAAAACAGTTTTTAAATCGTTGCACAGCATAATACTCCTTATTATGCTCATGCTCCTTATGCCACTTCTTTCCTTTGCTGCCGATACCATAAGGGTGAACATACCGCGTGTTACCGTTACAATGGCAAGAAGCTATAACATTCTCAATCTGCCGGCCAAGGTGGTGGAGAAGACGGGTGCAACAGCGGCAGCCGGTGCGGTAAAGGCGGAGTATCTCTACAGTGCGGATGGTATTAAGCAGAGGGTTGTAGACGGGGCAGGCAGTAACGGTTATCTCTATCTTGGGACGCTGGTACTCTCAAAGAGCGGAGAGAGCTATACACTCTCAAGCACAGGGTTTGGTGGAGGACGGATAATAGGTGGAGCAGGAAACAGTTGTTTGGCATATTACTACGGTACGGATCACTTGGGTAGTGTGAGGGTAATAACGGACGGCAGCGGCAGTGTGGTGGAGAGGAACGACTACTACCCTTTGGGTATGAGGACAGCCACAGGCAACAGTTATCTGCAGCTTGCGGCCAACCTTTACAAGTATAATGGAAAGGAGCTTCAGACGGTGGGAGGCCTCGGCTTCACAGACTACGGCGCAAGGATGTATGACGACTTCACCGGTCGGTGGTTTGTTCCGGATCCGTTAGCTGAAAAATACGCCTCAATGTCTCCTTACATGTACTGCGGTGGAAATCCGATTAGTATGGTGGATGTGGATGGAATGGAAGTTAAATCTGTATTCAACAAAGGAACTAACAAATTATATATACTGGATTTAGATCATTACCAAAAAGGGTTGCCAATGAAATATGTTTCTGCCGGTGATTATCAATTAAAAGGAATAAGGGATAAAAATGGTAATTTAACACATAATCAAGTATTGGTAATAAATAATGTCTTTTCAGGTTGGCAAGTAGAAAATGGGAAGATTGTAAGGAATGCAAATGATAATCGTCAAAAAACAATACCTAATGCAATATACGATATTGTAGACAATAATGCTGACACAAGACACACAGGATGGTTTAGAATAGATAGGCAGGACAACAGTAGATATAACGATAAAGATGATGTTACTGGTAGAAATGGCTATAGATTTCATTTAGGCGGACTAAGTTGGGGTTGTATCACTGTTGATATAACACAGGAAGATGCACAAGCTACCTGGAATGTTGTTACATCAATAATGAATTCTACTAGTACTACTACAGTCCCTGAGAAAAGAGGTAAACAATGGCTAAATCCTTTTTCAAGACTGACAAAATATGGTACCATTGAGGTTATAGGAGATGATAAAATACCGCACAAACAAAAGGCGACTGAATAATGTATTATAACTTTGTTAAAAATTTTATGCTCTATTCCATATCCCTAATATGTTTTGTTTGCTGTAAGGGTAAAGTAATAAGGGGCATTTATGTATCAGAATCATTACTCATAGTTTCAGAGGAACAAGGTATAGATTATTGCAAACTGCTAAGTAAGGCTGTAAATGGTGACGATGTTTCCATAATGCAATTATCTATACTAGAATTTTATGAAAGTGTCGGTTATGATCATGGTACAGTTATCGTTGATTTGATAGAGCAGATTGGTGAGAACAAATTTGTTCACTCATTCAAAATAGCAAGTACCGAACAAAAAAATTTGGTAAAACGGTATATTGAAGCTGGTTTAGAGTATGGGAATAATCCTTCTTTAAAGGATTATTCTTTTGAATAAGTTTTTCCAAAGGTATACTTTTTTTTAAATAGTGAGTAAAATTGTTAAGATTTTGGTTCATCACCTATTGAGTCATAATGTATTATGGTTATGAGAAGTATACCAAATCA
>CAKUYQ010000008.1 GCA_934717185.1 uncultured Bacteroidales bacterium | reverse complement strand
GGACCGGAAAATAGCAGAGCCACCAGCCCTGCTATCCTCTTGCTACCGTTACGTAATCGCGGAGACGCTTACAAATTCAGAGTATTATGAACTGATTTACACAAAAAGTTAATAACATAAAGAGATTATGAAGATACAATATATGAGTGACCTGCATTTGGAGTTCAGCGACAACAGCAGGTGGATGAAACATAATGAATTGCCTGTAACGGGCGATGTTCTGGTTCTTGCCGGAGATATATTCTATTTGAAAAATGAGGTCTGTACCAGACGCGAAAAGTAGACATATATCTGTGTTTAGTTAGTTGTGGCTCTCATTTCAATCAAATTGTGGAAGGACCGGCAAACTATATATTACCTTTATTTTCTAGCCTTTTACAAATATATAACCTTCTTGATCATAACTTTTTTTCTCATAATGAATATAATCTATCAACTGCTGTAATTCGTATTCATCTGACTTAATATCCTTAAAACGGCAATACTGTTCATCATATCTTTTTCCGGAACCAGACTTTAGGCGAGATTTAATATCGTCAGGAATTAAATATGAAGAACGTTTTGAACCTAAATATTGCAGAAATTCAAATAGAAAGATACCAATTCCAGCCAAGTCAAAATCGCCAAAATGAAGGTAATAATTAGGAATCTGACAGAGCCATCTTCTAAGATCTGTTGATTGAGGATATCGGGATACAAATAGCACTCTATTTGATAACTTTTGTGTTTGAAGATATTCCTCAAAGAATACTCTTTGCTTGCGAATCATCCTAAAGTTTTCCATGTTTTCAATTCCAATCACTACTACATCTTCTGGAATTGTAAACTTCTCCCACTCTGCGACAAAAAGAAAACTTCCTTCTTGTGGATTTACTATAAAAGACTCTCCGTTAAGAAAACATTCAATGGGTTCATAGCTGTTTACAGGGAATCCAGGGCAGGAACGAACCGTCACAAGTTTGGAATTACCGGTTTCTGTTGCCATAGAAGCACGTGAACCAGAATCATTTACTTCAAGAATTCGATAACTTTCATCCTTGTCAATGAGAAATCTTTTTAAAGCTTCGGTGTCACGGGCACGATATGATTTTTTTGACCCATGGGATGTAATCAATAGCATACCCTCTGCCAACAGTTCATCACGTAACTTGCTGTTTAGCTTTGAACCTGCGACTTGTTCTCCTGCTATCAATGCCTTTAAAAATACACTTATTGCCATATAATATCTACCTATTTTATTCGTTTCAACAATTTTTCTACCCTTGTCTTCACTCCATGCTTGCTCAAAAGATAGGTATAACGGTAGTCATAAGGGTTATATGACGTTGGCGAACTATTGATCAGATAGATATTGCGTGAATTGGCAAACTGCAAAATACCTTTGATATTGTTAGGATGCAAGCGTCCTATCTCATCCATCATGCAGTGTACAATAAAATCACCACTCTTTCGGGCTGCCTTTTTTTTAAAGACGTTGATAAGCATGATATTGACCATCGCTTTCACAAGAATATCCGTACCATCTGACCCTACATTATTAATACGTTCCACCCAATTGGTATCATTATCATTCTCTTTCACACGGAACTGTAAACGGAAGACATCGCCTAACGATACTGATGGACGATTAGGCTCGTTCTGCAACTGATGGGATAGGCTCTTCAAATAATCCACAACTTTGCGGTTCACTTCATCTCGATTGTTGGTTGAGAAAAGATTCAGTTCACCAATAGAGAGAGCATTCTCTACGGAATAATCATGAATGGACATAAGCAGTTGCATGAGCTTATCGGATGATTCATTCGCTCTAAGTTCAATGCTCTTGATTACTCCTGCAAAATTCTTTTCTACAAAATCGTGATTGATGTCGAGTATAACTCCGTCCACATCCGATCTACGTTTCATCAGTGAACCGATTTCGGTTGAGATACGTCCCAAGATGTCTTTATAATGCTCACTGGTACGTCTGCGAAACTCTTCGATTTTGTTATTGTCCATAAAATCCTGCAAATCAACGGCAATTTGCAGATAGTCATTATCCGTTACCGGCATTGTATTAAAATGGAAAGCATTTTGAGGCTTAAAGTTACGATTAAAGCTTACAACTACATCTTTAAGTTTATCAATTGATTCGCGTTTTTGATTTACAGAACCTCTAAGTTGACTTAAAAGTTGCTGACAATCTTGGTGCGTTTCCATTACATTGCCATCAGCAAGATAAATGTCAGGTACCAAATGTTCGTTTTCGACCATCTGATGATAAAGCTCCACCCCTTCTCTTCTATGTACTAGCTCTTTAATGAGTATATTCCGGCGCTCTTCCAATTCTTTGCACTTTTTCCAGATGCGCATCCGTTTATCTTCATAGCGCTGACGCATCATTGAAAGTTTTTGTTCAATAACCTTAATCGTATTCTTGATTTCAGGTTCCTTATCAAAAAGATTTTGCTCAGCATTACGATACCTTATTACATCTGAACGCTCATCTTCGATTCTCGTCAATAGTGTCTTTAAATCCTTTAAGGCTTTGCGGTATTGTTCAAGCAGAATCATGTCAACGCCCTTACCTGCAAGTTCTGCTTTTTGCTGTTCATCAAGTTGTTTCTCTTGTGCTGCAAACTCTTTATTGCGTACGGTCGCTTCAGAATCTTGTGTTTCTCTGAAAATGCGTAGTTCCCCATCAAGCTCTTTTGATGCTTTGTTAAATGACGAATCAAGGTCTCTAAGCTCTTTCTTACTCCTTATTTCAATTTTTTCGCGAGTATCCTTCTCCGATTTCACTTTTAGTAACGCTTCATTGAAGGAGCGTTCACGCACCTCCTTTTCTTTAGCAATCCTTTCCTGCTCTTCCATCTCCAGCTTATGCCGCTGGTTTTGTAGATTCTGTCGCTTGACAGGTATCTGTTCTTCTTCAACCTTTAGTAAAGTCGCTTTCTGACGAAGCGGATTAAGCTGTGTTGAATATTTCTTTACAAGTTTCGATGTATCATCCTGAAGGGCAATAGGTAATTGTGTGAGCTGCCGGTTAATCTGTTTCATATGCACTTCCAAATTCTCCTTTTCCAATCTATACTCGTCAGGCGTGCGATGCGCGGAGGTAATATTATCCAAGTTTAACCGTATCCCAAACAGGTTATCGGACGCGATGTCCAACTGGGGAGCAAGCCCCTGTGCATACAAAATCCGTTCTTCGTCAACGACTTTGCCGATAGTGTTTTCCCAGCCTTTTCTGTTCTCACAAAGCCATTTATAAAGAGAGCCGTCTAAATGAGCAAGCAAATCGTCAATCATTTCAATTTGTCCACGAATTTGTGTGCGTTCAGCCTCAAGCCGATCCTGCTCACGCTGGGAAGTCTGTTTTATTTCCGCATCTTTCATTTCAAACTCGGCGGTAAGCTGATCTATTTGACTTTTCACAGCTGTCTGTTGGGCTGCATTCTCCTTCTCTGCAGAATTCAGTTGCTGAAGTTGCTCATCCATCTGATTTATTTCACCGGCCATAGGATGCCACTGTCGGAGTTCCTTCAGTGCGCTATCAGCCTTATGTTGTTCAGCCAACAATGTCTGCAGACGTTCGTCAGACTCATGTCGCCAGCTATTGAAAGCATCCATTATTAGATTCCGATTTTTTGTACGTTCTTCTTCTATGTTCATACGTTCTTTCTGAAGCATGGCTTGTTTCTGATAGTATGCCTCTTTCTGAGTATTCTTGAATGTATGACGTGCATTTTCTAGTTTAGCCTTTGCAATGTTATACTTTTCCTCAATAGATTCATGAGTTTTCAGCAGATCATTCAATAGCATTTGCTTATCTGTAACTTCTTGCTTGATGGCAGTTTCTCGGCCTGCAAGAGAGAGTTTATCATTAATTTCCATAGCACCAAATTCCCTCCTTGCCTGTGCTATTTCCTTCAGTTTACTCTTATTGGCACCAAGTTCTTGATTGAGCAAATCCTTTTCTTTATCATATTCTGCTGTAAGTTCTTTCTCGCGGCTATGCTCTTTCTCAATAGCCAATTTAACCTCTGTTGCTTCAGCCTCCAAAAGCGGTACACGTTGTTCGCTATGAGCTACAGCATGATTCAGCATACGCCACACATCCAACAATTGTTGGTCAAGTGCTATAATCCTACGACCCTGTTCTGCAATTTTCAGAGCTTGTTGACGCACAGGATAATTACCATCACGTGCTTGACGAAACCAGCAATCAATCTCATCATATTCTCGCTCAAAGTTTGTAACAAGTCGTCTGTAGGTCTGCAGATCAATGGGTAATTCCTCATCTGTCATGGATTGTATGATAGTGTTCTTTACAAAGTCTGCATCCAATTTTGTATTCAGAAAAACGTTTTGAATGCTTCGTGGGATATTCTGATAATGCGGACTTTGCACTAATGCATATCGTGTATATTTATGGTCATGGGTATTACCGAAAATAATATCCTTGAACATCACACCAGATTCTATTCTTGCAGAAACGGCCACATTCTTGTCTATACGTTCACGAATCTTTACCCAGTCACTCAATACCTGCTTGTCATCGGTAATAAACCATTCACGCTGATAGGGCGCATCAATGAATCGCCATGATGCGCGTCCTTGGTATCTGCTAACCAATATAGTATATGCACCATTGTCACGCATCACCTCATAAAGTATATACGAATTTGATTGGCGAAAATAGAATTCATCAAATGACTTCTGTCCCTGTTGAATGCCTAAACGATATTTGTCGGCATTATAAAAAAATAGCAAAGCTCTCAACACTGTACTTTTACCCACACCTTGTGTTCCTGTAAAATGTACATTGCCATCTACAGAAATCTCTGCGTACGGGATATTGGCACTATTGATAAAAATAATCTTATTCAGGTATTTCATCTTCATTGACTATTTGAATTAATTCCACCAATTCTTCAACATAGCGAAATGCCGAAGTAATCTTATAAGTCTCGTCTTGTACGCTAATACACTCAGCAAAGCCCATATTCTGCATCTCTTGAAGCAGTTTGTTTACAATCTCAATATTAGACCCCACACCGTATTTCTTGAACAGATGGCACACCTTCTCTTTTAGCTCAATATCCAGACTTATTTGTTCTATTAAATGACTTTTACGGAACTGATATCCGGCAGTAAATGACTGATTATAACATTTCAAGAAGTCCATATAGTCTAACCATTTTGAAAAGCTGTCCAGTTTTTGCTCTATCGCTTGCTTGCCTTCTCCTATTCGTGAAAAATAGAAGTAACCGTTACCACACTCCAATTGCAGACCGATTTCCTTAAAATAGCCTGCATAATCCTCCATATTTTCCTCAATATCCTCATATAAGTGACGGATAGAGGTATCTGTACTATCTACCGAAAGAAATTCTCCCCGGCTTAGCCGTTCATATATTCTTTGTGTATTATTTCGCATATATTACAGGATATTCAATATCTTGATAAATTACATATTCTCCTGTCATCCGGCATTCATCCGGATGCAAGATCACCAATTGACAGAAAAGAGTTACATAGTCTTCAATAGTACGTTCTACCTTATAGTCATACCTTAAAATGAATTCAAACAGATCATAGCTTGATGCTAAGAATGCATTCCATACCTCTGTAGCATCCACCTCCTTCAGTTGTTGAATATGCTCTTGCAAATCTTCCTCTGTCAAGGGTTCGGCTTCTGTCCTTGCTGTTTTCTGTACACCATTACGTTCAGCAATCCGTTTCAATAACTTTACCACTTGTTCGTTTTCCCTAAGCATTTCTAAAGACAAACGGACTTTACTGTATTGACGTGATTCCATCCAAAGAGGATTTCTTCCCTCCAACACCTGTATAAGGTTCGTATCTGTCTTGATAAGGAGTTGATCTTGCAGATATTTCAATTTTCGTATTTTCTTGTAAAGTTGATTTTGCCGGTTAATCTGATTGATGTAGGAAATAATCTGCCTGTCTATCTCCATAAGTGCATGATAGGCTTCCACAAAGTCATGTTTTACATCGCTACAAGTCTTGGCCATATGCGGATCATTGGCCATAATGAAGAAGGCATGCTCATTATCCATCAGCTTTTCACATTCACGTATCATGGCGCGAATGCTATGACTCTTCTCATCCAAATTCTGTAGTTTCTTCTTTTTGATGATATAGTTTGGTTCCTGCTTATAAGCATTGTCCATATTGCGTTTCAAATCCACCACATTCTTCAACGTTCTGAATCCTGTCTTCTTTAAAAGCTGTCGTACATTGTCCTGATATCCGGCTTTACGATTGGCGTTGGTCTCTTGTAGGAAATACCCGATATATTCCTTCAAAGTGTTTATACATTCTTGCACGCTCAACACACTAATCTCCTCATTCACATTCAGCACCTCCTCAAAGAAGTTCAGATAGTCGCTCTCTATTTCAATCGTATTACCAGCTTCCACCAAAACACCATAGTCAACCAACTTTCTCAATCGAGTTTCATTTCCTCCTACAAGTTCTATGGCAAGCCCCAACGGAAACTTCATAAGTTTTCGTTTTTCAAACATTTCACTCAGCAATCCTTGCTCACGCGAGAGTGTTTTGGTTAGTTCTTCTATGCTTCTGAAATGCGTCAGAATATCCATATATTAAAAACAATGTACACTTTGATTACTCTGTTTTTTGAAACAGTTCCTTGAGGCTGCCGATGCTACTGAGCATTGCAGAGGCGTCGTATGGCATGAATACAGTGCGTGTATCATCACCTGATGTCATCTCCTTAAGAGACATAATGTATTTTTCAGCGAGCATATAGTTAGCCGGAGAGATGTCTGACTTGCCTATTGCTGCTGTAATCCTGTTTATTGCCTCAGCCTCGGCATTGGCAACTGCAATTTTCGCGGCAGCTTCACCTTCGGCACGAAGGATATTTGTCTGCTTGTCGGCATCAGCTTGATTGATTCTCGAAGCCTTTTCTCCCTCTGACTGCAGGATTGCCGCCTCTTTTTCGCCTTGTGCTCTAAGAATCTTGGCACGTTTCTCACGTTCTGCCTGCATCTGCTGTTCCATTGCCTCCTTTACAGATGCGGGAGGTGTTATATCCTGAACCTCCACACGGTTTACCTTTACACCCCACTTGTTTGTTGCATCATCCAACACGTCACGCAGCTTTGTATTTATGGTATCTCTTGATGTAAGCGTCTCATCAAACTCAAGCTCACCGATAACGTTTCTCAATGTAGTCTGTGTAAGCTTCTCTATAGCATCGGGAAGGTTGGCAATCTCATACACAGCCTTAATAGGGTCCATAATCTGGTAATAGAGGATGGCATTTATACTTGTCATTACGTTATCCTTTGTAATAACACTTTGAGGCGGAAAATCAATTAGCTGCTCACGAAGGTCAATCTTCTTTGTCAACTTGTTCTTCACATACGTGTTACCATTAAAGTCACTCATAACATAGCGGTAATACATCTCACGAGGCCTGTCTAAGATAGGCCAGATGATATTAATTCCGGAAGGGAGCGTCCTATGGTATTTTCCAAGACGCTCAATAATCTGAGTCTCGCTTTGGGGAACAATCAAAATTCCCTTTACTACAAAAATAAAAACTACTATGGCAATAATGCCAACAATAATGTAAGAACCTGTCATAATTATATAGTTTTAACTGTTATAATGATACTGTCTACACTTACCACCTCCACAGCCCTACCCTTCTCAATTAGAGCACCATCTGCACTTACAGCCTTCCAGTCGTCGCCATCAATTGCAACGCGGCCGTATCCTGTTGACGGGTCAATATCCAAGGTTACTCTACCTCTCTTCCCGACAAGGGCGTCCACATTTGTTTTTTGTCGGGAAGCAGACCTGTATAAATACTTTTGCACGGCAGGACGTACCAGCACAAAGGCCAAAAATGTGAATACTGCAAACACTATAATCTGCCAGATTACCGGCAAATCCAATGCGCAAGCAACTGCCGATGCCAAGGCACCGATACTAAGGCAGGCAATAGCAAAGCCGGTTGTAAAAATCTCTATTACAAAACAGATTAGGGCAATTATTACCCAAATGTGCCATGGTAGAAGCATAGTGGTAAATTTAGTTAGTTGGTTTATCTACCTACAAATATAGTGATCTTATGTTAAGTATCATAGAATAACCTGTTCTATTATTAAATACATATCTTTATCCTATATAATCCATTATCCATTTTCCTACCTCTTTGGTTCCATAGCAAGGTTGCCCTTTAGTTTGAATATCGGGAGTACGTATATTGGCATTTAGAGACTCGTATACTGCCTGGCGGATAAAACTCCCCTCTTCGTCCAAATTAAAATGTTCGAACAACATTGCCACAGACAGGATTTGAGCCAAAGGGTTTGCTATATTCAGTCCTTTGGCTTGAGGCCACGAACCATGTATAGGTTCAAAAACAGGGGTGCTCTCACCTATAGATGCCGATGGAAGCAATCCCATTGATCCACTTATGACAGAGCCTTCATCTGTTAGAATATCACCAAAAGTATTTTCTGTTACCATTACATCAAAGAAGCCCGGATCATATACCATACGCATTGCTGCATTATCCACATACATGTAATCCACATTCACTTCCGGATACTGCAATGACATCTCCTGTCCAATTTGACGCCACAGTCTTGAAGATGCCAAAACATTGGCTTTGTCAACCACAGTCAAATGTTTTTTGCGCTTTATCGCATATTGGAATCCCATCTTAAGGATGCGTTCTACCTCCGGACGCGTGTACATATTCACATCATAAGCCTTATAGTTATCCTGATATTTTTCACCAAAATACATACCGCCTGTCAATTCCCTTATACAGATAAAATCGGCCTTTTCCACTATCTCTTCCTTTAAGGGAGATTTATGAAGCAGACACTTGAATGTCTGTACAGGACGGATATTTGCATATAATCCCAACTTCTTGCGCATAGCCAGCAAACCCTGCTCCGGACGTATTTTTGCCGTAGGATTGTTATCAAATTTAGGGTCTCCCACTGCAGAAAACAATACAGCATCTGCATTTTTACATATTTTAAATGTTTCTTCAGGAAAAGGGTCTCCTACTTTGTCAATGGCATCAGCTCCGCAAATACCATATTCATATGACACATTATGTCCGAATCTTTTACATACTGCGCTCATAACACCCACGCCAACGGATGATATCTCGGGACCAATACCATCTCCGGCCAATACTGCTACTTTTATATCCATAATCAAATCTTTGTTGTCAAAAATATTATTAAAATCCTGTATAAAATCAAATTAATGTAACGAATTAAGTAACCTTCAAAAAGACTAACTTAGAGTTTCAGTCTTGCCGATTCATAAATTTCTATTTTATCTTTATTCTGCAACAGAAAATCTATATCATCCAATCCGTTTAATAAACAATGCTTTTTATATGGATTAATTTCAAAATGTTCACTTTTACCTGTAGATTCATTTGTTATTCTCTGAAGAGGGAGATTTATCTCAACTTTAGTCTCGGGATTCTTCTCAACACATTCAAATAGCTCTTGCAGAAATGCCTCACTTACAACTACCGGAAGGATGAAATTATTTAATTCATTGTTTTTATGTATATCAGCAAAAAAGCTCGACACAACAACTCTGAATCCATAATCAGCCAATGCCCATGCAGCATGTTCACGACTTGAACCACACCCAAAATTTTTCCCTGCAACTAGAATTTTTCCATCATATACAGGATTGTTCAACACAAAATCATTATTAATGGTACCATCGGGATTAAACCTCCAGTCACGGAACAAATAATCACCAAATCCGTCCTTAACGGTCAATTTAAGAAATCTTGCCGGAATAATTTGGTCTGTATCAATATTTTCCAATGGCAAAGGGATGCATGTACCGGAAATAACATCAAATTTTTGTTTCATAATTCATTGTCATTTTATATTTTTATACTAATTCTATAGGATCTGTAATTCTTCCTGTAACTGCTGCAGCTGCAGCAACGAGCGGACTTGACAAAAGTGTTCTGGCTCCGGGCCCCTGACGTCCCTCAAAATTTCTATTGCTTGTTGAAACACAATACTTCCCGGATGGTACTTTATCATCATTCATTGCCAAACATGCAGAACATCCCGGCTGGCGTATTTCAAATCCGGCTTCTTTTAGTATATTATCAAGTCCCTCTCCTATTATTTGCGAATATACTTTCCATGAACCGGGAACCAACCATGCTACAATATGGTCAGCTTTCTTACGCCCCTTTGCTATAGATGCAAATGCACGGAAATCTTCAATCCTTCCATTTGTACACGCACCTAAAAATACATAATCTACCTTTTTGCCCAAAAGCCGTTCACCGGGATGAAAATTCATATAAGATAAAGACTTTTCGAATGATAACTTTTCAGATTCATCCATATTGGCAGTAGTTGGTATAGATTCGCTTATACCCATTCCCATCCCGGGATTTGTTCCATACGTAATCATTGGCTCTATACAGGACGCATCAAATTTGATCTCTTTATCGAAAACTGCGTCATCCCCGCTATACAAAGTCTTCCAATATGCCAAAGATTTTGCCCATGACTCCCCTTTAGGTGCGTATTCACTACCTTTGATATACTCGAAAGTCTTTTCATCCGGTGCAACCATTCCACCCCTTGCACCCATTTCGATTGATAAATTACACAATGTCAACCTTCCTTCCATACTCATGTTGCGAACAACTTCACCTGCATACTCTATAAAATATCCGGTAGCCCCACTAGTTGTCATTTCAGACATCATATATAGGGCAACATCTTTAGCAGTAACACATTTTTTTAAAGTTCCGTCAATTGTTATACGCATGGTTTTAGGTTTAACCTGCAAAATACACTGAGATGCCATAACCATACCCACTTCGCTTGTTCCTATTCCAAAAGCTATAGCTCCCATCGCACCGTGAGTTGAAGTATGTGAATCTCCGCAAACAATAGTCATACCCGGCAATGACAGCCCTTGTTCGGGTCCTACAACATGAACAATTCCGTTTTGGGGATTCATCATTCCAAAATGAGCAAGTCCAAAATCAGCAGCATTTCGTTCCAATGTTTCTACTTGTTTTCTTGACACAGGGTCTTCAATTTTTTTGTCTTGATCATGAGTGGGGATGTTATGATCAGGAATACAAAAAATATGATTAGGCCTAAAACATTTCAAATTTCTTGAGCGTAGTTCATCAAACGCCTGCGGGCTTGTCACTTCATGACAATAAAGTCTGTCAATATATAACTGTATAGGGCCCCCTTTAATCTGCTGTACAACATGAGCATCCCATATCTTGTCAAATAATGTATTCATAAATAATATAAATTATGGTAATTCTTCTATAACTCTCAACTTTTAAATTTATTTATACAATCTACATATGCTTCAACCGAAGCAGCAACTATATCGGTATTCGCACCAAAACCATAATACACACTTCCGTCATATTCTACCTGCATATGCACCTTACCCATATCGTCACTACCCTTGCTTAACGCCTGTATAGTAAACTCCTTTAGCACCATCTCTCTGTTGATTATCTTTTTCAAGGCCTTGATTGCTGCATCTACAGGACCGTTGCCACCGGCTGCAGCTTCAAATTTTTCTCCGGAAATATTCAATCCGAGACTTGCAACGGAACGCACCCCAACCCCACTGGTAACTTGCAGATATTCAACTTTTACATGATGATTTTCTGTACGATCTGCATCTGCTATCAACAGAATGTCATCATCTGTTATCTCTTTCTTTTTATCTGCGACTTTCAGAAATTTTTTATACAAGACATCTAATTTATCCTGGTCTATTTCAACGCCAAGCACGTTCAGTCTGTGTTTCAAAGCTGCTCTTCCACTACGGGCTGTTAATACAATCGCATTATCATCAATACCAACATCTTTTGGATCAATGATTTCATAAGTCTGTACATTTTTCAAGACACCGTCTTGATGTATTCCGGAGGAATGGGCAAATGCATTTCTTCCCACAATAGCTTTATTTGGCTGCACGGGCATATTCATGAGACTTGAAACCATCCTGCTGGTGGAATAAATTTTTCTGGTATCAATATTGGTCTGCATATCTATATCTTTTCGGCACTGTATGATCATCGCTATCTCCTCCAGAGATGTGTTCCCGGCTCGTTCACCAATTCCGTTTACCGTAACTTCAACCTGTCTTGCACCATTCATAATGCCGTTAATAGTATTTGCAGTGGCCATTCCAAGGTCATTATGACAATGAGTGGAAATAATTGCCTTGTCAATGCAATCAACATGCTCCATAAGATATTTGATCTTGTTACCATACTCCTCAGGTAGACAATAACCTGTGGTATCCGGTATATTTATCACGGTTGCACCAGCTTTGATTACAGCCTCCACAACGCGGGCAAGATATTCATTCTCTGTTCGGCCGGCATCTTCGGCATAAAACTCAACCTCGTCAACAAAACGACGTGCATACTTAACAGCCTCAATTGCCCTTGATATGATCTCCTCCCTGTTGGAATTGAATTTATATTTTATATGTGAATCTGAGGTACCTATACCGGTATGAATGCGTTTATGTTTTGCATATTGCAATGCTTCAACGGCAACATCAATATCTTTTTTTACAGCTCTTGTCAATGCACAAATCGTAGGCCATGTAACAGATTTTGAAATCTCTACCACAGACTTGAAATCACCGGGGCTTGAAACAGGGAAACCGGCTTCAATTACATCTACGCCCAATGCCTCCAATTGCCGTGCTATCTGGATTTTTTCTACGGTATTCAGTTGACATCCCGGAACTTGCTCTCCATCTCTAAGAGTAGTGTCAAAAACAAATAGTCTTTCTTTCATAATTATTGGATTAAAATGGATTAGATTGAATAAGTACAAAAAAAAACTTCCTCACAACCAAGTGAGGAAGTCATATATATACATGCTACAACATCATACATACCTATACAACGTACTCACCTCTACTGAATTTTTCCAGCAAAAGAAAGCATAGGGATAGGACTAGAATATGTATGTACAATTGCGTTGCCATGAATAACCAGCATCTTTAGTGTATGCAAATTTATGAAAAATATACAACAGTATTCAACTTTAAGAATAAAGTTACGATTCTGTTACACCCCATTGGCTTAAATAACCTTCAAAAAATAACCTGCACCATTGGTATGGTTACAAACCAGGGAGAAACGTATCAGGCATATATTTAGTTTGAGTATGACATATTTTTCATCCCAACGATTCACATTATGCTAAATTATGCATATCTTCACCGCCCGTAACGTAATGACAAGATATTATCTTGTAAAAGATGATTTGTCGGGAAGAAGAATATAAAACTAAATGGCAGAACAATGGGAGATATACGCAGATTGGAATCCGTGGCATGGTTGTACAAAAATCAGCCCCGGGTGCAAGTATTGCTATGTATACAGGCAGGATGAGATGTACGGCAGCGAGATTTCGAGCAGCCAATGCCGCAAGACCGGGAACTTTAATCTGCCGGTCAAACGCAAGCGGGACAAGTCATGGAAGATAGAGAGCGGCAAGGTAGTTTTCACCTGCTTTACATCTGATTTCCTGCTTAAAGATGCGGATGAGTGGCGCGGGGAGTGCTGGAAGATGATAAAGGAGAGAAGTGACCTTTGGTTCTATTTCTTCACCAAGCGTATAGACCGTTTTATGGATTGTATTCCCGACAATTGGGCCGATGGATACGACAACGTTTTAGTGGGTTGTACGGTTGAAAACCAGCAGATGGCAGATTACCGCCTGCCAATCTTTAAAACGTTGCCGATTAAGCATAAGAGCATTATTGTGTCTCCGCTTATTGGCTCTGTAGACATCTCCTCTTACCTTGATGAAAGCATAGAAGAGGTGAGTGTTGGCGGAGAATCCGGTTTGGATGCCCGCCCATGCAACTATGATTGGGTTCTCAGTTTAAGAGAGCAGTGCATAAAGGCCGGTGTGCCGTTCCGGTTCCATCAGACAGGAGCCCGTTTCATTAAGGATGGGAGAATGTACAGAGTGCCGCGAAAATTTCAGCTTAGTCAGGCGCACAAGGCAAATATTGATTATAGAATTGGAAAGTTCTACGTTCCTGAAACAGTTAAGTTTGAGTGGAAAGAAAATGATTATCATAACAAAACAATATAAATGAGACCAATTAAAAGTATTTTATTATTAATGGTAGTGGTGATGGCGGTTGCCTGCCAACCAAGTGAATGGAGTGAGACGGAGAGAAAAATCATCAACGATCAGGGTGAGATAATGAGAGTACTTACTGTTTGCAATGAGGCAGACTCTTTAGTACTACGTAGCAAATGCGGTTCAATCAGTAACCGTGAGCTTGAGAGCTGCGAATATACCACCTTGGCAGAGAAGATGGTGTCTACCGTAACCTCTCCGGAGCAGGATGGTGTTGGAATCGCCGGACCACAGGTTGGAATATTGCGCCGTATTGTGGCTGTTCAGCGTTTTGACAAAGAGGGATTCCCGTTTGAAGTGTATCCAAATATAAAAATTATCAATCATGCAGGTGAAAAGAAGATTGGAGGTGAAGGTTGCCTCAGTATTCCGGGAAGACACGGTAATGTAGCTCGTTATCAAGATATAAACATCTCCTATACCTCAAAAAAAACTCTTAATGACACTACAGAACACATTAATGGTTTTACAGCAGTAATTTTTCAGCATGAGTGCGACCACTTGGATGGAATACTCTATACAGATTACTTAGAAGAGTTAAATTGATACTTGCATATTTGTCGGGAAGAAAACAGGCGTATAAAAAATTGCTATTTTTGCGCGCAATTTAAAGTTTGAGTGATGAAGAAGCTAAGTAAAAACGCAATCATAGGTTACCCTTCGGGCATTATAACAGGAATAACATACGGCCTTAACCCATTGTTTGCCATGCCCCTTATGAATAAAGGTGTGGCAATAGAGTCTATCCTTTTTTTCAGATACTCATTTGCGGTTGTATTGTTGGGCACTTTTTTATTGCTTACAAAGCAGAATTTTAAGGTATCGTTGAAACAGGCAGGTGTGCTTTTGGTCCTTGGACTGCTGTACACATCCAGTAGCATGTTTCTGTTTGAGGCGTACAATTATATAGCATCGGGGCTTGCTACAACTCTTGTATTTCTATATCCGGTGCTTGTTGCCATTATTATGGTCTTTCTGAGGGTGGTACCGTCGTGGCCTGTCTGGTTAGCCATAGCAGCCACATTCGGTGGAGTTATCATAATGACACAGGGAAGTGCAGGACAGGCTGTAAATCCGGTTGGTATTGTGCTCTCTATATGCTCTGCATTGGTCTATGCACTGTTCATTGTTATTATCAACCGAAGCAAAGTGATAGCCGGCATATCCAACACACTGCTTACATTTTATGCTTTAAGTGTTGGTGCACTTGTTTTCATAGGTAAAATTGCCTTTTCACATACTGATATTGTTGCCGGCATTTCATGCGGTTCAGACTGGCTGAATCTTGTGGGTCTTGCATTGCTGCCAACTATTGTCTCCACTGCCACCCTTGCCATTGCAACAAGAAATATCGGAGCGACCAAAGCATCTGTTTTAGGTGTGTTTGAACCTATTACAGCTATTCTTGTTGGTACTCTTATGTTTGGAGAACCGCTTACAACAAACATTATAACAGGTATCGGCATAGCCATTGTGGCTGTAACATTCATGATTTCAATGACTAAACGATAATAGTAAATATGAATGATAATCCAATAGATACAGCGTTACGTATAGCAGTTGCGGCTCATACAGGGCAATTAGATAAAGATGGTTATCCTGCCCAATAGCATTGCAGGTAAAGTACAACGATTTGCAGCATAATTTTTCAAGAGGTAAGGCTTACCCTAATACACAATGTTTTTTTGATTTTAATGGGTACTTGCAGACTATGATTATGACAATTTCCTTAAAAAATAATACATTCGTTCATTAATTAATTTATCGTTTTTGTGTTCTGATAATTGCATTTTTGGGAAAATCATATTAAATCTATAATTTGTCGGGAAGAAGAGAAGAAAATATACGTAACACATTAATCTTAATAAAAAACTTTTATATGGATATAAGGCAGTGTATAATAGTTGATTTGGAGAGGAAGGGCGATAAGCAGATGTTTGTAACGGATAAAGTATCTTCAATTACCACAAATAAAAATGGTTTTTTTACTGTGCGTTTTTTCTCGTCTCCTCGTTTTTTTAATTACAACCCTTCAAGATTGATATATATTACTCATCCGGAGATTATTGAACTTGGTGAAAAAGGTTTGTTTATTAGAAATAAGCATATTAACAATATAGCGCAATTGCTTCGTTTTACAGATAGCAGATATACATTTTATTTAGTATTTTATACAAATAGGTCGTATGAATATTTAGAAGATAATGAGGTATATATAACACGTACTCCGATAGATAAGAATGGCGGTTCTTTATTGGAATACCTACGCAAAATGGCTGCGGAAACCGGGCTTTTATCAGATGAAAAAGAAAACATTCTATTAAAACAATATGATTTAATTGATGTGCAACGCGACAATGTGCCTCTTGCGCAATATATTGGAGATAAAACATCTCTAAAAACCTACCGCAAACCCAAACTTATTTACTATCCGTTTGGATGCAATTCAAGTCAAAAGACTGCTGTTGAAATGGCATTATCAAATCAGGTAAGTATTATCCAAGGACCTCCTGGTACAGGCAAAACTCAGACAATCCTTAATATCATTTCAAATCTTATAATGTCTGGCAAAAGTGTATTGGTTGTATCAAATAATAATTCTGCTGTAGAAAATGTGGCGGAAAAACTAAACAAGGAGGGTATTGGATTTATTGTGGCAAAATTAGGTAGCGCGGCAAATAAGGATGAGTTTATAAGCAATCAGTCCGGTTATCCTTGTATGAATGATTGGTTGCTGAGTGACAGGTCATCTGTCAAAGATCTTGCAAAAAAATCACTTTATTCTGTGTCACAATGTTTTAATAGTCAAATTAAGTATGCCGAGCTTGAGGCAGAATATAATGCTGTAATAAAAGAGTCGGCATATAAAGATATGCTTAATCAAACGTATAAGAAAAACAGTAAGCTAAACAACAAGAATTCTATTAAAATCATGCAACTCTTCAACCAATACAAATATGTTATTGACAGAGGTAAAAAGCCGGATCTTAAATTTAGGCTTAGGTGGTCTCTCTCATTTGGAGGGGCGATAATACCATTTCTTGGCGGGGAGCCAACAACTGTGATTGCATCATTGGAATCTGCATACTATGCTTCCCGACAAAGAGAGATTGAGTCCCAATTACAGACTATTTCAGAAGAACTCAAATCAATTGATATTGAACATTGTTTAAATGATCTTAAATTCTCATCTTTAAAGCTGCTGAAAGATAAGCTCGCTAAGCGATATGAGGGTAATAAAAGAAGACAATTTCTACGCAACGAAATAAAAACAAATACAGAAGCCTTTTTAGAGGAGTATCCGGTAGTACTTAGTACAACATATTCGTCAAAAAACTGTATAAGTAAAGATATGATTTTTGACTACGTTATTATGGATGAAGCATCTCAGATCGATATTAAAACAGGAGCACTTGCACTATCATGCGCTTTAAATGCTGTAATAGTAGGTGATGATAAACAGCTTCCTAATGTAGTAACTAAAGAGGAATCATTGGCTTTGAACGCTATTCAAACTACGTACAATATTGATGAAAGTTATAATGCAATTACACATAGCTTTTTACAATCATGTGTAGAGGTCTTTAGAGAAGCCCCGGTGACATTATTACGGGAACATTATAGATGCCATCCAAAAATAATTGGGTTTTGTAATCAAAAGTTTTATAACAATGAGCTTGTTGCAATGACAAAAGATAATGGTAATAAAAATGTTCTAAGGGTTATACAGACAGTTCCAGGTAATCATGCAAGGGAACACCTAAATCAAAGGGAGATAGATACAATTGTTAAAGAGGTTATGCCAGAATACGCATGCCTTGACAACATTGGTATCATTACACCATATAAGGCTCAGGCAGAAGAAATAAACAGGGCATTAGGAAAAGATATCGCCAGTACAGTACATAAATATCAGGGACGTGAATGTGATACAATAATTCTTAGCACTGTAGACAACTCTCCTACCGAATTTTCCGATGATGCCAATCTTCTAAATGTTGCAATTTCAAGAGCAAAAAACCACCTGTGTATTGTAACTAGCGGAAACGATATACCAAAAGAATCAAATATAGGGCAACTTATTGATTATGTTCAATATAACAACTTTGAAATTAAAAAGAGCAATCTTCATTCGGTATTTGACCTTCTTTATAAGCAATATACTGCAGAGCGGTTGAAATATGAAAAAACGCATTTATCTGTTTCTGAGCACTTATCTGAGAATATTATCTATAATCTTCTAATAGATAATATTTCGGAACTTAATTTATCTAATACCGATGTGATATGCCATTACCCCATATCATTACTGCCAAATAATTGGGAAATACTAAATGATGACGAAAGAGCATTTGCCCAAAGTCCTTTCTCTCATGTTGATTTTCTAATTTACAATTCCCTAACAAAGTTGCCTGTTAAAACAATAGAGGTTGATGGCTGGAGCTACCACAAAAGAAAGGATGTGCAGATATCACGCGACAAGTTAAAAGACCAAATACTTAGTAAGTTAGGTATAATGTCTCATCGCATATTAACCACAGACATTGTTAATTCCGATACAATAAAAAAATTACTTATCAGTTAAATTTCTCATTAAGAAGGAAAGCCTTAAATTTGTTGTCTCGAAAACAAATGTTTCTTTATAATGTTAAACATAAGATTAAATTTAAGTTGTTATGGATGCAAAAGAGAAAGTATTGGCTGCAATGAAAGAGGCCGGTACACCAATAAATGCTGGTAAGATAGCTGAAATAAGCGGATTAGACCGCAAAGAGGTAGATAAATCTATGAAGCAGTTGAAGGATGAGGGCGCGATTATATCGCCTGTGCGTTGCAAATGGACTATTGCATAATAGTTTTATCTCTAATGAAAAAAATAAGGCAGGTCATTATTTAAGTTAATGCCTGCCTTTTTCAAACGTTTGCGATTATAAATCTTTTTTGACTTATGCGTAATTGAACGCATTGAAATCTGTTTTCCATACATCTCTATCTCCTCTGCTCTTGATGCCTTGCGGTTGGCTATGAGATAGTCTTTTTCTGTGATCCGCATCTTTTTCTTACCCATAATTTTCTGTTTTACAGTGCAAAGGTATAAATTTTTCGCTTATGCACAGCTTTTCCTCGTCATGGCATAATTAGTTTATTGTTTATAGTTAAGAGTTCATAGTTGAAATCAAGGCAACGCTAACGCCAAACAGGCTTACGGAAAATAGGTCTGTAATTTTGGTAATTAATGCAGGGGTTAAGGTATGAAACAGTTAATATAATTGGTATACTTTTGCATTAAGTAACATGAAAAAAATAAGTTGCCTCAGATTAAGAGAATATTTTCGAGGATAGATCTATTTTCGAATAAGGAGTGTGCCGGTGGCACATGACTGATGAGAAAAGAGATATAGACCGAAAAGATTTCTTTAGATGATGCAAGTTATTTCTCGAAGGTTACTTAATTTATTAAATAATTGAAAAACAATGTATAGATGAAAAAAGTTGTAGTAATTTCAACGAGCTTAAGGCATGGATCTAATAGCGAGATGCTCGCAGATAAGTTTATTGAGGGGGCAAAAGCTGCAGGAAACGGTGTGGAAAAGATAACCCTCGGCGGTAAGAACATCTACTTTTGCCGCGGTTGCCTTGCATGCCAAAAACTTGGCAGGTGCATTATTGATGATGATGTTAATGAATTGATGGAAAAGGTTTTGAACGCAGATGTAGTTGTGTGGGCAACACCTATCTATTACTATGAGATGAGCGGCCAGATGAAGACGCTTATAGACAGGATGAACGCCATGTATCCAAAAGACTACAAGTTTAGGGATATATACCTGTTAACAACTGCCGCCGAGGATGATGAAGATGCCCCAAAACGCGCCGAAACCGGCCTTACCGGCTGGATAGACTGCTATCCTAAATGCCGCCTTGCCGGAACTCTTTTCTGCGGCGGAGTCAATGCTCCAAAAGATATTGCAGGCAATCCTAAATTACAGGAGGCATACAAGATGGGAGAACGCATTTAACTACGCTGATAATATTTTTATATGTGTAAAGGGGAGAATATTTGATAACTTCTCCCTTTTATTTATTATTATTCTTCCCGACAAAATTTTTTTTATGATTTGTCGGGAAGCGGAATTATTTCATTATCATAACAATGCTGCCGGCAGTAATGAGGACGGCTCCAATAAGTACTCTTGCATTTATCTGCTCTCTTAGAAATATGACAGAGAGAATGATGGTGATAACAACACTTAACTTGTCTATTGGTGCCACACGGGACACATCTCCGCTTTGCAGCGCTTTAAAATAGAAGAGCCAGGAAAGCCCGGTCGCAGCACCTGAAAGCAACAGGAACGCCCATGTATGGCCACTGATTGCCCTAACCTCATTCAGATGCTTTCCGCCTAATACTATTCCCCATGTAATAACAAGGATTACAGCTGTTCTGATTGCAGTTGCAAGGTCTGAATTTATGTTCTTAACACCTATCTTTGCAAAGATTGCCGTTAGAGCGGCAAAGAATGCAGATAACAAAGCATAATATTTCCACATATCTTTATTTTTTGCAAATCTATATTCTATATGCTTTGAGTGTAAAAAAACGTATCTTTCCTGCAAAGTTCTTAACAAATATTTAGTTTATAGAAAGAGCTTTGGCTTTAGCATTAGCGTTGGCTGAATTTTGACTATAAACAATAAACTATAAACTAATATGCGTAAGCGAACTTTTAACTATAAACTTAATTAGCTAAAGCCAACGCCAAAGCTAAAGCTAATAAACTAATACGGCGTTGGCCTATTTAAAAATTTAAAGTCTAACCCTCAAAACCGCGGAAACTGTGCCGATTCCTTTGGGTGCATGGTCGCAGTCATTACCAAGAAGACGTTTGTAGTTCCCTTGGAGACCAATGGTCACTACAGGAGTGATATCAAACTCAGCAGACAACAGCATTGGAACATAACATGCATTATACTTATGATGGGTATTTACTGCATTCAGCCAACTGTTTATTGTCTCCTTGTATGGTTCGCTCCATCGTTCATGACCCATAGAGATATTGTAGGTGTTTCCCTTTGCGAAAAGCCAACCAAAACCAACTCCTGCATAGAGGTTAAACCGTTTGCAGGTTCTATTTTTCCAAAGTTCAAGTACGTTTAGCTCCAACGTCATGTCAACTGCATGGTAGCGAGTCCACATCTTTGAGTATGCCAATCCACCATATTGCTCGGAAAGTGTACCTTCACCTTTGGGAATCTCCAAAGGTTGAAACTCAGAAAACCGCTGCTCGCGAGCATACTTGGATAAATCATAATTGAGTCCAACCCTTACATATGGACGGATGTTGAACGAGGCTCCAACACCTATCTCCGGGAAGATATTCGTTCCGGAGGCAGCGTTCACATTTGACATCCCTACTCCATGTACCATTGTCGCACCTCCCTCTGCATATAGGTTCCAGGTGGCAGTATGGCACGCTCCCCAATCACGTTCCTGTGCCCCAATGCGTGTGAACCATGCGGAGGATAATGTCAATAATACTATTGTTAAATATCGTTTCATACGGATGACAGGTTAGTTATCTTCAACTACTATAAACTCCTTGGAATTATCCCGACTGTAGTTCGGCGTGTATTCCAACTCTACAAAGCCCCAAAAGCCTATTGTAGTCTTTGTTGCATCACTTCTATGGTCATACTCTAAATATTCTCCATCTGTCATTGGAATCTGTCTGAAAATATCTGAAGAACTCATATCCAATACTTTAAGTTTCTTGCCGGCTGCCCTGCTTCCTATCTTTACACGGAATATGTAGTTGCAATTTTTATGGACTTTCTTAATGTAATAACATGTATGGCCGTTCATCTCCCTGTAAGCCGGAGTGGAACTTGCATTAGGGTTAAGATCAACAGCAAGAATTACTCCTGTCGAACCGCTGATACCACTCAAGATTCCACCTTCCTCGTAAAGAGGACCATAGAAACTTGTGGGTTCGCTATCGGATAAAGGATATTTGCCGGAAGGTAGCCGGAAATAGAATTTATATTTTTTTGGCAAAGAGAGCGGAATCAAATCCTTAAGAACCCTCACCATCTCATAGTTCTCGTAATTGGAATCATAGAAGGCCGCATCAACCAATAGATAGTCATCTCCCACCTCAAGGACTTCATCTTTCGTAAAGGTGTAAGATGATGCACTGTTGAGAGCAGTCAGTATCAAATCCTGCTTTTCGGTAATGTCAACCAATCCTTCTGCCACAGCCTGCCTGATAGCCTCCAATTTTACATTCAAACCAGAAAGTGGAGAATTAATTGCCTCTTTTATGGCTTCTAATTTCTCATTGGCTGTTGCTGTTGTTGAATTCAAAGCTTCAATCGCTGCTTTTACAAGTCCAAGAGTGCTGTCCTCCCCTACAAGCCCTGCATCAACAGATCCCTTTATTAGGGCAAGTTTATCGGAAAGTTTAGTAGACTCTGAGGTAATCACGCTATTTATCGCTTCGAGTTTCTCTTCCAATGACCCTTTAAGGGACTCTATCGCTGCCTTCACCAATTCGGAGGCTGCAGCATTCTTGTCAAAACCTTCCTCCATTGTACTTGCAATAAGAGCCATGGCTTTATTTATTAAGTCTATTTTAGAATTGAGGTCTGTTGTCTGCGTCTCAACAGCATTTTTTACTGCATCTAATTTTTCCGCTATAGTCGCATTTGTTGCCTTTATCTCACCGATAAGTTTATCTGTCAACTCCTCATACTTAAGGACTCCGTTCTCATAAGCTTTTGTCATTAATTCCATCTTTTGTGAAAGAGTCATGGTTTGGTTCTTAAGGGCTTCCTCCAAAAGAGAGATCTTTTCTGAAAGAGTCAATGTCTGGTTCTCCATTGCTTTTTCAAGAAGATCCATCTTCTGCGAAATAGTTAACGTATGATCTTTGAGAGCGTTAATGACTTCACTATAGTCATTTGTGATTGTAGTTGTCTGTTGAAATCTTATATCAGGAGCATCTTGCTCACACGAAACTACCGCTGTAAACATTGTGCAGACGGTTAAGGCTAAAAAAAAATTTTTCATAAAAAGGGTGTTAATGGCTGCTGCCTGTTTTAATAATTCAAGTCTGTTGTTTTAGTAATCTTAAAAAAATAACTTGGTAATCTTTAATTGTCTTTTCGGTCTATATTTCTTTTCTCATCAGTCATGTGCCACCGGCACACTCCCTCTTCAAAAAGACATCTATCCTCAAAAATACTGCTAAATCTTTACCAACTTATTTTTTAACGCTTACTTAATTACGCATTTGTGTTGGCCATTCGTATAATGGGCTTACACAGTACAATGCCATACAAAGATATAAAACTTTATTAAACAACTACAGGCACGAGCAATTATTTCTTAAGAATTTCATACTATCACGGGAGTTTGACACTTTGTCGGGAATAAAAATAATGTAAATAATTGTATTAAAATATTTTGTAATTCCAAATTTTATGTTGTATCTTTGCAGTAACAGAACTCGTTTGCATCCCATTAGAACTGCAAGCGAGTCATTTTTTATTATCAGATGAATCAGAAACCAAGAACCATACAAGAGCAATTGTGCCGACTTAAAGAAAAGGGCATGGTATTCAATGATGATCAAAGTGCCATTTCATATTTGTCAAGGATTAGTTATTTCCGTTTGAAGTATTATTGGGTGGATATGTTAGATGTAAATACAGATTTTTTCATTAATGGCACAAGTTTCAACACAATCATAGACCGATATGAGTTTGACAAGGAGTTGCGTAATATTCTTTTTGGCGCAATTGAAATCTTAGAAGTAGGATTGCGTACAAAATTCATAACAACGCTCTCGTTGGCAACAAATACAGGATTGTGGTATTTGGATTGTTCTCTTTTTAACAATCAGTTGTTCCATACAAACTTGGTATTGGATATGAAATATGAGTTTGATAGAAATTCCGATCCTTTTGTACGTCAATATATTTTAGACCATCCCAATTGGAATAAAAACACTTTGGAAGGGGACAATCCTGATGCGTGGATGATTTTTGAAACAGCCACATTTGGAACTCTTTCCAAAATGTACAAAAACCTTTTAAATCAATCTCCGTTAAAGTCAAGAATCGCAAACGAATTTGGTTTATATTCAGCACGAGAACTTTCAAGTTGGTTAGAAGCAATTTCTGTCTTGCGTAATATAATTGCTCATCATTCAAGGATATGGTACAAGATATTTTCTAAGAAACCAACCAACATTAACCGACATAGAGACAATTGGGTGTTTTCCGATTTAACAGAGCACCAGTGTAAACGTGCCTTTGGTGTAATATCCTGTCTTCTCTACTTGTGCAATGCTATATATCCTGAAAATACCATCAAGCAGGACATTAAAAATCTGTTTGCTTCATTTCCGGATATTCCTGTTTTTATGATAGGTTTTACAAAAGGATGGGATAAAAATCCTATTTGGAGATAAGTTGCAGTTAATGAGTAATAAGGTTTGCGACTTGTAACAAGTTTCATAAGTGGCAACTTTATTTTTTGGAATAGAGATAAATTCTTAAGATTTTATTGAGACTCAATTTGGGCGAAATATTACGGCAGAAATTGATAGTACCTTTAAAGTAGATGCAGAATACAGACAAGACATACATAGCCATTGATCTCAAGTCTTTCTATGCTTCGGTTGAGTGTGTTGAACGTGGTCTTGACCCGCTCACAACAAATCTTGTTGTTGCAGACAAGAGCCGTACGGAAAAGACAATCTGTCTTGCTGTAAGTCCATCTTTAAAGTCATACGGTATCTCCGGGCGTGCCCGCCTGTTTGAAGTCATTCAGAGAATAAAAGAGGTTAATTATGAACGTAAAAGGCGGACTGGCAGGTATAAAATGGCGGGAAAGTCTGTGTTTGATGTGGAATTAAGGGCAAATCCATATTTGGAGGTGGACTATATAGTTGCCCCTCCACGTATGGCATATTATATAAAGTACAGTACAGATATTTATAAGATATATCTAAAATACATTGCACCGGAGGATATTCACGTATATTCTGTAGATGAGGTATTTATGGATGTTACGGCATATCTGTATACTTACGGCTTAACTGCACGTGAACTTACAAGAAAGATAATAGGTGATGTACTGCAGCAGACAGGGATTACGGCAACAGCCGGAATAGGCACCAACCTGTATCTGTGCAAGGTGGCAATGGATATTGAGGCAAAGCATATCCAGGCAGATGAGAATGGGGTGCGCATTGCAGAATTGGATGAGATCTCTTACCGCAGGAAGCTGTGGGCACACCGTCCTCTTAAAGATTTCTGGCGGGTAGGGAGTGGTATCGCAGGCAAATTGGCGCAGTACGGCATCTATACAATGGGAGATATTGCAAAGCAGTCTGTACTGAATGAAGAGTTGCTGTATCAACTGTTTGGTGTTAATGCAGAACTGCTTATAGATCATGCATGGGGCTGGGAACCGTGTACAATAGAGGCTATAAAATCATACAAGCCTACAACGAACTCTTTTAGCAGCGGACAGGTGCTTCAGGAGCCGTACACTGCAAAGAAGGCTCGTGTGGTTGTAAGGGAGATGGCAGAAAGCGCGGCTCTCAACCTGCTTGACAAAGGTATGGTAACTAACCAATTGGTGCTGACTATAGGATACGATGTTATAAATCTGTCAAATAATGGGACAGATTTAAAATATATTGGTGAGATAACTACAGATCGTTATGGCAGAAAAGTTCCTAAGCACGCGCATGGAACGACTAATCTTAACAGTCATACCTCTTCAGCCAAGCAGATATCAGATGCTGTGATGGATCTGTTTGATAAGATTGTAAGTCCATATCTTTTAATCCGTCGCATAAATCTCACTACAAACAATGTAATAGATGAGGGTATGGCTGTAAATAATAATGTTTCTGTACAGTATGATCTTTTTACAGACTATGAAGCTGTGGAAAAGGAGATGAGCATAGAAAAGGAAAAATTAGACAAGGAACGTATGGTGCAGTCTGCAGTTTTAAAAATAAAGAAACAGTTTGGCAAAAACGCCATACTGAAGGGTTTTAATTATGAGGAGGGAGCCACTGCAAAAGAGCGTAACAAACAGATAGGAGGGCATAAAGCATGAATAAGCAATATGAAGATATCATAGATCTGCCACATCATGTATCAAAGAGGCATCCTCAGATGTCTATGTTTAACCGTGCCGCACAGTTTGCATCGTTTGCAGCACTTACGGGACATGAGTCTGCCATTAAAGAGACTGCAAGGCTAACAGATAATGAAAGGGAACTTTCGGATAGTGAAGCTGAGGTCTTGAACAGGAGGTTAAACTATATTCTTAATAATACAGGTAACAATATTCCAATAGAAATTGAATATTTTGAGCCCGACAGTAAAAAATATGGCGGATATTATAGGACAAAGACCGGTATTGTTAAAAAAGCCGATCTATTTGCCGGCGTACTTGAATTTAATGATGGCTCGCGTATTTTAATACAACATATAAAAGCTCTTAAATATTAAATGTTATATGATTAAGCTATGCCGTTAGCTTTAGCTAATTTAATTTTGAAAGCCAATGCCATGTTGGTTTATAGTTAATAGTTTATTGTTTAAAGTCAGTTTGTAAGTTTATATTTTTTAAGAAATTAGTTTTTAACTTTACCTCTGTTAACTTTAAAACTATCTATACACTATAAACTTTCAACTATAAACTCTTATAAAGCTGACTATACACTATACACTATAAACTATAAACTAAATTTAGGCCAATGCTAAAGCCAACGCCAAAGCTAACGCTAGCGCTACAACAAAAATATAATGAAATCTACACTGTTCTATTGTGATTAATTTAGAAATGTAGTACTTTCGCACAATTTTATGTAACATCAACTACACGAGATGCAATCTATTAAAAAAGCAAAATTAATTCTTCAAAACGGCCTTGAGTTTCAGGGCTTTTCTTTTGGCTATGACAAGCCTTGCGATGGCGAAGTTGTCTTTAGCACTGCAATGGTCGGTTACCCGGAGAGTCTTACAGACCCCTCCTATTCGGGACAAATTCTTTGTGTCACCTACCCTTTGATTGGTAATTACGGTGTTCCACGCGAAGAACTGTCACAAGACGGTATTTCGCGTTTTTTTGAATCCGAAAAGATCTGGGTGCGAGGTCTTATCATATCTGACTATTCGTTTGAGTATAGTCACTGGAATGCAGCAAAGAGCTTGGATCAATGGCTAAAGGAGCAGAAGATTCCGGGAATTTTTGGTATAGATACAAGAGAACTTACAAAGATTCTTAGGGATAACGGTTCAATGCTCGGAAAGATTGTGCCCGAGGGAGAGGATGATACATTTGATGTAGCAGATCCAAACTTGGAGAATCAGGTAGATATTGTAAGTTGCAAAGAGATTAAGATATACGGTAGCAAAGCAACAGATGCAGAGCTTAAAGATTTGGACAAGTATCTTAAAGGAGCTACTGCAGGTGGTAAAAAGAGAGTTGTATTGGTAGATTGCGGTGTAAAAAACAATATTTTAAGATGTCTTATAAGGAGAGATGTTGAGGTAGTACGTGTCCCTTGGAACTATAACTTTAACAACTTATACTATGATGGTCTCTTTATATCAAACGGCCCTGGTAATCCCGAACTTTGTATGGAGGCTGTAGAGAACATAAAAGAGGCGATGAACGGTACAAAACCTATTTTTGGAATCTGTATGGGTAACCAACTGCTATCCAAAGCCGGTGGTGCATCTACATTCAAACTTAAATACGGCCACAGAAGTCATAACCAACCGGTTAGAATGGTTGGGACAAACAGATGCTTCATAACATCTCAAAACCATGGTTTTGCAGTGGACAATACAACAATAGGATGCGATTGGGAGCCTCTCTTTGTAAATATGAACGACGGCACAAACGAAGGAATAAGGCACAAGACAAAACCGTTCTTTTCGGCCCAGTTCCACCCCGAGGCATCGAGCGGCCCCAAGGATACAGAGTTCCTGTTTGACGAATTTGTCGGGAAGCTATAAATAATTATCTGATTAACATTAAGAATACAAAAATGGCAAATAACAATACAGAAATAAAGAAAGTTCTTCTTCTTGGTTCGGGTGCGTTAAAAATTGGCGAGGCCGGTGAGTTTGACTACTCTGGTTCGCAGGCTCTAAAGGCAATGCGCGAAGAGGGTATTGAGACTGTGCTTATAAATCCTAATATCGCGACAGTGCAGACCTCTGAGGGTGTGGCAGATAAAATCTATTTTTTGCCGGTTACCCCATACTTTGTAGAGCAGGTAATCAAAAAGGAGAAGCCTCAGGGAATTTTGTTGGCTTTTGGCGGTCAGACTGCACTTAATTGCGGTGTGGAGCTTTACAGGAGCGGTGTTTTGGAGAGATACAATCTGCAGGTGCTCGGAACCCCTGTGCAGGCAATTATGGATACAGAGGACAGGGAGCTGTTTGTGCATAAATTAGATGAGATTAATGTTAAGACTATAAAGAGTACAGCTGTTGAGAATCTTCCCGACGCATTAAAGGCCGCAGCGGAGCTTGGTTACCCGGTAATCATTAGGGCTGCGTATGCTCTTGGGGGATTAGGTTCAGGCTTCTGTAACAATGAGGATGAGCTTACAAAACTTGCAGAAAAAGCATTTACATTCTCGCCCCAAGTGCTTGTGGAGAAATCTTTAAAAGGTTGGAAAGAGATTGAATATGAGGTGGTAAGGGACAGGTTCGACAACTGCATTACGGTTTGTAACATGGAGAACTTTGATCCTCTTGGAATACATACCGGAGAGAGCATTGTTGTTGCTCCGTCTCAGACACTTACAAATAACGAGTATCACAAATTGAGGGAGATTGCAATACGCATTGTACGTCATATAGGAATAGTTGGTGAGTGTAATGTTCAATATGCCTTTGACCCAATGAGCGAAGATTACAGGGTGATTGAAGTTAACGCCCGCCTAAGCCGTTCATCTGCACTTGCCTCAAAGGCAACAGGTTATCCGCTTGCATTTGTTGCAGCGAAACTTGGTCTTGGGTACGGTCTGTTTGACTTGAAGAATTCGGTTACCAAGACAACTCCGGCCTTCTTTGAGCCGGCTTTGGACTATATAGTATGTAAGATTCCTCGTTGGGACCTCTCAAAGTTCCATGGTGTGAGCCGTGAGATTGGTTCTTCCATGAAGAGCGTTGGCGAGGTTATGGCTATAGGCCGTACATTTGAGGAGGCTATTCAAAAGGGGCTTAGGATGATTGGCCAGGGGGCGCACGGATTTGTTGCAAACAAGGAGATTAATGTTCCAGACATAGACAAGGCTTTGCGCGAGCCTACCGATAACCGTATCTTTGTGATTTCCAAAGCCTTTAAGAAGGGCTACACGGTAGACCAGATTCACGATCTTACCAAGATAGACAAATGGTTTTTGGAGAAACTGCACAATATAATTCTAACAGACAGGGAGATTTATTCTCTTCCCGACAAATTAGAGTCTTTAACTCCTGAACTTCTCAGAAAGGCAAAAGTCATGGGATTCTCGGATTTCCAGATTGGAAGATTGCTGTTCAAAGACAAGATAGATACGGACGATGCTGTAAATGTTATACGTAATTATAGGAAAAGCCTTGGAATAGTTCCTGTAGTAAAACAGATAGATACACTTGCCGCAGAGTTCCCTGCAATGACCAACTACCTCTACCTTACATATAGCGGAACAACCAACGATGTAGCGTATCAGGGTGACCATAAATCTATAATCGTCCTTGGTTCTGGTGCATACAGAATAGGCAGTTCGGTTGAGTTTGACTGGTGCAGCGTTAATGCCCTTACTACCATTCAGAAATGCGGATGGAGAGGCGTAATGATAAACTATAACCCAGAGACTGTATCTACAGACTACGATATGTGTGACAGGCTCTACTTTGATGAGCTTACATACGAGCGAGTTATGGATATCTACGACCTTGAGAAGCCTCACGGAATGGTTGTCTCTATGGGTGGGCAGATTCCTAACAACCTTGCAATGAGATTAGATGCACAGGGTGTTAAAATCCTTGGTACTCAAGCAATAGATATAGATAATGCCGAGGACAGGCATAAATTCTCCTCTATGTTAGATGGTCTTGGCATAGACCAGCCAAGATGGAAGGAGCTTACAACGCTTGCAGATGTCTACGAGTTTGTAGACACCGTTGGATTCCCTGTTTTGGTAAGGCCGTCATACGTATTGTCCGGAGCGGCAATGAATGTATGCTCAAACAAAGATGAATTGGTTCAGTTCCTGCAGCTTGCCGCAAATGTTTCTCAAAAGCATCCTGTTGTTGTAAGCGAGTTTATACAGCATGCCAAGGAGATTGAGTTTGATGCTGTTGCAAATAAGGGTGAGGTTATAGCATACGCAATTTCCGAACATATTGAGTTTGCGGGTGTTCACTCCGGTGATGCGACAATTCAGTTCCCTCCTCAGAAACTTTATGTTGAGACAGTTAGAAGGATAAAGAAGATCTCACGCAAGATTGCAGAGGCTCTGCATATTACCGGTCCGTTTAATATTCAGTTCCTTGCCAAGGAGAATGATATTAAGGTCATTGAGTGTAACCTTAGGGCATCGAGAAGTTTTCCATTTGTCTCTAAAGTTCTTAAGATTAACCTTATTGAACTTGCTACAAAGGCTATGATTGGTGAAAAGGTTGAGGCTCCGGCAAAGAATGCTTTTGACCTTGATTATGTTGGAATAAAGGCGTCGCAGTTCTCTTTCTCACGTCTTCAGAAGGCAGACCCTGTGCTTGGCGTTGATATGGCCTCTACGGGTGAGGTTGGCTGTATTGGCGATGACACCAATGAGGCAATACTTAAAGCAATGTTGTCTGTCGGGAATAAGATCCCTAAAAAGAATATTCTTCTCTCTACCGGAGATGCAAAACAGAAGGCAGAGCTGCTTGGAGCTGCACGTACTCTTGCCAAGAAAGGGTATTCGCTTTATGCTACCGGTGGTTCATGGAAATATTTGGTAGACAATAATATACCTGCAACAAGAGTTTACTGGCCAAGTGAGCCTGGAATGGAGCCGCAGGCAATGGATATGCTTCACAATAAGCAGATTGATATGGTGGTGAACATACCAAAGAACCTTACTCAGGTTGAGTTGGAGAACGGTTACAAAGTAAGGCGTGCCGCCGTAGATTTTAACATCCCGCTCATAACCAATGCCCGCCTTGCATCTGCATTCATCAATGCTTTCTGCAGTATTCCGTTGGAGGAGATTCAGATTAAATCTTGGGGGGAGTATTAGAGAATTGTTGAAAAGTGGAAATAAAACGAGGTTGGTTACATTCTCAAGCCAACCTCATTTTATTATAAAATGTCTAATTCCATCTGTACCAGATGTACTGCCCATCCACATAATTCTTAAATTCTCCCTCTCTCAGAGTAGTTTTTTCTGACTTGAACACATATCTGCGTACAGGGCGAAAACAGTTGGCCTTTACGTACAGTATCTGCCCGGTAACAGGCTCCCGTACAGGCAAATAATCAGACATTCCACCAAGGCGCGGCCCCACTACCCATACTCTTTCTCCCGGAGCAATTGTTGAAAATGTTATAACATCATCTGTTGGCTGCAGGTGATAGGATGTAAGATATGTTGGGAAACCCAAATACTCATACTCATTTGCTTCTCCCCAATTCCTTGATTGATACCACCCTAACTGATGCGCATAAACGCTCTTTTCCGCAACATCAATAGCCCGTTCAACTGTAAACAGATCTTTAGGAGCAAAAGTACTCTCAGACTCCCCCTTAATAAGCCCCAACGCATCCATAAAAGCCACTGCCTCTTTGGCCCATGGAGCTATATATGCAGAGTCTGAATACCGGCCAAGTTGCGAATCATATTCTGTATACGAATAAATCCGGCATTTTTCAATATAGCGCAACGTGTTGTAGATCATTGTTGCAACATCCTCACGCGTAGCAGGTTGACTATTAGGAAGCGAAGCCAAATAATCATTTAAAATCCCCATAGATGCTGCCTTTGCTGTATAGGCGTCATTATATCTACCCTCCAAATTCTTTTCTATCTTTATCTCCTTCCCGACAAGTTCTTCTGCAAGTCTCACTGCAAGAGAGCGTAGCTGCAGTTGAGTAACTGCCTTGGTATAATCGCTGCCAAGGAGTTCTTCATCTAAAAGGTTGTTGCAGAGAGCGTAGTTTACACTACTTTGGTATGCCTTGCTTACCTTTGCAGTTGATTTTTTAGGCAGTATAAAGAATCCGGGCAGTGCAGTACTGGAACGGAGTGCACTCTTTTCGCGATTCACATCTTTTGACTCCGGAACTTGGCTTGGAGACTTTCCACAATATAGACAGCTGTACCACCATACATGATGGCCTGCCGCATTTACACCAACGTATGCCTGATCGTCTGCAAGAGGAAGATCATACACATGAAACAGTTCGCCACCCGGCTCTACAAATGTATGACCATCATTATGCTCGCATTTGCCGCATATCTTGCAGGAATAGTAATACCTGTCATGCTCTCTACATGTCCAATATCTCACCCTTCTGTCTGATCCTGCAATTTTTGCCGTATAAATATGATTTGTACAGAATGGCTTGGCAGCCTCTGCACCTGCCTTTTGAGCTTGGTAAACATCGCCGCTATATGTTTTTATTGCAAAAAGAGGCTTACGCTTCCATGTTGGTGTGCTCATTCTCTCTATTATTCCATCTACTGCAGATTCCGGAATAAAGAGGGTTGCCCTTTGGCTATAGAAAGGAGAACTGTAATATGGTGTATAAGTGTTTACATCATCGTCCAAACTTCCATCTGTTGAAGAGAACATGGCAACATAAAATGCTGTAGCGTCAACTTTACTGCTAATCCATACCTCTCTTATATTGTGTGGCCCGCTACTTGAATTTAAAGCAGCTGCATACCACCTTTTATATTTGTGCTCATTGTCTGTGTCAATAATTATTTTGGTAATAAGCATGGCTTTTTGATTATTTCCATCACCAGCAGTTATAGAAACATCGTGAGCGTTGTCTATAACTATCAAGTCTCTTGGATTTATAAGAGGGTTATTGGCATTGGCATACTCAATGGAATACGGTTCCAATGTGGCTCTGTAGCTATCTTTATTAAGTATGTAATCTGTAACAATATTTTGAGCAAGCTCTCTGTCTGATCCTTTTCCTCCTGAGCCTATTACAAATGATACATGAACACCTATAAAATATGGAGCGCTAAGTTGTACCTCCGCTTCAACGCCATTAACCGTTACCTTTATTCTTGATCCGTCAATGTAGTAGTCTCCGTTCTTAAAGATGTAGTCTGTAGAATATTTTCCGTCTGGATCTACCATAAATTCAATCATAGCCTGATACTCAAATCCATCTTTAAAGAACATACCACCGTCATCATCCTCTTTAAAGTCACCGTCCCAATCTATACTCATAACTTGAATTCCTCCCGATGGATTAAGATCTCCATACTCAGTAACGGCGGATGAAAACTTCTGCTCACGGGCATCTTCAAGTGATGATCCGGGTTTTGGCAACTCAAGGGTTATATCCACTGTCTTGATTTTGGGCTTATTCTGTGCAAATAAGCACAGCGGCAGCAATAGTGCCACCATCATTATTATAAGTATAGTTTTTCTATTCATATTTTTATTTTTTCTTTCACATATAATGTTGTAATTACTTAAAAATCAGCACTATTATCTATTGAGCCAATTTTCAACAAATCACTTGGCGCAAAAACTGCCATTCGGTTCTATTCAATTACAACTATTCCATCTGCCACAGAGACGGTATTGCCTGTAAGTTTTGGTTTGAGGTATGGGTTCTCGCCAAAGTTTGTTACATACAGCCAGAAGTTGTCCTCTATTAGTTTTGCTTTGAGTGCAGAATTGATTTTCAGGGTCTTTAATGTCTTGCAATCAGAGAATGTACCCTCCTCAATCTCATTCACTCCCGGTATTGAAAGAGTTGTTATAGGACAGTCATCAAAAGCACTGTCATCTATCTTCTTTACGCTTGCGGGAATTTCAATTGCTTTTAGGCTTTTGCACCCGCTGAACATATTTGAAGGAATACTCTGTAAATTGTCGGGAAGCGTAACATTAGCAAGCGAGGTACAACCTCTGAACATATCGTAGCTCATCCCCTCTTTAAGTTTTTTGGGGAATACTATGCTTTGGAGTTTAATGCAGTTCTGGAAACATCCGTGTACAGCATCCATACTTTCACTTTCAAATACTACCTTTGTAAGGTTCTTGCAGTCAAAGAAAGCAGAGCCTTGAATGACCTTTACAGATGCCGGAATCACAATCTCCGTAATGGCGGTGTTTCTAAATGCCCCATTTGGAATCTCATCAAGTGTAGCCGGCAGTTTTACAGACTTGATTTTTGTATTGGAGAAGAGCCCCCCGCGCATTGATTCCACTGCATATTTTTTCCCTTTATATTCAACATAGTCCGGAATCACAATATCCTTACCGGCCACTGCCGTTGTTGCAAGTTCAGACATAAAGGCTCTGTACCCGTTGTTATGCAGGATATAAACAATTCCATCAATATCCACATGCGCACCCGAACCGTTTTCGCTAAGGACTTTACCCTTAGTTCCGGCATTGGACGTGCCTATCTCCTTCTTGTTCGGCTCCGGATCCCACTTTGTCCATTTTACGTTGATAGCATTCTCATATCCGCCGTGAGCGGCAAAATATGCTCTTGTATCGTCATTTATATATGCTGTAGGGCTGAATAGCGGTTCAAGTGATGATCTTAAAAGAGTTTTATATGCATCTCCGCTGAGTATATCAGCCATATTGCGGTGTGAACCGTTAATAACCCAATTATACGCTTCAGGATCTTTGTATTCATCTTTTACATCGTTGTATAATTTTACAAAATTGTTTAAAGCATCGCAGCGTTCAAGCACAATTGCCCTTATAGTTTCAAGACGATGGTCAGCAGGAGAAAGTCGCTCTATTATTCCATCTTCTACAGATGTCTCCAACATCTTAAGCTCCGCCACAAGGCTGTAGTTATCCAATTCACGCGGATTAGGCATTTTGTCTACCCAAGCAACCTGCTTTGACGGACCTACGGGTGGAACCACAGGCTTTACCCTTTTTGTACCGTAAGTTGGTTCAGCCGGGTACCCGAGCGGTTCAAACAGAGCCGTATGCTGTTCCGGAAGCCTTACAGTAGGCTTTTCATCCTCCATATTTCCATCATTTATTTGTACTCTTCTACTACTGTTATTTCCCTGCTTGAGATTGGATTTACTACTACTTTCCTCTTTACTGCGATTAGATGAGGTATGTTTCTCTATTGTTTTTTCAACTTTTTCTCCTAATTTTTTAAGGCCTTTTAAGAAGCCCTGCCCGTTTGCGGATGGTGTGCCCGCAAGAAGTGCCACACAAACAGCGATAATTGCACGTTTTTTCATAGTTTTTATTTTGAAATTTTTGAGACCGCAAGTTACGAAAAATAGACGCTCTTTGTCATTCTATGCTAATTATTATCCAAAATCTTGTAAGATAGCTCATTGTCTAACGATTCAACCTCTTTGAGTTTTCTCTGTATAACCCTTGTACGTGTTCCAACAAGCGTATCTATCTCAGAAATACCGCCTTGTATCTTGTTCTTTGCCTTCTCCAAAATTCCACCAAAAGTCTCAAACTCCGTTTTTACAGCACCAAGAGTCTCCCATACCTCACTGCTCCGGCGCTGGATTGCCAAGGTTTTAAATCCCATCTGAAGGCTGTTTAAAATAGCTGCGAGAGTCGTTGGCCCGGTAATAATAACGTTATATCTTCTATGAACCTCCTCCAACAGATTTGCCTTACGCACAACCTCTGCATAGATCCCCTCAAACGGAAGAAACATAATGGCAAAATTTGTGGTATGCGGAGGATCCAAATATTTTGTCGCTATATCCTTTGCATTCAGTTTAATGGCATTTTCCAGCTCCCTCTGTGCGGTCTCCATTGCTACAGAATCTGCCAAATCGTATGCTGTTTGAAGTTTCTCATAAACATCCTTGGGAAACTTAGCATCAACAGGAAGCCATACAGGCTCTGCACTGCCGCCATTGCCGGGAAGTTTAACAGCAAACTCAACAATCTCCCTGCTACCGCTCTTTGTGCAGACATTTGCCTCATATTGCCCCGGTGCCAAAATATTCTCCAAAAGCATCTCCAACTGGACCTCTCCCAATCCGCCTCTAAGTTTTACATTACTCAATACACGCTTCAAACCACCTACATCCTGAGCCAAGTTTTTCATCTCTCCAAGTCCCTGCTGTACCTCGCTAAGTTGCTTCCCCACAGTTTCAAAGCTACGCCCCAACCTGTCTGCCAATGTCTTGTCCAACTTCTCCTCCACAGTAACCCTTATGTTCTCTAATTTGCTCTCTGTATTTGCAACCAATATCTGCTGCGTCTTGTCCAACTGCTCTAATTTAACCCTTTGAAGCTCTGCAAACCCGGCTAATTTTTCCATCTGTACCAATGTAGCCTTATCCAATTTCTCCTGCTGCATTGCCGACGCCCTTTCTATCTTCTCAATCTGCATTTTCCCTGCGGAGTCAATTCGTTCATTGACAGATTCTTTAAAAATAGAGATATTATTAGCTACTTCATCTCTTAATAGCTTTTGTGCACGCGCATAGTCTTCCCTATTCTCCTTGAGAGTATCCCTTATTTCATTCAAGAGCGTGCCTACCTCTCCCGCCTGCATCTTTATACTCCTAACAGCAAGCAGATTAATACAAATTAAACCTAAAGCCGCAATAACAATTATAATTACAGTCAATTCCATTGATTATTTTTTTCCCGACAATTATTCATTCAAAATTATCTCTAACATTTGTGCAGGTGTCACAACAACCGCGTACACCATTGCCATCTTTTTTTAATTTTCTAACAGCTAAAATCTCATCTGTAATATCATAACAAATATACTGCATTTTGCAGTCAAATTATAAGATATTAATAAAAAATCTGTCTATGTAATAATTTCCTTTAGTAAGCGTTAAAAAATAAGTTGGTAAAGATTTAGCAGTATTTTTGAGGATGGATCTCTTTTTGAAGATGGAGTGTGCCGGTGGCACATGACTGATGAGAAAAGAAATATAGACCGAAAAGACAATTAAAGATTACCAAGTTATTTTTTTAAGATTACTTAATTCAGCTCTGCAAATCTTTCCTGTTTCAGTTAACGGCAATTTGTTTACGTAAATAATTCGTTTAGGGCGTTCATACTTGCATAAAACCTCTTTGCAGATTTTTTCTATCTCCGGCACAGAGAGATGATTGCAATTATCCCTCTGCTCTATAACAAGGGCAACAGCCTCACCAAGTGTTTTGTCGGGAATAGAGGTAATGGCAAAAGGGATGTTGATTCTTGTGCTTAACTTGGCCTCTACAGTTTCTGCCTGAATCTTTATTCCACCGCTGTTTATGGTATTGTCTTTTCTACCCATAATTTTAAATTGGCCGTTGGGTAGAAGTTCTACAATATCGTTGGTAATCAACTTTTTATCACACACTAACGGAGCTTCGATAATTAGAGTATTTTCTTTGGAAAGAGAAAGAGATACAGTTGGAAATGGAGTGTAATACTCGCTTTTATCGTCTCCGTTTAGCTTACGCAGAGCTATATGTGAAAGCGTTTCGGTCATTCCGTATGTAGAGTAGATGTTCCCGGGGAGATCCTCTAAAGACTTTGCTAATTCCGTATCTATAGCCCCGCCTCCAATAATTAAGTTGGATAATTTTGCAAGCGATTCTTTCTCTTGTGAAACTCCTAATGAACAGATAACCTGCATTGGGATCATAGCTGCAAAATCTATATGCGATTCAATGCCTTTTAAGGGATGACTACACGGTTCAATTACCATAAGATTAAACTCAGCAACCATAGCTCTAACCACCATCATTTTTCCTGCAATGTATTTTAGAGGCATACAGAGTAGAGCACTGTCTCCACGCTTCAGGCTTAAATAACTGCATGTTATAGATGCGCTGCTAATCATCTGCTGTTTATTGGCCTTCATACTCTTTGGTTTACCTGTTGAACCGGAGGTCTGTACCATTACGTATGACTTGTCATTAAACCACTCCACAAGAAAGCTGTATAAATCTGCCATAATAGCTGAACCACATGCAAACTCATCCACTCTCATTTTTGAGAGCAGCTCTTTGGTAACCAACTTACCATTCACAAACAGACTGTTATATTTATTCTGCGACATACCCTTTGTAGTTTATCTGCTTTAGCTTTAGCTTTGGCCTTGACCTTAGCTAATTAAGATTATCCTCTTTACTTTCTATACCATCTATACTTTCTATACTTTTATTATAAATCGCTAATGCTAACGCTAACGCCCTCTATAAACTATAAACTATTACCATACCACAGACAATCCCCAATAACAGATAAAGGCATATCAATATTATTCGTGTACAGCGCTCCTGTTCCAAGCCCTTGCGGAAGAGGATTATCTAATGTGGCACACCATTGTGCAATTGCATTAAGTCCTATATTAGACTCTAATGCAGATGTTACCCACCACCCTATATTTCGTTCATCCGCTAAACCAATCCACTCCTCACTCCCTTTGAATCCGCCATGTAAAGATGGCTTTAGGACAATATATTGTGGCTTGACGCTATCTAATAAATTAATTTTGTTCTCCATGCTATTCTTTCCTATTAGTTCTTCATCCAAGGCAATAGGAAGAGGACTTTGCTGCGTTAACTGTGCCATTGCTTCATATTGTCCTGCCTTAATAGGTTGCTCTATTGAATGTAGTTCAAATTCGGAGAGCCGTTTTAACTTTTCCAACGCATCGGAAGGATAAAAAGCGCCGTTAGCATCAACCCTAAGTTCTACCTCATTAGAGGAAAAATGGGAACGGATCAGTTTTAAGAGCTTAAGCTCATCATCAAAATTTATTGCTCCTATCTTTAACTTTATGCATCTGAAGCCCTGCTCCATTTTTACCTCTATCTGCTCTAACATCTTTGAGTAATCCCCCATCCAGATAAGACCGTTAATCTGAATGCCCTGTTCGCCTCTCGAAAAAGGGGTATTCCAAAGAGCGTAATCTCCTTTTTGCAGATGCTTTAATGCCGTTTCAATACCAAACAGCATAGATGGATAATTTTTCACATCGTTGTACGGAATTTTACCATCTGCAATAGTTCTATTACAAAAGTCATTAAGAATTGCATCATAATCGGGAATATCGTCACAACTTAGATTTAGCAGAGGAGCACATTCCCCCAACCCTACTATATGTGGCACACAACTGTCATAGAACTTTAACAATCTTATATCTCTTGTGTTATACACTCCACGCGATGTTCCGGCTGGTTGCTTAAAGAACAATCTTTTTGGAATAATCTCAAACCTTAACATAAAACTCAATCTAACATAAGCCTTAGCACAAGCTTTATCATAAATTTATTATTAAAAAAAGTTGCAATCGACTTGTCAATCAACTGAACAGCGATTGCCAAAAGCAGCTTATAAGAAACGGCGTCTGTTGAAGGACTGTTAGGATGCAAAGCATACTAAAAGGGACGACTCAGCCGTTTCAAGCTGATTGAAGGCATAAGCAGTTGATTGGCATGGAGGATAAAACTGTTTTTAATTAGTTTAGCGTTTGCATTGGCTTTAGCTTTCTTTACTCTCCATACCCTCTTTACTTTCTTTACCTTTAAAAATAGCTAACGCCAAAGCCAATTATGGTAGCTTAGGATACTTTGAAAAATCCGGCCTTCTCTTCTCCAAAAAAGCCTCCTTCCCCTCCTGTGCCTCATCTGTCATATAGTACAGCATAGTTGCATCACCTGCTAGCTCCTGAATACCGGCCTGCCCATCCAATTCAGCATTCAAGCCGGCCTTTATCATTCTAAGAGCCAACGGACTAAGTTGCATCATCTCCTCTGACCATGCCACATATTCATCCTCTAATTTATACAAAGAGACAACCTTATTTACAAGCCCCATATCCAAAGCCTCCTGAGCATTATATTTGCGGCACAAGAACCAGATCTCTCTTGCCTTCTTCTGGCCTACAACCCTTGCTAAATATGAGGACCCAAATCCGGCATCAAAACTTCCCACTCTGGGGCCTGTCTGCCCGAATATGGCATTCTCAGATGCAATAGTTAAGTCGCAAACGACATGAAGAACATGTCCGCCACCAATAGCAAATCCGTTAACTGCTGCTATTACAGGTTTTGGGATGCTGCGTATCTGTTTCTGAACATCCAGAACACTTAGGCGAGGCACACCGGCCTTGTCTATATAACCGCCCCTCCCCTTCACGTTTTGGTCACCACCGCTACAAAAAGCTTTGTCTCCCGCACCGGTTATAACAACAACGGAAATAGAGGATTCCTCTCTGCATATTCTTAGAGCATCACTCATCTCGGCCGTAGTTGTAGGGGTGAATGCATTTCTATAACGCTCTCTGTTTATAGTTATTCTGGCTATTCCATTATAGTAGTCAAAAAGAATATCCTCATACCCTTTTATAGTTTCCCATTTTCTTTTGTTTTCCATATCTTATCTAATATTTGTCTATCTGTAATTTATAAGTCATTTGATATTTTCCATTTTAATTGCCATTTAAATCAAACTTACATCTTTCAAAACAACTCTCAACTATACCGTTCCTGCAATTATGATAAAAAGTTTTTAGCTGTCTCACATCTTCATCGGTCAAAGTGAACACCTCCATAAACATTGGACGTTCACACTCTTCAACATTTGTAAATTTTAATAACGCCTCCTTCAGTTCACTATTATTATGAACCCCAATATAATCAAAGCCACGCTCCTCTACCCATCCTTTAGCAGAGGTGGAATGGGTTGCCGTAATAAAAGACCTTGCCCTTTCATCCAAATCCAAACCGGGCAGTGAGTGAAATATCTCACCGCCACCATTGTTAAGCATCATTATCCTTAAATTGCCGCTTAACTGCGGATTCCATAATGAATTCATATCATAAAAGAAGCTAAGGTCTCCAATTATCACAAAATTAAGATGTCCGGAACAGGCTGCAAATCCAACAGCAGACGACAAAGACCCCTCTATTCCATTTGTTCCTCTGTTGCAAAATACCTTTATACTTCTGTGCAAATTAAACATTTGCGCATATCTCACAGATGAGCTGTTTGAAATATGAAGTGCAGAGTCAAAAGGTAAATTTTCAATTAACATCTCAATTGCCCCCATCTGGGAATAATCAAAATGCGGAGCCGGAAGTGCAGAACAGTAGGCCCTCCATTTATGAATAAAATGTTGTAATTTACAATAATCATGCATCGTACCGGCCAATATACTCTCCTGCTCAACCAACATATTCAAAAAACGCACAGGATCCATCTCAATCACAGCGGTAAGCGAACAATAGAGATCTGCAACCTCTCCTCCTAAAGATATATGCCAATGCTCCCTGGGTTTATATTTACGTAAAAAGTTCTTTAAACGCTTAGAAACAATATGACCGCCTAAAGTAATCAACAGATCAGGTGTATAAAACTCTTTCTGTGTATCACCCATTGTGTACAGTGCAAGATCAAAATTGTGCAAAGCACTATCATCAAAAACATTATTGCCAAGCTGTTCACTTATACAGGCAAAAGAGTCTTTTAATTTATTAATGGAATCACAATCAAAAGCAGAAGGGGGCATCTGTCCGCAAATGATCATTCTCTTCTCAAAATTGCAAGCCCTGCCAACCAACTCCTCTACGGTTTCCAAATTTCCAAAACTGTTTTTCCCATCCCCATATCTTCTAATCACCCTTGCAACCGGTAAAACAGCTGTATTAAAATTAAATAATGGTTCATCTGTCGGGATATTTATCTGTACAGGCCCAACTCCACAATGATTTAATTCAAGAAGCGCTTCATTCACGAGCCTGTTGCAGTACCACTCATCGGCCATACTGTTAACAACAGGAAGATCAACAGCTCTTTTAACAAGACTTCCAAAAACTCCGGGTTGAGGTAATGTCTGTCCATCCATTTGCCCAATCCACTCCACAGGTCTGTCTGCAGACACAATTATAAGCGGAATATTCTGGTAATATGCCTCAGCCACAGCTGGATAAAGATTTGCAACAGCCGACCCCGAAGTACAGCATACAACAACAGGTTCCGCCCCTTTGTACCCACTCAGTGAAATACCTATAGCAAAAAAGCCTGCACTTCTCTCATCTGTAACCGAATAACATTTAAAGAAAGGTTCAGATAAGAAAGAGCGGACCAAAGGTATATTCCTGCTCCCAGGGCAAAGAACCACCTTGCTTATTCCAAATCCCTTTAAAACAGCAAGTAATTGGAGTATATTTTTCTTGTCTGTAAACATAAATCACATTAATCATACAACAGGTCTCGCATCGTAGCCATTTTCCGCTCTGTCTCAATCCATTCATCCTCTGCATCAGACCCTTTTACAATCCCTCCACCCGCATACAAAGTAACAACATTATCGCAAATATTCATACATCGCAGGTTAACATAAAGTTGAGTCTCGTTTTCAATATTCAGCTTCCCGACAAATCCCGAATAATATCCCCTATTATACCCCTCATTCTCCAATATAAAACCTAAAGCCTCTCTCTTTGGCAAACCGCAAACTGCAGGTGTAGGATGAATAAGTTCCAACAACTCTCCCAATTCTGTCTCCCGCCTCTTGCGAAACTCAAAAACGGTTTTAAGGTGTGTTAATTTACCGGCTTTTACCGGGTAAGGGCCATCCTCTTTAAATGCAGAATCAAAATTACGTACAATTTTTCTCAGATAATCCGCTACCAAATTTTGTTCGGCTCTGTTCTTTGAGTCCCATTTGTCGGGAAGCAGATTATTGTTACAAAGCTTGGTTCCTGCTAAGGCTACAGTTGTACAATTTGTACCATTAACGCTTAACAAAACCTCAGGAGTAGCTCCAATCCACATCCCCGTATGGGGCGTATTATACAGATATACATAGGAATCACCATAAGTGATACAGGCTGTATAAAAAGCTTTCAATGCAGAAAAATCTTTACCAAATTTAATTGTTTTTTTTCTCGAAAGCACCAACTTTTTAAATCTTCCATTGCTTACGGCACTATGGAATATCCCAAACCTTTCCCTATACAGACTCTCCGGTTTATTATCACCTAAACTTTTAAGTTCTTCGATTTCCGGGCAGCTTATGGATTTACATGCTTTTAAGCATTCAAGCTCATCTATTTTAATACTTTCAAATTGACAGTCATGCTCAATAACAATAACATTACAATCTGCATCTGCGCTAAATGGAGCAATTGCAAACCCGCTACGCATGCCTAAATCCCTTACCGAATTAAAGGTAACACTTTTACCGCACAAAATATGGATAAATGCTTCACCCGGATTTTTCCATATTGCGTAAGAATCGGCACCACCTACAACCTTTAGCAGTTTGTTTTCAATAGATTCAATATCCATTCTGTCTCCTCTCTATTATGCTGTTTGTTACCCTTACCGTAGATACCAATTTATTGGAAGATGTAAATATATCCACATTCCACACATGCGTTTTGTGCCCCTTATGGATAATTGTAGCTATTGCGTGGACGGTATCGCCAACAGGTGCAGATGAAACATGGCTTCCGCTAATCTGCATACCAACAGCCAACTGATTTTCTGCACAATATACCAATGAACCAAGGCCGGCAACTGTCTCTGCAAGCGATAATGTAGCACCTCCATGCAACACACTAAAAGGCTGGCAATTACGGTTGTCAACCGGCATAACAGCCTCTACCCTGCCCTCCTCCACAAGAGTATACTCAATACCTATATTATCCATTAAAGTATTTTTGGATGTAGCATTATATTCTTCTAAAGTAAATTTATTAAAACTCATATTAAATAATTTTTATATAAAAAAACTTTGGCGTTAGCGTTAGCATTGGCACTTTTTTTAGGTAGAGAAGGTAAAGAGGGTATTGAGAGTAAAGAAAGCCAAAGCCAAGGCCATAGCTAAAGCTGATAAACTAACAATAAACTATAAACTTTACACTTTAAACTAAACTAAGGCCAACGCTAAAGCCAAAGCTGATATATTGCATATTTACAAAGCTTCGTCATTCACGCACAAAATTACAATAAATTAAAGGTAAACGCCCCCTTTTTGGGGCAAATCAATTATTTTTGCGTTCAAATTTTATGTAACCAATTCCTTTTATGACAGAACACACACTCTCACCCGCAAAACGCACAATCATAGGCATACAATTTATGTTTGTAGCCTTTGGTTCTACAGTATTAGTTCCCCTTTTAGTTGGTTTTGATCCTGCCATAGCCCTGTTGGCAGCAGGGCTTGGAACACTAATTTTCCATGCGGTTACCAAAGGGAAAGTTCCAATCTATTTAGGCAGCAGCTTTGCCTTTATTGCTCCAATAATAAAAGCTACAGAACTTTACGGAATGCCGGGAATGTTTTGCGGATTAGTTTCTGTTGGCGTAGTATATATGCTTATGAGCCTGCTTGTTAAAACATTTGGAATTGGTCTCATTAAAAAGCTCTTTCCTCCAATTGTAATTGGTCCGGTAATAATACTTATAGGACTGTCACTTGCAGGTTCAGGTGTAAAGATGGCAGAATCCAACTGGACCTTAGCTTTAATTTCATTGGCAGTTGCAATTGCAACATCAATTTGGGGTAAAGGGATATTCAAACTCATACCTGTAGTCTTTGGAGCTTTGGCAGGATACGCTGTTTCGCTTCTCTTCTTTAGAGACTCAATGGACTTCTCGGCAGTTGCAACTGCCTCTTGGTTCTCACTTCCAAAACTATCTCAAATGAGTTTTTCATGGCAGGCAATACTCTTTATGGCTCCGGTAGCAATTGCCCCCATAATTGAACATATAGGTGATATGTACGCCATAAGTTCAATTGCTAACAAAGACTTTGTAAAAGATCCGGGCTTGCACAGAACCTTATTAGGAGACGGCCTTTCCTGCTGCTTAGCCGCTTTTTTAGGTGGAGCTCCTGTAACAACTTATTCAGAAGTTACCGGTGCCGTTTCGCTCACCAAAGTAACAGATCCCTCTGTATTAAGAATCTCGGCAGTCTCTGCAATACTCCTTTCTGTAATAGGCAAAGTAGGAGCACTCATTCAAACAATTCCGCAAGCTGTCCTTGGTGGTATTATGCTCCTTTTGTTTGGAACAATAGCATCTGTTGGAATAAGCAACATGATACAGGCAAAAGTAGATATGGGTTCAACTCGTAACCTTATCATCTCATCCCTCATTCTAACCATAGGAATTGGCGGTGCTGTAATAGAGTTTGGAACATTCTCATTCTCAGGCATAGGACTTGCTTCTATTGTAGGGGTTATACTTAATCTTCTCCTTCCAAACAAAGCAGAAACTAAATAAAAAATGGCTTCCGCTCTCATTTTGGGATATTTTGTTATAATTGGATAAAGTTGAGGATAAATCATAATAAAGACAATTACACATTTTTAACGACGGCACCTGTTGGCAAAGTCATCCTTACCATGGCTGTACCAACAGTTATAAGCATGCTTGTTACAAGTATTTACAATATTGTGGATACTTGGTACGTTGGATTGCTTAACACGCAAGCCACAGCTGCTGTTGGTGTTGCTTTCCCTATTATGTCTGCCATTCAGGCAATAGGATTTTTTTTCGGTCAGGGTTCCGGCACATATGTATCCCGCAAATTAGGAGCTAAAGAGACACAGTTGGCGAGCCGGATGATTGCAACCTCCTTTATATGCGCACTGCTGTTCGGCTCAGCTGTTTCACTATTATGCCTGCTATTTTTGGAGCCGTTGTCTGTTGTATTAGGTTCCTCGCCGACTATTTTGCCATACACAATGCAATATCTTGGTATTGTTGCTCTTGGAGCTCCTTTTATGACAGGTTCAATGGTGCTTAACAACCAGATGCGATTCCAAGGGAACGCCCGTAACGCCATGTATGGAATGCTAACCGGAGCTATATTGAATGTAGCTCTTGTTCCCCTATTTATGTTCACATTTGAACTTGGGATTGTTGGTTGCGCCATTGGAACTCTTATAAGCCAGATTGCAGGATTTTTAGTACTTTTATACATGTCATTCAGAGGAGGCAATCTTCCCATAAAAATTAAGGACTTCTCCTTTAATAAGCATTTTTATATTGAAATATTTAAAGGCGGAACTCCGTCTCTTTCCAGACAAGGTCTTGCTTCGTTATCCACAATGCTGCTGAATGTTGCAGCCGGCGCATACGGAGACGCTACTATTGCAGGTATGTCCATTGTAACAAGAGTAACTTTCTTTATATTTGCAATTATCATTGGAATAGGACAAGGCTTTCAACCGTTGTGCGGATTCTGCTATGGGGCAAAGCTCTACAGGCGTGTAAGGGAAGGCTTTTATTTCTGTCTCAAAACCTATATTGTTATTCTTCTGCCTATCTGCATATTAACGTTCGCTTTTGCAGATTCACTTATAGATATGCTAAGGCACGATCCACATGTGGTTGCAGTAGGCTCAGTTGCTCTCCGCTGGCAGGTGATAACATTTCCCATTGCAGCATTTCTAACTGCAAGCAACATGATGTTACAGACAAGTGGAAGAACAATATCTGCAAACCTCTTAGCCTCTGCGCGAAACGGACTCTATCTTATTCCGGCCATTCTCATTTTGCCACACTTCTTTGGACTGTTGGGCGTTGAGATTAGCCAAGCAGTTGCAGACATCTTCTCTTTTGCTATGGCGGTGCCAATTATACGGCACTACTTTAAATCGCTGAAAATCAAATAGCGCTATACATTGTAAACATAATTCTCTTTGCGAGGCCTGCATTCTGCAGTACAACCAGGAAGCGCATAACCTAAAACACAATGGCCGATTCCCTCATAGTTACCTTCTACTCCCCATTTTTTTAGCAACTCCTTCCCCTCTGCAGAATCAAACTCCTCTTTGGCCCTGTGAATCCAACAGCTGCCAAGTCCAACGGCATGAGCGGCATTCAAAAGATTTCCCATTACCAAAGAACCGTCATAAATATATGTCGGCTTTGTTCTGTCTGCCAAAACAATAAGTACAACAGGAGCACCATAAAACGGATCCATATCCGTTCCCATTATAGAGGCATTCATCTTAGATAAAAGATCTCTTGTCTTCTTATCTGTAACCTTTATGATAATGGGACTTTGCGCTCCTCTTCCTGTAGGTGCATATGTACCGGCCTCAATAACCTCATTTATCAAATCGTCGGACGGCATTCTGTTTGCATCAAACCCGCGCACACTCCTGCGGGTTTTCATGTTTTCAATAATCTCATTCATAATTACAACTTCAATCAATTATATACATCATCATCTGCAAATATAGTAATCTTAAAAAAATAACTTGGTAATCTTTAATTGTCTTTTCGGTCTATATTTCTTTTCTCAGCTAAATCTTTACCAACTTATTTTTTAACGCTTACATAGTCAAACTTATAGCAAATTTATGACATAAAAGAGATGAGCTTTTACCGAACTCTACTTTGTTTTATATTTCAATCAAACTTTAATTAAATTTGTACGTTGTATCAAACAGAATTCAAAAAAATATACAGCTATGTTAAAGATAGGCGATAAAGCTCCGGATTTTTGCGGCAAAGACCAGCTTGGAGCAGAGATTAAACTTTCAGATTTTGCAGGGCGTAAACTTGTACTGTACTTTTATCCAAAAGATAACACACCGGGATGCACGGCAGAGGCCTGCAGCTTTAGAGACAACTACAATATGTTTTTAAGCAAAGGCTACTCCATTGTTGGTGTAAGTAAAGACAACCCAAAATCTCACTCAAAATTCATAGAGAAGTTCAACTTGCCGTTTCCGCTCATCGCAGATGAGGACACTACAATCACTCAGGCCTACGAAAGTTGGGGCAAGAAAAAATTCATGGGACGCGAATTTATGGGCACACTACGCCGCACCTTTGTCATAGACGAGAACGGCACAATCATAGATATTATAGATAAGGTAGATACCAAAAATGCCGCAGCCCAAATTAAGTAAAGTAATATTCTTCCCGACAAATAACCCTTTATGTTGGCAGACATTACTTGGGATTATATGTCGGGAAGATTATTATTGTAACCTGTGCAGCGGGCAGGCTATTAGATTTCCATTATCGTCCCTTAAATGCATTCCGCTTCCACGGCAGTACTTAAAATATTTGCAATCTGCACATTCCCCCTTGCGCATCCACTCCCTGTTTCTGTATGGCTCAAACCTGTTTAACCAAACATCCATAAAATCATCGTCATAGATATTTCCCTGATGAAAATTGGCGCGAATGCTCGGGCATGCAGAAATAGAGCCATCTACAAGCACCGAACCAACAGTCACGCCCGCCTGACATGCAAAGAAATGGTTGCGTATATCGCCTTCAAAATTTCCCATAAACCCTTCGCACCCATAACTTACATCTATGAAGCCCTCTTTCCTTGTCTGCTTGATAAACTCTAAAATACCTTTATACTCCTCTTTAGATAGGCACATATCAGGATCTTTTGCTGCACGTCCAACAGGAAACACAGCCACCACTCTCCATGTCTTTACACCCTTTTCAATAAGGAAATTTTTAATATTTTGTAAATGTGCATAATTGCGACGGTTTACACAGGTCATTACGTCAAACTTAACCTGTTTGGAAGCAACCAACATATCTATGGCACCGGATACCATATCAAAGCTATTTTTATTGCCCCTCATCCAATTATGTTCATCGCCAATACCATCCAAACTAACTGTCATCGTATGAAGCCCGGCGTTCAGCAAAGATTGGAACTTTTCCGGCGTCAAAAAGAGAGCGTTAGAAACCATGCCCCAAGGAAAGCCCTTCTCGTAAATGGCTTTGCCGCACTCGGCAATATCACTTCGCATAAGAGGTTCGCCTCCTGAAATTATTACAAATACCTTGTGGGGATCTGTTCTTGCCTTAATTTTACCCAACACACCAAGAAAATCCTCTAACGGCATATCCTTTACACCGGCACTCGTCTTGCAATCACTGCCACAGTGGCGGCAACTGAGATTGCATCTTAAAGTACACTCCCAAAACAGCTGCTTTAAAGGGTGTTCCTCTACGCATTTGTCATACGCCTTGCGGACAATCTCCAAGGCTATCTTTCTTTTTAGAGACAATGGCTCTACTCTACTCATTTTTCTTGAGCTTTATGTTACCCTCTATCTCAAACTCACCATTGTACCAGCTGCCATCACCATCCTTTGTCTTGGTAACCTTTAGGCTACTGTTTTTAAGGGTATCGGAGGCAAAAGAACCGCCATTCTCTTTTCCATCTATATCTTCAAAGGTAACATATAGATTTTCATATCTTATGTCGTAATCCAAATTCAAAATACTACTTTTCTCCTTACTAATCAAATATTTACCCTGTTCATTGGTTAATGTGGAATCAATACGATGTGCTTTACTGTCATACTTTTTAATAACAACAACTTTAATTCCCTTTACAGGAGTTGCATCTTCAGTTGTAACATCACCTTTAAATTTATAATCAGCTGTTGGACAGCCATATTCACACTTTTGATTAAAATTAAATACGTCATCACAAGATTGAAAGCCAAGCAGAGGCAAAAGAACCGCCATAGCAGAATAATAATGGTTATTCAGTTTAAGTTTCATTTTTTGATAAATTATTAAATTGCTTTTGATATATAAACGCAAAAAAAATAAAACACTGCATCTAAAATGAAAAAAAAATTGCTTTAGCTTTGGCCTTAATCAAGTTTATTGTTGAGAGTTTATAGTGTATAGAGAAAAGCTTTGGCTTTGGCTTTAATTAGTTTGAAAGTGTATAGCGTAAATATGAAAAAATATCTACTAATTGACTTACTATAAACAATAAACTATCAACTAATATGGCGTTGGCTTTAGCTCTTTTTACTTGAAGTAATTGTTGCTACAACATACTCGCTGTATGTCCCAATCCTGAATTTGCCACCCCAAATTCCAATCCCCGAGCTCACATAATAGTCTGTATCCCATCTCCGTAGATAACCATGTGATTTTTCAAAGATATAATCTGTTATTAAGGAAACAGGCCAAACCTGCCCTCTATGCGTATGACCGCTAAATTGAAAATCAATCCCTGCAAAATCCGCTTCGCTTAAATTATAAGGTTGATGGTCCAACAGAATCATATAGTTGAGTTGCGGCACATTTTTGACAAGTTCATCAACACTCTTTCTATTACCGTTTGTTCTGTCATCCCTTCCTATAATGGATATTTTGCCTATGGTTGCCACACTGTCTATAAGAAGATTTATTCCCGCCTTTTTATAAAATTCTATTGCACGTTCTTTGCCGCTATAATATTCATGATTGCCAAGGCAGGCGTAAACAGGTGCATTAAACCTTTTAAACTCCTCCGCTACATTCTCCTCCAACAGCGGTTTAATGCTCGTATCAATTATATCGCCCCCAATTAAAATCAAATCCGGCTTTTCTGCGTTAATTTTATCTACCCACTTAGCAAAATCTGCTCTTCTATTACCGTATCCAAGGTGAAGGTCGCTCAAAAGCACAATCTTAACTGGATCCTCTCCTATACCAAAATAGGCTTCCAATGACAGCTCTATTCTTCTTTTGTTGTTAAAATTTATATTACCATATACCAAAATTGCTACAATAACAAGCAGAACAGCAACAGATGTGTAAGCGTTTGCACAAAGCCATCCTTTTGGAATTATATGGCAAATACGCGCTATATCTAATAGAAGAAACACCATCACTGCATAAAGCAAAACAATCAATGCAGAGGTACCGGTTTCGTATAATGCAGACGCAATATTTAACGGTAATTTATCTATTGCCCCCGTAAAAGTTAAAAACACCGTAAGAAAAGCAACAATGCAAGCCGCAATCACAACATACTTTACTACATTAGGAAACGGCAGAATCCGCCATACATGCCACATTACGTAACCTAAACCTAAAAATGGCAGTACAAGAAAAACTATCATCCACATATATTTCATACTATCAAAATTTTTAATTTAAAAAATAATAATTAAAAATTTGTGAGAGTCTGATAGCCGTTCACTATCGTTCTCTCTCACGATGAAAATCTTTGATATATCAACTTGGATGAACTAATTTCAAAGATTTTCATGTTCGGTTTCATACTATCAAAATTTTTAATTTCAAAATAATAATTAAAAATTTATGAGAGTCTGATAGCCGTTCACTATCGTTCTCTCTCACGATGAAAATCTTTGATATATCAACTTGGACGAATTAATTTCAAAGATTTTCATGTTCGGTTTCATAATTCACAATAAAGAGTATAACAAAATACAAAGCCAATTATAGTACACACCATAAGCATTATCCGACTATTTGACTTTATACAACAAAAGCAAATGCAAAAATACCACATCATCAACAAATATTTTTACATATATCACAGAATTACCTATCTAATTTACCTTTATAGAAAAAAATTCCCCGACAAACGGTTGAATTTGTCGGGAAGAAAGTACAGATTATAATTTCTTATACTCAAAAAGTGTCTTTAAACGTTCAGAAGTATAGCTCTCTATACATGTTTGTTCATGTGTCCAACCATCCTCCACCTCTAACCTGATATTGCCGCCATAAGCATTAACCTGCTCTGCAAATGACTTTACCGATTCTATACTCATAATTTTATCCATAGTACCCATTACGGTAAGCACCGGAGTTGTAGCAACATTGCTTGCATCACATCTTGAAGGGTTGCCTGCAACTGGCATTGCCGCGGCGAATATGTTTGGGTAGGCCGATAATATACTCCATGTTCCAGTACCTCCCATAGAACCGCCTAATAAATAAATTCTTTGTCTATCAACTTCGCTTTTAGCGGTGTATGAATCAATCAAAGACTTTATAACTGTTTTTAATGTACCATCCCAAGTCTTGTCTGCAGGGCATTGTGGAACTATGAGAACAGATTTAATTTGGTTTTTAAATAGATAGTTCCCAATAGAATCAATTCCCTTTTCGTTTAACTGAGTTACGTTATCTGTCCCTTTGCTTGAACCTCCATGCAGATACAGGACAATTGAAGATTTCCCATCTTTGGAGCCATAAATCTCAGCTTTTCTGTATGGAAGTTTCGCTTCAGATGTTGTAAATTGTTCATATGTAAATTCTATTTTTTGCTCATTGTGGATTATATCCTCATTTGTATTGTTATTCTTTGAACAAGATATAATTGCAGACAAAATAAACGCTACCGAAATTATTCTATTAACGTATCTCATAACTATTATCTTCTACTTCTGTTTTTATGTTTTGAAAGACGTTTCATAATATCTTTCTCCAATTCGTATACACGCTGAATCTGTCTTTGGCTTAAAAAACTGCTATATTCATTATAGTATTTTTTACGTATATCCAATATCTTCTGGCTCTTCTCGAATTTAGCATTAATCTCAGCCTGTGATTCCTGCTCGGTAGGTGTTTGAGAGTCTATTCTATTTATTTTTTTTGCTCTCGGGCCAAGATTCCATATCTCTTTTTGGTAATTTTTGTACGTTTCTATGAATCTCAAAGTGGTAGGATCGTCAAAGGCAAGTTCAGATGCAATATGTTTTGCCTGTACCTCAGCCAGTTCATCGCGTGTCATACGCTGTTTGTCGTTCTGTTGTGCGTAAAGTTCACTAAGGAAAATAACGTTTATAGCAGTTGTTAAAACGGCCATAAATAAATGTTTGAATAATTTTGTCATTGTTCTTCGTTTTGTATGTTAATAAATAAATCTTCGTTATAAACATCTAATAAAAAGGTCTGATCATCATCAGATAAACTGCAAAAGGCATTCTCTATTTTTGAAAAACCGCCATTTGTACTCTTGAGCAAATGAATGGTTTGAATTGTTGCGAAAGCAAATGCCAGTACAGCAACAGCAGATAAGGCTACCTTTCTTAAGGTACTGTATCTGATGTGCAGACAGCGGATATCACTCTTAATAGGTTCAGCCCGTTCCGCAATCCTTTGTACTATCTCATCATCAATTTTTGAAAAAAAATTGATAGGTACAGTATACGGGAGTCTTTTGCCTATATTGTTTAAATCATATTGCTGTTTCATTGTAATATATTTTTATGTAGTAACACTACTTTTAAATCTTGATTCTACAACCTTTTAGTCTTAAAATTATGTTGCCATTATTAAATAATCATCTTGTACAAATCCATTCAGACAACCTCTTAATCATTTTCTTTAAGATAGTTAATAATCTTGTTCTTAGCTATACTGTAATTAACCTTAACGTTTACGACTAAAGACCCGGTAACAGATGCAATCTGTTCATAGCTAAGTTCATCGTAATACCGCATATTAAATACAAGTTGCTGTTTAGTTGGCAAACTTAGTATTGCTTTCTGCAACTTTACTGCCTCTAAATCATTGAAATTGACATATGTAGATGCAAACATTTTAGATTTGTCAACAGTTTTGTCATCTATATTCAACAAAGCAATTTTTCTACAGTCTCTAAATCTGAGAGCCTCGTTTGTAGCAATTTTGTATATCCATGCTTTAAAAGCATTTGGAGATTTTATAGAGGTATATGATTTATAAATTCTTACAAAAGTCTCCTGCATGGCATCTTGTGCATCGGCATGAGACACCACAATTCTGCGTATATGCCAGTAGACAGGCTCTTTGTACCTCTGTAAAAGCAGTTTGAAACCAGCCTCTACATTTCGTTCCATAGCATCAATTATATCTGCATCGCAAATTGTCATTTACCCGTATATAGTTATCTTTTTGTAAATAAAACATTTTTGCAATTTTCCAAAACCACTATTTGAGAGTCAGGAGCATTGGCAAAAGATCTAAGTTCAAGTTCTGCTGTCTTTCTATTCAGACCTGTGATCTTTGAGTACGTTCTTACCGTAATATAATCATTGCATTTTAAGTATTCAATAACTAAAGACATTCTCTCATTTTTGGTAAATCTGTTTACAATTATATACTTGTTTACATTCCTTATATTAACAGCAGAGCTGCAATGTCTCCAATATTTGGAATTATAGTATTTGTAACTGATTGGATGTTTGCAGGCTATATGAGCCCTTCTTGGACCAGCACAAGCAGCTGTTCCAATAAAGCAGACTGCCATTGTAAGCAAGAATAATTTTTTAATGTTAACCTCTTTCATGATAATCAATCTTAATATCAATTACGAATAAATCAAAAATTTACACTTGTGTAAATCAGTATTGCCACTTGGAACAAACCACTCCATTTAGCAATAAAACAACTATGAGCTCATCTGTCGGGAAGCGAAGAATTATCCCTCATTCCCTCTGTTGTCTATATTAAAGACCCTAATAAAGCGCAAAAGTAAAATTTGAAATAAAAATTTTGTAAAAAAACTAATCGCAGCTATTTAAGGTAGCCGTTTAACAGAATTACAGTTTTTGTTACCACATTTACCTTTTATTAATAATCCGCTTCCCGACAATAATTTTTAGTACTATTTTTGTGTTGCTGTTCATGCGGCGGCAGATGAGATATGTTTGACTATAAACAATCGCACTACCCTATTGGTTAGTAATATATGTTTCAAATAATTTTAATAATTACAAATACCTATGTATATAGAGAAGATTAACGGCCCGGCCGATATTAAGAAACTTAACATGGAAGAACTTAATGTTCTTGCAGATGAGACCCGTCATTACCTGTTGCAGAAAGTGAGCGAGCATGGAGGACATATTGGTCCTAATTTGGGTATGGTAGAAGCAACTGTTGCATTGCACTATGTATTCAATTCTCCGGAAGATAAAATTGTATTTGACGTATCGCACCAAAGCTATCCGCACAAGATTCTCACAGGCAGAAAAGAGGCTTTTATGGATGCTGCACACTACGACGATGTTTCCGGTTATAGCGAACCTTCTGAGAGCGAGCACGACCATTTTGTTATAGGACACACATCTACCTCTGTCAGCCTTGCATGCGGCCTTGTAAAGGGAAGAGATCTGCTTGGCGGTAAAGAGAATGTCATTGCTGTAATTGGAGATGGCTCATTGAGCGGAGGTGAGGCGCTTGAGGGGTTAGATGTTGCCGGTTCCGAGCTTAAGAGCAACTTTATAATTATTGTGAACGACAACCAGATGTCCATTGCAGAGAATCATGGGGGTCTTTATGATAACCTTATGCTCCTGCGTGAAACAAACGGAAAGGCAGAGTGCAACCTATTCAGATCTATGGGATTGGATTATATCTATGTTGGTGATGGCAATAACGTAGCATCTTTGGTAGAGGCTTTTAAAACAGTTAAAGATATAGACCATCCTGTTGTAGTTCATATTAATACTCTAAAAGGAAAGGGTCTTAAGTTTGCGGAGCAGGACAAGGAGTCATGGCATTGGGGAATGCCTTTCGATCTTAAAACAGGCGAAAGCAAATTCAAAGCAGAGGGTGAAGATTATGGGACAATAACTGCTGAATACCTTCTTGAAAAGATGCCTTCAAATCCCGGCTTGGTTGCAATAACATCCGGAACACCGGCTGTGTTTGGATTTAATGCAGAACGCAGGAAACGTGCAGGAAAACAGTTTGTAGATGTTGGAATTGCAGAGGAGACTGCCGTTGCAATGTCTTCCGGTATTGCCAAAAGGGGTGGCAAACCTGTATGGGGTGTTTACAGTACATTCATCCAAAGAACATACGACCAGCTTTCTCAGGATCTTTGCATAAACAATAACCCTGCTCTTATGCTTGTATTCTGGGGCGGTATAGAGAGCATGAACGATGTTACACATACATGTTTCTACGATATTCCGCTTTTGTGCAATATTCCCAATCTTATCTATTTGGCACCAACATGCAAAGAGGAATACTTGGATATGATGACATGGGCTATTGAATACCGTGAGCATCCCGTTGCAATAAGGGTTCCTGTAAACGGTGTTGCAAAGCGCAAAGAGGTAGAGGAATATCTTGCAGGCAATAAGGTAGATTGGTCAAGACCAAAATATGAGATAACACGTAAAGGTAACAAGGTAGCCATACTTGGACTCGGAACATACTATCATTTGGCAGTTAAGGCAGCAGAACTTCTAAAAGAGCATAACATAGATGCAACGGTAGTAAACCCAAGAATCATTACCTCATTGGATACAGAGGCTTTGGATGCTCTAAAGGCTAATCATAGTTTAGTAGTTACACTCGAAGATGGCCAGATTGATGGCGGATGGGGTGAGAAGATTGCAAGATATTACGGCAACACCAATATGAAGGTTTTGGTGAGAGGTGAGCGTAAGCAGTTTGAGGATAGATACAATATAAGAGAGTTGCTGGAAGCCAACAGGCTTACTGCTCCGCAGATTGCAGAGGATGTCCTTAAAAATCTATAATAAAAAAGTCCGCTTCTTAGCCGGCTTATTTAAAAATAAAGGGGATGACCGCTAATTTCGGCCATCCCTTTTATTAGTATTTTTACTTTTTTAAAGTTCTTTATTGTTCCCAAAATCAAATGAGTAACTATAACTGTTCAAAAGCTGTTCCCCCTCCCCTTTTGATGACAATCTTGTGATAACCAACTTTCCTGCAAATTTAAACTCGTTGCTCCCGGTAGATGGCAAATTTGCCAATTTATCATTGGCAGCTATCTCAAAATTCTTAAAGTAATTGGTTACATCTTCAAATTTAGAGCTTGCACTCTTGTCACTTGAGTCGTAATCACCCTCTTTCACAACATAACTCCATTCACCGCAATATTTTTTCTCAAATTCAACTATACCGGATTTTATGGAGCTGTACACAGAATAAGCCTCACTATCTGTACTTCCCATAAATCCTTCTGTAGCATCAGAAAAATAGATTCTGTAAATAACAGTCTCTTCACTATCGCTGCTGCAGGAACATAAAGCAGCAAAAACAAACATCAATACAATTTGAAATAATTTTTTCATTATGATAATTTTTATTACGTGATCTTAAATTTAGGTTGCAAATCTAAGTATTATTTGTAAAATGCTGTCAATTGTATTTATAGATAGTCTCGGCTTTAGCCTTCGCTTTTTACATTCAATACTCTCTATTGCTTATAAATCTCCAATGACAATGCAAAAGTTTTCTCTACTCTCTTTACTTTCTTTACACTCTCTACACTCTCTACCCTCTTTACCTTCTATACTCTCTGTACACTATACACTTTCAACTAAATTCTAAGCCTAAGGTAAACACACAAGTGCCAAAATCAGTAACAATGAAAATAAAAGCAGATTCCTTGCAGTTTTACCCAACACAGGATTCAATTTGAAATCTCGTTTATGCCTCATCTGTTTCCATGTAAAGTAATGAATGACAAGATATGGAATAAGAAATAGTGCAATTACAGGTTTTTCGTAAGATGCAAGCCATACTGCCGCAATCCCGTTAACTAAATATGTAAGCTCGGCCCATTGTCTGCCAAACATAACAACGGTTGTTATTTTGTGAGCCTTTGCATCATTCTCCATATCTCTGTAGTTATTCACCAAAAGAATATTTACAGACAAAAGACCTACTCCTGCACTTCCAAGCCATACCATAGTCTCAACTGTCTCTGCCTGAATAAAATAGGTAAGATCAACGGCAATAAGGCCAAAGAAAACAAACACGGTAAGATCGCCCAAACCATGACAGGAGAGCGGATAAGGCCCCGCAGAATATGCAAGTGCAAACAGCGCTATTATAACACCGGCAGGTAAAAGTATCCATCCTCCATAACAGATAAGGGTACAGCCCACGGCACAGGCAACGCCAAGAGTAACCAATGTTGCAACAAGCATTGCCTTGGGTGTTATCGTTCCGCTTGCAACCGCCCTCTTGGGACCTGTCCTGTGCTCATCATCTATCCCCTTTTTAAAGTCAAAGTAGTCATTTGCAAGATTTGACGCTATCTGTGCCAAAATTGCAAACACTAAACATATTCCAATTACAACAGGTTGAAACTTGTCAAAATGCCATCCGTATGCCCCGGCAACCAACACCGGAGATGCAGATGCCGGCAAAGTTCTTGGGCGTATTGCCTCTATCCAATCTTTTATCATATAAACACAATTATACTATTCAATGCCCATTTCAATAGGTTGCAAAGATACATTTTATTGCAATAATTATTACTTTTGCGGCTATTGCTGAACGAGAAAGAAAAGGAGTTAAGAAATGCAAAAAAAAGAGACACCTGTTTTGCTGCTTACAGGATATTTGGGGAGCGGCAAAACCACATTGGTAAACCACATTTTGTCTAATGACAGAGGTATTAAATTCGCAGTTATTGTAAATGATATTGGGGAAGTTAATATAGATGCAGACCTCATACAAAAAGGAGGAATTGTCGGGAAGAAGGATGACAGCCTTGTAGCCCTCCAGAACGGATGTATCTGCTGTACCCTAAAAATGGATTTAGTGGAGCAACTTACAGATATAATAAAGTTGGGCAAGTTCGATTATATTGTCATTGAAGCTAGCGGTATATGCGAACCTGAACCTATAGCAAGGACTATCTGCTCTATTCCGCAAATGCCGCCGCACTATACAAAAAACGGTATTCCAAAATTGGACGCCATAGTAACTGTGGTAGATGCACTTAGAATGCAGAGTGAATTTGCCTGCGGTGAACAGCTAAAGAGAAAGAATATAGATGAAGATGATATAGAGAACTTGGTGATTCAGCAATTGGAATTCTGCAATATTGTTGTAATCAACAAAGCTTCTGAGGTATCCAAGGAGGAGCTTGGCAGAATAAAGGAGATTGTTAAGAATCTTCAGCCCGGGGCAAAAATTATGGAATGCGATTGGGCAGATATTCCGCTTCCTGCAATCCTTAACACAAATATGTTTGACTACAATACTGTTTCAGCCTCTGCCGGATGGGTACGGGAACTTGAAAGATCTGCAACAGAGGAGGAGGAGCATGAGGCGCTATCCGAGCACCATGAACACCATCACGAGCATGAAGAGGATGAACATCATGAACATGAGCATGAGCATGGGCATCATCATGAACATGAAGAGGATGAACACGGGCATCATCACCACCATCATCATCATGGTGAGGGGGAGGTTGAGGAGTACGGCATAGGCACATTTGTTTACTACCGGCGCAAACCTTTTGATATAAACAGATTTGACAGTTTCGTGGCCAAGAGATGGCCGGCAAGTGTAATCAGAGCCAAAGGTGTTGTTTATTTTAATGATAATCCCGACATGTCATATCTGTTTGAGCAGGCAGGGGTACAGAAGACCTTGAAAGAGGCCGGGCAGTGGTATGCTACTGCACCGGAGGAGGAGCTGCTACAGATGGCGGCACAGGATCCAAGCATTGTTAAGGATTGGGATGACAAATATGGAGACCGAATGGTAAAGATAGTCTTTATTGGCCAGCATATGGATAAAGAAAAAATTACCGAATTGCTGGATTTCTGTATTGACAACGATTTTGAACTATAAAAAGAAACGGTCAGAAAGAAAATGACCGTTTCTTTTTTATATCTTATTTCCGTTTATTACGCTCCTCATAATGGATGTAGGTGGAACATCTTTGTCTGATACCGGAGTAAAGTAGTTTAGAAACTTAAGCAACCTGTGTGCTTCGCTATATTCCGGAACACACTTGGGAACTGTGCGAAGTATCTGTTCTGCATGTGCTCTAAGTACGGCAAACTCTAACAGATAGGCAGAGTTGAATATCACATCTGCATTCTCCTGGTAAGGATAGATCCATTTAACCTCCTCTCGTCTTACATTCGGCCAGTTCTTAATTGTTTCCAATGCTGTAAAGGCGCCTTTGTTTGCATCTCTTATTATTCTTCTCAACAGTCTGTTGTCACTTGTAGGGATGCAGTTATGGTCATCCAAGGCAATACTTGTAACTGTGTTTATGAATATTTTAAATTTATTTTTGTCGGGAATAAGATTGGTAAGATTTGGGTTAAGGGCATGTATTCCCTCTATAAGCAATACAGTTCCCGGAGTAAGTTCAAGTGTCTTGCCGTTGTACTCTCTTATACCGGTAACGAAATTGAATTCAGGTATTTGTACAGTCTCCCCTTTTAAAAGTTTAAGAACATCTGCCTGCAGAGCATCATGGTCTACAGTATCAAAATTATCAAAATCGTATGTACCGTCGGGAAGTTTAGGTGTGTCAACTCTGTTTACAAAATAATCATCTGTAGAGAAAGAGATAGGGTGTATTCCGCAAGCCATAAGCTGAATGCTAAGTTTTTTGCAGAATGTACTCTTTCCACTGCTGCTCGGACCGGTTATAAGTACTATTTTTACCTCTCCACCCTCTCTGCTACGTCTGTCTATCTCCTCTGCAATCTGCACTATCTTCCTATCCTGCAAGGCCTCAGCTATCTGAATAAGGTCGCTTGCCTTTCCCTCCTTGCAGGCCTGGTTCACATCCCCTACATTCTCCAGTCCCATAATGAAATTCCATCTGAGGTTTTCTGAAAATACGTCAAATGTCTTTGGCTGTTCCAAGAATGGGGCAAGTTCGTTTGGCTTGTGCCTGTTTGGAATCCTGAGCAGCATACCTCCTCTGTATGGCTCCAAATTCCACACATTAAGGTATCCTGTAGATGGTAGAAGGGCATCATAGTAGTAATCTGCACTGTCTTCCAAAGTGTAATATTTAACATAAGCCTCACCTGTAGATTCCAATAGTTTTACTTTGTCATTGTACCCAAGTTCTTTAAACAGTGCAATGGCTTCACTGCTCTGAACCTCATATCTGTGAAAAGGAAGATCTTTGGATACAATTTCCTGCATCCGTGCACGAATCTTTTTTATATCATCCTCTGTGACAGGTGTATTATCTGCTTTCGTAAGTGTACAGAAATATCCTTTTGATATTGGTCTGCGCATAACTATCCTGCACCCGGGAAAGATATCCCTTGCAGATTTGCTTAAAAGGAAGCATAGCGAGCGTGAATAGACGCGGCGGCCGCTGTAGGATGTATAATCCAAAAACTCCACATCCCTGTTTTTGTAAGCTCTGTATTTTAACCCTTCCGAAACATTGTTGACCTTAGCGGAGAGGATTTGATACGGTTTTGGAAAATCGAATTCATCTACCATATCCAAAAGCGGTGTTCCCTCCTCAAAGTATTTGAAAGTTCCTGTGTTCTTGCAAAATATTTTTACCATAATTCAAGTATATGTACAGTACAAATTTACTATAAGTTGTGGAAATATTAAATAAAATTTATATATTTGTCCGAGATGGCTCTAATCAATTAGAGATTGACAGGAGCTGCCTAAATTTTATAAGAAATTTTTAGAGTTATTATTGAAAATAATTTTTGTATTCTTGTTAGACTTTAATAAACCACTATAAGTAAGCGTTAAAAAAATAAGTTGGTAAAGATTTAGCAGTATTTTTGAGAAAAGGAATATAGACCGAAAAGACAATTAAAGAGTACCAAGTTATTTTTTTAAGATTACTAAATACACAGTTGCCTATGAAAAAAATATACGCGTCCATATTTAGCACAACTCTGTTTGCGCTTGTCTTGTTTATCTCCGGTTGTAATAAATTTGACAGCGAAGGGACTATTGACGGGGAATATATAGAGAATAGTTCTATAGAACAGGAGAGCAAAATAAATTATCCTGTTTATATCTCGCAGAATATTGAAACCGAAATTTCAGCAGCAATAGCTAAACGCACTAAAAACAGGGTAAATTCTCCAGATTTTGCAAAGGTCGCTTTTGTTAATGATAACGAGCTTACGGTGGAGCTGGCAGAGAATTTTTGCGACTCTAATAAGGTTTTGGTACTTTTAAATCCATCTGATGAACATATCAGACAGTTTGCACCTGAAAACACAAATAGTGCAAAAGTACTCTTTATTGCATACAATGCAGACGGTGAGCATTGCATGATACCTACGCCGGTAGGTAACATTACATATTCCGAATCTATGAACGGGTTGGTTAACTGGATTAATGATGTTATCCATAACGATCTGCTTGGGGTTGACCCTCAATCCATATTCGAAAAATGCTTTGTAACTCACAACTACAACTATGAGCTTAAGGATAAAGAGATTACCCATGTTCTCTTCTCAAAAGTGGATAAATTGTCGGGAAGCGGAGTGGTAGAATTGGGGCTTATCGTCTACCCTCTTCACGGCTTTGGAGGAAACGGCTCCACAGGAATGGATTACTATATTGTTGAGTCTACCATATCCATTGTCTCAGACAAGATGTACAGCGGTAACTTTGAAAAGAAGCATGGAGGTGTTAGGGCAAGAATCTGCGGCTTCTATTGGAAGAAGATGCACTCCGATATAAGCATAGTTGATGCAAACGGCTCATCTGTGGGGCAGTTTATACAGACTCCGTCTCCGGAAACAGTAGTTGGTTCAACTACCTATAATTCAGACTGGAGTTTCTCGTTCGGTGGTGCAATTACGGGTGGAACGGATCCCTCTGCAACATTAAGCGGTGGCGTATCCCACTCATCATCAACATCAAGGACAGTGAATGACTGCGACATTATAAGCAATCATACCGGTTCTGCGGTTTCGTACGATTATATTGTAAATAATTTGCCATCATACAACTTGGGTATCAAGATAAACCCACCTCAGGCTATTTCCGTTAAGACAGCGACCTTCTACAGTACATGGATATGGGCCGTTCCAACAGCAGACAACGACAATAGCAAGAGCTACTACGCAAAACTGCGGCTATCCAATTTTGTATATGGCGCTTCGTACATGTATTCGTCAATGGCGGATTATCACGATTTGGAGTTTGCAATTCCGGATTATGAGGTGAAATTACCTATTGGAAAGCCAAGCAGGTATTCTACGGGTAATTTTATGTTAATAAATACAGAGAATAATTCGCACCTATCCAATATACGTCTTAAGAGTGTAACTCACCCCGAATATCCGGAGATTCTTATAAGGGATCAATTCGCATTCGGCGGTTCTTTTACCAAATATGTTCCAACGGGCGAGTATACGCTTGAATGTGATATTATGAAGAGCGGTGAGAGCAAATTTACAACTTACAAGTATACCAAAAACTTTAAGGTACTCGCCGGAGGTACCGTAAAATTGGCTTCCGGATACGGTTTTGAGAAAAAATAATTGGAGACAACTGTTATGGAAAAATACATACATATATTTAAGATTTCAATTGCTTTGGCTGCTGTTACTTTAATCGTTTCATGCAATAAAAACAGCGGAGTAGAGAGCAATAATGAATTGGAAATAATAGACACAAAACCCTCAAGTGAGGCTAACACAACAGATTATTCGTTCTGTATTCTATCGCCATCGCTTAACGGAGAATTTGCTGCCCAAGTGGCAACAAGGTTCAAAGGTGGCCCTGCAGATTTGCAGAGTGCCGATATTCTGTTTATAGGGCAGGAGGACCTCAATGCAGACAAGACCCGGGAGGCATACCAAAATGGAAAGGCAATTGCTGTAGTCTCACCGCAGATTGAGCTGTTAAACGGGGCTTTTAAGGAAATGAATATTCCTCTTCTTCCCGACAAAACATCCTGTTCACCGCTATCCATTGCCGCTTTCAACAAGGCCGGAGACATCTTTACTGTAGAAAAAGCACAATTATCTGATAATTATAGCGTTGCAATAAACAGTCTTGCCAAATGGACAACATACGTACGGCCATATAGTTTGGGTGAAGTTGTGGACAGCCGGTCTCTGCTTCAAGCTACACATATCTATAACTGCTGGAATGTAAAGTTAACGAATGAGCTTGTCCTAAAGGCAGACAAATTTGAGCACAGAATGTCCGGAGATGCTCTATTTGAACAGTTCTATTCCGTTATTCCGCTACATTCATTTGATAATAGCAAAGGGGACTTCTACCTGATAGACGCAACCTTCTCAGTTGCGTCAAAAGATATGTACCAAGGTATAAAATACGTTAAGTTCAATAAAAGAAACAATTATTATGTTGCAGCATTTTTCCTTAAAGGATTTACAGTAAAAGTTGAATTGGTAGATAAAGACGGTAAATCTGTAGCAACAAAGTTCTACAATGTGCCGCAACCTGTTACCATGTCCGGCAGCACTACATATTCGTCGGGAATAACATGGTCTGCAGATGCCACATTGAGTGGAGGCAAAAGCGGTGGAAATCTTACTCTATCCGGTGGAGTATCATATAATTCGTCAAAAAGCCGTACAATCAACGATGTTATGATAGCAAGTGCCGCACAAAGTGGTATTGTTGATTATACGGTTGATATAAAGAATCTGCCAACCAAACCTGTCGATCCACCTTTAATAGCAAGAAATACATTGGATTTTCACTGCGGATGGGTATGGTATGTAGATTGTGCTAAAGATAACGATGATGATACATATTATAGGATAAAAGTTACTGTTAACAAACTTAACTATGCCTCAAAAGGTGGAGCCGAATATGACGGGATGAAGAACGAGCATCTGTTTAACAAAGAGTTTCAGTTTAATCTGCCGCAACCTAACAGGATTCCGGGGGGTTTTGTAAAATTATACAATAGTATACCGGATTCTTACATGACAAATATCTGCTTTATTGACGCAAAGGATGGCAGTAAGATCTACAAGGATGAGTCGGGAAGCGTATATACACAAGGGGAATTTTATGAGGTCTGCCTGCCGGAAGGTGAATATAACCTTGAATTCTACATTGGAGATACTAAACACACCTCATCTGCCATTGGAACATTTAGTGTTGTAAGAGCTGAGACACTTACATTGCAGAGCGGAGTTTATAAATAAACAACAAAGGGAGTCTCATACGGCTCCCTTTATTGTTTTCACGAATATTTTTTAGTAATTTTAAAAGAATATCTTCTACTTTGAGAGATAGTTTTTTGCTTGCGCCTCAATGAGTTCCATATCGTCAAAATAGTTTATCCTCATAGCCTCTTTAACCTCAGCCAATGTTGCAGCCGCAACCTCTCTTGCAGCATCGCTTCCCTCTTTAAGCATTTTGTAAACGCCCGGTATGTCCTGTTCAAACTCTTTTCTGCGTGCTCTTATAGGTGTTAACATCTCCTCCAAGATTGCATACAGAAACTTCTTCACCTTTACATCTCCAAGCCCTCCACGCATATAGTGCTCCTTAACTTCGCTAAGATTAGCATAATCAGGCCAGAATTTTGCAAAATGTTCATCTTTGCAGAAGGCATCCAAATAGGTAAATACGGTATTGCCCTCCACTTTACCCGGATCTTGCACTTTAAGGTGTCCCGGATCTGTGAACATACTCATAACCTTCTTCCTGAGCTCTTCAGAACTGTCTGACAAGTAAATGCAGTTTCCCAAGGATTTGCTCATCTTTGCTTTGCCATCTGTTCCCGGAAGTCTTAAGCAGGCTGCATTGTCGGGAAGAAGAATCTCCGGCTCAACCAAAACTTCACCATAAATAGAATTGAATTTCCTCACAATCTCTCTTGTCTGCTCAATCATTGGTTCTTGATCCTCCCCTACCGGAACTGTTGTTGCCTTAAAGGCAGTTATATCCGATGCCTGACTTATTGGATATGTAAAGAATCCTACAGGTATGCTTGTCTCAAAATTCCTCATCTGAATCTCTGTCTTTACTGTTGGATTTCTTTGAAGCCTTGAAACAGTTACAAGATTCATATAATAGAATGTGAGTTCGCAAAGTTCAGCTATTTGAGACTGTATAAACATAGTGCTCTTTGTAGGATCCAAACCTACGGAAAGATAGTCAAGTGCAACCTCTATGATATTCTGGCGCACTTTGTCGGGATTATCGGCATTATCTGTAAGAGCCTGTGCATCTGCAATCATTATAAAGATCTTGTCGTAAAGACCCGAATTCTGCAGCTCCACTCTTCTTTTTAACGAGCCAACGTAGTGCCCTAAATGTAAGCGGCCGGTCGGCCTGTCACCTGTAAGAATAATCTTAGACATCTATATTATCATTTATGAGTTTCAACTGGCAAAAATAGTATTTTTTTGTAAAAAATGTTCATAATGCTATTCCGATATATCCCTTATACATCGTGCTCTGAACGAATGGTCAACGGAATTTGGAGATCCTTCACCTTTTTTATTAATCAATAAAACATGAAGTCCGTTTCCGGTGTCAGTTGTAAATCCAACTCTGCAATTATTTTCATTGTAGAACGAAAATGATGTTCTACATGCTGTATATTGCGGCCATCCGCCATTACTTTGAATTGCATTCCGCATTTTTGAAACCATTAGTATAAGTTCTCTTTGATTGGGTAACCTGTATCCTTCCGGACAAAAAGAACCGCCATTTGCAATTTCCTCTTTATAAGCAGACCATTTATGGCTATTATCCTGATTTTTGTAATAAACTTCAAAAGCAGAATATGGTCTGTTTGCGGCATCTCTCTCTCCATGTTCCACCAATTCATGTTTTTGAGTATAGTTTCTTATAGATTTGGGATTAAGCCTCTTCAATTTGATTGTTGGGTACTTTTTACCATCTTTTTCTGTTACATATACATCTGCAATATCATCTGGGACAGTGTTGAAATCGTCATCTCCAATTCCCAGATTCCTTAACGATCTGTAATGTACTTTTGCATTTACACCGTTTTGCCCATCTACACCTTTGAGCCAACTTGGGTCTGAATCGCTCATTGAGGCACCTTCAGATGACCACATTATTCTAACAATATCTCTTCTGTTTCCACTGCTATTTCTGCTTGACATGGTACTGCTACAGTAGTACTGTCTTTTCTGGCTTTCGTCAGACCAGTCATCATATTGGTACAGCCTTGCATTTGCATCGTATGAATCAATCCCTATCCATAAATCAATAAGTTGTGACTCTGCTGCAAGATACCATTTTATTTCATTGTCATCAATTATACCATTACCGTTAATGTCTCTATTATGGGCAATCCAAATATATTTTGCATAGTTGTATTTATCTCGAATTGTCCACGTTGCAGGATCAATTATATCATCCCATCTTAAATCTGCATTGTCATCCCCTTTATTTTCCAATCTTAACTCCTTGATTATTCTTAATGAATTTTTTCTACCGTTATTACTGCTGTTGTTTCCATCTGAATTCCACTTAGGATAAACGGAGTAGTAAGGATCATAAATATAGATATTGTTATCCTGAATAGTCTGTGTACCCCAGGCTGTAAAATCTTCTGTATCCTCTATGTTATACAATGTTTCAATAGCAGATTGTTTTAATGAATAAAATGCTACCGATTTACAACTCATGCCATCCTTGCTGTAGTATGTTTCGGAGAGAATGTTCATCAACCTCTTATTTCTGTTTACGAATCTTTTCCAGTAATTTCTCTTTTCTGTTTCTGTTAACGGAGTATCTTCATTTAGAGGATTGTAATCGTAATAAAATTCATTTACAAAAGCCGTTACGGTAAATTTGCTGTTTGCATCAAACAGATTCAGCTCGTCACTGTTAACATTGTGCTCTTTTGCATGTTTTAAAATATCCACAAGCTGTCTTACATTAACCAATTTATCCGTACCGCTATTATAATCCTGTATATATTGTGAATAATCTTCCTCAGTTGTAAAATTCTTATCATCTGCATATTTTGACGAACTGCCGGGATATGTTGCGTATGAGGTCTTATAATTGCCATTTTCACCTTTTTTGTTAAGCTTGAAATATACCCACTTTATATCTTCAGGCGGATTGGAAACATTCCCGGGGCCTTCACAGAAAGGTGTTCTTACATACCACGAAATATTACTGTTTACATCTGCTGCATCAAAAGCAATGACACTTGTTCCAAAATAGGCATCTATTTCATATTCATGTTGAGATCTTATAACATTGCCCTCTGCCCCAGGCCTTGGCTCCTTGTCCTCCTCATCATCCCTTGAGTCCACCTCTACAATAATGTCATTTATCGAATTTATGGTAATATTGTATATGTAATGAGTGTTACGTAGTACAGTGTAGTCATTTACATCATTATTGGTGTTTCCAAGATGCACATAGTATATAACCTCTGCATTTACTTTTACAACATTTCCGAGTTCATCTGTTTCGTTATAATAAACCCTGCCTTTAATCTTTACATATGTAGCATGCACAGGTGCATATACAAAATCACCGTTTGTTACCAAGTTGGAAACACCAATGGCAATCTTCTCCTGCTTCTCCCTTAAGGCATATCTTTCATTGTCTGTTAAAGTTGTTCCGTTTATAGATTCCGGAATATTATTATTTGGAATAATCTTGTGTTCAAGCATATAGAATGAGAATGTCTTGCCTCTCATATCCCCTGTTCCCTCAAAGTTCATCACCTGGGAATTGAAATACATATCCTCAGACTTTTGCCTTAAAACATCTGTATTGTCGTCACTGTCTGATTTAAACAGTTCTACGTGCTTGGGAAGGTTTACAACAGACCAGTTAGTAGGATAAAATTCAACCCCCTCCTTAGTTGCCACGTTAAATGTTATCTTTGCGTCTACTCTTGTCATTGGAACAATTACAGATGTGCTGCCTCCATGTTCGATTGTCACATCAGAAAGGAATCCGCTCATTAAAAAACTGCTGCCCCTTTCCACAGAATTTTGCACAATTGAAGAGATAATATTGTGAAGTTCTTCATCGCTCTCAACATCATCCAAATCCTCATGAGTAATGTCCATAATATCAAAATCCACATTTGCAATCAATGCAATCTCTCTGTTCTCGCCGCTCAAAACATTAATTGACGGCAGATAGATTATGTCATCTATTGTAAAAGAGAGAATATCTTCGTACGAAAAGTACTTTCTGGAGACAACAGAACCATCTCCATCACATACAAACACGTACAGATTATTTATCTTGCTTTCATCATATTCAGATGATGTTGCCCTTGTAACCACGCTGTTACACATTGGTTTAACCTTAACGGAAAGCTCAGACGGTATCCCCTCTGCAACTCTGTTTTTTCTATCTTCATCCCTTACACACGCAGTCTGCACCAATATAAGCACAAAAAGTATTCTGTATATATTCTTCATCATATTATCAAATTAAGTAATCTTAAAAAAGACATCTATCCTCAAAAATACTGCTAAATCTTTACCACCTTATTTTTAAACGCTTACTAAGCATATATATTTAGTCAAAACTTGGGACATCTATAATCTTTACATCCCAAGGCAATATCTCTGTGTCTATGTTAAAGTCTCCCGACAATTCAGACAGAACAAACGTAAACCTGTATCGTTTGCAAAGGTCAATGGTCTTAAGACCTCTGAGAATACCGGAAAGATTATTCTGAATGGTTAGCGTATGTTTAACATCTTCATCATCTGTATATGAATAGATTACTGTGATTTTAACATCTTTTATATTTTCTGAATCACGATCTATTACCTGGGGGATAAGGTAGAAATTAAGATTATCTCGTATAAGTGCAACAGTCCCGTCTGATTTAGCTATAGGACTATCAATAATATAATCTGTATTTAGAAGTATATACTCTCTCAACTCTTCATAATTTGGAATAACGGAGTAGTTATTCAAAGCATTGGAAACGGAAGATTGTACCGATTGAGGGTATTTAAAAATTCCGTTATAGGCAACATGCTCAAACGATATTTTCTCTACACTATATTCTCTTGAATCAGATACGGCCTCCGATGTCTTTGCATAGAATTCGAATTTAGAAAGGGCATGTATAAAATTAATTTTAACCTGCCCATTGTTTGGTTGGTTCATGTCGTATAAAGGAACAGACAGTAAAAGATCTCTATGATTGTTAATGTGAGCAGATTGGTCACATGATATTACCGGAGCCCCCTTAGAATCTTTATTCTGAAGATATGAAATGTTAATAAATTCATCCCCTGAGTCCGGTATATATGGCGCGTATGCAAAAAAACTTATCATATTTTTATACGGCCATATCTTTGGAACGTCATCGTATATCCAACTTCCATATCCATTTGGCTTATAAACCTTTAGATTCTGCATAAACGTACATGTAGAATTTAGTGAATTAAAACCACTTGTACCGGAATAGGCATAAACACCAAACTCATCAAGATTAGATGTTGTGTAAGATGATGATTTAGAATCAATATTACCATCTGTACTGCTATGACCTGCTAATGCAGGATGAAAAATGATCTTTACGCCGCTCCCCTCTTCTCTATTATCCTTGCCGCATGATACTAAAAAAATGACAGCAAGGCTATGCAAAGTGCAAAGCAGAGCCTTAAAATAACTATTTGCTACCATGAAACTTTAACTACATTCGGCCGCAAAGGTAATAATAAAGTTTTAATTTACGGTAACTAATTTATAATAACTATCCTTTTAGAAGATTTAAAACTGTTGATTAACATATTAATCTTGAATTTCACTCTCATCTACTAAATTATTCAATAGGGCATACACTACAAAACCGGATACAGACTTTATTCCGGTCTTTTTTGATATGTTTTTTCTGTGAGATATTACAGTATGTATAGATATGTTGAATGTTGAGGCTATCTCCTTGTTATGCATACCTTTTGCAACAGATACAAGTATCTCTTTCTCTCGTTGCGACAGCTCCTCCCCTTTCAATATTTGTTCAGCATTTTCTGCTGTATTTCGCAATGACTCCAAAATCCTTAATATTTTGGATGGAGGATCAGACATCTCAAAATTTCCACTATAAAACAGATTGGAGCTATATCCAATAGAACAATACAATGCATCTTCATACAATCCTTTGGAATACAATTTTCTATTAAAGTCTAAAAAAAGAGGATTCACAAGGACAATATCCGGCTTTACTATAATAAGTCTATCAATAGCCTTGTATATATCTGTTGATGTTTCACATACCACAAGTTTGTTAGATTCTGCAACTATAGACTGCAAACCTAAAACAACTATATACGACGGATCTATGATATAAACCTTTTTCTTTAAATTAACTTTCTCCACTACTACGCCTCCTCAATTCTATGTACCATTGGAATTAGTACTTTATTCTCAATTCTGGTATGTTTTGCCAAATCCTCTTCAAATGTAAAGACATCTTTTAAAACATCATTAACAGAAGACAGATCTTCCGATTTCATCTCTCCGTATGGAAGATACTTAATAATGATGTTTTTAAGATCACTTAATTTATCGTCTATATTACTGTGATTGTCCTCGTATTGCTCAATTGAATACGACCCGGCCTGTGGCTGTTTTCCAAGAAGTGAATTAATATATGGGAATACTACATTTTCCTCGTAGTTGAAATGTTTTATAACCTCAGCTTTATAATTCCTAAAGAATTTTAAAATAAGTTTGAATTCAGATCCATTGGTTGATTCGCTAATACTTAATAACTTCTCTTCTATAACCTTGATTCGTCTGTTGATATAGTTTAGATGAGAACGCTTCAAATAGTTTATCAACTCATCAATTGTAATGAGGTTGAGCTCTTTAACAGATGGTAAATATGCAGAAAATGTATTGATATTTGCAATGATGAGGAAGAATTTATAATTGATAGAGTATTGTCTACACACCTCCTCCACATTCTTGTCTCCAAATCCAAGCGGAATATTAAATCTCCTTAATATATCCAACAATGTACTGTCTTTAAGTATCATATCAGCCATCTTGCAGTTTGGAGAATACAGATAATTTGCCTCTTTATTCATAGTAAACTATTTTAGTAATCTTAAAAAATACTGCTAAATCTTTACCAACTTATTTTTTAACGCTTACTTATTAAACATTGAGCTAAACATTTGCAAATGTATATCAATTAACTAAAAAAGAAAAATTTTGCATAGATAAAGTAACCTGCAAAAAAGACTGCATCATCCTAAGGAATTATTAAAGCAAAAGAGAGCGGCCAATGCATTTTGGCCACCCTCCCAATTAAAAAAACTAAAGCTTATGTGAATTAATCTAATCTTTATATCCTGGATTTTGCTGAAGTTCAGGATAAATCATTCTTTCAGAATGTGAAATAGGCAATGCTACCTTATAATAATCCCAACTGAAAGAGTTATGATAACCTGCACCACCGGCAAAATCATGAGGGTCAGATTCAAAATCTCTTGTAATTGTACCACCTCTTCTCATAATATCAAAGAATCTGTGGCCTTCGCCAATAAACTCCTTCTGGCGCTCTGTCTGAATAAGGTCTAAAGTAGCTGCAACATCTGTAGCAGTAGGGTCTGCACGTCTTCTTACCTCATTAAGGTAGTAGCTCGCATCAGCTGCACCAATCTCCAAACCTGCTTCAGCGGCAATAAGGTAAGCCTCTGTTATACGCATAACCCTTGGGTTATTTCTTCTGAATGTATAACCTTTATCTTTGTTACCAATGAACTTCTTTAACCAATACTCACCTGTCTTCTTTGCACCTGTTGTAGGATCATCGTAAGCAATCATCTGAGCTCTCACATCATTAGGAGTTTCTGTAAACAGTTCTCTCCACTTTTTGGTAGGGATAATGCTCGCTCCTGCATTCTTGTCATCAAACCAAAGATTGTGATACATTGTATAAAAACCACCATCACCGTCAATATCACCCTCAGTAGAGACCAAAAGTTCAAGTACAGACTCTAAATCACCTTCTTTACCCCAATATGCCAAATAGTCTGCATTTGGGACCAATCTATATGGAGAACTTGTAATAACCTCTTTAGCTGCTGTGTATGCAGTATTGTAATCACCTTTGTAAAGAGCTATTTTAGCCTGCAAAAGTTTAACGCTCCAATAATTAAAGTGACCAAGATTCTTATCCTTGGAGATTTTAGACTCAGCGACCTTAAGATCCTCCTCGGCAGCTGCATATGATTGAGCCACTGTACTTCTTGGTATATGAGCATCTTCTGGAAGAACTGTATTCCTTAAAATAACAGCACCTAAAGATGCACCGTTATCATACTGATAAGGGTATCCATACAATTTGGCAATCTCAAAGAAACATAAAGCTCTAACAGCATAGGCCTCAGCTATATAATTCTGTTTAAGAGCCTCCTGTTTATCTGAACTTGTCTGCAATACATCTATATTCTCCAAAAATGTATTGCATCTGTTAATTACCGCATAGAATTGAGTCCATAGAGAGAAATAGGTATTCTGCTCAGACTCATAATCCAATGTGTAAATAGCAGTGCTGTTTCCACCGGCTTCACGCGGATAGAGGTTATCTGCCCTCATATCACCCATAGTAGCCATATATGTTCCATATACAGTATAATATTTTAGAGGGGTATAAAATCCGTTTACAGAAACTCCTGCATCTTCTATCGTTACCAACGCTTTCTGCGCAGGTACAGAATCAGTTGGCAGTCTGTCTAAGAATCCCTTACAAGATATAATCACAGACAAAACTGCAATTAATAATATACTATTAAATGTCTTTCTCATAATTACAATAGTTTAACAATTAGAAACTAACTTCAACGCCTAATGAAACAGTTCTCAAAGCAGGCATACTGTATCTGTATCTTCCGTTTGAAGGGACCTCAGGGTCAATATTAAGGCCTGAGAATGTAAGCAAGTTAGAACCTGCTACATATACTCTCGCATTAGATATGCCTAACTGAGTTGTGAATGATTTAGGAATATTATAAGACACTGTTAAGTTCTTAAGTCTTAAATAATCTCCTTTTTTCATAAATCTGCTTGAGTAATAGTAACCGCCCTGACCGTTATCTTGTATACGTTTAGGAACAGTACTATTCTTATTGGTCTCACTCCAAGGGTTCAGCTGTCTTTTAGAAATATTCCTGTGGAATGAATAATATCCATCATTCTCCATCTGTTCAACACCCTCATCCCAGATATAGTGACCATATTTGTATGACCAAGCCATTGATAATGACAAATCTTTCCATCTAAAGTCAAAGTTGAATCCGCCATATCCTTTAGGAATAGCAGTCTTGCCCTCAATAATCATAGAACTAGAATTATTTCTGTTCGTTGGATAATAGTTATAACTATCTTTAGGCATTGTAGAACCTTTCTCTACTTTTGTACCATCTTTCAAATATACATCTCTATCTACAACTTCACCTTTCTTATAGAATGATCCCTCTGCATACATAGGGTTACCGGCTTTAAGTCTACTGTTACCCATGTAATTATCCTCAGGACAAACTCCTAAATAATTTCTTGTATAATACTGATAAAATGAATAACCTTTCTTCCAAATATGAGGAGTAGAAGGGATCTCTTCGTCCTCTGTAGAAAGTGCTAATATTTCATTATTAACTTTAGACCAGTTTACGCCGAATGAGAAATCCCAGTCTTTCTTCTTTATAATATCAATATTCAATGATAACTCCCATCCATCGTTTCTCATTGCGCCAATATTCATAAGCATACTGCCAAAGCCTGTTGTAGAAGGGACTGATGCATCCAAAAGGAGATCAGTTGTTTTTCTATTGAAGTACTCAACAGAGAATGTATACCTGTCGAAAATTGTTGCATCCAATCCAACATTCCAGTTTTTGTTTTTCTCCCAAGTAAGTTCTGTATTTGCAATTCTTGCAGGGTAGTTTGCACCTTTATCACCATAGAAAGTGTAATCATAAGTAGCTAACCAAGCAAAATAGTCTGATGGAAGAGTTCCACTTGTACCGTATGAGCCTCTCAATTTTGCATCATTCAACCATGCAAAATCCATAAATTTCTCATTAGAGAATCTCCATGAGCCGGAAACAGACCAAAAGTCACCCCATCTTGTATCAGGGGCAAGTTTAGAGGAACCGTCTCGTCTGTAAGTTCCTGTCAAATAATACTTGTTGTTGTAATCGTATGCTACTCTACTTAGAAACGACTCAAGAGCATTTATTCTTGAATAACTATACCCATCATCGAATTTTGCGCCAAAAATGGATTCTTCACCTCCCAAATATGAGAAATCAATCTTTCCAACTCTCGACATTCTATATGTGTCTTTCTCAGCTTCCCAACCGGCCATAATTCCAACATGATGTTTATTCCAAGTTCTGTCAAAATTTAGAGTGGTTGAGCTAACCATCTTGTTTATATTACGGTGTCTGTCTGACATATAACCTCCTACATCCGAGTATGCATAGAAATTAGGGTGTCCATATAGCCAACCGAATTTGTCATGAACATACAACCAGTCTGAACTGATAATTGTTTTAGCAGTGAGCCAATCTGTAAATTTAAATTCAGCCCAGCCTTTTAAGATGAGACGGTTCTGTCTTGCATCGTTAACCTGAGCATTATATGACGCTACAGGATTAATTGTAGACAAACCGGGGTTAAATGCCTCTAAATAAAGTGAACCATCTTTATATTGGTATGGCCATCTCTCATTAAGAATAACTTTCCACTGGTAGAATGGATTATCTTTTGATGACTGACCATCCTGGTGACCATCCTGATACTGCCATGAATACTGTACAGTACCACCTATTTTAAGTCTTTTACCAATTTGTGTCTCACCATTAATTGTAGTAGAGAACCTCCTTAAATAATCTATAGATACAACACCCTGTTGGTCTGTGTAAGCTATTGAGGCATAAATCTTGCCCTTCTCTCCACCACCGGAAACACTGTATTCGTATGTCTGAGCTACACCTGTTCTAAAGAGAACATCCTCCCAATCTTTGTAGATATATTTGCTTTCATCCTTTGCAGGATAGTTTTTTGCAACCATTGCATCTACATAGTCAGAAACAGAAGAATATTTTTTCCATACACTTGGATTGTTGTTAGCATAGTTGGTCCATGATTCTCTATGCAAAGCTTCGGTTTGAGAATCGTTTGCCAAAGGGTAGTTATCGTAAGCGAAGTATGACAGACCTACATTTGCCTTAAATGTAGAGGTTAGTTTGCCTGCTTTACCTTTTTTGGTAGTAATGAGGATAACACCGTTGGAAGCACGAGAACCGTATAGAGATGCTGCAGCCGCATCTTTAAGGATTGTAATAGACTCAACATCACTTGGGTTAAGGAAGTTCATAGCACTTGTTGAAATGTTACCTGAACTATAGTCTCCGCTTGTAGCAGGAACACCGTCTATAACATATAGAGGCTGGTTACCGGCATTGAATGAGCCGTATCCACGGATATCAATGTTTACCTCACTACCTGGTTGTCCAGAACTAGATGCAACTTGTACACCAGGAGCTTTACCAGAGAGAACCTGCTCAAAACTTACCACCGGTGCATCTTTCAATGCATTCTCCTTTACAACAGAGGCTGAACCTGAATATGAACCTTTTTTAACTGTTCCGTAAGCAACGACAATGGTCTCCTCCAATGCAACGGCGTCAACATCCATTACTACATTAAGAACAGATTTTCCTGCTACAGGAACCTCTACATTTACAAATCCTACAGATGAAAAAATCAAAACAGCATCTTTTGGTACAGAAATAGTGTACTTACCGTTTTCATCTGTATATCCTCCAGATTTGGAACCTTTAATTTGAATTGTGACATAAGGAATTGGTAAACCGTCATCCTTGGCCGTTACAGTTCCTGAGACTTGTGTCTGCGCCTGTATTATACCACTGCATAATACAGCTAACAAAAGAAAAATGAACTTCTTCATAGTTAAACAATTGTGATTATATTGGGTAAATAATTAATTAATTTTTCTCCTTTAGGGTTTATACAAATTTACTGAAATTATTTTTAATAAAAAAGTTAACAGGTAAAATTTTAATATTGTAATTTGTTCTGAAAACAAATTAAGCAGGAAACATCTATTTATTTTTTTAACAGCAAAAATGATATTTTAGATAAAAAATCATTTTTAACAATCATTTAACAAAGATTTATAAGTATTGTAACATGTATATATTTTTTTTTGATCCCCCCATTTAAGGGGTTGCCAGCCGTTTTTTGTAATTAAATCATTACAAAAAACGGAGGCTGCAGATTGCAGTCTCCGTAACTTTTCAATAGAATAATCAAATACTATTTAACCTCTACAATATCATCGTCACTGTTTAACAGCAGCTGATACTTTATATATCCTCCGCTTTTTGCACTATATTTTGTAAATATTGCTGTAATATTCACTTTTGTTCCATTGGCAGGAACAGGCTCCAATGCAAATTTAGAATACCCGCTACTCCTTACAAGGAGATTCTGAAACTCCAATGTTGAACTTGTACTGCCAAACTTAAACAAAGCTGTACCGTAATATTTGTTATTATCATAATTATATGCGTATGTGGGCGCATTCAGATTACCGGGACGAGGTGACTTAGGCTCTACTTTTGTTTTACCGTTAAGATAGTCGTTCCACTCCTTTATTACCTGCTCGAATCCGTAAGTTGTATATACATCATCTACCTGCTCCAAAAATGATGGATAAACATCTCCGCTCCATGTTCCAAAATAGCTGGTAAGCCCTTCTATCTTTACAAGACGGCCCAAAAGATCCAACTCGTTATTTTGCAAATAGCGGTAATCTTTTACAATAACTGTATCTGCAGATGTTAGTTTTGTCCTTTCTCCCGGGAATACAACTGTATTTATAAGCGGCCATACAGAGATATAGCCATTGGCATAGCTCGCATCTGTAGACTCAATTCCAAGACTGAGCATATATCTGTAGTTACCGATAACAAGGTTTCTGCACTTTACATATACTATCTGTCCTACAGGGAAGATATTGTAAGATGTTGTTACACCCAATTTGACCTCAATTGCACCTGTTTCATCCTGAATATACATTGTCCTGTATATGTTTCCATCCTTATCACTGCTTATCACCTTTCCTTTAATTACATAATTGTCTGTAACAGTGCAGGACTTACCCAAAGCATCCGCTCCGCTGCCGTAATTGTCGTAAAACAGCTGCTTCAACTGTTTTATTGAGATGATAGTTGCGTCCTCGAAATCTGCATCTGTATAGGTTTTCTTAACCTCAGGATTGTTAAAATCACTGTAACATCCCGGCAACAGGAGAGATACAGCAAGAAGAGGCAACAACAATAATCTGTTTATAATATTATTATATCTTTTCATTGTGCTCATTATTTTACCTATTATCTAATTTAAATTAGAATCTGAAATATATATTCAAGTAGTATGTCGTTCCAAACATATAAAAATACTTAGAGTCAAATCTTGTATAGTATGTCTTGTCGTTCAACTCATTCTTTTTTAATCTCATCTGTTCGTAACCGCCTGTCTTGATATTCCGGTCATTCAGTATATTCTTAACCTCCAAACTGAACCCGAGATTATATATACGTTTAATATACCATGATTTGCTAAAGTTGGCATTAAGGACAAAGGCATCATCAAATTTCTCCTGCTTGCGCATTGTCCAAATCATTTGGTTTCTCTCCTCCTCCGGAAACATATTATAGTTAACCAAAGCCTCATCGGTTCTGTAGAGAGGATTCATGCTAAGGTAAAGATCTGCATAATAGTTTAGGTCTATGCCGGCATATATATTATGAGGTCCTCTGTAATTAAGCCCTATGCTTGCCGCTTTCTGAGGGGTACTGTGAACCTTCATATCCTTCCAATAAACCGTTGTATTGGCAATCACCTTTTCACTATTGTCTACAGTCTGTATAACTTTTGGATTAGATGAGTAGTAGTAATCTCCTATCGTCAATGCGCCCTGAAGATCAACACCCCATATAAGCGGAACATTAATACCCAATTCCATTCCCACATGAGTCTGTTCAATACCGCTCATTGCAAAGTTTGTGTATGCTCTGTATTGGTCATCGTAGAAACTTATGAGATTTGTCTTATCCTTTATTGTGGTATAGAACCCTGTAAGTCTCATCTTAAAGTTATTGATTCTTAATGCATAATTAAGATCTGTACTGAATACCTTCTCTGTGGTAAGGTTAGGCACCAATGAATTTCTTGTTCTTGGAGATACAAAGGCGTTTTTAAAATATGGAGCCTGTTCCATATACGCTACATTGGCATATACTCTCTGATTTCCTGTAATTTTATAGGTCAAACCTGCTTTTGTTGTGTATGTCCAGAAATCCTTTCTCTCTGAATCTCCATAAGAGTTGTTAGGGAAAAGACCTTTTTTGTATTTGCCCTCTCTCCAGAATCTTGTTATTCCTGTTTCACCGGCAAGGTAACCTTCAAAAGACCCTTTATTGAATTTATATGTTGCCCATATCTTCTCATTCTGCACATGTGCATAATAATCGTAACCATATTTGTCACCCTTCTTTACTAACCTGTTAGGGGTAAAGAGGTTATTTTGTGACGACTCTACAGAACCGAAATCCCTCTCTGCAAACTGATCTATATCCAACCAGTAGTCACCGCCAAGAAGATCCTTTATTATCTTGTAGTATTCTGTTGTGTTTCTTCTAAAATCAACGCCAAAATTAAGCACCTGATGATTTGAAATTCTTTTCATAATCTGTAATTTGGCGTTAAAGTCTCTTTGATCTGTCCTACGCTCTTCAAGAACATATTTGGAACGTCTCGAACCGGTTGCTATCGACGGATTTCCCCAATATTCGCGGTCTGTGTCCAACAGGCTGCCGTAATTTACATTATAGATTCTATCCCAATCTATATGCCTTGTATTCCTGTCTGAATACCATGCCTCTGTAAGCCATGCTGCAAGGTACGGATTATCTTTTGAAGCATCTGACGATACATAGTAACTTGGAAGATTCCTGTAGTAATCCGGTCTTGGATCTTGTGCATCATACCAATCAAGAGCCGAATATCCGTTTTTGCCAAATCTGTAGGCAACACTCAATGTAAGATTAAAATCATCTTTTGGAGTATAATAATAGTTTAACATTGCAACAGGTTCATGATTATTCCTGACCCTTGCATTTCTCTTGTCACCATTCTGATAACCCCAGTTTGCATTGTAATAATTATTGCCTATAAGATCATAAACCTCTTGAGTTGTGGCTGTCTGCACACCTCTCTCTGTAGGTGTACCCAAGAAGGTAAATGCAAGTCTGTGGAATGGATTGAATTTCTTCTCTATACCTAAATAGTAAGCGAAAGCATTATAATAAACTCCATATACATAATCGTTGCCGCCCTGCCTTGTGGATGCAGATATTGCATATGACCATCCATTGTCGCTCTCTCCGGATGCATATGTAAGCATCACTCTAAAACGATAGTTGTTATTTGCGTTTACAACACTTGCTCTAAAACCTTTCCTAAGTTGTGAAGGTCTGGCATTTATATTGGTTGTTCCTCCAATGCCGCCAACACCGTAATCCGATGTCATAAGTCCGCCTGTAAGCTCCTTATTACGTGTGGCTTCGTTAAGGCCGGTCCATAATGAGTATGGAGAATATCCGCTTAAAGCATCGTTCAAATAGATACCGTTTAGATACACGCTCTGGTTCTCGCCGTCATAGCCTCTGGCTTTAAAACGCATTGCACTGAATTTGTAACCGGCTATATTGTCAAATATATCATTTGATGCAGACAGCACAACAGGCAAAGATGAATTGTCATCTGCGGTTTCTGTATCAAATTCTGTAAAATCATCCTCCTCCACGGCTGCAACGGCCTCCGGTGAAAGGGAGATGCTATGTACATCTACAACCTGATTCCCAACTTTTACAGTTATAGTGACAGGTAAAAATTCTGTAGCCTCGAATCTAAGCTGATATGTACCGGGAGCTATGTCATTTACTTCAAATGCTCCTGTTTTTGTAATTAATGCAGGAATATCTGTGCCGACAAATGTAATTTTTGTGCCGGCAAGCGGAGATTTGTCAATCCTGTTGACAACTACACCTTTCACTCCTCCATTCTGTGCTAACAGCGGTAATGAGACTATAGCCATTAGCATGAACAATAAAACTTTTCTCATATACTAAATAATTTCTTGTTCGGATTAATTTAAGTTAACATACTACCAAACAGGTTACTGTCTGGTAATAAGTAAATACACAGGAAAATGGTCGCTATAACCACCCTGAAAAGTATTCCCCACAAAGGTTCTCAAAGGATAGTTCTTATATTGTCCGCTTTGCTGGGTTAAAAAGGCTCTGTTGAAAATATTCCCGTAAAACTGTGACTTTGGTGCCCTGTATAGCTTTAATGCACCTTTTGGGCCGTCAACCAAGTTTCTGCTTACAACCATGTTGTCAAACAGGTTCCAGCTGTCTTGATATGCCAATGTTCCATATCCCGCCTTGAACATAGGTAAGAACGGATTGAACAGTGTCATATCTGAATTTATATCCTTTATCTTTCCAACGGCATTGAGAGCTGTTGTAAGACTTTTGTCTGTAGGATCATCATTCATATCGCCCATTATTACAATGTGTGTGTTTGGATCTGCCGTGAGGACAGAATCAACATGTTGTCTTATAATCTCTGCTGCCCTGACTCTGTTAGGTTCGGATGCTGCCTGACCACCAAGTCTCGATGGCCAGTGGCAGACATAAAACATGAATCTTTCACCTTCTATTGTTCCCCAAACAGACAGGATATCTCTTGTCTTAAAGTATGGTTTGTCGGGAAAAACATAAGGGATAGGATAGCTGCCTTCATATTTGAAAAGATCAGGCCTGTAAAGTAGTGCAACATCAACACCACGGGCATCCGGAGAATCGTAATGCACAATCTGATAGTTTGCCCGCTGAAGTTTTGGGGTAGCGACAATATCCTCCAAAACATTTCTGTTCTCAATCTCGGAAACTCCTATTATAGCCGGAAACGTCTTTAGTGAACCAGCTATATTATAGAAAACCTTCTCTATGTTGCCTATTTTAGTCCAATACTTCTTGCTGTTCCATGCTTTTGGACCGCCGGGAGTAAACTCGGCATCATAAACGCCGGGTGATTTAAGAGTATCGAAAAGATTCTCAAGATTATAAAAAACTACAGGATATTTTTTTTCTGTAGGATTCTGTGCAAAAGAGATCTGAACAAATCCCGCGATAAAAAATATCAGCAATAATATATAATTTCGTTTCATCTTAAATATTTATTAAATATAATACCTGTTAAAGCCCCCACTCATTAGGTTTATATGATGATTCAACAGCCGACTCTACATCTTTAGGTAAGTTTGCAAAAAAATCCAATCCTGTTTTTCTCTCAATTTCATCTATACTGCATGCGTATGATGAATTGACTTTGCCGGAATTGGCCTTGTGTTCAAACCAAAAACCGATTCCTTTATATGTTTTGGTAGCACCGGAAGATTTTACGCTTACAAGAACTTTATAATAGTAGTTAGGGACTGCTATTCTTTGGGTGCCAATCTTATCGTTGGTGTAGGAAACAGATTCCAAACCGCCAACGGTCTTTAGTACAGCGCCTGTAACAACATATAAAGTGTCGCAACTGTTTGCATAACTCCTTACCTTGTTCTCCATATCTGCCCAAATCTTCTGGTTAAAACCTCCAAGCTGTGGTGTCATATTGGAGTAATAGAATGTTTGGGAGTTAAGTTCTGCGTTTCCTGTACGATCTGCAGACGGTAGCTGATGACCGCGATCATAACCCGGCACAGTTGCATTTATTTGCGACGATGCAGGAAATAATGGGTCTACTCTAAAATCATTCTGTCTTTGAGCACTGCCCAAATACTCTTTAGACAACGGATATGCAACCCAATTCGCAATCTTGTTGCTAAGGTCAAAATTGAGAGTATAGTTTCTCACCTTGCCACCGTTAAGGGTAGCATAGTGAGAAACTGTTTTAACAGTTGCTGTATTTGCAGGTATTACAGGAAGTTCATTGTACCTGTTTGGATAACTGTCTGCACCTAACTGGGTAAAGACAACCTGTGCCGTTTCAGTTCCTTGAATAACTTTAATGGTAGCTTCTCTTTTCTCATTGCTGTAATTAACTGTATAGGTTAATGTAAGTGTTGCATTACCTGTACCGCTTGCAGGTGAGAGTTTGCACCAGGATTCTGTTCCTGCCGGAAACTCCACTGTCGCAGCCCATGTACCGTTAGAGGTAATGTTCACAAACTGTGCAACATCACTTGCCGCAGCCTCTGCACGTTGCAAAGTAACAGCTACACTATCTTTTACATGCACTTCATCTTTTTTGCTACAGGAGAAAACAACAAAAGAGAACGCTATAAAAGCTAATAAATATTTGAAACTTGCAAATTGTCTCTTTAATAACATCATTATATCTTTTATACAAGCAATCTATGCCTTAAGCTATTAAGACATAGATTGCTTACTATAATCTATTTTATATTTATGGCAAAGATTACAACCCTTGGGTCAGTTGCCCCATTCTCTTTAGTTGATTCAATGGTAATTGTCGTTTTATCTGTGATATCTTTAAGTTCATAAGAAAGCAACGCAGAAGTGTCAACAGAAGAAAGTTCAAATGGACCATTACCGGTACAGCCGTCATTCCCATTAATTGCATCAGTAGTTACAGATGAACTTCCGTTTATAGTTCCACCATTATTTACAGTAATCTTCAATGCACCTTTTTTCCCTTTCCAACCGTATGCATAGAATGTAAGCTTAGCGTCTCCGGTTTTTGGAAGAACAGTTGTTGTACCAACTCCTGTTTTCTTGGATGTTCCAAACTTAACGCACTTGTATGAACTACCATCAATTTTAGCTAATAGTTCGGCTCCGTTGTAAGTAGTATAAGCTGCGTTTGCCTGATCTTCAACCACCGACACATTCGAATCATAATTTGCAGCTGCGGCAGATGCAACATTAGCCTTTACAGTTTTAGTTGACAAAGCATCTATACCGCTAATCTCAAATGTAACAGCACCGGCGTTTGCAGGTGTACCGGTAATGACAATCTCAATATTTCCACTACCCTTAGCCAAGGCAATCTCTCTATTTGATACAGCATTTATACCGTTTGCTGCAGCACCGGATACAGCTACAGATACTGTATACTTTTCAGTTCCCTCTGCATTACTGTACGGAATTATCAGTTTTCCTCCCTCAATGGCAACCTTCTCCTTAAGCAAATTGGCTGTGAAGGCAGGTGTTCCAAATGAAAGAGTTGCCGTGCCGGCTGAGAAACGTGTGCCTGTAAGAGCTGCGTAATCAGATGCAACAGTAGGCAACATCTGGAAAGAGGTCTCGCCATCTTTATTGGTGTTAATAGATGCTATACCTTTAAGGGCGCCACTTCCCTGAGGTAGCTTGTCTCCTACAAACTTAGAGTATTTAGATGTAAACATAATGAATTTTTCGCCTGTTTTTGCCTCCATATTTACACTCTTATGGTTTGAAGCATCACCTACTGTTCCATTAAGTTCGCTCTCTACAACCTGTACATCTGCAACAGAAACGTACATTGACTCATACTTGCCGGACATCAAATCAGCAGCAGTAATAGACACAGGATCCAATTTCTTCACAACGCCTGTTGCAACAGCTTTGTCATTTGCAAAATTGTTCAATTGAAGCAAACCGTTGTATTTAGACAGTTGTGCCCCTTTAAGATTAAGCTCAAGTTCTGTTCCTACGGCCAAATCTGAGTTAGCTGTAAATCTAATAGTTATACCGGCTGTCGCATCCGATACCACAACATTCTTTAACGAAGTACTGTTTCCACCATCTTTATCACTCACAACCGTTACTTTTGCATAAACATCCTCTGTAACAGTTGTTTCCCCCTTTGCTCTAAGCTGGGCAACTGTTATATATGTCTTCTCTCCAGGAGTTGGAGGGGTAACACCGCCATCTGGGTTGATTAGAGAGCCTTCGCCAACATTTATTATTGTAAAATCATCAAATCTGTATCCCTGATTTGAACCAATATTTGTGGTCTCAATCTTAACATACAATTTCTCTGTACCCGCAGGAACCTTAAACTCAGATTTAATCCAGTACCAGTTGCCACCGGCACTCTCTGTAGTGTAACCCAATTCGGCATATTTGCTTCCGTCAAAACCTGCATAAAGTTTAAAATCGCCGGATTTAATCTCACCGAATGTGGCTCCACCGGAATATGCACTCTGGAAAATACCTCCAAACTTTAATGTGAGATTATCGTTTCCTTTTATGTTTATGTTGTTGATTATAAATTTAGAAGTGTTCTTGTTCATTCCAACATAAGGAGGTTTGCTTAGGTTAGAACCTTCGGCAGGGTCAAATGCAGAACCGCTGTTGGAAACATTTGAGCTGTTGCCTGAATATGTTACGGAGCTTTGGTCCAATGTACCTTTCCTGCTCCAACCTGTAAACTGGTCTACGTATGGCCAATAACTGCCATCCTTTGCCACAGTTGTACCACAGTTCTCAAAATAGAGTGTGTCTGCCTTTGCAATAGTGCCATTGGCAAGTTGTGTAATCTTAACATTGGCTGAAAGGACACTTGCTGTAATCTTTACAGTTGCAGTACGTTCGGTACCCATGTTAGGCAGTACAGAAAGCTTCACAACACCATCACCGCTACCTTTGGTAACGTCTAATGCAGCCCATTCAGAAGCGTTAGACTCCACAAAGGTAACAGTCCAATCTCTGTTTGAAGTTATGTTTATCTCTTGAGAAACAAGTTCTCCATCAGCCTCAAATTGCAAAGACTCAGGAGTAACGGTCAATTGAGGTCCCTCCTTCTCAGGGTCCTCCTTAGAACAATTCCACAGGCCAATGACAGATAAAACCATCAAAGCCTTTAGAATAAATTTAAATCTATTCATAATATTTCTGTTAATATTGTATTTTCCAACTCTGTAAACGCGTAAAATCGGCGCAATTTTAACCAATTTTCATCAATTAAACAATAAGATAATATTACAAACTTGGGATTATCAGCAGCTGACAGACTGTATTCTTCTACTGATTATAATTTTTTATCTCTGTAGGTATTCCCTATTCTCTCCAATATTCTCTGATTTGAACTTCCTCTAAAACGCAGGTTAGAATCCTTCTTTGACTGTATAAACGGCCCGTCTACCAAAACATCTATATATCTTAACAATGGAAAACCCATCCTGCACAGCCGTTCTGCAGTATAACCCGTGTAACACCAGATAGTTTTATCTGTCTCTGTTTTAATTCTGTAGGCCAACTCCGCAAAAGCATCTGCCTGGAAAAAGGGATCCCCACCCGTAAAGGTGACATTAAGCCCGGATTCCTGAATATGATTAAAGATTTCATCTACAGACATCCATATACCATTATCTATATTCCAGGACTGAGGGTTATGACAGCCGGGACATTTATGGGAACAACCGGCGGCATATATGGAAGTTCTTAGCCCATCCCCGTCTACAGAGGTCCCTTCCACAATTTTCAGCACTGATATATAGCTTTCGGCCAAATCTCTTAACATTATAATAAAGATTTAAAAATCAAGCGCAAATATACAACAGTTCCCGACAAATACCTACCATATAGCGTAATTTGTCGGGAAACTGAAATCAATAATTAATAATCTATTTATGAACAACTCTGTCTTTAAGCTCAGACAGTTTAGCCTTATTCCACCTGTCTGTAGTACCAACAAGATAACCTGTGATTCTCTGCAACTTATCTATGTTTTCACCACCACAGTGCGGGCATTTCTTAAGATCCTTGGAAGCATCCTCATATCCGCAATCCATACACCTGTTTCTGTTATGATTTACAGAGCAATAACCAATATCATATTTGTCCATTAGGTCTACTATATCCATTATAGCCTGTGGATTATGGGTTGCATCACCGTCTATCTCAACATAGAAGATATGGCCACCGCGTGTAAGGTCATGGTATGGAGCCTCTATCTTGGCCTTATGCACAGGAGAGCACTTGAACCATACCGGAATATGGTTTGAATTTGTGTAGTAATCTTTGTCTGTAACCCCGGCAATAACTCCAAAATCCTTTTTATCCTTTACTGTGAATTTTCCCGACAAACCTTCGGCCGGGGTTGCCAATACGCTAAAGTTGTGCCGGTACCTCTCTGAAAACTCATTTGCCTTGTCTCTCATGTGCGAGATAATCTTTAAACCAAGCTGCTGAGCTTCATCACTTTCTCCATGATGCTTCCCTACTAGAGCCACAAGGCACTCTGCCAAGCCTATGAAGCCTATTCCCAATGTACCCTGATTAATGACAGGTTCCACAGTATCATTTGGCTTAAGATTCTCGCTACCAACCCATAGCGACGACATAAGCAAAGGGAACTGCTTTGCAAGCGCAGTCTTCTGGAAATCGTATCTCTCGTTAAGCTGGTGAGCCGTAACCTCAAGAACCTCATCCAATTTCTTAAAGAAGGCAACCTCCCGCTCCTCTTTGTTGCCAATATTCATGCATTCAAGAGCAAGTCTTACAATATTAACAGTTGTAAACGACAGATTTCCTCTACCAATAGAGGTCTTCTCGCCAAACCTGTTCTCAAAAACCCTTGTTCTGCATCCCATTGTTGCAACCTCGTAGCGATAGCGTTCAGGGTCATTTGCATCCCACTTCTCATGTTTGTTGTAAGGAGCATCCAAGTTTACGAAATTTGGAAAGAAACGTTTAGCTGTCACTTTGCAGGCATATTGATAAAGATCGTAGTTAGGATCACCCGGAAGATAGCTTACCCCTCTCTTCTTTTTCCAGATCTGAATAGGAAAGATTGCCGTAGAACCGTTTCCAACACCCTCATAAGTAGATGTAAGCAACTCTCTTATTATACACCTGCCCTCCGCAGAGATATCCGTGCCGTAATTTATAGACGAGAACACTACCTGATTTCCTCCACGCGAATGTATTGTGTTCATATTATGAATGAACGCCTCCATGCTTTGGTGTACCCTGCTCGCCGTTCTGTTTATCGCATGCTGCAAAGCACGCTCCTTACCGGCAAGTCCGTCTAACGGTTTTACTATATAATCTTTTATCTCCACATTGTATAAATCGCTCAGTGCATCACCCGTAAGAGTCTCTATATACTTGACCTCCTCAATGAAAGACTTTCTTACATACGGAGCAAGATAAAAATCAAAAGCCGGAATTGCCTGTCCACCATGCATCTCATTCTGAACAGTCTCCATACTTATACACCCCATAAAGCTGGCGGTCTCTATCCTTTTGGTAGGACGAGACTCCCCATGCCCGGCCTGAAACCCATGTAAAAGAATCTTGTCCAACGGATGCTGAATACAGGTAAGAGACTTTGTAGGGTAGTAATCTTTGTCGTGAATATGAATATAATTATGCTTAAGAGCATCCCTAACCTCCTCTGTAAGAAGATAATCATCTACAAACGGCTTGGTTGTCTCACTTGCAAACTTCATCATCATTCCGGCAGGAGTATCTGCATTCATATTTGCATTCTCTCTTGTAACATCTGTGCTCTTTGCCTCAATAATTTCAAGAAACATCTCCTTGGTCTTGGCTCTACGGGCAATGCTTCTCTTGTCTCTGTATGCAATATATTTCTTTGCAACATCCTTTCTTCTTGAGGCCATAAGCTCCAACTCCACCATATCTTGTATCTGCTCAACACTGCACTGCTCTGCCCCCTTCAACTCAATCCTGTCGGTTATCTTATTTATAAGAGCCTCATCCTCACCAAGTTCAGTAGTAAGCATAGCTTTTCTTATTGCAGCAGCAATCTTTTCTCTATTAAATCCGGCAACTCTGCCATCTCTCTTTAATACAGTCTTAATCATAACCTTAACCAATTGATAATAACAATATTCCGCTTCCCGACAAAATATCCGGGCTGTTTACCAAACGATACCTCGGGTTGATGCAAAATTAAAAACAGATGCAGTTATTATCAAATAAACCCATATAAAGTTATTAACAAATAATTCACATATTGCGCGTAATGAAGCTATTTGCCAATAAAGTAAATATCTTTGCACACGTAAAATTGGGAGTTGCTTTAAATTTATCGCATACCAAAAGCAGCTCCTTACTATTTAGTAAGCGTTAAAAAATAAGTTGGTAAAGATTTAGCTGTATTTTTGAGAAAAGAAATATAGACCGAAAAGACAATTAAAGATTACCAAGTTATTTTTTAAGATTACTTAACACAATGTAGCTATATGAATAAAGATACAATTGTTAACGCCTCAAGAGACCGCATTTTGCTATTGGATGGTGCAATGGGGACAATGATTCAGAAATTCAACTTAACAGAAAAGGATTTTAGAGGAGAGAAATTCTGCAACCACAACACCAATCTAAAAGGATGCAACGATATTCTTTCAATTACAAAACCATCTGTAATAGAGGAAATTCACATGCAGTATCTGTTTGCAGGTGCAGATATAATAACAACCAATTCATTCAACAGCAATGCTATCTCCTTAAATGACTATAACTTACAAGAGTATGTATATGAAATAAACTTTGCCGCCGCCACATTGGCTAAAAAATCCATAAGTAAGTTTTACACTTCCGAAGCATCCATCGCCATCAACGCATCAAAAGCGTCTGAAGCATCAAAAAGTCCAAATGTTCACAAGCCTAAATTTGTTGCCGGAACCATGGGCCCCACCGGGGCATCCTGCTCAATTGCGGCAGATATAGAAAACCCGGCTGAGCGCTCGGTAACATTCGACATATTAAAAGAGACCTATATGGAGCAGGCAAAAGGTCTTATAGACGGAGGTGCGGATATATTAATGTTAGAGACAGTCTTTGACACGCTCAATGCCAAAGCGGCTCTTATGGCAATAGACGAGGTATGTTCAGCAAAAGGTATTGAGATTCCTGTAATGGTATCCGGAACACTTACAGACAGCGGAAGAACACTTGCAGGCCAGACAGTGGAAGCATTTTACTACTCACTAAACCATGCAAAACTCTTTTCTATTGGATTAAACTGTTCATTTGGGGCAAAACAGCTGCTACCCTACATAAAAATACTTTCAGATATTGCCGAGTATAATATCTCTGTACATCCCAATGCAGGGCTGCCGAATGTAATGGGGGAATATGAACAGACTCCGCAGATGTTTGCAAATGATCTGGAGGAGTACCTTAAATTGGGTATAGTGAACATTGTTGGAGGGTGTTGCGGAACAACACCGGAACATATTAAAGCCCTTAGCAGCAGGATAAGCAGATACAGCCCAAGAAAACATCATGTAACAAAACGCAATACCATCATATGCGGTCTTGAGCCGCTCGCTATAACCGAAAATACAAACTTCGTTAATATAGGTGAAAGGACAAATGTTGCAGGTTCCGCAAAATTCGCAAGACTCATAAGGGAGGGAAACTATGCAGAGGCTTTGAAAATTGCAGAGAATATGGTTGAATCAGGGGCACAGGTGATAGATATATGTATGGACGACGGTTTGATAGATGGAGCGGCGGCAATGACCACTTTCCTCAATCTAATAGCATCCGAGCCATCAATAGCCAAAATTCCTGTTATGATAGACTCCTCAAAATGGGAGGTGTTGGAGGCAGGATTAAAATGTACCCAAGGAAAAAGCATAGTCAACTCCATATCACTAAAAGAGGGGGAAGATGTTTTTATAAAACGGGCACTGAAGATACATGAATATGGTGCGGCAACGGTAATTATGCTTTTTGATGAAAAGGGACAGGCAGACACTTTTGAGCGAAAAACAGAGGTTGCAGAGAGGGCATACAGACTACTTACCGATAACGGTTTTCCTGCAGAGGATATAATAATGGATCCAAACATATTGGCAGTTGCCACAGGAATTGAGAGCCACAACAGGTATGCGTTAGATTTCATTAACGCCTGCAGATGGATTAAGCAGAATCTTAGGGGTGTAAAGATAAGCGGAGGTGTAAGTAACCTTTCATTTTCATTCAGAGGCAATAACAAAGTACGAGAGGCAATGCACTCCGTCTTTTTATTCCATGCCATAAAGGCGGGAATGGATATGGGTATAGTAAATCCAGGAATGCTGCAGATATACTCAGACATAGAAACGGAACTTTTGGAGCTGTGCGAAGATGTAATTTTGTGCAGAAGAGCAGACGCAACAGAGAGATTATCTGCCTACGCACAAAAAATCAAAGATGAATCTGCGCAGCAAGATTCTAACAAGACAATGGAACAACTGTTAGACAGCCTGCCTGTTGAAGAGAGAATAAAACGCTCCATTATAAAAGGCTCAGACGACAATATTGCAAACTACGTCATAAATGCTTTTGAAAAGCAAGGGTGCTCACCTCTTGAATTGATAGACACGCTGTTAATGCCCGCAATGGGAGAGGTTGGCAAATTGTTTGGCGCCGGAAAGATGTTCCTGCCACAGGTCGTAAAGAGCGCTCGGGTAATGAAAAAGGCCGTTGAAGCTCTTTCACCCTATATAAAGGAGAAAGAGACAAGCAGCTCAAAGGTTGGGAAAGTTATTATGGCAACGGTTAAAGGGGATGTTCATGATATTGGGAAAAATATAGTTTCATTGGTACTCTCCTGCAACGGCTATGACGTTAAGGATTTGGGAGTTATGGTTGACCCCAATACCATTGCAGATGCAGTCATGCAGTGGGGAGCAGACTTTGTGGGTCTAAGCGGTCTTATAACGCCATCATTGGAGGAGATGATTATGGTTGTAAAGGAGTTTGAAATAAGGGGTATAAAGGTAGACGTAGTGATTGGAGGAGCAACCACATCTGCCCTTCACACAGCGGTAAAAATTGCACCTCACTATTCCGGAGTTGTAGTTCACAGCAAAAACGCCTCAGACAATGCCGGCATTTTAAACAGGCTGAAAGGTACCAATAGACAAAGTTATATAGAGGAGATTAAGCATAACCAAAAAGAACTGAGGGACAACTACTTAAATCAGCAAAACGGTCATAAGACAAAGGACATTTTGCAAGCAATGCTGTGCAGACACAAAAAGAATCTCAATAATATTGTAAAGCCCAACAGCTTGGGAATAGCCGTCTACAAGGATTTCCCCATTGAAGAGGTGGAACCGCTTATCAACTGGAGCTATCTCTTCTCGGCATGGGAGCTTAACGGTGCTTACCCGCAAATTTTAGACTCACCTCAAAAAGGGATGGAAGCGGCAGAACTTTACAAAGATGCAAACAGATTACTAAAACAGATAAAAGATGAACACCTTCTAACCCTAAATGGTGTAATCGGCATCTTTCCGGCAAACAGCAGAGACAACGACATAATTGTAGATACTTTGTCGGGAAGCAGATTATTGCCGCAATTAAGAAACCAGGAGGCAGAAAATGAAGAAAATCTTTGCGTTGCAGACTACATTGCCCCAATGGGAACAGCCAAAGACTATATTGTTTTATTTGCGGTAACAGCCGGAATAGGACTTAAACAACTCTCAAATACATTTAAGGAAAAAGGGGACGATTATAATGCCATAATGAGTAAATTACTGTGTGACAGGTTAACAGAGGCCTTTGCAGAGACTATTCACTATAAAATAAGGCAGGAACTTTGGGGTTATGAGAAGGATAACGGTATGCTTCCCGACGATATTATCAAGGAGAAGTACAAGGGCAGGCGGTTTGCCTTTGGCTACCCTGCAACCCCGGATCATTCGTTAAAAAAAGATGTTTTTGAAATACTTGATGTTGAGAACAATACAGGAATGCGGCTTACAGAAAACTTTATGATAGATCCTGGCGAAGCCCTTTGTGGAATTATGATTGGAGACCCTGAGGTAAAATATTTCTCAGTTGGAAAGATTGGAGATGATCAGATGGAGGAGTACTCAAGGAAAAGGGGAATGAAGGCAGATATAATAAGGAAGTTAATCAATAGAACATAGACAAAAATTGTAAATAGTTATGCAGATAATTGATTGTATTAACAGGGCGGTTTCAGATGGAATAACCAGAATGACTTTTGAGTTGCTGCCACCGCTTAAAGGACAAAGCCCCAAAGTGATATTTCAGGCAATAGATAAATTGGCAGAGTTTGATCCAGCATATATAAATGTGACTTTTCAGAGAGAAGGGGCGGAATATATTCAGAGAGAGGATGGCTTGTTGGAGAAGCATATTGTAAGGAACAGACCGGGAACGGTTGGAATTTCTGCAGCCATAATGAAGAGATATCATATTGAGGTTGTACAGCATCTTATCTGCGGAGGCATGACCAAATACGACATTGAGGATGCGCTTATAGATCTGGATCTGCTTGGGGTAGACAACATATTGGCACTTAGAGGAGACGCAATGAGAGGTGAACAACGGTACACTGCCAAAAGGCAGGGTTGGGAACATGCATACGAACTTGTAGGGCAGATAGCAGCCATGAATCGCGGCTACTATTTGGATGATGAGAAACAACATGATTACAGGACTCATTTCTGTGTTGGTGTTGCCGGCTACCCGGAAAAACATCCGGAAGCAGCAAATCTTGAGATGGACATAGAGAACTTAAAGAGGAAGGTTGACGCAGGAGCAAGTTATGTTGTTACTCAATTATGTTATGATAATAATAAGATATTCAACTTTATTGAACAGTGTAGAAGAGCCGGGATAGATGTTCCAATCATCCCGGGCATAAAGCCTTTGAGCACACTAAAGCAACTTACCATCCTACCCCAGACTTTCCACGTTGACATTCCACAAGCATTAGTTCGTGAGGTTATGCTCTGCAAGAACAATGAACATATAAAGGAGTTAGGTATTGAATGGGCAATTATGCAGGCTAAGGAGCTTAAAGCCGCGGGATTGCCTGTTATTCATTTTTACACTATGGGCAATACAGACAATGTTGCCAAGATTGTAAAAGCAGTTTTTTAACCCTGATACCCTCCTATTATGAGAGAAAATTCAAGACATACGGTGGCATGGCGGTTAATGTTTATCATCTCAATGATTGTAACATTTACAAGCTGCAACAAAGATGTTTTTGTAGATGATTATGCTCCAAAAGTTATGGATTATACCATAGACGGCACGTTAGACACATTAACTGTAAAATTCAAAAGCGGGAATTGGGATGTAGAGTACTTTTATGACAGTATGATGCAGATAAACTCTTCCGAAGCCAAAGCATTTGATCTTAACGGAGTTGAACAAGATCAAAAAGAGGGCAAATTACTTAAAGGATTAGGCTATGTAACATATAGCCACAATGGTATAGAGTTCAGTATAAGAAGAGAGAAACCAAATGAACTTACACTCATAATGGGCTCTAATTCAGTATTGAGCAATTTTATACTATACATAGTTGTCGGGAATGAATATGATATAAAAAGTCTCAAAGTCATAGTTGAAAATGATGATACATATATTGTAGACAGAATTGAATACCCTAACCTTGAAAATTCCAAAATAGAGAGGAGCAACACCCTAATTGACAAAGTATCCATTAATAATACAGGAGACAAAGAGATAACAGGGAAAATTACCTGGAAAGATAATTTTGAATACACGGCAATATTCAACAGCTCAATTACATATATGCAAGATGATTCATTTGGGGCCACCCCTATTTCAATACCACAGGTAAAAGATGGCAAAGCTATAATACAACAGCTAAAGTGCAGGTTTTATTCAAATTTGGAACAGAGTATTATGTTTGTTTACCTTAATACAGAAGAGAACTCCAATTATACCATACCGCCACACACCAAAGTAGAATTTTGTTTAAATGTACAGTATATTACGCTTTCCACGGAGTATATTCTCTATCTGAAGGGCTCAAAAAGCGGTAAAGAAAAAATAATCAGAGGAGTATATCACAGTAGTGAACCAACAGGCTATACTGTAACACAAAATACAATACAATAGAAATCATATTGGAAACACTAAAAGTTGAAAACACTAAAAGCTTGTCATTTATGTTAAGAAGTGTAAAGAATACAGGTGTGATTTTTGGCTTGCTTGCTATGTTATGGCATAGTGGGCTTATTGCCGCCAACAACAGTTTTTGCAGTCATACAGACACAACAATCAATAAACCTTATTATTTTGTAGGAGCTGATTACAGGCCCGGATACATTTTTCAGACTGCCGATTTTTTGAGAGGCAAGAATATGGAAGGTTCAAATATTAGTTTTACACAATCCGGACATCTGAAATTTGGATTTAAGTTTAATAAAAACTCTCACTTTGGGCAATTATATCCATACGCATATCAAGGTATCGGGGTTTCATACAATAATTTCAACAATGCTAAAGAGATTGGCAACCCTATAGCTGTGTATATTTTTCAAGGCTCAAAAATTGCCAATATAACACAAGACAGCAAACTGACATTAGGTTACGAATGGAATTTCGGCATATCATTCGGGTGGAAAAAATTTGATGATAACGATAATCCGTTCAACACCGTGATAGGCTCAAAAGCAAACGCCTACATTAATCTTGCAGTACTGCTTAACTATAGATTAAATGAAAATTACAATTTTACTCTTGGGATAGATGGCACACATTTCTCAAACGGCAACACTCAATACCCAAACAGGGGACTTAATACTATTGGCGTAAGGATAGGGGCAATAAGACAGTTAGGCAAACATACAGAAAACGGTAACCCTAACAACAGATTAAACGAAAATTCCAAAAACAGCGGGAACACCTTTGTGTACGATTTTTCTTTATATGGAGCAGTAAAGAAAAAATGGATAAGTGACGGCAACAACGGCATTCTCATACCCGGAAAATTTGGCGTCGCAGGAATAAATATCAACCCTTTGTTCTGCATAAACAGGTATTTCAAAACAGGATTATCATTGGATGCACAATATGACGAAAGTGCAAACATAAGTGAATATCTTGTCGAAGGGAGCGACTACAGTCCCGAAAGCATAAGGTTTTACAGACAGCCATTCTCCAAACGGTTTTCAGCCGGTATATCTGCAAGAGCTGAAGTTTCAATGCCAATCTTCTCTGTTAACTTTGGCGTAGGCTTCAATATTATCCGTAAAGGGGAAGATACCAAAGGATTTTATCAAGTTCTTGCTTTAAAAACCTTTGTTTCCCGACAAATATTCTTGCACGTAGGTTATCAGCTTAAAAACTTTAAAGACCCAAACAATCTTATGATAGGAATCGGGTACAGAATAGGAAAATAAAATAAGTTATTTTTTTATGATTACGTAATCTGCCGGGAAGATTAGAATCATTCAAATTGCTCATCTGTTCTAATTTATCTGCAATGATAATCCTCTCTTTTCTGTGAGTAAGAACTTCAATTATCTTGTAAATTGTGAAAAAAACAATAGCAGGAACGAATATTGCCGTTAAATTCATAATAAAAATTTTTAATAGTTAAACAAACTTTCTATTTAGACGCGCATTCTAAAAAAAGTTACAATAAACTTTACCTTTGTCCAATATTGCGCCCTGAATAATGCTTGCGAAGTTAATAAGCCGTAAGGCGCGAACGAAGTAAGCTATTGCGTTGCGTTAGCAACTTCACCAAGCGAAGACCTCTGAGCAGTAGGTAGCATATACGAAAAGAGCACCAACATTTTCATGTTGATGCTCTCTCTGAAATTGGCAGTCACCTACTCTCCCACTTG
>CAKUYQ010000007.1 GCA_934717185.1 uncultured Bacteroidales bacterium | reverse complement strand
TAGCTACAAAGTTCAAAGTTTTAAAATTTCAAAAAACACCGCTACAGATAGCTGTAGTGGCGTTTTTTGTCTTTTTCTGACCTTCCCAAGTGTCAAAGATGGGATTTAAGCAAATTTCTTAATAATACGAACTTTTTCCGTAAGTCAAGTGAGCAAAGCCAAACTTGTTTGAGCTTTGCCATGACGAGGAAAAACTGCGCGAAAGCGAACTTTTTCCGTAAGATAAGTGAGCAAAGCCAAACTTGTTTGAGCTTTGCCATGACGAGGAAAAACTGCGCGAAAGCGAACTTTTTCCGTAAGATAAGTGAGCAAAGCCAAACTTGTTTGTACTTTCAACTCGTAATTAGAAACAGTTTCTCTCTCCGTGTCAATCAACTGCTTATGCCTTCAATCAGCTTGAAACGGCTGAGTCGTCCCTTTTAGTATGCTTTGCATCCTAACGGTCCTTCAACAGACACCGTTTCCTATAAGCTGCTTTCGGCAACCGCTCTTTCGTTGATTGGCAAGTCGTTCACAAATGTTTCTAATTACTCTCTATCCCTTCTCTACTCTCTTTACTTTTAAAATTGCCAATGCCAATGCCAACGCTAACGCTAACGCTAAAGCCAAAAAAATCGCAACTATTCAGACACTGTAATCTTGTAAAGATGAGGCCAGTACTTTCCGGTAATGTATATGCTTCCGTCTTCTTTGTTATACGCTATGCCATTAAGTACATCTGCATGAGCACTCCTAACGGTTGCCGGATATACATCCGAGCAGTCAATAACAGATGTAATGCAACCCGAGCCGGGATCTATGGTAACAATATAATTCTCTAAATAGACATTGGCCCAGATCTCGCCGTTTATATACTCCAATTCGTTAATATAGTCTACAGCCTTACCGTTGAGGGTTACATTTATCCTTCTGTTCTCCATAAGGGTCATAGGATCCAAAAATGAAATAGTTGCACTGCCATTGCTCATTATCAGCTCTTTGCCGTCTGTTGTAAGCCCCCATCCTTCACCGCTGTATCTTAGCTCGCCAACCTTTTTAAATGAAGATGGCTCATAAACAAAACATACCTGCTCTCTCCATGTGAGCAGATAGAGGTTCCCGCCAAAAATTACCGAACCTTCGGCAAAATATTTTGAATCCAAGTTAGACTTACTCAGCACCTTACCTGTTTTAAGGTCAACAGTTCTAAGGCTCGATTGCCCGTACTGTCCGCAGCTCTCGTAAAGCACCCCGTTCTCAAAGAAAAGCCCCTGAGTGTACGCATATTTGTCGTGAGGAAACTTCTCCTTTACAATGGCTTTAAGCCTTTTGGCCTTTACAGGTTTGCTGATCTCTTTAATGCTATTTTCGTTGTTTTCCGCTTCCCGACAATTTTTGTTTTCCGAGTCTGCCGGTACTGCCTGGTTCCCTGCTACTATTGCTCTATTGCCAGTTGCACTTGTGTTGTCTGTTGATGTGCTACCATTGGAGTTGGCTGTTGCATTGCCGGATTCTGCTGCTGCGGAGCTGTTGCCTCCGTTTGTTGCATTTGCAGAATTGGCATTGCCACCGCATGAAATTGCAAAAACAGACAACCCTGCCAAAAGCAGGGCGTATGTTAAAAATCTTTTTAGAATATCTATCATATAATCCGAGACATAGTTCATAGTTAATAGTTTACAGTTTATAGTCTGTTTATCTTATCAGCTTTAGCTTTGGTGTTGGCTTTAGCTTTAGCCTTTTTAGTTTATAGTAAATTGTGAAGTTTAAAGATTTAAAGAAATTGCTTTTTATCTTTACGCTATAAACTCTCAACTATAAACTCATTTAGGGTCAACGCTAACGCTAAAGCCAACGCTTATTAACTTTTATTAAGCTTTTTTCTTATTCATGGCAGCCTTAACAAAAGCTACAAATATAGGCTGCGGCCTCTCTACTGTACTCTTAAGTTCAGGATGGAACTGAACGCCAATGAAGAACGGATGAGAAGGAAGTTCAATTATTTCAACCAAACCTGTCTCCGGGTTGCGCCCGCTGAACACAAGTCCTTTCTCCTCCATAGCCTCCATATAGTCTGAGTTGAACTCGTATCTGTGTCTGTGACGTTCAAAAATTGGAGTTCCACCATAAATGCTGTATGCGAGCGTTCCGGGAACAAGGTCGCATTCGTAAGCTCCAAGTCTCATTGTGCCACCCTTTATTGTAAGGGTCTTCTGCTCCTCCATAAGGGCAATGACAGGATTGGATGTTGTTGGGTTTACCTCTGTTGTCATAGCATCGCTCAGCCCCATCACATTTCTTGCAAACTCCACAACAGCCATCTGCATGCCAAGACAGATACCAAAGAACGGTATGTTGTGCTCACGGGCATACTGTACAGCCAATATCTTGCCCTCAATACCTCTCTCTCCAAACCCGGGAGCAACAAGTATTCCGTCCATCTGCCCAAGTTTCTCCTCTATGTTATTGCTGTCTAAATATTCACTGTGAACTGTATGCACATTTACCTTGCACTCGTTTGCGGCTCCGGCGTGGATGAAGGACTCCAGTATGGATTTGTAGGCGTCTTGCAGTTCAACATATTTTCCAACAAGGGCAATATCTATCTCGCATTTAGGGTTAAAGAGCTTGTCCAAGAACTTTTTCCAGTCTGTGAGATCGGGCGCCTCTGTACAATCTATATGTAGTTTCTCCAAAACTATCTCATCCAATTTCTCATCCATCATTACAAGTGGCACCTGGTATATGCTCTTTGCATCCATAGACTCTATTACTGAGTTAGGTTTTACGTTACAGAACAAGGCAACCTTTTTCCTTATATCCGTAGGTATATGGTGTTCTGTTCTGCAAACTATCACATCCGGGTTAAGTCCGCTCTGTTGAAGCATTTTAACGCTATGCTGGGTTGGCTTGGTCTTAAGCTCTTTGGCTGCGTTGAGGAATGGTACAAGCGTTAGATGGACAATTAGGCAGTCTTCGTCGGGAAGCTCCCACTGCAACTGTCTTACAGCCTCCAAGTATGGGGTGGATTCAATGTCACCAACTGTTCCTCCAAGTTCCGTAATGACCACATCGTATTTACCGGTTTTGCCAAGCAGCAGCATTCTGCGTTTTATCTCGTCTGTGATATGGGGGATAATCTGCACTGTCTTGCCAAGGTACGCACCCTCTCTCTCTTTGTCTATCACTGTCTTGTAGATCTTTCCGGTGGTAACGTTGTTGGCTTTTGATGTGTGTACATTAAGGAATCTCTCATAATGTCCAAGATCGAGGTCTGTCTCGGCACCGTCTTCTGTAACATAGCACTCTCCATGCTCGTATGGGTTAAGTGTTCCGGGGTCTATGTTAATGTAAGGGTCAAACTTTTGTATGGTAACTCTTAACTTTCTGGATTGCAGGAGTTTTGCTAATGAAGCGGCAATAATACCCTTCCCTAAGGAAGATGTAACTCCTCCCGTAACAAATATATATTTTGTGCTCATGTTTTGTAGTGGATTATTATATTACGGGGTACAAAGATATGCATAATTTATCGGGAAGCAAAATACTATTTCCTTCTAAACTAATAAGCGTTGGCGTTAGCCTTAATTTAGTTGAAAGTGTATAGTTTATAGTGTAAAGATAGTTTTAAAGTTAATAGCAGTAAAGTTAAAAGTTAAAAACTAATTTCTTAAAACTATCAACTTATAAACTGACTATAAACACTAAACTATAAACATAAACTAAATTAAAGAAGGCCAAAGCTAAAGCTAATTATGTTGATGAAAAATTATGCGAAAGTGAACTTTTCCCTTTAATTATTGTTAGTTTGAGGTAGGCGGACATAGAATGTTTTCTCTAGCAACAGTCGTCTTCTTGTTGCTCATGCAATGTCTGTGTCTGTTGTTCCCTATTAATGTTCCTTGCCAGTCCTTTAGTAATCTACAATAAAGGCTGCACTTAAGCATAATTAAAAATTAATATCACTAAATTTTACAGTTATGAACAAAATTTTTTACTTTTTTATTAGCATTCTTGTATTTGATATGCTAATTGTATCGTGTACAAAGGACAATGTATGTTACAGTTGTGATGTAGAACTTGATAATTGGACTAAGGAGAATCTTAAGGAGATAAGAGCTATGTCAACAGAAGAGTGGTTTGAACTCGATTACAAGTATTCAAGACCTGCATATGTTGCACAAAGGTCAAATTCAAAATTTAGAATTTGGGAAGTCAAATTGAACGATGTCCTAAGATATGATTGGAATAATAAAGAAGAAGCGCATATTAAGGCTCTTCTAAAATTTGCAACGATGAATAAAAGAATTTTTAGAGATGACCTTTATAAAAATTCACAACTATTTTCAAAAACTAAATCATTTTTAGATAATTGGGTTAGATATGCTATTGATAGCTTGAGATGGAATAAAGAGTTGGTTTATGCCATTTCTGCAGATCCACATCTAATAGCAGATACAAAAGGCGGAATGATGATAAAAGATAATGGAATAGAATTATTAATAAGACCCAAAGGAGTTTTACTTGAATGCAACTGTAATTTGTCGTCCATGTGGTATTTAGATTGTGAAAATGTTCCATGTGAAGAAACACTTAGAGGATGTGGTACTCTGCTATTATTCAGATGTAATGGGAGGCATAATTTAGGCATACCACCAGATCCAACTGAAGAGAGACCGGGAGGTAGGTTCGAAGATTCACATTGACTATTTCAGACATAGTCTTCTCTAACATAAAAGGGAAGAAGGCTGGAGTTGAGGTTTGTTGTTATACTTAGTACTTATGTGGAATTATGAAGGTCATGTTAAATATTTTTGGAAAGAGTAAACTTTGCAACGTTGTTGTTGCTGTACTTGTTTCGGTTGTAGCAGAGTGTCTGTTGTCATTACTGCGGGGGTATAGTTTTGTCCTATCGGGCATTGTATTATTTATTTTCTATTCTTTGATTATTCTTTATGTTGGCAATAGAGGTAAAAGGGCAACACTGTACGCAATTGTGTTTGTTGCAGTAATACTTATTATTCAGATACCTATAAGGTTATTGTGGTGGAGAGACTCTCTTTTCTCCATGCCTGAAGTGGTTATGCACTTGCTTGGCATTTTATGCGGTTTGTTACTTTTAAAGGGTGGGCGAAAGGCAAAGGTTGTTATTGTATTTGCCATGATTGTGCTTTGTTTTATGTTCAATAGGTTTTCTATGCATTGGGCTCAATATATTTCATACGGTAATATGAACGGCATTGTTTCCGAACAGATTCAAAATATACCTCATATTGAAGATGTTGATGGTAATGTTTTCAAATTAGAAGAGATGAAAGGTGCATATATGGTTATTGATTGCTGTTACACCGGTTGTGGAGTCTGCATAGGAAAACTCCCTATGATTCAACGACTATATAATAAATACATTGAGAATGACAAAGTAAAGGTGTTTGTATTCTTTTTTAAGTTAAAAAATGAGTCTAACAGTGGTATTTCCAAATGGTTATCTGATTTGTCCGGAGTAATAGGCGATTGTTCATTCCCTATATTGTACGGAGATTTTGATGAGCTGTCCACCGCTTTTAAAATTGATGGTTTTCCTACAGTTATAATACTCAATCCAGATGGAAAGATAGTATTTAGAGGCAGTATTCAATTGGCAGAAAACTATCTTGAAAGGGTAGTTAGGTGTATTAGCTGATATCTATATACGCTTTAATAACAAGGGGATGCACCAAAAATGTGGTCATCCCCTGTTATTTTGCGCAGATCTATAAGCCGAGTTCTGTAACCTGTAAACAGGCCCCTTATCATTTATCTGTCGCAGCCTACCCCCCTGCAAAGAGCGAGCAACCCTTAACTGCAGGTATACATGGCCTTGCAGAATGCAGTGGAGTACGAATAGTATATCGCTGTACTAAACTGTGAGCTCTTACCTCACATTTTCACCCTTACCGTTGCCGGCGGTTATTTTCTGTTACCCCTTGCACAAGCTTTCACCTGTCTGTGCTTTCCACAGTGCACCGCTCTGCTCTGCCCGGACTTTCCTCCCAATAATCTCTATTGAGCGATAAGGCGATCTGCTGCCGCAAAGGTACTATCTTTTTAGCAAATCTGCCTATGCCAATACCGTAAATCTTTACAAAAGATGTTAATAGCACCAAATCAAAACTCAAGCTCCGCCTGAAACAATACAACTCCATCCGCAGCCCCCTTGCGTCCCTCAACATAAACAGGCTTTTTGCAAACATTACCGGCAGAGCAATTCATCTCCTCCACACTCTTAACAGCATTCATATCCACCATAAAATGAACATTATCATCCAATTTAGCCTCTGTAACATAATTAATCTGGATCGATTTAAGCACCCTGTCCAAGGATAGACTGTGAGGCAGGATATCCATTATCCATTCAATATATTTGGCATTGTTCGCGTGCTTGTTAAAGTCTACATCCGAGTAACTTACAACATGCTTGGCAACACATTCCATAACAGCATCCGCCGGTGCGGACAGCTTGCCGCACTCCTCATCCAATACATTCACCTTTCCGGAATATGACATGGCCAACTCGTTGTTGTTTATAACACTTGTGCGCTCAATCCTCCTTGTCTGAGTATTGATTATCACCCAATAACTTGAGCAAACAGCGCAGAGCTGAGGAACTTCCAATGGAGTAAGGTTTGTTGAAGAATCCTCGCGTGAAGCAACCTTGTACATAGCAAAATCCCTAAGCCAGAAAAGCGAATGCGCCCCCTTGTGCCATGTGTACATCCTAATCTTGTCTCCCCACTTGGGCGGATTGTAGAACCTTATCTTTATTCTGCTCAGCACCCAAACCTGATTGGCTTCTATAAGCTCGTAATAGCCAAATTTTAGGACACTTGCCTGAGTATTAGCCATCTCCTGGGCAATATTCATGAACGCCACGGGGCGAAGCAGCTGTTTGTTGTCTATATCGTGCCAGGTGACGATGCTGTCTCTACTGAAATACCTTAAAGACTCCCCCTCGGCAGAAATTATTTTATAATCCAAACTCATAGCCATAAATTTTATATCCGCAAAGTAAGCAATTTTTTTCTTTTGCTTCCCGACAATAAGCTGAACTTTCAATCAACAAGATTATCGTTAAGTAGAGCATTGCGCCGCCCATTAATACTTGTGCATTATTGGTATCTCGGTATGTATTAGTTGTTAATCCATGGTTCAATATCGAAAGTCCTCCCAACAAGAATCTCTGTAACATCGTTTACAATGGCATGCCCGTGTGCACTGTTTGTAAAATAGACAAATGCGGAATTGTCGGGAAGAATAATAAACAGGGCCTTGAAGTTTCCGTTGTCTCCCCAGTGCCAGTAAGCGTAAGAATCCTTGGTCGCATCATCTGCATTGGAAGATGTTATTTTATTTGTCCCAATACCTAATCCCCAAAAGATTGTGCTGTCACACGAGCGTGGTTCTCCGGCATATCTTACGGCACATGTAGGGTATGGTTTAAACATTTGGGCAATGGTTCCGGCCTTTTTGTTGGATATCAACTCTTGCAGGAACTTCATATAATCTGTTGCGGTTGTACGCATACTGTACGCTACGTTTGCACGAGGCATATTACCAACTCCTCTGTTTTCCAAATTCCAGTTATAGCCCTCTACTGCCAGTGAATCATACTTAGGAATCCAAACGTAAGAGCTGTTGCTCATACCAAGAGGCTCAAAAACCATCTCTCTTGCCACCTGTTCAATATCCTTGCCTTTTATACTCTCAACCGCACGCTGTAAAAATGCAAAACCCTCCCCGGAATATCCAAAGCATGAATCCGGCGCAAACTTAAAGTTTATTGGTGATGTTGGCCACTTATCAGACGATGGGCTTTCGCTCCAGTTTGGCAGCCCTGTCCTGTGCTCCAACACCAATCTTGCTGTTATCTGTTTTGCCTTTACTGTGTCTGTAAAACGCTTTATATCTGTATATTCGTATAGTGGTTTGTCTAAATCTATATCACCCGCATCTGCCATCTTGTTAACTATATATGCAAATACAACCTTGCTCAACGATGCTGCCTGAAAAACATTCTCTCCTGTATGGCGTTTGAGGGAATCTATCTTGCCGGTGCTGTATATGTTAGGATTGTATAATTCTGCGGTATATACGTTTCCGTCCTTTAAATATGCCACCTGCATAATTGGAACGCTGTCTTTCTCTATAACAGGTTGTAATTTGCTAAAGTCTTTAAAATCAGAGGCGGTTTTGTCTGAGCATGAACAAACCGATACAGCTATAGCTGCAAATAGAATAGTGTTGAGTATTTTTTTCATTGTTAGGATATTTATGTACTTATCGCTTACCAGCGTTTTTTTTACGCTTGTTGTTACAAATATAATCTTTTTTCTCCTTGTTTCTCGCAAGGTTGCGGCTCAATTACAGGTCTACAAACATTTTATGGAAACTGATAGTATTTAGTAATCTTAAAAAAATAACTTGGTAATCTTTAATTGTCTTTTCGGTCTATATTTCTTTTCTCATCAGTCATGTGCCACCGGCACACTCTTTCTTCAAAAAGACATCTATCCTCAAAAATACTGCTAAATCTTTACCAACTTATTTTTTAACGCTTACTTAATCTTTAAATTTTTATTGTAATGTTGCACTTGCTTTTTGAATCTGCCCATGAGATTTTTCTTGCTGAGAAGTTTGCATTATCAATGATTATTCATATCTTTGCAGCGACAGAATCCGCCACGCTTCCCATTTGAACAGCGAACCAGGGCGGGTCTTTTGCTTTTTATGGGTACATTAAAATTATATACTAAACAGGCTCTTTCTATTTCGGAACAAATAGAACTACTAAAAAATAGAGGCTTAAATATAGCAGATTTCTCCACGGCTGCGAAATTACTTGGAGAAGTCAGTTATTTCCGTTTTGTTCAGTACCTTCGTCCGATGGAGGCAGACAAAACAACGCATCAATTTAAGCCAAACAGCCGATTTGAAAATGCTGTGGCTCTCTACAACTTTGATATAAAGTTGAGAGATTTGATGTTCAAGGCGATCCAACGATTAGAGATAGCCTTGCGCACAAAGATTATACAAGAGTTTTCTTTAGAACATGGTCCGTTTTGGTTCTTTGATACAAGTCTTGCCAACGATGAACATAAGTTTATTGAGAATATGAACTCCATAGACCGAGAACTTCAACGTAGCAAGGAGGACTTTATCAATGAGCATAGACGCAATTATGACAAGCCAATTTTCCCTCCTGCGTGGAAAACTCTTGAATTGGCATCTTTCGGGACACTTTCAAAACTCTATTACAATTTTAGTGACAAGAAGTTGAAAAAGCGTGTTGCTCGTCAGTTCAATCTACCACAGCATGAAGTGTTGGAAAGCTGGATGCGCAGTGTTACTGTTCTGAGAAATTGTTGTGCACATCATTCACGCCTGTGGAACCGTTATCTTTCCAACGCTCCACAAATGAATGCCTCTTTGCGTGGCGCATGGGTGAATATTGAAGGTTTAAATGCAAATAAAATATATGCTATAGCCTGCTGCATTGCATATTGGCTTGATTCTATGGGATATGGATTGGACTTTAAGAATGAACTCAAATCCTTATTCGTTTCTTACCCACAAGTGGATCCGGCAGCGATGGGATTCCCGGATAATTGGAGTTTCGAACCTCTATGGAGATGACTTATATGCAAAATACAAGAAAGCCTGTCGGTAGTGAAGAATGTTCACAGCCGACAGGCTTTCTTCTTAATATTCAGACAACTTACTACTATTAAAAGTTAAATCTTCTCCTTTTCATATCTATATTGATTCTATACTGCTGCTTTTTTACTGTTTAGAGCGTCGAATATTGATAATCAATCCTTATAGTACATAGATATTCCTATATATTTAGTTATTAATCCATGGTTCAATATACCTGCCATTTATACTATCAACCATATGCTAAACAAATTGATACAGCTATAGCTGCAAGCAAAATAGTGTTGAGTAATTTTTTCATTGTTAGAATATTTAGATTTTTTCCACGCTTATTTTTACGAATATAATCTTTTTCTCTTTTACTTCTTTTAGATTGTAAAATAAAAAGGTTAATTGTATTATGCATGGAGTCATTTATCCGAAGAAAACTATGAATTACACTATATTAAGCGTATATTTGTCAAGGGCTATTTTTTTCTTTAATGTATTATGGATTGTCCAATTAATAATGTGAATTTGTCTTTTGACAAAGACAGTAGATTAAAATCTACAATTACAAGACTTGCTGATGGAGATAGCAAGAGAATGTTTGTTTTAGCTGGTTATCTTAATGATGAAAATTTTCATCAATATGTAGCTAAAAATCTTTTATCTAAAAATATTATTAATGGAGAAAGTATTGACTTTAATAATATTACTAAAGAAGATTTACTTAAAATTAATAAAAATAGTTTATATAGTTTATTAAGAGATTATATGCTACAAAATTATAAATCCGTTAACAATACTAAATCTAAAACAGGTTCTGGTAGAGTTATGGGATTTACTAGTATTACAGCTAAATATGTAGCTCAAAATAAAGTTGCAGAACTTATAATAGATGAATATAGAAATAGACTTAATAAAATACAAGGAAAACCTAAATCAATAGCATTAGAAGTTATAAATGAAGTTATTGATAAAATAAACGATGAATTTAATATTAGAACTGAAAATTTTGCATTAGAAATTATTAATACAGATAAATATTCTAATGAAGCTAAAAAATTAGCTAAAGAAATTATTGATATTATTAAAGAAGGAAAAAATCTAGCTAAAACATTAAACAATAATGCTAAAATTATAAATGAATACAATAAATCTATAAAAGAAGTTGAAGAAAAAATATTACTATCAACAAAAGAGAATAAAAATGAACTTATAAAAGAGAAAGAAGAGTTAATAGAGAAAAAAAATAAACTTAAAGAAAATAATATATTAGGAGCTGATAAATTAAATGAACTAAAAACTCGTAGATATATTCTTGGACAAACATTATTTAAAACATTTAGTGTTGAACGAAATGATGTAAGTAGTATTAGAGATTTAAATTATGCTAATCTTATAGCACAAGTTAAAGAAAATACTAATGAATTTTTCTTTTATGTTTTTAACAATAAAAAGATGACTGAATATATTAAAGATTTTAATAATATAGATGATATTGCTAAGAATATAGAAGATATGAATGGAGAAAACTTTGAAAGTATATATAATGATGAAACGATAGATGAAACATCTAAAAGTTGGGAAGATAGTATGTTTAAATCTGTTGGACATAGTATTAGTGGAGAAATGAAACATATACTTTCTACTATTCCTAATTTAACAGGTAAATTTAATTCTACTTCTGAAAGACAAGAATTAGATACTAATAATGAATTAGGAGTATCTAGTTATATGGATGCTGGTTTTCTTACTGTACAAATGTATAGTTTTGGAGATTATACTAATGTTGAATCTATGATTAAATCTCTAGATAATGCTAGTCAATCTATTCCAGGTCTATATGGATTAGGAGATTTAGTTAATAGAATGAAAAATAATCCTGTTCTAGCTAGATTTATATGGCAAGAATTTTCTAAGCCTGTTATTCATAAAGTTATGTGTACTATAAGAAATGTTTATGAAAAAGATGGTATTAAGTTTGATTATAGTAATAATACTGCTTTTTATAAAACAAATCTTATATATTCTTTAATGCATAATATTAGAGGAACATTTAAAAATGCTTATAATGTTCATGATTCTGATAAAATAAAATATTATATAGATAAACTTAATAAAGAACATATTAAAAAATATAAAAAATTTACTAATAAAGATAAAGAAGAAATATTTAAAGGTAGTCTTGATATAGTACATAAATATTTTCCTAATATTCAAGCTGCTGATTTGCAACAATTATTTAACAATGCAGATGATACAATAATAATAAAATTATTAAAGGAAATAGATAATATAATTTATGCTGTTAAAGAACTTAATGAAGAAGTAGAGGCTTCTAAGAAACGTAATGATGAAGAATATGAAAAAGAACGTAAACAATGGCAATTAGATGTTTATAATAATAAAAAAGTTCCTGCTCCAATTAAAAACGATTATATAAAAGAAGCCTATGAACTTACTCCTAGAGTAAAAGCAGTAATTATAAAAATAGCTGATATTTTTAGTAAAAATCTTCCAAGTAAGTCTAAACTTACTAGTAAAAATGCAGAAAATTCTTCTGCTGCTGATATTGGTAAAAATTGTTATATAAGTAGATTCTTTGAACAAATATTGTCTAGTAATGAAAAAGATTCTAATGCTGGATTGAAAGCATTGGGAGAATATATAATGCAAGGTGTAAGTAGTACAAGTCCTAATAATCAATATACTGATAATCCTTTGTTTTTTGGTGTTAAAAATGAAACAGGCAGAATATTATATAATGGAATGTTTGCTAGACATGGTAACTATGCTATTCCTAATCCTAACGCTAAACAATTATTATCGTATGCTTTATTTGATGGTACTAAAAATACTAATAAAGGAATAGGAAAAACATATTCTACAATGTCTAATCTTGATTTCTTTATTACTCAATATATGGCTTATTGTAATAATGTTACAGAAGATATTGCTGATACTGATGAAAGAAATGATATAAAAAATAAAACTGCTGTTTATCCTATGAGAATAGGTTCAGATGCTCCTAAAATATATATGATTAGAGCACCAAGATATTTTGGAGAAGATGCTGCTTATGCTATATATAATCATCTTCTTGATGAAATTAATATGTTTGTAAATGCTATAAATGTAATGTTTAAAGAAGATAGTGATGGTAATTATAAACTTAGAACTGATATAACAAATTTATTTGGAAATGCTTATTATGATGAAAAGATTGCTGCTGATTTAAGAAAAAATGCTAAAGATAAATCTAAAATAGATTATACTAAAGCTATTATTAAAGATGGTAAACTTGTTGGTAACATGTTTAATTTTAATAGACTATTTAAATTAAGTAATCTAGATGCTAATAAAGAATTGGCATCACTGTTTTCCCTTTACGGGGGAGGTGACAATAGTCTATTTGTATTACAATCTGATGGTTCTATGTCTATTAATCTTAATAGAGTTAGTAACGATAATAGCTTTATTAAACTTGTTAAAGATGACAGTGGAAGAAATGGAAAATTTGTTTTAGCATTACAACCTAATCATCATAAACAACTAGTCAAGTTTACTAAAAATTGGTGTAATGAATTTCTTAAAGATGCTAGAATTGAACTTGCTGATTATATTAATGCTATTCCTTTTAATAAAGATTCTGAATATAGTAATGAACATATTAATGAGTTCTTGTTGAATCTTGTTAATATGAATATGAATTATGATGATTTATTTGAGGGAGATTTTAAATATTATAAAAGTGCTAGAGATTTCTTTAAAAGAACTAAAGAAACACAAGCTGGTGGACAAGGTTATTTTGGCTCTTCTGCTTATGATTTTGATAATAAATTAAAAGATACAAGTTTCTTTGATAATAAAGAAGTTATTAAAGTTAAACAAAGTGCTACAGGAGAAAAAACGGAATTAACTCGTCCTACTTATAATAATAGGGTTATTGCTGATACTCCTATTGTAGCTAGAAATGGTTTTAGAGCTGTTACTATATATAATACTGTTAAACCATCTGATTCTGCTGTTGAACTTAAACAAACATTATATGATGAATTTATAGCTGAAGGATATACAGAAGAACGTGCTGAACAAAGAGCTAATAAGATTGCTTCTGCATATTTTAAACAAACAAAAGTTAATGATGCTCAATCTTATATAACTTTTGAAGAATGGATTAGAAGAAGATATGCTGATGGAACTATTGAGAAATATCAAGATTTAATTGGTAGAATATTAGACCCTAATGTTAAAGCAGAAGATATTAATATTGATGAAGTTAATGAAAGAATACAAGTAGGTAAAAACTTTTATTACGACAAAGTTTATGATAGTGAAACCAATTCATTCTATCCAAGACAAATTAAGAATGCAGAATTTGTAATTATACCTAAATTACTACCTAAAGATTCTAATCTAACTAAGATATATGATTGGATGATTAAGAATGATATTGGACAATTAAATACAGCAGAAACTGATAAAGCTGCTAAAAAGAATATATTTACAATATTTGATGAAAATACAGGAGATTTGATAGATGGTTTTGAAAGTAATTTCAGTGATAACTATATACAGACTTATTACTATAAATACTTATATAAACAGCAAGAAGTTCCTCAACATATGATGAATGAAAGTAATAAGTTTGGAGCACAGATATCAAAGAAAATACTTGATAATATATCTAATTATCCAAAAGAGATTCAAGAAGTTGCAAGAGAATATCAAAAAGCTGTAGCAAGTAATTTAAAAGAGGATTTTGTTAATTTCCTTGATGGAATGGGATGGAAATATGACAGGGATTCAAAAAGTATTGTAAATGCTGAATACGCAACAACGGACGCAAATGGCCAACCATTACCAAAGGAACAAATTGAAGCTAATAGAACAACATTAAATTTTAGTAACTTTTATCAACGAGCTAGAGAAGAAATAAATAGATTAGGTCTTGACAGTAATTTCATAGATTATGTTCTTCCTAATGAATTTGGTGTTCCGAATATGCCAATGGCTATGAATGTTGTTATTAATAAACTTGAAAGTGTTGCTCAATCATTATTTAATTCTGGTATTACAAGACAAACTCTTCCTGGATGGCATGCTGCTCAAATTACTGATGTTGGATGGAGTGCTAGTAAAAAACTAAGATTTGATGCTAAAACAGGTATTATGGAAATAAGAATACCTAGATGGAGTAATCTTATTCCTAAAGGAAAGAATGAAGAAGAGAATAAAAGGATACTTGCACAAATAGAAAAAGAAGGACTTGATATTCAGTTAATATATAGAATACCAACAGAGGGAAAACAATCTATAACTAGGGCTAAAGTTGTAGGTTTTGTTGATGATTGTTTAGGTTCTACAATAGTAGTTCCTGATGATTGGGTAACACAAACAGGTAGTGACTTTGATGTTGATAGTGTTTATGGCATTTGTTGGGAAATGTATAAAACTATTGATAGAGATGGAAATGTTGAACTTCACAAATATAAATATAAAGAAGAAGATTGTACTAATGAACAATTATATATTTCTTATATAAATAATAGAATTGATAATAAGGTAAAATATGGAAATCTAGGAGAAAAGATAAAAGCTGGTATTGAAAAATTTAAAAATGATTTTAATAATGAAAAAGATGAAGATAGAGAAAAAAATAGTAATGCTTATAAGAAACTTCAAGATGAAAGAAAAGAAGCATATAAATTACTTCCTTATAGATGTAAAGAAATAGTTGTTAAAAATAATAGAGAATTTGATACTAATAAAAAACTTAATTCTGTACAAATACGAGATTTGTATAATAAAACTATTCAAGATTTAAGTAATTTTTTAAATAGTAGAAAAGGTAAATTAACAGAAAGAGTTATAGAAAATATTAACAATTATAAAAGTATTTTAATTACTATTAATAATGTCCTTAATACACAAGATGGAATAAATTCTTTTGATAAAGAAAGTTATGATAATGCTAAACGAAAGATTATTCAAGATATAATAGAAGAAGCTAGAGAAGATTATTTTGAACGTATTGAAAGAGAAGCTAAAGAAAATGGTTTACCAACATTTGAAGAATTTAAACAATTTGATTTTGTTGATAAACTTTCTAGAAGAGCTAGAAATAATTATATTCTAGATAAAATGATGCAAATTATGGCAGACCCTCATTCTAGAGAAGAACAATATGGACGTTCTCATTTTGAAGATGTTTCTGATGCTAATAAATTCATAGATTCTCTTTATGGTCTTGATAAAGCTGTTATAAGTCCTTATAATCCTGTTGTACAAATTGGATATATGGCGGATGCTATGAGTGGTGCAGCTCTTAAAGCTCGTTCTGTTATGTGGGATACTTGTTTATCTAAATGTAATTATTTACAAACAGATGTTAAAATGAAAGGTCTTGAATCTAATATTGGTGTTGTTTTAAAATTAGATTCAGAACCTGTTAAAGGTAGTAAAGTAGTATATAATAAAGAAGATATTGAAAGAAGTTATGGAAAAGAATCCTTACATCCAATAAATAAAATAAATAATAACAATAGTATATTTAGTGATAATAGTAATAAAGTATTATTTACTCCTACTAAATTTGGCTGGTCTAATAATAATAAAAATATAGTTGGAGAGCTTATAACTACTTATAGTGCTGAAACTACTGCACATCAATCAGATGCTATTAAAGAGGGTTCTATACCTAATATTAATGATTATACTTTTGATGTATATAAATATCTTACTTGTATAGGTCTTGATTATGAAACGGTTATTGGTTTTATGAAACAACCTATAATGAATGAATTAGTAAAAATATATAATGCTAATAATTCAATATTTATTACTAATGATAATAATACTATACATTCTACAATAAATACTATAGCAGCAAAACTAAATTATAATATAATAAAAGGTAGAAGAGTATTTTTTGTAAATTCTAATAGTATTATATATGAAGTTCTTCCTCTATTTAGAGCTGATGCAGAATTTGTAAATGCTTTTAGAGAATTATATGGAATAGATATTAGTACGTTAAAAGATAATGAACTATTTAATGCTAAATTAAATATAGATAAAGATAATATAATTAAACGTATTAAATATAAAGGAGAATATAATAAATATATTGCTGCTTTTGATTTAGGGAATTTATTAATATTTAGACAAATACTTAATACTACTAGAGAACTTAATGATATAATACAATTTACTCATATTGACAAAACTGGAGCAAAAATTAGTATTAATGCTACTAAAAAGGTGATAGAAAAAATAGATAAATATAAAGATAATCAAACGTTAAATAAAAATGGAAAAAGTATTGCATTTTTGATATTTACAGATACTATAAAAAATAGTGAATATGCATTGATAAATGCTGTTTATCAATATGCAGCTAAGATGAGTGTTGAAGTTAATAGTAGAGTAATTAAAATAGAAAGTGAAGGTTATTATGAAATACTAAAAAAGGTTGAATGTGCTATAGGAAAAGAATTAACAAGTAATCAATATGCGGAATACAGACGATATTTATTATCATACATTTATAGTCAGATTAATACGTTATTACAGCCTATTACAATCAATAAAAAAATGCAGATAGATATAAATACCTCTGTAAATGATTCTCCCTCTACAGGGGAGGAAATTGAGTATTACTGGGATAATGAAATTACAAGAATTTTCGGTTATGGAGATATTACTACAGGAGATTTTGAATGTAAAGATATATATAATGTTACAGATGACGAAATAGAACAATATAATAAACTTACACCTGCTCAAAAAGTATTATTTATACAAAAAGCATTTAGTGATGATGCTGGAGTATTTCAATATATTACTGTAAGTCTATTTAGAAATACTGATAAAAATCATTATGATACTACAAGACAATATCTAATGTTTGATGACCAAGTATATAATGTTGAAGATATATATATAGATTTTGAATATGCTTTTACTAATAATAATAGACTAATTAAACTTGCTGCTATTGATTTAATTAAATATGCTTTTGTTGTTGAAAGATTTGACTTTAGATATAATAACATAACTAAAATGATTCCTAATTCTGTTTTATATAATTTAACAAGTAATGGAGGATTAAATATAATAAAAAGTGATAATGGACTTGAATCATTAGTTGAAAATGTAAGTGTACATGAAGATTTTAATGATTTATATATTAGAAGTCATCCATCTGTAGTTAAAGAAGTTGTATTAATAGATTTACCTCCTATGAAATCTTATGATGATGGAACAGAAGTTCCATCTTATCAAAATATGGCTACAGAATTTAATAGACTTGAAAGAATAGATAAGATGTTAATATTAGATACTGAAACAGAAAATAAATATACTGATTCTTTAATTAAAAAGTTAAAATTAAAACCTAGTGTTGAATATATTAGAATTAATAGAATGGTTAATAAAAATACTAGAATTTCCACTTTATATAAAATTATTGGAGGAAATCCTGTATTTAATGAAGATGGAGATATTGAATCATTTTCTGAATATTATCTATGTCCTATGAATGAACTTGAAGAGAATGAAACATCTAAAATTAGTTATAATCTTAATAATAATAAATATAATAGTATTGAATATTATGAACAGATGAGTGAATATTTATCCAACTTGATGAGTAAATATAAAAATAGTTATAGAGAAAGTAATATTAGTATTACAGATAGGATTAATAAACAAATTCCTGGTGTTGAAGAAAATATAAATAATAGTGCTGATTTTAAAACTATGACATTAGAAAATAGTGATTTTATACTAGATGGTATTGCTAATACTAATGATTATTATATCGTTCCTGCTGTTAAAGAGATGATTAATGATATACAAGAGTTATTTGAAGAAGAGGGAAATCCTGATAGTGTAATTAAATTTATTGTGAATAATAATTATAAACTTAGTAATCTTTTTGAAAATAAAAAAACATATAGTCAACAAATACAAGATAGATTTGGAAATTATCATAAAGTAAATATAACTAAAATATATGTTACTGATAAAATAGCAAAAAGTATTGATAAAATAAATAAAGGTGAATTTGATAAGAATAAAGAACAGTTTTTGCCTGCTATAGAAAAGATAGAAGCTATTAATAAACTTGAAAATAGTAAAGGTAGTATATTATATAAAATAGAACTTCCTTATGTTAAAAAAGCAAGTACGGAACTTATAGAAGATAATGAAAGTAATGATATTAATGAAAGTTCTAACTTAACCCCCCGTAAAGGGAATAATGATAATATAGATAGAGTTAGTTCTAATCATTAGAGAAGTTCAATATCATGCTCGTAAAGAAAAAAACGTTCTGCAAAACGGATTATCCCAATGTAATAATATGCTATGAACACAACAGAAGTTATTGATATATTAGAACATAAAGGAATAAAGCCAACGGCCAACAGAATATTGGTGGCAAGGGCTTTGGCAGAGAGCAGTACACCTTTATCGTTGCTGGATATAACAGAATCTTTGCCTTCAATGGATAAGTCTTCTGTTTTCAGGGTGCTTTCTCTGTTTTTGGAACATGATGTTGTTCACTCATTTGAGGATGGCAGAGGGGTTATCAATTATGAGATGTGCAGAAGCGATGGAGAATGTGACAGGCATGACAATCATGTACATTTTTATTGTGAAATCTGCCACAGGTCATACTGCATGGAGGATCTCTCCCTTCCAAAGTTAGTTTTGCCTGAGGGATTTACCATGCATTCGCTTTCATTTGTGATTAAAGGACTTTGCCCAAAATGCAAATCCAAACCTGAATAGAATGATGACATTTGCAAATAGGTTGCATTTTTCTGTTCATACCTTTGCGCCGTAAGAAAAAACATAAAAAATTAGGTTTATGAGACAGAAACTTGTAAAGATAATCTTGGCTGCGCTGCTGTTGGTTGCGGCAGTTGTGGTGGAAAAGACAATGTCGCTTAATACATGGCAGTTGCTGTTGGTCTATCTTATACCGTATCTTATTGTAGGATATGAGGTGTTGGCAGAGGCTGTTGAGGGTGTATTGCATGGTGATGCTTTTAATGAGGATCTGCTAATGAGCGTCGCCACCATAGGGGCACTATGTATAGGCTTTCTTCCCGGAGCGGAGACAGAATACCCCGAGGCTGTATTTGTTATGCTTTTCTTTCAGGTGGGAGAACTGTTTGAGGATTATGCGGAAGGGAGGAGCCGTAAATCAATTTCACATCTTATGGATATAAGGCCGGACATCGCAAATGTAGAACGTAATGGAGCTGTAAGTGCAGTATCTCCAAATGAGGTCTCCGTTGGCGAGATAGTTATTGTAAAACCGGGTGAGAAGGTTCCTATGGATGGCGTTATAACAGATGGCTCGTCAAGCCTAAATACGGTGGCTCTTACAGGTGAAAGCGCCCCAAGAGAGGTAAAAACCGGAGACGAGGTTTTGTCGGGATGCGTAAACATATCCGGATTATTAAAGGTAAAGGTGACAAAAAGTTTTGGCGAATCTACCGCCTCCAAGATCATAAATCTTGTTGAAAACGCAAGCGAGAACAAGTCCAAAAGCGAGACCTTCATTGCAAAGTTTGCCCATGTCTACACACCTATAGTTGTATTTGTGGCGGTTGCGTTGGCCTTTATTCCTCCTTTGTTTTATGAGAGCTATGCAGATGCGTTCTCAATCTGGTTAAACAGAGCATTGACGTTTTTGGTCGTTTCCTGTCCTTGCGCTCTTGTTATCTCTGTTCCGCTTACATTCTTTGGAGGAATCGGAGGGGCATCTAAGAGCGGTATTTTGGTAAAGGGGGCAAACTATATGGATACGTTGGCCAAACTGGGGGTTGTGGTCTTTGACAAAACCGGTACTCTTACAAAGGGAAAGTTTGAGGTTAATGCTGTGCATCCCGACAAATTCAGTGAGGAGGAGCTATTGCATCTTGCTGCGCATGTGGAGCGCTATTCTACTCATCCTATTGCTGTTGCATTAAGAACTGCATATCCCAAAGAGAAAGATGATTGCAGGGTTGATAATATTGAGGAGATTGCCGGAAAGGGTGTTTGCGGAGTAATTAATGGTAGGAAAGTTTGCATTGGCAACTCTAAAATGATGGATGTTGTTGGGGCTGAATGGCATGACTGCCACAAAGTTGGAACAATAATCCATGTTGCTGTGGATGGCGTTTACGCAGGGCACATAGTCATCTCTGATACTGTTAAAGAGGATTCCAAAGCTGCTATAGCGGCACTTAAGGTGGAGGGTATTGACAAGATAGTTATGCTTACCGGAGACAAAAAGGCTGTTGGTGAATATGTTGCAACTGAACTTGGTATAGATGAGTGTCATACGGAACTGCTTCCTGCAGACAAGGTCTCAAATGTTGAGAGATTGCTTAGGGAGAAGCCTGCCGGAAAGTTCTTGGCATTTGTTGGTGATGGTATTAATGATGCTCCGGTGCTTGCCCGTGCAGATGTTGGTATAGCAATGGGTGCGCTTGGTTCGGATGCTGCGATTGAGGCTGCTGATGTTGTGCTCATGGATGACAAACCTTCCAAGATAGCGTTGGCCGTAAAGATTGCAAGGCGCACAATTGGAATTGCAATGCAGAATGTATGGTTTGCCATTGGTATAAAGATATTGGTTCTTGTGCTTGCCGCTTTTGGCATTGCTACAATGTGGATGGCTGTGTTTGCAGATGTGGGGGTTACCGTTTTAGCAGTTCTTAATGCTATGCGGGCATTAAGGAGAGCTTAAGTAATCTTAAAAAAATAAGTTGGTAATCTTTAATTGTCTTTTCGGTCTATATTTCTTTTCTCATCAGTCATGTGCCGCCGGCACACTCCCTCTTCAAAAAGACATCTATCCTCAAAAATACTGCGAAATCTTTACCAACTTATTTTTTATCGCTTACTAAGTTTCTGTGTAATATGCAAATGGAGTTGTAAAAAAACGAAAAAGGCAACTCAAAAGGTTGCCTTTTTCGTGTCCCGCCAGGGCCTCGAACCCTGGACCCCAACATTAAGAGTGTCGTGCTCTACCAACTGAGCTAGCGAGACATTCACCGTCTGCTTTCGCTTTGGGATTGCAAATGTATGAATATTTTTTCTAACTGCAAATTTTTTTGAAGCTAACTTTTGTAAAATTTTTTGAAGTGAAAATTTTTACGCGGTTTTGTTGTTGATATATAGTGTGTTGGGCTTTTTGATAAAGATGCGGGCAATTCAAATAATTTTTATTCTATAAAAATGTTTACTTTTGCAGTCATCAGACCGGAGAGATGTGTTTTTACTCCGTCTGACGCATAGGAAGGATAAATTATCGGGAAGAAAAGGTTACATATATGAGAATAGTAAAGAGTTTTGTAATAACAGTATTGCTGCTTACAGCATCTGTTCCTGCGTTTTCGTGGGGGCAGAAAGGACATGATATTGTTGCGGCAATCGCGGAGGCGAATTTAACGCCTCAGGCGCAGGCTGCCGTAAAGAAGATTCTTCACGGGCATTCCATTATATATTATTCATCGTGGATGGACAATATGCAGAATCTGCCGGAGTGGAAAGATGAGTATCAGAGGACAAAAACATGGCATTACGGTAATGTGGATGAGGGACTTACATACGATATTATGCCTAAGTGCGAGACAGGAGATGTGCTTACTGCCACAACAGAGGTCATTAAGGCTCTTAAGGGTGGCAAACTAAATGATAGCGATAGAGAGTACTATTTAAAGATGCTTATTCATCTTATTGGTGATATGCACTGTCCTATGCATGCAGGTCATCTTAGCGATAAAGGTGGTAATTACTTTGATGTATATTGGTTTAAACAGCCTACAAACCTTCACTCGGTTTGGGATACCAAGATAATAGAGTCTGCCCGCAAGTGGAGCTATTCGGAATGGAGAGATAATCTTAATATTTTGGAAAAGAAGCAGATAGATTCAGTTACAGCAGGCTCTTTGTACGATTGGTTTATCCATACAACTGTTCTGGCGCGTAATCTTTATTCAGAGATAAGGCCAAAGGCTAATTTGTCTTATGATTATGTTGCGCAGCATACGTCAATGTTAGAGGAGCAATTGACAAATGCCGGATATAGATTAGCCAAAGTGCTCAACGAAATATTCAAGTAGAAGATTAAATATAACGCCAACTTTATATTTAACTTTTATAGTACTGGATTTGCACTGACAAAAATGATATATATATTAAAAACAGTAATGAACGACTTGCCAATCAGCGGAAGAGCGGTTGCCGAAAGCAGCTTATAAGAAACGGCGTCTGTTGAAGGACCGTTAGGATGCGAAGCAGACTAAGAGGGACGACTTAGCCGTTTCAAGCTGATTGAGAGCAATAGCAGTTGATTGGCACGGAGGGAAATACTGTTTCTTAATATGTTTATAAAAGTATATATTTATTAACAATTTGGGGGTGCTCAATTTTGGGCTGAGATGATACCCTTTGAACCTGATCCGGGTAATTCCGGCGTAGGAAAAAGATGTCACAATAAAGTTGTATTTTGCAGCTTTAGCCCCCTGTAAAAAAAGTCTTAAAATGAAGAGAACATTTTTTTGCGGGGTATTTTTTTTAATGTTACCTCTGCTTTTGAGCCTGAGCAACACCATTAAGGCTCACAACACATCTATTCATTATTGTCTTCCCGATAAAAATCCAACAGTATCGGGCAATAACTATGCAGCTACAGATACAATGTCTGTACAGCATTTGGATTCCATTGTTGTTACTGCAACCGGTATAACAAAGAAGACACCTGTGGCGCACACAACGGTTGGAAAGAAGAATTTGGCCAATGAATCCGGGAATCATTCTATTCCAATGCTCCTCGCATTACAACCATCTGTAGTTGCTACCACAGAGGCCGGAACAGGTTTCAGCTACAGCAAACTGTCTGTAAGAGGCTCAGATGATTCAAGGGTAAATATAACTTTGGATAATATAGCACTTAACGACCCGGAGAGTCAGCAGGTCTTTTGGGTGAACCTTCCATCGTTGAATGCCTCTTTGCAATCCATTCAGATACAGCGTGGTTTGGGAACATCCATGAACGGCCCTGCAGCATTCGGGGGTAGCATAAATATGCAGACCATAACACCCGTAGCACAACCTTACGGACAGGCAGAGTTCTCATTGGGATCGTACCAAAGTTATCAGACCATAATAGGTGCCGGAACAGGAAGGACCCCAAGTGGTTTTTCATTTGATATGAGATATGCATACGGCAGTAGCCAAGGGTATATTAGAAATGGAAAGTCGAGGTTGCATTCGCTTTACACAACTGCAGGGTATTTTAAAGGCAAGAACTCTGTGAAACTTACATATATATATGGTGACGAGCGTACCGGAATTACATGGGAGGGAATATCTCCGGAACAATATAAAGAGAACAGAAGATACAATCCGGCAGGTGAGTATTTCGATGAAGCAGGGAATGCCCAATACTATGACAAAGAGACAGATGATTATGCAATGCATCATCTCCATCTTACATATATAAGGGAGTTTAATCTGCCGTTTGTATGGAAAACAACCTTTGCATTTGTAAAAGGGGACGGCTTTTATCAGAATTATAAATATCAAAAAAGTTTCGAGGAATACGGACTTAAACCTCAGACGATAGACAAAGAACTGCATGAGACAAGCGATTTTATTATCCGCCAGCAGATGGATAATAGCAATTATGTGGTAAACAGTATGCTAATGTATAACAGTAGCATACTTAGGGCATCTGCCGGTGTTACGGTAAACTTTTATGACGGTAATCATTTTGGAAATGTCCTTTGGTCTAAGTATAATAATAATCTTTCCCTTAAAGATTATGAGTGGTACAGAAACAATGGCAACAAAAAGGAGGCATCGTTCTTTGCAAGGGCAGAAGGTGATGTAAATGACTATATTACCCTTTTTGCAGATCTGCAATACAGATATATCCATTACAAAATGCACGGACCAGATTCAGACTTTGTAAACTTGGAATATAGCAAGGATTATAATTTCTTTAATCCAAAGGCCGGAATAAATATACAGGCTTCTCCAAACAGCAGGTTTTATTTCTCATTTGGGATGGGACATAAGGAACCTACAAGAGGAGACCTTAAAGACCCTGTTAAGGCAGGAACAACCAACGCCATAAAGTCTGAACGTATGTTTGATTATGAATTGGGTTATAACTATGTGTCACCAAAATTCTCAGCTACTGCCAACCTCTATTTTATGGAGTATAAAGATCAGTTGGTGGCATCAGGCAAGCTGTCCGATGTGGGATATGTTATTAAGCAGAATATTCCCGACAGTTACCGTAGAGGTATTGAGCTCTCCTTGGCGTACCGGCCTGCAACTTGGTTTAGGGTAGATGCTAATGCAACATTCTCTAAAAACAAGGCGAAGAATTTTACAGAATATATTAGCATATACGATGAAGACTATAATGTTGTGGGTCAGAAGGAGGTTTTTCATAAAACATCAAATCTTACCCTCTCTCCGGAGTTTGTGGGGATGATGTTGCTTACATTTACCCCATGCAAGAATATATCATTAAGCCTTAGCGGAAAATATATAGGGGAGCAGTACATGGATAATTCATCTGATGAAATAGCGAGAGTACCAAGATATTTTGTCTCATCATTCAATGCTTCTCATACTTTTGAACTTAACAGCTCTGTCACAAGACTTAACCAGAAATATAATCCAACAATAAAGGTTTCATTTACAGTTGACAATCTGTTTAATAATAAATATTATTCATATGGTTGGATTTCAAAGTCTTATAGCAGAGTGGGGGGGGTGGATACAATGGCTCCTTATATTGGTATATATGCTCAGGCGCCTATTAACTTTATGGCAAGAATATCATATAATTTTTAATTACTGAAAATAATGCTTTGGCATTGGCTTTAGTGTTGGCCTTAATTTAGTTGAAAGTGTATAGTTTATAGAGTAAAGAGAAAGGCGTTGGCGTTAGCTTAGCTATTTTTGGAGTAAAGAAAGCTAAAGCCAAAGCCAAGGCCAAAGCTAACGCCAAAGCCAAATAACTGACTATAAACAATAAACTAAATCAGCTAAAGCCAAAGCCAAAGCTAACGCTATTAATAATATGTTGGAAATTTTTGGATTTGTAACAGGTCTTTTATACCTGTTTTTAGAGATAATGCAAAAGAAGATTATGTGGGTGGTTGGCGCCATATCGGGCGCCGCCTACATAATCATATTTATGAATCAAGGACTTTATGCAAATATGTCTATACAGGTGTATTATCTGTTAGTCAGCGTATATGGTTGGTATATGTGGGCAAAACTTAAAAAAAGAGAAAAAAAGAATGCCGCTGCAAGCTCGGATTTAAAAGCAAACAAAGAGGAGGATAGCAGAGAGAGAATCTGCTATAAGCATGCAGACAGAAAAACTTTGGCATGGAGCACTCTGCTATTTTTAATCTTGTCTGCCGCACTTTTTTTCTTTCTCAAATTTTTTGACAAAGACCCTATGCCCCTGTTGGATTCGGTTACATTCTCATTAAGCATAATAGCAACGTGGTGGCTGAGCAGATGTATAATTGACCAGTGGATTGTATGGGTATTTACGGATGTGGCGATTGCCATTATATGTTTTAACAGCGGGCTTGTTTTGTCGGGAATATTATATATAATCTACTCTGTTTTTGCGGTGTGTGGCTATCTTTACTGGAAAAAGGTTGGCGTTAAGCTGTAGAAAGGTTCTAAAAAAAATCAAACATCTTCCTTATCTTGTATTTTTTAGTAACTTTGCGCGGTCATATTAAAAACGTTACTAAAATGATATTGATAGCCGACAGCGGATCCACTAAGGTGGATTGGAAAGCAATTAAGTGTAATGGTGAGGTTGTGTCTGCAAGTACAGAGGGGCTGAATCCTGTTTTTGTTTCTAAGGAATTTATTGTCAATGTTTTAAAAGAGAAACTCGTACCTGTGATAGGAGATGACGTTAAGGAGGTCTATTTCTATGGTGCAGGCGTTGTTTCTCCTGAGCATATAAAAACAATAGGTGATGCAATGGGGGAGGCGTTTCCGGGCTCTGTATGTTATGCTGCGTCTGATCTGCTTGCTGCTGCGCGGGCATTATGCGGTCATAATCCAGGTATTGCATGTATAATGGGTACAGGTGGAAATACCTGTTTTTATGATGGTGAGAATATTGTCAAAAACATAAAGGCCGGGGGCTTTATTCTTGGAGATGAGGGGAGCGGCGGAAATTTGGGCAAAAGACTGGTTTCTGATTTTATTAAGGGACTGTTGCCAAAACATATTGAGGATGAGTTTGTAAAGAGATACGATTTAGACTATATGAAAATTGTAGACAGGGTATATAAACAGCCTATGCCTAATCGTTTTCTTGCCTCTTTCTGTCCTTTTATAAATGAATTCAGGGATGATCCTCATATGAAGAGTATTGTAATGGATTGTTATAAGGATTTCTTTGAGAGGAATATCGCGCATTACGATTACAAGCAGTATCCGGTAAATCTTGTGGGTTCTGTCGCACATTATTTTTCTGATTATCTTAATGAAGCTGCAGATAAGTTTGGTGCAAGGATAGGAAAGATATTAAAGTCTCCTATAGACGGTCTTGTAGAGTATCATAAGGCTGTGAATTGATTTAACTATAATATATTACAAAATACGATGAAGATAACCGAACAGTCATCAAACTATTCCAATTTGGACAAAATGTCCGTTAGGGAACTGTTGGAAGGGATGAACAACGAGGACAAGAATGTCCCATATGCAATTGAAAAATGCATACCTCAGATTGAGAAACTTGTTGAGGGTATTGTAGAGAGAATGAAGAGGGGGGGGAGATTGTTTTATTTGGGAGCCGGCACTAGTGGCCGTCTTGGTATTTTGGATGCTTCTGAGATACCTCCTACATACGGAGCTCCATTTAATCTGATAATCGGCCTTATAGCAGGAGGGGATACTGCAATCAGAAAGGCTGTAGAGAATGCAGAGGATGATTTAGATGGCGGGTGGAGAGACATGCAGCCGTTTAATCCAACAGTCAATGACGTTGTTGTGGGTATTGCCGCTTCCGGTACAACTCCATATGTTATAGGTGTCTGCAGAGAGGCCAGAAAGCATGGAATGCTAACAGGTTGCATTACCTGTAACCCGGATGCTCCTGTTACAAAAGAGGTTGACATTCCTATAGTTGCTGTTGTAGGCCCTGAGTTTGTTACCGGCAGTACACGAATGAAATCCGGCACAGCCCAGAAACTTATCCTTAATATGATCTCTACCTCCACAATGGTTAGAATGGGGCATGTAAAGGGTAATAAGATGGTGGATATGCAGCTTTCAAACGCCAAGTTGGTGGATAGGGGCACAAGGATGATTATGGATGAGGCAAAGATAGATGATTATGAGTTTGCCAAGAAACTCCTTTTAGAGCACGGCTCTGTAAGGAAGGCTGTAGACTATTATAACTCAACAAAGTAAATAAAATTTGAGAGATAACAACTATTCATCCAAGCTTTTGGAGGATGCAGTTGATGAATTTGCATCGTTGCCTGGCGTTGGCCGTAAGACGGCTCTACGCTTGGCTTTGCATCTTTTAAAACAACCTGTAGAAAAGGTTAACCGCTTTTCCAATGCCTTTACTCAGCTTAGAAATGAGGTAAAGTATTGCAGCGAATGCAATATGATTTCAGATAGTGCAGTCTGCCCTGTCTGCTCCGATCCAAAGAGAGATAGAGCATTGGTGTGTGTGGTTGAGAGTATACGGGATGTCCTGAGTTTGGAAAATACCCGTCAGTTCAATGGGCTTTACCATGTCTTGGGCGGAATCATATCACCTATGGATGGGATAGGACCAAGTGACCTTACTATAGACAGGCTTGTTGAAAGAGTGGGCGAGGGAGAGATAAGGGAGGTGGTACTGGCTCTCAATACCGGTATGGAGGGTGAAACCACCTCTTTCTATATTTTTAAGAGGTTGTCTCCGTTCGATATAAAAATTACAACTATAGCCCGAGGCGTTGGCTTTGGAGATGATTTGGAGTATACAGATGAGCTTACACTCGGTAAATCCATACAGAACAGGCAGCCCTTTAAAGTTTAATAAAACACAATCTAATAAACATAACAACAGATGAATGCAACTGTACTTTTAATCACCTTTCTGCTCTATACCTTACTGCTTTTTGGTATAGCGTTTATTACATCTAGAAAGGCAGACAATCAGTCATATTTCACAGGTAATAAAAAATCCAACTGGTTTTTAGTTGCCTATGGAATGATTGGCGCGTCGCTGTCCGGAGTATCTTTTATGTCTGTTCCGGGCAATGTCTACAATGAGAAATTTTTCTATCTCCCAATGCTGTTGGGTATGATAATAGGTTACGCAATTATTGCACTTCTATTGCTCCCGCTCTATTACAAGATGAATCTTACATCCATTTACACATATCTGGATAACAGATTTGGTAATTACAGTTACAAAACAGGAGCATCCTTTTTTATAATATCGCGTCTTCTTGGAGCTACTGTAAGAACCTTCCTTGTGATTTTTGTTCTGTACAATTTTGTGCTTAAAGAGATAGGTGTACCGTTTTGGGTTGCGGCTGCAGTTTTTGTGATATTAGCGATTCTGTATACAATGAAGGGCGGTGTAAAGACCATTATCTGGACAGATACTATTCAGACAACATTTATGATTGTTGCAGTTGTTGTCTCTGTTTTCTTTATCTGCAAAGAGATGGGGTGGAGCTTTACAGATATGTTTGTAAATGTTCATGGTAGCGAATACTCAAAGGTGTTTGATACAGATCCGTCTACTGCAACAAACTGGATGAAGAGATTCCTTAGCGGTGTTCTCATACCTGTTGCAATGACCGGTTTGGATCAGGCGATGATGCAGAAATCTTTAAGCTGTAAAAATATAAGGGAGGCACAGAAGAATGTATTTACCTCTGTGATTATGATGATCCCGATGAACCTTCTTTTCCTTATTTTGGGAGCTGTTCTTGCAATCTATATCCAGCAGCATGGCGGATTGTTGGAGGGAATTACCACAGTTGCAGGAAAAGTTGAGGCTGACAAGATCTTCCCTACTGTTGCTTTCAGCCTAAAACCTGTAGTTGGTGTCATATTCTTTGTGGGACTTATCTCTGCAGCGTATCCAACATGTGCAAATGCTCTAACATCCCTTACAACATCAACCTGTATAGATATTGTTGGTATGGACAAGAGAAAAGAGTGGGATGACAAGAAAAAGGAGAGCGTACGTAAAACAGTGCTTTTGATTATGGCTGTACTCTTTGTTGTTCTCATCATGTTCTTTAATATGGTTAAGAATGATGCTGTAATCAATATGGTTTACCAGATTGCTGCATATACGTACGGGCCACTTTTAGGCCTATTCCTTTTTGGTATGTTCACCAGGATAAAAGTTGTGGACAAAGCTGTTCCTGTTGTATGTATTGCGGCACCTGTAATCTGCTTTATCCTTGAAAAGTTCGTGTTCAGTTTTGGTTTCTCTTTGATAGCGGTCTGTGCTCTGCTTACATTTGCCGGACTATTGCTATTCAGAAAATCTGCTGCAATTAAGTAATCTTAAAAAAATAACTTGGTAATCTTTAATTGTCTTTTCGGTCTATATGTCTTTTCTCATCAGTCATGTGCCACCGGCACACTCTCTCTTCAAAAAGACATCTATCCTCAAAATACTGCTAAATCTTTACCAACTTATTTTTTAACGCTTACTAAATAATAGACAATATAATCAATTATATATAATTATGAGGGTGAACAATTTCTTTTTGGTCACCCTCTTTTGGTCTTTAAATTATTGGTTAATGACATATTTAGAACTGGTACTTTTGGCTGTAGGTCTCTGCTTTGATACATTTGCCGTCTCAATAGGCGGTGGAATACAGACCCCGCAAATGACATCACTTCAAAGATTAAAAGTTATCTTGGTCTTTGGGATACTTCAGGCGATGTTTCTTTTTGCCGGTTGGATAGCCGGAACATTCTTTGCCTCCTTCATTAATGAATGGGACCATTGGATTGCTTTTGTAATACTTCTCTATCTTGGAGGTAAAATGGTATATGGGGGGGCATCTCATAAAGAGGATGATGGTGAACAAGCGGCTGATTTCCTTAAATTGAAAAGGCTCGTACTGCTTGCTGTTGCAACAAGTATAGATGCCGTGGCTGTTGGCGTTTCACTTGCATTTATGATGCTTCCTGCGCTAAAGATTGGTTTTGCTGTTTTATCAACTGTTGTTATAACTGCATTGGCGTCATATATAGGGGTAAAATGGGGGCAGGCACTTGGTATTAAGATTGGAAAAAAAGCAGAGATAGCCGGTGGTGTGATTTTGGTAGCGATTGGTATTAAGATTCTTGTTGAGCATCTCTGTTTTTAGAGTATTTTTTATAACTTTGCACAGCGTTGTGCGCGTGTCCCTGAATAATTAACAAAGGAGGTGGCTTATGATAGAGATTTTCTATAAACAGAAAGGACAGATTCAGACCTCGTCTAATCTTTTGGATCTCGACGAATTGGGATTTGATGATGTACTTTGGGTAGATCTGTTTGAACCCACGGGCGAAGAAAAAAGAGGTGTAGAGGCATTTCTCGATACAACTTTGCAGAGCAGGGCCACGGCAGAGGAGATTGAGTCATCATCAAGATATTCAGAGACAGACACAACCATATTTGCCAATACAAACTTTCTTATTCCGGGTCCCGACAACTACTCTATGGAGGCTGTTTCCTTTATCCTATCGGAGGGTATTCTTGTTACAATAAGACAGGTGCCGTTAAGGACTTTTACAGATCTGCAAAGAAGATTGGGGAATATGAGTAAGCTCTTTCCCACAGGATATCATATTCTTGTTGCAATATTGGAGAACAGAATAGATCTGGATGCAGATATGATTGAGCTTATGGCAAAGGAGATTGCACAATTTAGTAAGAGGGTAAGTTTGGGAGAGAATGTAAATGAGGACTTCCTGTTGGATATTAACCAGTTGCAGGAGAACACAATGATTGTAAGAGAGAATATTGTAGATAAACAGCGAATGATCTCCTCTATACTTAAATCAGATAAGTTCCCGCGTGACGTACATGCAAAGCTCAACGTAATAATAAAGGATATTGGCTCATTGCTTAACCATACAAATTTTAGCTTTGAAAGACTTGAATATCTGCAGAATACGGTTTTAGGTTTAATTAACTTGGACCAGAACAAAATAATGAAGGTGCTAACCTTTGTCTCACTGCTGTTTATGCCGCCCACACTTATATCCGGAATCTTTGGAATGAACGTAAAACTGCCGCTATTAGACAGCAATTGGGACTTTGTTCTAGTTATAGCGGTTATGTTGCTCTCTGTATTTGCAGCATCCTTTGTCTTTAAAAAGAGAAAGATGATGAACTAACTATAAAAGTTAATAGTTGAAAGTTTATGGTTTATAGAGTAAATATGAAAAACTAACTTTTTTAAACTATAAACAAATTAACTGACTATAGACTTTTAACAATAAACAATAAACTCATATGGCGTTGGCCTTTTTGGTAAGGATTGTATGGAGAGTAAAGAGGGTAAAGAGAGTAAAGAGAGTAAAGAGGGTAGAGAAAGCTAAAGCCAAAGCCAACGCCAAAGCTTAGCTATAAAGAAGTTATTTAAAAATGGTAAAGGAGAATAAAGATTACAATACAACGAAGGTTTTTATAGCGGCATGTATAGGGCTCGCTTTTTTTGGCATTGTCATGTTGTCATTGGGAGTACTGCTGCCTCCGCTTAATTCAATTTATCCCAATGCCAATATCTTGGCGCCTATAATGTCTGCCGGCATTATTGTAGGTACATTGATATTTGGGCCTGTAATGGATAAATTTGGATATAAATGGTTGCTTATATCCGGTGCTGCGGTACTTTTATTAGGTATTATGGGGCTTGCTTACATAAAAGAGTTCTATCTGCTTGTTGCGAGCATATTCTTTGTAGGCATTGGCGGGGGTATCCTAAATGGAGAGACTAACGCACTTGTCTCGGATATTTACGATTCCGACAAGCGTGGTAGCAGAATAAGCCTGTTGGGAGCATGTTATTGTGTAGGAGCATTGCTTTGGACATTAGCATGCACATTCATTCATTACAACTATGTGCTTATTGCTGTTGCTGTAATTATGGTATTGTCTATAATCTACTTTGTTATAATAGATTTCCCGGGGCCAAAAACAGCGGTGCCACAGGGAAAATCCAAAGATGTAAACGATTTTGAGATTGGGAACAACTCCTCATTTACATGTAAACTTAAATATCTTCTATCGTTCCCGGCATTCTTGGGGTTAGCACTTGTGCTGTTCCTTCAAAGCGGCTTTGAGGGAATAAGCGGAAGTTTTACCACACAGTTTTTTGAGAGTTTCGGGATGTCCCATGGTATGGCTACATTCTCACTTACCATATTCACTATAGGTATGTTATTGGGACGTTTTGTTCTCTCTTACCTCATGTCTGTAATGAAAGATATATCTGTACTTGTGGTATATGTAGTGGTGGGAGCGGTTGGGGTATCATTTATACTATTTATGCCTGCCAACATTACATTATGTTTTATTGGTATGACACTGTTGGGCTTTGGCCTTGGCTCAACCTACCCTGTAGTATTTAATGCAATAGGTGAAAAGTTCAAGCATATATCGGGAAGCGCATTTTCAGTAGTTATGTTCATGTCTCTATGGGGACAGTTTGTATATAATGCCGTTATCGGTACATTTTTCAATAATGGCAATTATACCTCTTTCCCTATTGCAATCCTCTTTAATCTTGTTGTTGTGCTGATAGTTACCCCATTAGCCATAAGAAGCTTAAGAAAGAATCATAGAGCAGGCATGTAGTAGATCAATAGATCTTTAAGAAGTTTTGCGGTGCTTGGTGAAAATACCTGTTTCCCGGCATATTTTCCGTTGTTGTCTATGGTAAACAGAAACTTCTCCAAATCTTTTGCTGTAGTGGTTATATTCCCGCTCTTGTTTACAGTACTGCCATACATCTCCATTAATTCAAACAGATTGTCTGTTTCATTCTTAATGGTGTTGTCTGCATTTTGATAATACTTGTCAATAATCCTCCTTATGTAGTAAATGTTGGCATTGCTAAAGACAGGTTCTGTATGTTGTTCAATATTCAACTCACTTACATTGCTGCTATTTATGGAATTCAAGTTGTTTACATTAGGTAGTCCACTCCTGTGTGACATTAGATCCCATAAGAGAATCTTTGCATGATCTCCGTTTATTGCTGCGTAGCTGTTATGAAACTCATTTGATTCAGAACCCTCTGTATTCATTAAAATATGCCCTAACTCTGTAAAAACGGAAAACTCGTTATTTTCAATCAGCTTCCCGACAAGTGGTAATAATGTGATGAAAGCAGAACTGTCTCTTAGCTGCAATGAAGCTGTGTATGTAGCAGGTTCTGTATTGTGGTAGAACCGGTACTGAGGTCTTGTTTTATCTGAAAGAATAACAGATTCGCCAACCTTTAGGTTGCCTGTGCTTACAGGAAGGACACCAACCGTTGGTATTGCCCCAAAGATAGATTCCACAGTTGCAAGATTATTCGCATCAATAGATTGATAACCAACTATAAAAGAATTAAAATTATCAACGTTGTCAATCTTTGAATATGCGTATGGAGAACCCATATAAGCCGCAACAGATGGCTGTTCTGCGGCCCATTTTGTTATAAAATCAAATTGTTTGGAGTCTATTCCATAGTTCTTGTAAGGCCTGCTGTCTGTATTGTTAAAGGCAAATATTACAATATCCTTTTGCCCCATCGCCTTTTTGGCAGCTGCAATATCCTCCACTGTTGCCTTTGAATCCAAAAGAACAGAATCTGCAGCAACATAATGTTGTACATAGTTGTTAAACAGACTGTTCTTCTCTCTGCTCCCAAAGGCTACTACACCAACTTTTTTGCCGTTAAGATTGCCAAGAGGCAACAGATCGCCTCTATTTGTAAGAAGTGTAACGCTCTTCTCCCCAATCTCCTTTATAAGGTTCTCATTGTGTCTGCTCTGCATCTTTTCTGCAAGTTTGTATCTGCTTACAAACGGTCTGTAGCTCTTTTCAAACATCCCGCATCTTGCCTTTAGCATAAGCATTTTAAGAACCTTACCATCTAATTCCTCTTCACTCAACTCCCCTTTTTTTATTGCGTTGGATATAAGATCCAAGGTATTCTCTACATCCTCTGGCATAAGAAGAATATCTACACCTGCCTTATATGCCTCCAATGCAACATGCGCCTGATCCAACCCAGATGCCTTTGCCACCCCATCCATTCCAAGAGCATCTGTGCAGATAATGCCATCATAACCATATTCGTTTCTAAGAAGATCTGTAATGATTCTGCGCGATATAGAGGAGATGGTGCCTGTTTCATCCAAAGCCTTAACCTCCAAATGGCCAACCATAACCATATCCACTCCATTTGCAATAAGTTGTCTGAAAGGGTATAGTTCAAGACTGTCCAATCTGCTTTTTGTGAAGTTAAGAACCGGCAGCCCCTTATGGGAGTCTACATCTGTATCTCCATGCCCGGGAAAATGCTTTGCAGAACCTGCAACATTCATTGAGGCCATCCCTTTGCTTAGTGCAATACCGTATTTGGCCACCTTCTCCCTGTCTTCGCCAAAAGAACGTGTGTTTATTACAGGGTTATTTATGTTGTTGTTTATATCTATATCCGGTGCAAAATCTACATGAATATTAAGTTTGTTGCACTCCTCTCCAAAAGCCTTTCCAACCTCATATACAAGTGAATCTGAGCTTAATGCACCCAACTGCATCTGGCGTGGAAATACCGGTATCTCGTCAAACCTCATGGAAAGACCCCACTCGCCGTCTATGGTAACAAGAAGCGGTGTCTTTGCCATTGCATGGAACTCATTAAGCCTCTTTATAGCACCGTCCAATGGGTCGTTCATTATTATTACCCCTCCAAGGCCTTCATCTTTAATGAGGCGGTTTTGCAGATTTTTCGCCTTCTGTGAATCGTCGACTTGGTATGCAATAATTATTATCTGCGCAATCTTCTCTCTAAGGGAGAGCGTTTTAAGAACAGAATCTGCCTGGTGGCGGATCTTAGGGTCATCTCTGTAATCTCCATATTTTTTGTCGGGAAGCAGATTATTATCTGCATGGGTATATGTTGTGGCTGCGGTTACGAATAATAACGACACTCCCGCCATTGCCAATAGTCTTTTTAAGTATCTCATAACGGGTGCAAATTTACAACAATTATGAGTGTTTTATTATTTACGTTTGCAGCTTTTTGGTATTAATCAGCTATATTTGTACGCGAAGGGAATATTAGATAATCTGCTAGTGCAGCGTCTTGTACCATTCCCGAAACAAAATAATTTATTAATATTTAAAATCAAAATTATGAAAGTAAAAATTAAAACAATTACATTAGTATCACTGCTACTTATAACAATTGGTAGTGTTGTAGCAATTGCTTATACAGATAATTGTACGTATTGTAATGAAAAGCATGCAAAAGCTATTAGGTGTGGAATTTGTGGAAGTTATGATGTGTACCATTATCATTATGACAATCGTGACAAAGACAAATATAGTGCCCTATGCAGAGTATGTGGGTACGTATGGGATGGCGCGATTGAAAGAAGTTCATATTAATGATTTAAGCTATGAGAGTATATTTTGATAAAACTATTATAAACGTAGCACATTGGCATAGTTATCAAACAGGTTTGCAATTCTGCTCTCGTTTTGCAGTTTATTTTACCCTATTCTTGTTGTTATGTGAGGGTGTCTATGCTCAGAACTCTTACAAGATAACTGGAAAGGTTATAGATAAAGATGAACAGCCGGTAGAGTTTGCCTCTGTTGTATTGTCAAATAATGTAACAAAAAAACTTACAGGTACAACAAGCGGAGCGGATGGTGCGTTTGCATTAAACGCTAAAGCCGGGGCATATATATTGGAGGTTTCTTTATTAGGTTATGAAAAATATACTCTCAACTTAACCGTAGAAAATAGTCTTAACATTGGAAGTATTATACTAAAAGAGGAGATAAATACTCTAAAAGAGGCTAAGATAGTTGCCAACAGGGTAGATTACAATATGAGCGGCTACGAATATAAGATAGGCAACATAGCCTCTCTAAAAAATAAAGATCTTACAGATGTACTTCAAACAGCACCCGGCATAATGATTACCAATGGTGTTAACCTTTATGGCAAGCAGATCAGTAATATATATATAGATAGGAGGAAGGTTAAGGTAGACAATAATAACCTTCTTTCATATTTGAATACATATAAAGGTGGCGACATAGAGAAGATAGAGGTGATTTCAGACCCGGATATATCTGAGCGATATGGTGGTACGGCCTTAAAGATAACTACAAAAAAACATACCGGCGGGTTTGTTTCTGCTTCAGTTGCAGCAATGGGAAACAAAAACAGGTTTGCCATTGATCCAATGGCTAATCTTGATTACAGAAGAGAGAAGTTTTCTTTGTATGCCTCTTTTATGTCTGCGACCATAAACAGTAATTCTAAGGAGACTATAACCAACAATTGGAAAGAGTCAGAGAAACAGGTGGTGAATATTATCAAAGAAAAAACAAAACAGCCATATACCGTAAAAGGAATTATGGGTGTAGGATATGACATATCAGAAAATGACTATATCTCGGCCGATGTATCATATTGGAAGATAACCAGAACGCAAAACAGAAAAACGAAAGTGGAATCCACAGATAAAAGTCTGTTGCCGGGAGGTAGTTTCAGAGATTATGAAACAGTTAATACTCAACCATCTGTTTCGATAATGTATGTACATAAGTTTAAAGATGCATCTGAATTGACAGTAACAGGCGACTATGTAGGAGCATATAATAGCGATGATATTACTACCGGTTCTTTTGATATAGAAAGTGATGAGAAAAAGGATGAAAACCTTACAAAAACAGAGAATAATACAAACTCTTTTGTGGGGTATGCAAACTATTCAAAGAGATTTAAGAGAATATATAGCATTAATACTGGAATGCAATATTCATATATAAAGAATGAGGCTGTTAACAATGAATCATCTTTTGTATACAACGAGAGTGAGCTAAGGTATTTTGCATCATACTCTGCAAACTTTAATAAGTTTGGCTTTAGAGGTGGTGCTCAGATCAAATGGGCAAATATAGATGATAACAACTATTTGGATTTTGTACCTAATGTATCTTTAAGGTATTATATAAACCAAAAGAAAGGGCATATTTTGAGCGCAAACTATTCTCGGACGGTTAGTCGTCCAACCATATTCCAGCTTAATCCAAACACCTATCTGTCCGATAGAGATATTTATGTAAGGGTTGGTAATCCAAATTTAACATCTTATTATACAAACAATTATAACCTTTCCTTACAACTGTTCAATCAAATAAACTTGTCGGCAGGCTATAGCAATGCAGATGATGCGATAACGTCATATATGTATTCAGATGATGAAGGGACTGTTTATATGACTTATACCAATGAGGCTGTCTCTAAGGGTGCAAATCTCTCTTTAAACTATAATAATTATCTGTTTAATATGCTCTCTTTAGGGTTATCCGCATCGTACAACTTTTCTGAATTCAGTGTTAAAGGGAAAAGTAATATTGTAAACTCTATGTCTTATAATATAATGTTGTCATTGGCTTTGCCTAAGTTCTATTCAATAAGGATGTGGGCGTTTGGAAGTACTGCCAAGAGAGTAAGTTACAATGCTACAAGAAAAGACCCGCTTCTTGTTAATTTAGCATTTTCCAAAAGAATCAAAAGATGGAATATAGGATTTAATATTACGGATTTGTTGGATTCTCAGAAAAGAGGTGACACCAATTTAGATATGGGTGACTATGTTCAGACTGTACACAATGGCGCATCGTTCAGAGGTTATCAGTTGAATATTTCCTACAATTTTAGTTGGGGTACTGCTAAAAGGGCAAGAAAAGCAGACACGCAAAAGGGTAATATTACCGGCAGAATAGGTCTGAATTAACAAAAAAAGGAGGGTGTACCAAACTTTATTCATTTGATACACCCTCAATTCAAGTATTAATGGTAAACAAAAGTATGTCTATTTGATTCCTAACTTTTTCTTTATATCTTTAGGAATAGCATTCTTATGTAGAACTATTGCAATTGTTTTACCCTTTACATAGTTCTCAGACATATAGTGGTATCCTTCATAAATGCCTCTCTCTGTACCCCAAGAGTTTTTGGTTTTGTAATATTTAACCCCCTCCTGGTCTTTTGCTATACCGGTAATATGCTCAAGGTGGTCATCTGTAGTTGTAAAATCCTCAAACATCTGCTGTCTTAGAGCCTGGTCTACATCTGTTTCGGCATAACGCTCCTTAATGGATTTAGTGCCTTTGATATCTGCATCTGTCATAAGAGCAATACCCTTTGCAAAATCGTAAGACCTCTCACTTACATCACCATCCCATGCAACTGTGTAACCGTTGTTAATGGCATAGTCCAAAGTCTCCATAAGCTCATTAAGAGGGAGATTGTAGAATAGTTCATGATCAAAGTTATCCGGAATTTCCAATGGAACTCTCTCATAGAACGGATGATGTGTAAAACTGGTTATCTCTACATAATCATCTGCATTAAGACCAAGGTTTTTATAGAATGATTGAGGCGTATACTCCTTACCCTCATATTTGAAAGAAGCAGGAAGTTCACCCAAAAATGCGTCAAGGATACCCTTCTTTAATGCCTCCGGCATCTTCTTCTTTGCCTCAACGGCCAATTTGCTGTTCTCCTTTACGTATGACTGTAAAGCTGTATGGTTATGCTTTCCCGAACCACCATCAACACCGGGATAAACAACATCCGGCATCAAACCATATTTGCCCATTGCTTTAAGAAACACGTGAGAAACAGCGCCAGGGCCCAAATTACCCTTTCCTCTGCGGAGGTAGTTGTCATCCATCCTATCTTCGTAAACCTTTCTTACAATATACATCTCCGAAAGATCATACTCCCCTTTTCCCATTCTAAGAAGTTCAGACTCCATTAACGATGTTGTTGCAAAGCACCAGCATGTGCCGGTTCTCGCCTGATTCTTTACAGGTGTTGCAGGGTTCTCCTTTACAACGGTAAATTTATACTCATACTGAGCATTAGCAACTCCCCCAAATAGGAACAAGGCTGCTAAAGTTAAAACTATCTTTCTCATATTTAAGTTATTAAAGATTATAGACCAAGTTTGGCGCGTATCTCTGCAGGGATAGCGTTCTTGTTAATAAGGATATTCATTGTTTTGTACTTGACATAAGGTACAGAAACATACCAGATTCCTTTGTATTTTCCGCTTGGCCCCCAAGAGTTCTTTACTATATAGTATTTAGTGCCGTTCTGGTCTTTTGCAATACCGTAAACGTGCATTCCGTGGTCATCTGTAGTTGTGCCCTCATCAAATGCAACCTGTCTCATCTCTTGAGTAATCTCCAACTCTTTGCCCGGAGCATTCTGGTTGTACATTGCAGCCTCTTTATCCTCTTTGGAAACACCAATCCATTTCTCCTGATCTGAACCTGCAGATTTCATTGCCGCTGCAACATCCGGAACAACACCAAGTCCGTTCCTTGTAAAGCCCTTCTCGCTTACATCGGCACCCCAGGCAAATGTGTAACCATTGTTGATTGCATAGTCCATAACCTGCTCAAGTTCATCCATAGGGAGGTTGTATGACTGAGACCAGCGCCAATTGTCGGGAACCTCAATAACAAAAGACTCATAGAAAGGATGGTGAGTAAAACTTGTAAGCGAAACATAATCATCCAAGTTTAGCCCAAGGCTCTCCTCGTACGACTTAGGGGTATACTCCTTTCCGTTAACTGTAAACTTCTGAGGGACATCGCCAAGATAAGCAGAAAGGATACCCTCAAAACCTCTCTTCCAAGCAGTTGAAAGAGTACGCATAGGTTTCTTTGCAACAGCCTCTACGTATGCCTTAAGCACTGCATCCAACTCTGCATGTCTGTGAACTTTCTGGCCGTAGTTAAGGCCAAGCATCTCATTCTCAGGTACAATACCATAATTTTTAAATACGGTAACAACATCGCCAAAGTCAGACCCACCGGCAAAATTAAGATTACCGTCCAATCTTACATACTTCTCGGCCTTGTCTGAATAAGCCCTTGAAACAATGAACATCTCGGAAAGATTAAGAGTTGTATCCGCCTTTCCGGCTTTGATTGCCTCACTCTCAAGGAACGATATGGTTGAGAAAGCCCAGCATGTACCGGAACTGCTCTGGTTCTTAATAGGAGTAACAGGGTTTGCCTTTACGGTAGTAAAGATATAACCCTCCGGTTTAACCTCGGCTTTCTTGGCTTTTTTCTGTGCAAAAGCACTCGGAGCCATCATCATGGCTGCCATTAAAAGAACTAATGTTTTTTTCATTATCATCTATAGTTTAAAATTAATTTAGTTTAGTCTTATTCTCTTCCCGACAATTATGGAATATCCATAAACTTGTGTGTCTGCAGCGAAACCCTCCACTGCGGATGCGCCTTTACATAATCAACTATCAGCGGCATTATCTCTCCCATCCTTCCCCACTCCGGCTGCAGATAGAGCAGGCAGTCATTGCCAACCATTGCAGCATTCTCCTCCGCCCACGAGAAATCACAAGGAAGTGAAATAACCACCTTCAACTCATTGGCAACCTTAAGATTCTCCTTAAGCGGTGCAACCCTCTTTTTGGGAGAGACGCATATCCAATCTACGCTTCCCGACAAGGGCTCCGACCCCGATGTCTCTACATATATTCTTATCCTATTCTCCTTAAGGAGTTGTGTAAGAGGCCCTAAAGGATATTTGAAAGGTTCCCCACCGGTTATTACAACGGCCGGAGCAACCGAATTAAGGACTCCCGCCGCAATCTCCTCTACAGGAAATACAGGAAATTTTGTCGCATTCCATGTATTTTTGGCATCACACCACGGGCAGTGGATATCACACCCCGCAAGTCTTATGAAATATGTTGCCTCACCTGTATGGCGGCCCTCCCCCTGAATGGTGTAGAAACACTCCACTACAGGCAGAAAATTACCATCCTTGAGAGTATCACTATTATATATAATATCCTGCATTGTCAAACTATCAAAACGCAAGGGCAATATACACCCTGCCGCGTAATCGTTAGAGACAAATATAGAGTTTATTTTTCTCATTAAAAAATAATTCAACGGCAGTTATGAGGTAAGTTTTTATTACAGATTCATGACAGTATGTCACTAAAAATTCATTTGGTAAGTCTTTTGTTAGATTCTAAGCCAAACAAAAAAAGAAAAAAGGAGAAAATAATATATGACAAACAACAATCAATCAAATCAAAAAGCATTGGATCTTTACTCTACCAACTTGGTGGAACTTGCAAAAAAAGGCAAGTTGGATCCGGTAATAGGAAGGGATGAGGAGATAAGGCGTGTGCTTCAGATTCTAAGCAGAAGAACCAAAAACAACCCTATATTGGTTGGCGAGCCGGGAGTTGGTAAGACAGCCATAGCCGAGGGCATTGCCCAAAGGATTGTTCACGGAGACGTTGCCGAGAATCTTAAGGACAAACTAATCTATTCGCTTGATATGGGTGCACTTATAGCAGGTGCAAAATATCAGGGAGAGTTTGAGGAGAGGCTTAAATCTGTAGTTAAGGAGGTAATAGACAGCCAAGGTGAGATAATCCTGTATATAGATGAGATTCACACTCTTGTTGGAGCAGGAAAGAGCAGCGGTGCAATGGATGCAGCAAACATTCTTAAACCTGCGCTTGCAAGGGGCGAACTTAGGACAATAGGTTCTACCACTTTGGATGAGTACCAGAAGTACTTTGAGCAGGACAAGGCTCTTGAAAGGAGGTTTCAGATGGTTATGGTAGATGAGCCGTCACCTGCAGAGAGCATCTCAATCCTTAGAGGACTTAAGGAGAAATATGAGAACCACCACAAAGTACGTATTGAGGATGATGCTATCATAGCAGCGGTAGACCTGTCCAACAGATATATTACCAACCGTTTTCTTCCCGACAAAGCCATAGACCTTGTTGATGAAGCAGCATCTAAACTGAGGTTGGAGATGAACTCCGTTCCTGAGAAGATAGATGAAATGAACCGAAAGGTAAAACAGTTGGAGATAGAGAGAGAGGCCATTAAGAGAGAGGGAAAATCCCCTAAATTGGATGACATCAACTCTCAGTTGGAGCAGCTGAGGGCTGAGAAGAAGGTTGCAGATGCCCAATGGAAGGAGGAGAAAGATCTGCTCAACTCAATATCAAAGAAGAGGCAGGAGATAGATGATCTTAAAACCGATGCCGATATTGCAGAGCGTAACGGAGACTATGCAAAGGTTGCGGAGATTAGATACGGTAAAATTGGCGGGCTGCAGGAGGAGATAAAGGCGTTGGAGAAGAAGAAGGCAGAAAACCCTAACCCACTTATCAACGAGGAGGTTACTCCGGAGGATATTGCAGAGGTTGTGGCAAAATGGACCGGCATACCTGTAAAACGTATGCTTCAGAGCGAGAAGGATAAACTACTTCACCTTGAGGAGGAGTTGCACAAGAGGGTCATAGGACAGGATGAGGCTATTAAGGCTGTGGCAGATGCAGTACGAAGGTCGCGTGCAGGGTTGCAGAACGAGAAGAGACCTATAGGTTCGTTCCTGTTCCTTGGTACCACCGGTGTTGGTAAGACAGAGTTGGCAAAGGCACTTGCAGAGTTCCTGTTTAACGACGAGAACCTTATGACAAGAATAGATATGTCTGAGTATCAGGAAAGTTTTGCAGTTACAAGACTTATTGGTGCGCCTCCGGGATATGTAGGTTATGACGAGGGCGGACAGCTTACAGAGGCTGTAAGAAGGAAACCTTACTCTGTAGTGCTGTTCGATGAGATAGAGAAAGCTCACCCCGATGTATTCAATATCTTATTGCAAGTGCTCGATGACGGACGTCTTACAGATGGTAAGGGCAGAACGGTAAACTTTAAGAACACCATCCTTATCATGACAAGTAATGTTGGCGCAGATATTATCCAAAGCTACATGAACAAGATAAACGATGTCAACAAGTCTCAAGCTCTTGCAGATTGCAAGAATGCTGTTTTGGAGGTTCTTAAGAGAAGTGTAAGACCGGAGTTCCTTAACCGTATAGATGAGGTTATAATGTTCCAGCCTCTGAGCGAGAAGGATATTAAGGATATTCTTATGCTTCAGATCCATCAGATTAAGGATCTGCTTGCAGAGAAGGAGATACAGATAGACTTTACAGAGCCTGCCCTCAACTACCTTGCTTCCAAAGGCTTTGATATAGCCTACGGTGCAAGGCCAATAAAGAGGTTGCTCCAGAAAGAGCTTATAAACGAACTTGCAACCAAGATTATTGCAGGGGAGATAACCAAAGAGCATGCAATAACAGTAGATTACAACAACGGCAAGTTGGAATTTCTTAACAGGTAAAAATCCCGTAACAGGGTTCCATGAATAAGATGGAGGGTGTATCAAATGAATAAAGTTTGGTACACCCTCCTTTTTTTGTATTAGAGCATTGTTGTGAAGTAATCTTTGTTGGCCGCTTCTGAGGCCGCTATCTTCCGTCTTTTCATAAGAAGTTTAAGATATTTATTGAGTCGGTCTATGCTAATTTGTTGTTACTTAGTTTGTTTAATTTATTTTTTTTTATTAGTATTGCGCTATGTATTAAATATCTATAAGTAAAATTCATTATTATGAGAAGATTTTTTAGATTGTCAATTTTTGTTGCTTTATTTCTTTCTATTGCAGGTTTAATAACTGCGGCGTCTGTAGTCAAATGCCCACATTGTGGTAAAAATGCTCGCCCTATGACATGTCCTGTGTGTGGTTATGTAGTTGAAGAACATGTTCATGTTGCAGCTACAGGTAATAACGAGGAGGGTGAAACCGCATATTATAATTTAGTAAGGGGGGTATGTCCAAGTTGTGATAATGTGTGGTATGAAGAGGTTAATTAGTTTGATGTGTAGTTGTAATTTTATAGGTTGAGTGGAAAATGGTGTAACTTTTTCTTTATGCGAGTATATTTTACATTCCTTTTATTATTGATTTATACGGGAACAATCTCTGCCCAAGGTAGTTATATGGTCTTTGGAAAGGTCTTTGACGAAAGCCATAATCCAATAGAGTTTGCCTCTGTTGTATTGTTAGATAAAGCAACAAATAAACAGGTTGAAGGTACAACAACAAAGGCAGATGGTTCTTTTTATTTCATTAAAGCAAAAGGGGGTAGATATACGATAGAAGTATCAATAGTTGGATATGAAAAATATTCTTGTGATTTTACCGTAGAAAATAATACTAAATTTAATGATATTATTTTAAAAGAGGATATAACTACACTAAAGGAGGCCAAAGTAGTAGCCAATATGGTAGACTACAATATGAACGGCTATGAGTATAAGTTAGGGAATGTGACAGCACTAAAAGGTAAGGATCTCACAGACGTTCTCAAAACCGCTCCTGGCATAATGGTCCATGATGATGTTACACTTTATGGTAGACGTGTTTCCAATATCTACATAGATAAAAGAAGAGTGAAAATGAGTGATGAAGAATTGGTAACATATTTAAGATCCTTTAGAGGGGAAGATTTAGATAAGATAGAGGTGATATCAAATCCGGATGTTTCGGAAAGGTACGGTGGTATTTCTATAAAGATAACAACCAAGAAATATTCGGGCGGATTTGTCTCTGCTTCGGAGAGCACAGTGGGAAGCAAAAACCATATTTCTACCACTCCGTCGGCAAATTTAAATTACAGAAAAGATAAATTTTTGTTATACACAAATCTTACTTATACGACCGTGAGAAGTAAGATTAAACAGACAATAGAAAACTATTGGGAAGAGAGAGATAGTACAGTAATTAATTATACCACAGACGAGACAAGGCTTCCGCTTTCCATTTACGGAATTTTTGGAATTGGATATGATGTCTCAAAGAATGATTATTTTTCAGCAGAGGTGTCGTATAGAAATTTGAATAGAAAAAATTATAGAAATACTTCTGTTGAATACACGAATACGGGGATTTTGTTAGATGAGAGTTACAGGAATTTTAAGATGGAGAGCAAGAGTCCTACGGTCTCTTTAATGTATACTCATAAATTTAAAGATGCATCAGAATTGAAAATAACGGGAGATTATGTAGGTGTATATAAAAAAGATGATATTGCCAACACCTTTTTTCAAGATGAGAGAGGGGGAGAGACTTGGGATATTACTCATACGGAGAATAATACAAGTACATTTGTAGGTTATGCAAATTTTCATAAAAAAATAAAAAAGAAGCACCAGTTTAATGCAGGCATGCGGTATTCATATATAAATAATGAAGCTGTAAACAATGAGTCTTCCTTTGAGTATACTGAGAATGAAATAATACCGTTTTCATCGTACACGTTTAATCTTAAGAAGTTTGGCTTTAATATTGGTGCTCAAGCCAAATGGGCAGATATAGATGGTAATAGCTATTTGGATTTTGTCCCTAATGTGTCTGCCAATTATTATATTAACCCTAAAAGAGGCCATGTCTTAGGCCTTTTTTATAGTTGTGGTGTTAAACGGCCTATGATATCGCAACTTAATCCCAACTACTATATATCCCAAAATGATATTTATGTAAGGATTGGTAATCCCAACTTAAGCTCTTACCGTGTTAACAGTTATGGTATGTCACTGCTCTTGTTTAACAGCATTTACTTATTAGCAGGATATGATAGTTCTAATGATGGAATATCATCATATATGTACTCAGATGAAGAGGGAACAATTTATCAGACATACACAAATGACTCTAAGGACAGGTCTGTTGTTGCCTCTCTGAATTTTAATAAAATGTTGTTTAATATGATGGCTGTGGATTTATCAACTTATTACACTTTTTCTAATAGTACGGTTAGGGAAAAAACAGATTATTTCAATTACATTTCCTGTTCATTACAGCTATCAGTGGATCTACCAAAATCATTCTCGATTAGTATGAGGGCATCTTGGAATTCTTCCTCAAAAATAAGTTTTAATGCAACAACAAAGAAGCCTGTTTCTTTGAAAATTGATGCTTCAAAAAGATTCAAAAGATGGAAATTTGGAGTTGGTGTATTCGATGTGTTGGATTCTGCAAAAAGTGGTAAGGTTATTATAGACATGAATACCTATACAAAGACAATTAAAAGTAATATGTCCGGTAGGCGTTATGCATTAAGGATTTCTTACAACTTTAATTGGGGCAAATCTAAAGGTGTTAGAAAAGCTGATACGCAAAAGAGTGATATCAACAACAGAATTGGCTCCGATCTATAAATCTTTAGAGCATTGTTGTGTAGTAATCTTTGTTTGTTGTTTCAGAGGCTACTATCTTCTGTTTTATCCTGTGTTTCCTTACTGCAATATTTTGAGGAGTATCATCTATAAGCACACTTATTACTCTTGTAGGGAAGCCTGCAAGGATATAGATAAGCAGGTCTATATCTCCCGTTTTTAGGTTAGGTATATCCTGCTTTATCTTTTCAATGATATTGTCGTTGCAGGCATTTACAACCTCTTCAATCTCATGTTTGGTGGCCGGATCGTTTGAATAGTCTTCCAACAGCTGCATAACCTTTTTATAGATAGCCCGTTGTTCATGTGTTCCGGAGCGCTCATAATATGTATATGCAAGCTCCTCTATTATTTTAAACTTTGATTTTAGCATGTCCTTAAGTTTTACAAGCTTGGTTTCATATTCATTGTTAAGATTATCTATTCCTTGCCTGTTTACTCTGTTTATCTCCTCCACTGCCTGCATAAATTCCTGTTCTCTGCGTCTCTGCTTAATTAATTTGGATCTTAAAATGATCACTATGATGATTATTACAGATGTAAGCAGTGCTACGGAAAGAATAACGGAGGTCTTTAATGCTTTAACCTTCTCCTCTTCAATGGCTTTTTCCTTGGAGATATAATCTCTATGCTGGTTGGCGTATGAATGTTGTAATGCTATTCTTACAAGGGAGTCCTGTATATGAGCAGTATATTTATACTCTTCAGCAGCTTTTTCCACCTCTCCTGTCTTTATGTGCAGTCTGGCGGCAGCGGTCATTACAAATGCTTTGGCTTTAATTCTATTTGGCGTAACAGCTTCGGCCTCTTTAAGGTAGTATTTGGCACTGTCATAATTGCCCAACTGTCTCTGAGCCCTGCACATATATGTAAGCTCCCTGTATTCCCAATCCTCTTTCAGCCGGTTTTTTATAAACCAAAGTGCATTGCAGGCCTCTTGAGGTTTATCCATTGCCGTATAAGTATTGGCCAGACCTCTGTGAAGAATCCGCATAGCTATGGTATCATGCAGCTTGGTTGAAATATCTAATGATTTATTGTAGTAAAACAGAGTGCTATCATATTTCTGCATGTCGTAATAAGCATCACCAATATCCATTAGGGCAAAATATGCATGTCTTGGTTTATCTGCCTTAATATAATTGTCATACTCCAACCTTGCGTATTTTAGTGTGTTGTCAAAATCGCATTGCGTTGTATACAACTCACATATATCACTATACAATAGGCCTAAAAAATAGTGGTCTTTGAGTTCCTCTGCCGCATCTATAATGCTTAAGAATTTTATCATGGCTTTGGTATCCTCCCCTCTGTTTTGCAAAATCTCTCCGTAATAGAATTCAGACAGACAATAGTACAAGCTTTTAGGATCTCTTTTATAATAGTTTCTTGCTATCTGTATAATTGAATCATTCTTTGAAAAAATATAGTTCTTGGCTAATGATATTGTGTGCAGAAGCGCGTATTTGGCTTTGTCTTGCCTGTTATGGATACTGTCTATATCAATCCTGTTTAGCATAGCCATTGCACTGTCCGGCTTATCATTCATTATCTTCTCTGCAATATTGAGTTGCTCTCTTAAACTATTATTGCAGGAACAAAATATGTATAAAGGTACTAACAGTAATATGGCTTTTTTCATTTGACTAATTCTGTGCATTCATTTCCGCAAAATTAATGCAATTATCCCAAAATTGTCGTAGTTATGATCATTTGTTATTATATTTTATTAATTAAATAATTGATATACAATTGGTTATGTTTATATGTGATATGTGTTTTTGTAACTAATTGATAATAAATGCTTTATGATTATGTAATTATTTCAGTATTTTGTAAATATGTAAATAGTTGAATTATAGTGTGTTATATAAGCGATGTGTAATATTTTTCTCAGGCGTATTTTTGAACTTTTTGATTTTAACATCCTAATTTTGTAAACAAAAAATACAACGATGAAACGACTTGCTTTTGTTCTATTTCTATTCCTGCTATGCATTTCAAATAATGTAACTGCATATAATATTACATCAATGTCTGCAGATGATGATCCAACTACTATTCTTACAGAAAAAGATAAAGATAAAACAGCCAAGCCAAATTCTTCAGGTAGGCGTATTACTGTCAAATACAGGTATGATTCATATAGCAAGAGTGTAAAACTTGTGGTTGATGAAAATTTGGGGATTTCCACTATATGTCTACTTAATCCTTTTAACGGAACAATGGTGAATTATTCACCATTATCTACCCCTGGCACAGCATATATTATAGTGCCGGATGCAGGTGAATTTGAAATTTGCCTGATTGACGAAAATGCAAGAAGCTATTATGGCTTTTTATCCATTGGAATTTGAAGATGTACTGTTTTTAAATAACAAATTGAGCTGAAATACAAATACACATTTATAGTAAATTGCATTTATGAAGAGTAGCGAATATAACTTATTCCTTCCCGTTGATGGAGAAAGAGAACATTATATGTCTGTCTTTCCAAATGGGGCAGTTGATAGATGTAATAATAAGGATATCAAGAAAGCAAGGGGATATTTATCAGATAATGGAGATGTTGTGTGGAAAAATACTCCCCAAGAACACTTGATAACGGTGTTTTCCAATAATTCAGAATGCAGATCTTGCAAATATTTGCCATTATGTATGGGACCGTGTCCTGCAAAAAGGGAGGAACTATCCAAAGATGATGAATTAAGATGTAATGTGAAAAATAGGGATGAATTTTTTAGTAGAACAGTTATTGATTATTGTCGCATAAAATCAAATTACAGTTTATGAAGCGAATCCTACTGCAACTATTCATTATATGTGTAGCTAATGGTATTTATGCGCAAAGCACAGATACGGTGAATGTCGTTTCTAAAGATTCGGTAAATATGTCAACGTTAAATTTGGAGGAGGTGGTTGTAACGGCTCCGATTATAAATAAGACAAAAACCGGGACCTCTTACCTTATCACAGACAGAATAAAAGAGAAGGTTAATTCTCCGGTTGACATTTTAAACCATATAGACGGGGTTATGTTCAGCCAGATTGATAACACTGTAAAGGTAAGAATGGATTCTCATGTGTTATTGTTGGTTGATGGAATTGAAAGAGATTTGGACTATATAATGGCGCTCACACCGGACAGAGTGGCGAAGATAGAGGTTATCAACATGCCAAAGGCAAAATATACAGTAGCAGGGTATAAATATGTCATTAATTATATCCTAAAAAAAGATTGGATAGGTCATGAGCTTTTTGTACAAAATTTTACCATGATCTCCGCCGGTAATAATAATGGAGACAATATTATAGCCAATGAACAGCCACGCATACAATACACATATACAAATAGAAAGTTTGATATGAATTTGGGATATGTTTATGGAGATATAAATTGGAACTATCCTATTTCATATTCAAAATCTTACACAAATAGTGAAAGTATGATCAGTAATGAATATTCGGCAAAGGATCCTAATGTGCAGAATAGCAGTAAGGCTCATATTGTGGCTGCAAGCAGCGTGTTGAACCTGTCTCCATCTAATTTATTGGTATGGCAAGCCGATTATTCAAGATCTTCAGATAATAACAATAATTTGTTTGAGTGGAAAATAAATGATGGCATGTCCCATGATTTATATAAGGAGATACAATCTGATTCATCGTCTAATGATAAACTTAATACAGCAATAATATATAAGACAGCAATTAATGAAAAACTTAAGCTGCATTCAGCTATCGGGTATGAATATCTGAATCAAAATATCCATTATGACTATGATCTGTTAAACAGTTACAACAGTCGTAACAGCTATAAAAACATTAAAGATTATATTAGGGGCGAATTGGATATAACATACAGTAATAGTGAGTTGTGGAGTGTTAATATGGGATATGTTGCCACTTGGAACCGGTATAAGTCCAAGAGTATAATTGATAATAAAACAGTATCTGAAATAACAGATCAGCGTCATCAACTATATATGTATTTTGATTATGCTCCTAACAAATATTGGTTCTTACATATAGGTAGTGGTGCTGAATTCATAAGAAATACTAATATAGACAGACATAGAAATTACTGGAACTGGCTTCCACAGGTCTCGTTAAGTTATACTCCATCTGACAAGATACAGATAGTGTTAGATTATTCAACAAAAATGGAATATCCAAAAATGTATCAAATATCCAGTACATACTACAATATAGACAGGTGGTCCATATATAGAGGAAACAGTAATTTAAATCCGTCAAGAACCCATTCCTTGTCTCTGCAGGGAGCTTTTTGGAATAGCTTTTTAGTTAATATCGAGTATTATAATAATAGAAATTATATGACTGATATGTACAGTAAGGATGAAAATGGAGTAGTAAAAACTATTGTTAATGCAAATAGCTATTCTTTTATAGGGGCATTATCATATGACTGGAAAGTTTCAGATAATCTTACATGGCGGAATATTGCACAGATCAGTTTTGACAAGATATATTACAAGGACTTTTCCAACGATTATATAAATTGGGCTCTTATCAGCCAATTGAATTATTGGGTTCAACCTATACAGATGCTGTTTTCAGCCGCATATCAACGTAGTATGACAAAAGAACCGTTACTTCAAGGGTGGGGTGAAATGGGGCAGGATTTTTGGCAACTGTCTCTCCAAAAACAGTTATTGAATAGGCATGTTAATGTATCATTATCCTATATTCCTCCAATCCATATAGGGGTGCGTACTATGCAAAGGAGTTGTGTATCAACTGATTATTATAATTATTTTCAAAAACAGAGTTTAAGGACTTATGATAATCTCTTACTGTTGAGAATGCAATTCAGGTTCGGTAATGGTAAGAAGAAACAACAGGTCAATACAAATTTCAGATTTGAGAACGAAAAAATAAAAGATAGAGGTTTACTGTAGTACCTTTTTTGTTTAACCAAAATTTATTAGAGATGGGAAAAATCAGAAATGAAAAAGACTTCCTATCGGAAGCAGAAATGATTAATGTAATGGGCGGAACATTGGAATCCTGTACAGAACGAGAAGGAATAAGAATTTTTATTCAAAATGGATGTAGCTGGGCTGATTGCAGTTTAGTATGTGGTCCTATAAAACAATAAATCCTAGTTACATAATTTTTAATTTTAATCAACTAACTAAATTTTTATGATGAAAGCTAAGCTAAAAATTTTGGTACCTGTTTTGGCACTTTTCCTAACTGTTGGTGGTATTGTTTTGGCAGCTAATGCTAAAAAATGCCCGGTATGTGAAAATCATATTACTTTTATTTGTCCTAATTGTGCTAAAGCAATAGAGGGACATGAGCACTATACTGGTACAGCCACTACTGAAACAGGTGAAACTATATTCGTAAATGGAATATTGGTGACTTGTCCTTCTTGTGGATATTCATGGTCGGCAGATATTTAACAGTTAGCGATTTTATAGTGCTTTTATAAAAAAAATCTATAAAAGCACTATTTTATTTTTTATTTTGTAACTTTACAAGACGGACTTAAATTATTGTTTTATGAGAGTATATTTTTTATTATTCCTGCTACTGTGCTGTGTTGGCAGTGTCTCTGCCCAAGGTACTTATATGCTAATGGGAAAGGTAGTGGATAAGGATGGCAATCCTGTGGAGTTTGCCTCTGTGGTGTTGGCAGACAGCACCGCAAAAAAATCTACAGGAACCGCAACCGGCCCGGAGGGAACCTTTTTGCTTAACGCTAAGCGAGGGGTATATAATTTGGAGGTTTCTATGGTGGGATATGAAAAATATACTCTCAATTTAACATTGGAAGAGAATTTCAAATTAAACGATATTGTCCTAAAGGAGGATATAAGTACTTTAAAGGAGGCTAAGATAGTAGCCAACAGGGTTAACTATAACATGAGTGGCTATGAATATAAATTGGGAGATGCTGCAACCCTAAAAGGTAAGGATCTTACAGATGTGCTTGGTACGGCTCCGGGTATAATGGTAATAGGTAACATAACCCTTTACGGTAAGGAGGTTGATAATATCATCATAGATAGAAGAAAGGTTAAGGTTAGTAAGGATGATCTTTTATCATACCTAAAGACCTATATGGGTGAGAATATAGAGAAGATAGAGGTTGTCTCAAACCCAGATATCTCTGAAAGATATGGCGGTACATCCATAAAGATAACCACAAAAAAACATACCGGCGGATTTATGTCTGCCTCTTTGAGGTATTTTGGAAACCAAAATAGATTTTCCATTAGCCCAATGACCAATGTTGATTATAGAAAAGATAAGTTCTCTTTATATTCGTCTTTGTCATATATGACATTGAATTCTTCCGGTAAAGAGGTGATAACCAAGGATTGGCGAGATACAGACAAGTATGTAAAGAATCTTACCACAGATAAGACCAAATTGCCATATTCTGTCTTTGGAACCGTAGGGGTGGGATATGATATCTCAAAGAATGATTATATATCGGCCGAACTCTCATATAGAGAGCTTGACAATAAACAAAAAAGAAGGACTATAGTGGAGTCAAACGATATGAGCAGTCTGTTGGAAAACAGTTTTAGAGATTATAGAATGGTTAACCGGGCACCAACGGCCTCCTTAATGTACACTCATAAGTTTAAAGATGCCTCTGAGCTGAAGATAACAGGCGACTATGTGGGGGCATATAATAGAAATGATATTGTTACCGGAAAATTACTTAAGGAGAGCAACACTAAAAAAGATGAAGAGTTTACAAATACAGAGAATAATACAAGCTCGTTTGTGGGGTATGCAAACTATTCAAAAAAAATTAAGAAGTCACACACCTTTAATACAGGTTTGCGATATTCATATATAAAGAATGAGGCCATTAACAATGAATTATCTTTTGCGTATGATGAGAGTGAATTAACCCCTTTTGCATCTTATTCTGTATATTTTAAGAAGTTTGGTATTCGTAGCAGTGTACAAGCCAAATGGGCAGACATAGACGGTAATGATTATTTTGATATTGTACCTAATATAGATTTTTACTATTTTATCAATAATCAAAGAGGGCATATTGTGAGTGTAGGCTATTCACGCGGCGTGAGCCGTCCAAGAATATTCCAATTAAATCCTAATTTCACACTGTCGCGAGATGATGTTTATATAAAGGTTGGAAACCCGGATTTGACATCATATTATAGCAGCTATTACAGCTTGTTTTTACAGCTATTCGGTAATTTTAGATTATCGGCAGGTTACAGTAGCTCAAATGATGCTATAACATCATATATGTACTCAGATGAGGATGGAACTATCTATTTGACATATACAAATGGAGAGAGGTATAGGAGTGCTTCTGCTCTTCTTAATTACAGCAACAGATTCTTTAACAATATGCTCTCTGTAAACCTTTCGGCAGACTATATGTATTCCAATAATACCCTTAATGGAAAGAGCTATAATTTCAACTCGCTGTCTTATGGAATAGAGTTATCGTTATACCTGCCCAAGTCCTATTCTGTTGGGGCAAAGATGTGGGGACGTACATCTCGGAAGGTGAGTTATAATGCAACGAGTAAAAAGCCTGTTGATGTTACATTAACATTTGGTAAAAGGGTTAAAAGATGGGGTCTGAATTTTGAGGTAAGTGATCTGTTGAATTCTAACAAAAAGGGACATACTACCTTGGATATGGGGGATTACAAGCAAACTGTTAAAAGTGATTTATCTTATAGGAATTTTCAATTGAGGGTTTCTTACAATTTCAGCTGGGGAAAGAATAGAGGTGTTAAAAGAGCACAAACCCAGAAAAATGAAATTATGGGTAGGATTGGTTCAAATTAGATAATATTACGCCCCGATTGAAGGTCGGGGCGTAAATTTTATGATTATGCGTAAAGATACCTTTTTATTTTGTTTGTAGCAGTCTTTTCAAAAGGGACGGACTGTTCAACAATCTCCCCAATTCTTGATGCCTTGTTAACCCTCTCATTTACGTAGGCTAAAAGCTCTTTTTGTACCTTGTTTAATTTGTCTTGGAAGGTGACAACAACCTCCTCTCTAACCTTTCTCTCCTTTTTGCCCTTTCTTCCGCTCTTTTTGCTTGAACCATCGAGCTCAATAACTTTGCTGTTAATTACCGAATCCTTCTCTTTAACCCTGTCTGCCCTCCACTTCTCGTATTTTTCGTAAAGCTGCTCGTATTTCTCGTTGAGTTTTTGGTACTTTGCACTTATGTTCTTCTTTATTGATGCCTCCAACTCTCTAAAATCTATGAGTTTGGCAATCTGATCATAATTGAAGTACACCTTTGCTACAAGATTGTTTCCTTTTTGGGTAACAAGAGATTCTAAAACAAAGTCGTTGTCATTTATGATTGCCTCTATCTCCTCCGGATATATGTTCTCTCCATTGGCACCTATTATCATATTGTCTACCCTTCCTTTAATATACAGGTAACCTTTTTTGTCGAACTTTCCAAGATCCTTTGTCCTGAACCAGCCATCGCTGCTGAATGCAGCCTCTGTTTTTACCGGGTCTTTATAGTAGCCCTTCATAATATTGGGGCCTTTTACCCATATCTCGCCAATACCTGCTTCGTTAGGGTCATGTATTATCATCTCAACCCCATCTAATTTAGGCCCTGTGGATTGAAATGCTTTTCTGTCCACCATTCCGGCTATTAACGGAGAGCACTCGGTTAGACCATATCCAATGGCATACGGGAAATTGGCATCTCTTAAAAACTGCTCAACAGCTCCATCTAATTTCGAGCCGCCAACGCCAAAGAATCTTAGTCTTCCGCCAAACAGTTTAAGCAATTTCTTGCCGGCTAATTTGTGAAGCAGCCTCCTTATAATATTTATTGAGTAGAGGAACTGCATTGTCCAGTTCTTTGTAAACATTGGGCGGATCTTGTTCTTGAAGATCTTCTCAACAATAAGAGGAACGCTGCATATAATTGTAGGCCTTACCTTTTGGAGTGCCGGCATAAGAAGAGAAGGGGTAGGTGCTCCGTCTAAATAGTATACAGATGCCCCTTTTGTTAGCGGGTACATCATCCCCAAGGTACATTCGTACGCATGGGAAAGCGGCAGGAATGACAAAAAGATATCATCCTTATTTATAGGGTAAAGGTCATAACACATCTGCAGGTTGGAGCATAGATTGGTATGTGTAAGCATCACACCTTTGGATGTTCCGGATGTTCCGGATGTATATATAATAGAGGCTAAATCGCTTGGAAGCGGGGTATAGTCCTCTTTATTCTCTTCATAACCTGTGCTGTCTGCGAATGACGGATATAATATATTGTCAGACGGAACTTTCAGCAACTCAAGGCTGTCCATGCTGCAGATTATATCCATCTTCTCCCTTATGGTATCAGATAGTTTGTAAATTAGTCTTTTGGAGACGATTATTGCTGTTGTGGAGGAGTGTTCCAATATGTTTGCAATCTCAAAAGCCGTGAAATCCGGCAGGAGTGGAACTGCAACTGCCCCCATTGTAGTTATTGCAAAGTATGAAACCGGCCAGTTGGGCATGCTTGCCCCTAAAATGGCAACTTTGTATCCTTTTTTTACACCGTTTGCGCGAAGAACAGATTTCAACATCTCTACCCTCTCTCCAAACTGTTTGTAGGTAAGCGATTCTCCGTTTATTATGCTGTAAGACCTATTGTCTGCATACTTTTTAATGGATTCTGTGTATAAATCGCGCAGAGTTATATTAGTATCAATAGTGCTCATGTCATAAAAATGAAACGCAAATATAAGAAACTGTTTTGAATATTCTTCATAAAAGGATGGCAGTAATTGTAAATATCAACTTATTTTGGCCGGATTTTTGTAAATTTGTTGTCATCTATCTATTGATTATGCTGAATTTTATAAAAAACCAATTTAGAAAGAATAGGATTACGGAAGATATGGTTGTTGCGGACAGACAATATCTTGATTGGTCGCATATAAGATCTGTTTCCTTTGCGTATCTTATTGATTCTGCACAGAGTGTCGCAGAGCTTGTTGCTCTCCTGTCTGCTCTCGATAAATTGGGCGTTGATTACAGTGGGTTGATAATTGAAGGGGAAAATGGACTCTTTGTCAAGCATAAGTTAGAGAATAATAGGATCACTCTGTTAAAGAGAACAGATATTAACTGGTTGGGTATTCCAAAAAATAGTATCGTAAAGAATTTTACAGGTAAGGAATCTGACATTTTTATCTGCTTTAATGGTGCAAATAATTATACTTTGAACTATATTTGCCGATTGGAAAACAGCGGTTTTAAGGTAGCTTTGGGGAATGGGTTTGACAGTAACCTTTTTACCATGGTGCTTAAACAACCCGATGGCGCAAGATATTCAGCTGTTGAGATGTTTGGAAAATTGCGTGGGTATTTGGAGATGATTAAGACTGAACCAGTTAATGGCAAATGATTTTTTAGATGATGATATCAATTTCCCCTATGAAGAGGATTATTCGGGGGCTCTTGATATTTTTAACAAAGCTATAAAAGAGGGCAATACAGACAGGCTTATCCTTTCGGAGAATGAGCTTGTTTTTGTCATAGACTCATACATGGATAATGATGAGTTGGACAATGCTTTGACAGCCTGTGAATTGGCGTATTCACGTTTTCCTTATGATTCAGATATCCTGTTCCGTTATATAGATCTCTTTATAATATTGAAAATGGGTAATGAAGCTCTTGACCTCCTTAAAGAGAACAGTGCTACATTGTCATTTTTTCCAGAGATGAATCTTCTGTATGCCAGAGCTTATTTGTGTATAGGCAAATTTAAAGAGGCAAGAGATGCTGTTTCTGAGTTTGAAACAAAGGGTTACACATCTGCAGAGCTTATGGAGACATTTTGTGCCCTTGCGGGAGAGTGTATGGATGCAGAGAATTTTACAGAGGCACTGTTCTATTATAGAAAAGCAGATAATTGCGGCAGTTTAGACTGTGACAGTATGAGCGACATGGCATTCTGTTACGATTATGCCGGAAATTATGATAAAGCGCTTGAACTATATGAGTACTATTTGGATGCAGATCCATTCAGTGATATGGTATGGTACAATATAGGAACGCTATATGCAAGAATGAATATATTGGACAAGGCCGTGGAGGCATTTGAGTATGCACTTGCACTTAACAAGGAGAACGATTCGGCACTTCATAATCTTGCTGTAGCAAGTCTTAACCTTGGAAATTATGAAAAGGCTTTGGAGTGCTTTATGGAGTATGAAAAGTATGATAAAGGTGATGCAGACTGTTATTTGTGCACAGCTGATGCTCTTTTTGCACTTGGCCGGTTTAATGAGGCAAAGGATTATCTCAACAAGGTGAAGCAGATAGAGCCGGACAACAGGGAGGCAGGGATAGGATTGGCATGTATAGACATAGTTGCAGATTATACAAGTGGAAGAAGGAGTGGATTGCCCGGCAAGATAATGGCAATAGCCAAAGAGGACAAAGGGTGGGCTACAACGCTGTGCAAGGCGCTTCCGGAGCTACAGACAAACAGACAGATAAAGGATTTTCTTAATTTAATTTAATTTCCCGACAAAATATGAACAAGTTTTCTCATTATTTATCAGTTACAGTTAAAGGGGTGTGCATGGGTGCAGCCGATGTCATTCCCGGTGTGAGCGGTGGTACAATAGCCTTTTTGATGGGTATTTACGGTGAGTTGGTAGATTCTATAAAATCTGTAAACCCGCACTCTCTTAAGTTATTATTTACAGGCAAACTTGCACAATTCTGGAAACATATAAACGGAAATTTTCTGCTAAGTCTTGTATTAGGCATACTTATAAGTGTCTTTTCATTAGCCAAACTTATGAAGTATCTGTTGGAGAATCAGCCTATCCAGCTTTGGAGTTTTTTCTTTGGTTTGATATTGGCGTCTGCCGTATTTATCCTAAAGGGAATAGATAAATGGAATATTAAGAATATCCTCTCATTGGTTGTTGGTATAGTTGCCGCTGCATTTATCTGTTTTGCCACACCGGCGGAAACACCAAATCATTTGTGGTTTATCTTTTTGTGCGGGGCTATTGCCATCTGTGCAATGATACTTCCCGGAATATCCGGCAGTTTTATTCTGCTTCTTATGGGAAAATATGATTTTATAATGTCTGCAGTGGCAGGTTTGGATATAAAGATTCTTATAATCTTTGGCTGTGGCGCATTGATTGGCATAGTGCTGTTCTCTCATTTCCTAAGTTGGTTGTTAAAGAGATTCTATATGCAGACCATAGCGCTTTTAGCCGGTTTTATGATAGGGTCGTTGTTTAAAGTGTGGCCGTGGAAAGAGTTATTGGAAAAAGGAACGGATATTCCGGTTCTTCCAAATACATATTCACAGCTTACGGGTAGCGAACCACTTGTAGGTTATGCTGTTATCTTTGCTGTTATAGGTATTGTTGCACTGATTGTAATAGAGTTGTTGGCCAACAATAAAGAGAAAGAAGAAGAAAAAGAGTTAAAAAACAATTAATTATGAGTTTGATAAAATCTATCCCGAATACAATTACCTGCCTTAATCTTTTGAGTGGGTGTTTTGCCGTTGTTAATGCTACATACGGTAATTTCAAGGCAGCTTTTCTCTGCATAATTGCAGCAGCGGTGTTTGATTTTTTAGATGGTTTTTGTGCCAGGTTGCTTAAGGCATATTCCCCAATGGGAAAAGAGTTGGACTCTTTGGCAGATATGGTGAGCTTTGGCGTTGCTCCGGCAATGATGATGTACACATTCTCAAAGATAACGGTAGATGGGTATGTGGGGATGGCATTCAGCACATCTTTGACATCTGTTATTGGCAGGAACTTTCTTATCTATGCACCTTTGGCAATTGCTGTTTTCTCCGGGTTGAGACTTGCAAAATTTAATATAGATGAGAGGCAGACAGAGAATTTTATTGGATTGGCAACACCGTCTTGTGCAATGATATGCGGCTCTTTGTTGTATGCAAGCGATCTGTATCCGTATATCACTGTATTTTTGCAGGATAACAGTTGGTTTGTTCCGGCTTTGTCTCTTATTTTATCTTATCTGCTTGTTTGTGAGATACCGATGTTTTCATTTAAATTCAAAAACTTTTCTGTAAAGGATAATGCGGTGAGGTTTGCCTTTGTTGGTTTGTCTGCCGTTGTTGCCATAATATCTGCAGTTTTTGGATTTAATTGGAGTGTCTGGGTATTTGCAACCTTTGTTGTGTATATTCTTTTAAACTTGGCATTGGCGGTAGTGCCTTCAAAAAATTAGTTTTATGTTGGAGAGGAGAGATTTCAAACCTTTGAATATTGCTGTGGGCCTTTCCGGAGGGGTGGATTCGAGCGTAGCGGCTCTGCTGCTAAAGCAGGCGGGGCATAATGTTATAGCTCTGTTTATGCAGAACTGGCACGATACAGAGGGTACGCTTCATGGTGATTGCGAGTGGGAGGAGGACAGAATGGTTGCGCAGATGGTTGCAAAAAAGATAGGCATACCGTTCTATTTTATAGATTTGAGCGAAACATACAGAAAGAAGGTTGTAGACTATATGTTTGATGAGTACTCCAAGGGGCGTACACCTAACCCGGATGTCCTTTGTAACCGTGAGATTAAGTTTGATGCATTCCTTAAACATGCGCTTGAACTTGGCGCAGATTATGTAGCTACGGGGCATTACTGCAAGAAGGAGGAGTTTACAGATGCCAATGGAAAGAAAATTTACAGAATATTGGCAGGTGATGACAAAAATAAAGACCAAAGTTATTTTCTGTGCCAGCTTACACAGGAGCAGCTTTCAAAGGCTATGTTTCCTATAGGGCATCTTCAAAAGCCGGAGGTTAGAAGAATAGCGGCCGAGGCCGAACTTCCCTCTGCGGAGAAAAAGGATTCGCAGGGTATATGTTTTGTGGGAAAGGTGGATCTGCCTGTTTTTCTGCAACAGAAACTTAAACCAAAAGAGGGTAATGTGGTGGAGATCTTCAAAGAGCAGTTTAATAATGTTCTGGTAGATAATGATATGCTTCCGTCAACCTCATGGGGTGCCGAATTCTTTTCAGGGGCACTTAAGGACAGTTACTCTTTGGAGGAGCTGCGCAAGCTTACATCTCCCTTGGCATATAAAGTTGAACATGGAAAGATTATCGGGAAGCATATTGGTGTTCAATTTTATACAATAGGGCAGAGGCGCGGCCTTAATATTGGCGGGCATAAAGAGTCTATTTTTATTATTGCCACAGACCATGATACCAATACCATCTATGTTGGTGAGGGGCAGAAGCATCCCGGTCTCTACAGAAAGGGCTTGTTTATCTCATCTGAAAATGTTCATTGGATAAGGCCGGATTTGACAATGCAGCCGGGGCAACAGCGTGATTATCTTGTGAGGCTCCGTTATCGCCAGCCTCTTGAACATGCACGTCTGTTCTGCCGTGAAGATGGTATATATATTATTTTCCAAAGGCCGCAGAGGGGGATCTCTCCGGGGCAGTTTACGGTGTGGTATTCGCATGATGGGGAGATGCTTGGCTCCGGAATATAAATTAAATAAAAAGTCAACTGCCGCGTTATACTTAATTTTCAAATCCTCACGTACCTTAAGTACGCTCCGGTATTGAAAATTTCGCAAGCCTTGCATTTGTTCTTTTTATTTAATTTATATAGGTATTAAAGGTATAAAGGTCAACTGCTGCGCTTAGATCTCTATTGTAAGGCCATCGTATGCCGGCTCTACGCTGTAGGGCAGGTTCATCTGCTGCAACTCTTTGGTTAGCTCTTGGTGCGTACCAATCTGGTGTGAAAGATGGGTAAGGTAGTTGCGTGGTGCTCCAACCCTTTTTATAATCTCCAATGCTTCGCCCAAAGAGAAGTGTGATATATGTTTCTCGTGGCGGATGGTGTTTATTACAAATGTCTTAACCCCTTTTAGCTTGTCAAACTCGGATTCGGGAATGAAGCTGCCATCTGTTATATAGGCAAAATCACCTATTCTGTAGCCTAAGATTGGCAGTTTATAGTGCATTACTCTTATTGGTACTATGTGTACGGAGTGTTCAATCCCGTTTTTATTTGTTATGATATCAAAGGGTGTTTCGTCTATTGTGATAAGGTTGTACTCCGGAACGCCAGGGTATTTGTTCCGGTCAAATGCGTACGAATACTCCTTTTTAAGCGATTCCTGCACCCGTTTTTCTGCATAAACAGGGAATGCGGCCTTTGTAAAGTAATTGTATGCCCTTATGTCGTCCAATCCACCCGTATGGTCTTTGTGCTGGTGGGTAAGTAGAACGGCATCTAACTCATTTATGCTGTGGGAGAGCATCTGTTGTCTGAAATCGGGGCCGCAGTCAATGACAAATCTTACCCCATCATACTCTATGTATGCAGCGGTTCTAAGCCTTTTGTCTTTATTGAATTCAGACCTGCATACGTGGCAATTGCAACCTATCATTGGTACCCCCTGCGATGTACCGGTGCCTAAAAATATAACTTTATTCAAGTTCATAAGAAGAATCAATTGATGAAATATAATACAACAATCCGGTGGCTGCAAAGGTAAGAAAGGTTTTGATTTTTTTAATATCTTTGCAGTCATGAATGCAAAAGGAAAATTATATCTTATACCTACAACTCTTGGAGATACAGAGCTTTCGGCTGTTTTACCTGCAGAGGTTCTTGTAACAATTCCTAAACTTAAGATCTTTGTGGTTGAGGAGTTGAGGACTGCGAGGCGGTTTCTCTCCAAAGCGGGGCATAAGGGGCAGATAGATTCTCTTACTTTGTATGAGCTTAATGAACATACTCCGGAGAGTGAGGTTGAGAGGTTTGTGAAGGTTCTTGAGGAGGGTAGTGATATTGGACTTATGTCTGAAGCCGGCCTGCCTGCCGTGGCGGATCCGGGGGCGTTGCTTGTTGCGGCTGCTCAACAGAGGGATATAACGGTTGTCCCTTTTGTTGGTCCCTCTTCGCTTATGTTGGCTTTAATGGGCAGCGGTTTTAACGGGCAGTCTTTTGCTTTTAACGGATATCTTCCTGTAAAGCCCGAGGAGAGGCGCTATAGGATAAAATTGTTGGAAAAGCTGTCTGCTCAATTGGATCAGACGCAGATAATGATAGAGACTCCATACAGGAATGATGCCTTTTTTAAGGAGCTTGTTTCTGTGTGCCAGCCGAATACCAAAATATGTGTTGCCGCAGATATTACACTTCCAAATGAGTTTATCAAAACCAAAACGGTTGCCTTGTGGCAAAAGTGCATGCCTGAGATAGGCAAGCGTCCGTGTGTTTTTCTTCTATATGCACGGTAGATGATTTGTTTATATAATAATTAACAATGACAAAGATAGAACTTACGAATATGTGCTTTTTTTCTCATCACGGATGTTTTGAGGAGGAGCAGATTATAGGGAATAAATTTATTGTTAACCTAACTGTTACGTATGACAGCAAAAGGGCTCAGAGAACAGATAATGTGGAGGATGCTCTTAATTACCAACTGCTTTACAATGAGATTGCTGCACAGATGAGGGTTAAGTCGCACCTGTTGGAGAATGTTGCATACAGAATCCTTTGTGAACTTAAGGCAAAGTTCCCGCAGATGGTTGAAGCGGAGATATCTATAGATAAGCTTAACCCGCCGTTGGGAGGGCAGGTTGGTTCGTCGAGGGTGGTTATGAGCCTTGGAGACTTGGCGGATTAGATTGATTGTTGGGAAGTGGAAAATAAATAATTGCTTGTAAATTAGATGGATAGTAAGAAAAAGATAGCTTTTGTCACTCTTGGTTGCAAACTTAATTTTTCTGAGACTTCTGCCTTGGCAAGGGAGTTTGAAAGGAACGGATATGAAAGGGTAGGGGCAGATAAGGTAGCTGATATATATGTTATTAACACATGCTCGGTAACGGAACATGCAGATAAGAAGTGCAGAAACATCATAAGAAAGCTTCATCACATGAACGGTGAGGCGGTTGTTGCTGTTACGGGGTGTTATGCGCAGTTGAAACCAAAGGAGATTTTGGATATTGAGGGGGTTGACATTGTTGTTGGGGCAGACCAGAAGGGAAATCTGTTTCAGATAGTTAAGGATTATAATACAGAGGGTGGTGGGAAACTCTCTTATTCTTGTTCTATTAATGAGGTTCAGACTATCTTTCCTGCATTTTCGCAGGGCGAAAGGACAAGGTCTTTTCTTAAGATTCAGGATGGTTGCAACTATTGCTGTTCGTACTGTACAATTCCGTTGGCGCGTGGCAGGAGCAGGAATCTTAGTATTGCGGTGATTGTGGAGGAGGCCAAGAAGATAGCTGAAAGCGGTATTAAGGAGATAGTACTTACAGGGGTGAATACGGGGGATTTTGGGCGTACAACTGGTGAAAGTTTCTTGGATTTGCTTAAGGAACTTAATGAGATAGAGGGTATTGAGAGATACAGGATTTCGTCTATTGAGCCAAATCTTCTAAGCAGGAATATTATTGAGTGGATTGCTACTGGTACAAAGTTTCAGCCGCATTTTCATATCCCTTTGCAGGCCGGGAGTGATAAAATTTTAGCGGCAATGCGCAGACGTTACAATACTTTAATGTTCAGGGAGAAAATAGAGATGATAAGGGAGGTGATGGGTGATGTCTTCTTTGGTATAGATGTTATTGTTGGGTTTCCGGGTGAGACAGATGAGGATTTTGAGACAAGTTATGGTTTCCTTAAGGATGTTATAAAGCCTGCTTTCATTCATGTGTTCCCATATTCGCGGAGGGCGAATACCCCCGCAGCAAGTATGCCGGAGCAGGTGGACGAACGTGTAAAGCATGAAAGAGTTGAACGACTTACGGAGTTGGCACACAACCTCTATGATGAGTATGCTGCCCGTTATAAGGGTACAACGGCTAAAGTGCTTTTTGAGAGTACGCAAAAGGGTGGGATGATGTACGGATATACAGAGAATTACATTAAGGTTGAGCGTAAATACAATAGGGAGCTAATTGGCCGAGTGTCTGAAGTTCGTTTATAGCGTTGGCGTTGGTAATTTTAGTGTAGAAGGTAAAGAAAGTAAAGAGGGTATAGAGAGTATAGAAGGCTAAAGCCAAAGCTAAAGCTAAAGCTAAAGCTAAAGCTAAAGCCAAAGCCAAAGCTAAAGCTAAAGCCAAAGCTGATAAACTACTAACGGTGCCTTGTTGCACGTTGCAGTTTTTCCAACTCCTTTATCTGCCGTCTGCTCTCCTTCTCCTCCGGAGTACGTTTCCTAAAGAGCTGCCTGAAAGAGTCGAATCCCTGCTGATATACAATACCTACACCGTTACGTTGCGAATAGTCCAACGAGTTGGAGTAGCTGTCTGTGGCATGAGAGAACAGATTCAATCTAAGTCTTCCGTTTTTGTCTAATTTTATCTCAACATCAAAATTGCCTATAACATCACGTCCGGCAGTATTGGGATCGTTGCCCATATTTCCGGAAACTAATACCCTGTTGTTGAACAGAGATGTGGATATGGCAACATCAAAGATATTGGTTCCCTTGTCTCCTCTGGCGTAATTCAGACCAAGGTCTATAGGTATGCCAAGCTGTTGCAGGATATTGTTCAGCTGGTTGCTTAAGATCTCAGACGCATTTGAATAGAGGATTGTAGAGTTGTTTGCAATGCCGCTCTGCTCATTAGGAATGAAACCTCCGGAAACAAGAAGTGCCATAAACTGCTTCTGTATCTGCCCCTCTGTACTCAGAGCACTCTCTACCTGAGCTTTTACGGTTGGGTCCAAATCCGGAATATTTATGCTGAATGATAGTTGCGGGTTCATTAGCCTTCCGCTCATTCCAAGAATACATTCTACAGATCTTCTTGTGCTTACAGCGCTGGTATCCGCTATTAGAGTATTGATTGAGGCTTTTGTCTTATACATTGCGCTAAGGTTTAGGTTGGTCCTCTCAATAGCTCCGTTAAAGTTTATCATACCGCCAGGTTGTATGGTAAAATCTTTTGCCGCAAGCCCGAGCACAACAAATTTATAACTACCCTCATTAATGTTGTAATCTCCAAACATGTTAAAGAGATTCTTCCATGGACTTACCTCCATGTTTATAAGCCCTGTACCGTTGGCTTTAAGCACATCTCCAACCTCCTTGTTAATCTCAATGAAGATCTCTGCGTCGGGAGTAACATTCATCCTTAAATTCACATCCATTTGAGAGCCTGTTTTGGGCTTTGCCCTTTTGGCTATGATAAGGGAATCCAATCTTGCCGACTCTGTCTCCCTTGCCGGCTCCTTAAATGTAAGAATATCTGTCTGTGATGCAGTTGAGGCGTTGGAAAGCGGAATGTGAATTAACGTATTCTTGTTTGTAAGTGCATCTATTCCAAGATATATCTGGTTGAAAGGCCCTTTAATCTCTACACTTCCGGTGGCAAATGCCGTTCCGTAAAAGGCAGAACTCTCATCCTCTTTGGTATCTAATGCCATCACATTCCTAAAGCTGATATTTGTGTTGAGCCGCATATCTTTAAAACAGTTGTAGGCAAGTCCTCCGTTTACCTTTCCTGTGCCCCCCCTTCCATCGCTCAGATCTGCATTTTTAACGTTAATCCCTTTAGGCGTTACCTCCACATTGCCGTTAACGGTGTACGGAACATTAATAAAATCAACAATAAACCCAAGGTTGTTCAATTTTACATTCTCACCATACAGTTCCGGCCGTTTCAACGACCCTTTAAGGGTAAGCTCTCCGCTAACAGAACCGTTAAGTTTTGAAACAACGCCGTCTAAATATGGGGCAAAATAGCCGGGTGTAAAGTTGTTCATATACGCCTTAATGTCTACCAATGAGGAATCGGGCCTGAACCACCCCTTTGCCATAAACGGAGACCTTTTGCCCAAACTGTTGCCAAGGGTAATGTTGAGCCTCTTGTTACTGTTGTCCCAATTGCTCTTGACCATAACTGTACCGGCTTCACGCCCTGCTACATATATAGAGTCTCCCCTTAAATTCAGATTTATATTGGGACTTCTGTCTATGTATGATAATTCTGCGCTTCCCGACAAAAAACCTTTGAAATCAAAATCCTTTGTCATAAGATTGTTGAGCAGTGCCAGATTAAACCTGTTGAGTGCAACCTTAACGGTATCGTTAGCAGATTTGGAGTAACGGCCGTTAACGTTTAGCGATTGGTCTCCGTGCCATAACCTAAAATCATTTACAACTATGGAGGAGTCCTTGAACCTTATCTGAGGAGTTGCTATATTCCACCTCTCCCCATTGATGTTTATGCTTGAATTGCTAAGCAACAGATTCATATACCGTTCGTTGTTATCCTTTACAAAGTCTATGTTACTCTTTATAATTGCCTTTGTATCTAATGAATCACCTGCAAAAGAGATATCCATTTTAAGCTTGTTGTCCGTACCATTTACGTTCAAACGTGCTGAATCCAGCGCGATGCCTTGCGCTATGAGTTTAGATGCAAATAGTGTAGTGTTGAGTACGGTATCCTGTTTGTCAATGTCTAACTCAAGACCGCTTAACAGGTTTTTGCCAAAAGTGATAATATCGCTCTTTAGATTAAGACAGTTGAAGGAATTGTTTCTATAGACTCTAATGGCAGATTTTGGAGCAATATACAACTGAGGTAAAAGAGCTTCGAGTAATCCTCTCGTGTCTGAGAAATGTATGTTCAGTTCACCCTTTTTAGCCTCATGCTCATTGTTTCCTGCAATAATATGGTTCTCTGTTTCAATTCTTTTGCCATCCTTGTTAAGATAATTCTCTGCCGTCTTTCTTATTGTTGATGTAATAAAATCAGATATAAAGGTAGATATCTCTATATTGCCGGCATATTGCGCATTTAGGAACTGCGACTGGAACTTAGAGTTGTAATTGTTTGTCTCCATCACAGATTCCAATGTTATGTCTCCAAGATCAAATCCCCCCTTACTGTTTCTGAAATATGGATTCTTAACCTTTATAGTTCCGTTTATATCCCCCATAGGGGTTCTTGTAAACTTGGCAGTTGTGAGCAGACTTACCTCAGATACAGTATCCCTTTTATCAATATTAAGTGCATGAAGGTTTGCGTACGGCATATCCATATAGAAATCGTACCTGCTGTTCTTTGTCCTGTCAAATGAGAACAGTCCCTGAAATATGAAATCTAAATTAGGGTCGTGACAGATAATCTTTCCGTCAAACAGCTTGCTGTTGTATAGTCCGGTTGCAATTATGTTTCTATAATTGTATCTGTTAAACCCAAACTTGGAAACGTTAAGCATTTTAAGATTTACATTCATCCCGCCCATCTCTTCGCTCTTGAAAAAAGACTGAATGTTTCCGTTAAGCGTAACTGCCCCCAACATCTTGTTGTTTAGAATTTTACCAAGATCTAACTCATGAGTTTTAACATATCCGTCTAATTTTAAACCGTTTTTCCTCTGCTCCGGTGAAGCATCCATAAGAATATCCATATCCACCGTTCCAACAGAGGAGGTGAGCTTGCCTTTAACCGCAAAATCGTACAGCAGTCCTGTAAGACCGGCGGTAAAGTTGTATCTTACAGCCGGGGTTAGTTGCGTTAAAAACGGTATCTTTGGGGTGTTGTTTATTGATGCAATAATATCTGCTATATCACCCGGCATGGTGTAGCAATCCTCTATCTTTACAGTTGCCATTGTAGAGGGGACATCCGGCAAACCGCTCAGATGTGCCTTAAGTCTGAGAAATGTGTGCCCGCTTTCAGACGTAACTTCAAGATTGTCTGCCTTTAGGTTGTTTATTCTGCCCGTAGCCTCTCCGTTTACATAAAAGGCCAAAGAGCTGTTGGCAAGCGATGGGGCAAACTTGCCTATTGTCTTAAAGTTTATATATGCGTTTTGGAGATCAATGCCCAATCTTACTTTATTTACAAAATCAGAGAAATCCTCGGTTGTATTAAAAGACATTGAGAAGTACTCTGCCGGTATATTTGAAAAATCGTCCTCTATCCAGAGGTTCTTTATCTTTGCTTCATGTGCTGTAACCTGTAGAAATCCCTCTAAATGCTTTAGGTTAAAACCGCACTTCTCCTTGGCGCTAATATTTTTTATATTGGCTCTTAATGTATCTCTCTCCAAAGATATGGAGTTTATGTTAATGTTAATATCTTTTACATTGAGGTCTGCGAAATTCATGCAGTTAGGCCCTCTGTCCCGGTAGTTCCTTGGGTTCTGCATTACAAACCTAAAGTTCTTTAATTTTAAAGAGTTGGCGAGCAGATTTATAGATTTCCTGTTTGTTGTATCCTTCTGTTTTTTGCCTAATCCTAATATCCTTTTAAGGTTACTCATCCCAACCCCCTCATTCTGCAGATTAAAGATACCATCCGATAAAGAGGCCGAATTAAGCTTTATGTTGCCTTTAAGAAGTTCCATAGGGGAGAGGGTCACCGACAATTTGTCGCAGGAGAGCAACGTATCCTTTACAGTGCCTGCGGCGCTCTCCTTGTCTGTAATGCTTACCTCATTAAGCACTAATCTGTTAAAGAATACAAAATAGACCTTGCCAACTTTAATGTTGCCATTGATCTTGTTGGATACCATACCCACAACACCCCGCGCCAGCCATGTCTGCAATGCCGGAATCTGTAGCGCCAGATATATCCCAATCTGGAGAGCGAAAAGTACAAGCAACGCCCGTATGAGTATGGTCTTTAACTTTTTTATCACAACAATATCTTTAAACAACCCTTTTGAACGAGAGTTTAAAATCCAACAAAAATAATAAAAAACTGACTTACCATCCTATCTCCATATTTCAATATTAAGCATTGTTGACATTTTTTCTGTGCGGTTATACATTATAAGTTTTCATAAATGTTATGTTAAACTCCTTACACTTGCGCATGTCCTGTTTTGAAGATGCAATTGAGAGTGGATTATACTTCTCAAATATATCCAGACCACGACCAAGCGTTATGGTCCATCCGGTATCTGTCTTGATACATCTGTCATGGAAATCTCTTAACTTATATGTGAATTCAATACCGTAATTGTTGTCTGCCATAATTATATATTATGTGAGTTGAACGATTATTTTTTTCCTCTCACTTCCCAATGTCCGCTATAGCCACTACCAATGTAGACTATATGAGACATTTTGGCGATGTGGCGTTTGATGGTTTTAGATGAAACTCCCGATTTAGAAGCTAACTCTTCTGCAGAAATTTTAGGATATACTGCTACTTGATATTCTATCCATTTATCCAAGTCGTCACCTTGAGGGACACCTTGAGGGACACCTTGAGGGACACCTTGAGGGACACCTTGAGTACCACCTTCTATATAGTGTATCTCCATATCGGAATGCTCTTCTTTCCAAATTCTGATGATATTTGGGAAAGTGATGGTGAACTGTGCCCTGTCAGAGAAGAATTTAGGAAACATTCTCTCTGTAAAATATGGTAAGGTCTTTATTGGATCAATAATCTTACCCATACCAGAGCCTTTACGTTCCATATATCCTAATTGCGCAAATATGTCGGCAATGACAGGGTTGCGTCTTATGGATGGAATATCCTCTAAGTTCATCTCCTGAATGATACGCCCTTCAGGCATAGAACCCGGGGAATAGATGACGAGCCTGTCGTCATACATGTCTATATGAATCTCACTTCCTTGTATCATATAGTCGCGATGTGCCAGGGCATTCGTAACGGCTTCCATGACACTGCGTTCAATGTATTCGGGAATTTCAATACGCTGCATGGGCTCTTTATACCACATGGTTATAGTATTACGGCGGATGAATGCCATCGTGTCTTCTAGCAATGTTACTAAACCTCCGGTAATCTCAATACTGTCTAATGCATCTATTGTTCCACCAGCTTTGGTCTTGCCGTTCCATCTTGTGCAGAACACCCTGCTTTGGCGAAGCGGGCATTCATCTGCCATAAGTAGTCCTGCATTAGTCAAGGAACCCTTGGTGTCAACCATTCCAAAAGAGCGGAAGAACTTGTTGTCAAAGCTTACTCCATTCCATGCATAATAGCGGCTCCGCACCTTGCTGAAGGCATAATTGTCAAACGATTCGTCGCTTGGGCGTGCGTCAAATGAAGAGTTGCGGCCTTTCAAGACAAGTCGTTTATGTTCTGTAGCTTCTGCTATAACTGATTCATTACCTATACGAACAAACGTTTCAAGCGCACCATCTCCTATACAATAATACGGAGTATCATCGCCCTGCATTACATGAAGAATTAGTATTTCCTTACCATCTATCGATTCTATCTTCATATTGACTTGTGGCACGGGGTCGATGCGTTCCTTTATCTTTTGACTGATAAATTCGGAATCGCCTTTTGCATCAGCCAAGCCTACAATCGTATCATCATCTGCTATGCCAAACAGCAGGCAGCCACCTACACCGTTGGCAAAGGCACTTACGCTTTTTAGCCAGCTTTTCATCTTGCGATGTTCTACCTCTTGCTTTTTGTCGTACTCTGTGGTCTCGCCTATGTATTTTGTAATGTCCATAATTTTACATCATAAATTATAAAAATGATTGAAAAATTTTCCAAAGCTGAGGATTTTTCTCATTCTATTGAAATTTCACCTTGCGGCAGGATGGTGATATGGTCGATGATGCGCTGATGGATATACTGCACGAATTCAGGCGAATGGGCGTTGCGGGTCAGCGTGTCCTGGGTGTTCTGAGCCTTCGACGGGTCGCTTTGCTCCTTCTCTGCCGGATATTGGTAGATGAAGAAGTTGTAAAAGAGGTCGCCGTTCTCCGCTTGAAGCAAAGGTAACAGCGTGAGAGTCTCCTCCAAGAGAAATCCCCCACCTGTCAAAGCTGCTATATATGGACTATTATTCTTATTCATCAGTAATTCAACTTTTTATATGTGTTTATTGTCGTTTTGGTATTATTGGAGTGTCTCACATATATTATGTGAGTTTTTATTTTTACAAAAATAACTATATAATTTGAAAAACTGACTAATTTTGCGTCTGTTAAATTTTTTACAGATGAGTTATATCATACTTGGAATAGAGTCTTCATGTGACGATACCTCTGCGGCGGTCATTAAAGACGACTTTCTGCTGTCTAATGTCCTGGCAAGTCAGGATGTCCATAAGAATTACGGAGGGGTAATACCGGAGCTTGCATCGCGTGCGCATCAGCTTAATATTGTGCCGGTTGTAAGTGAAGCGATAAGATTGTCGGGAATAAGAAAAGAGGAGATAGATGCAATTGCTTTTACAAGGGGGCCCGGGCTTTTGGGCTCTTTGTTGGTAGGAACCTCCTTTGCCAAGGGTCTCTCCATCTCTTTGGGCAAGCCTCTGGTTGAGGTCAATCATCTGCAGGGGCATATTCTGTCTCATTTTATCAAGCAGGAGGGAGGGGAGAACAGGGTGCCAGAGTTCCCATTCTTGGCATTGTTGGTATCGGGAGGCCATACTCAGATTGTAAAGGTTAATGATTATTTGGATTTTGAGGTTGTAGGGCATACGATAGATGATGCTGTGGGGGAGGCGTTTGACAAATGTTCCAAGATGATGGGGTTGGGTTATCCTGGTGGCCCTATTGTAGACAGGTTGGCAAAGTTGGGAGACCCAAACAGATTTAAGTTTTCAAAACCTCATCTTCCCGGGTTGGATTTCAGTTTTAGTGGTATAAAGACATCTCTTCTCTATTTTGTGAGAGACCAATTAAAGGAGAACCCTAATTTCATAGAGGAGAACAAGGAGGATATTTGCGCTTCGTTCCAAAAGCATCTTATAGATATTCTAATGGATAAGCTCCTCAAGGCTGTTAAGGAGACAGGTATAAAGACAGTAGCCCTTGGCGGCGGGGTTTCGGCTAATTCGGGATTGCGCAACAGGGTTGCAGAAGAGGGGAGCAAGCGTGGTTGGACCTGTTTTATCCCCGAGTTTAAGTTCACTACAGACAATGCGGCAATGATTGCAATTACCGGGTTGTTCAAGTTTAGGCAGGGGCTTGTCTGCCCTTTGGATGCTCCGCCTGTTTCGCGTGCCGCGGAAATGAGATAAAGATTATAGAACTGTGTACAGATGAGTGAAATAGAGCTATCGTTCGATGCTAAGATAAAGCCTTCGTCAAACAAGATCCTGTCTGTTTTGGCAACCAAAATAAAGAGACCTTTAGAGAGAATAAAGGAGTTTGAGGTGGTGAAACGTTCTCTTGATGCCAGAATGGGGAGGGTGCTTTACAGATATCGCATAAGGTATAGATTGGAGGGTGAACCACCTTTGGAGCGGTTTGAGCTGAAGCCGTATCTTAATGTTACCTCTGCAGCAGATGCTGTAGAGGAGGTTGTAATCATAGGGTGCGGGCCTGCGGGGCTTTTTGCTGCTCTTACTCTGTTACAGCGCGGCATTAAGCCAATTATATTGGAAAGAGGCAAGGATGTGCGTACCAGAAAGATAGACAATGCCACCATGTGCCGCAGCGGCGTTGTTAATCCTGATTCCAACTACTGTTTTGGAGAGGGTGGGGCAGGCACATACTCAGATGGCAAACTATACACACGCTCAACAAAAAGGGGGAATGTAGAGGAGGTGTTGGCCACTTTTGTAAAGTTTGGTGCAGACCCCGATATTATGATTGAAACTCACGCTCATATTGGCAGCGACAGACTTCCTGCAATTATAGAGAATATGCGCAAGAAGATTGTGGAGTGTGGGGGAGAGGTGCATTTTAATACAAGAGTTACAGATATCTCTTTTGAAGCATCAAAAGATGATAAAAGATGGACAGTTGCTGCCGGTGAAAAGCTCTTTAGAACCAAGAATGTAATTCTTGCAACGGGTCATTCGGCTCGTGACATATATGAGTTGTTCTATGAAAAGGGGTGGGCACTTGAGGCAAAAGGGTTTGCGCTTGGTGTGCGAGTTGAACATCCGCAGAAACTTATAAACAGAATACGTTACAGAAACAATGACGATCCGGCACTTCCTGTTGCAGAATATTCTGCTGTGGCACAGGTTAATGGCAGGGGCGTTTTCTCATTCTGTATGTGCCCGGGAGGGGTGCTTGTACCTGCTGCAACCGCTCCGGGAGAGATTGTACTTAACGGTATGAGCAATTCGGCAAGGAGTTCAAGGCTTGCTAATGCGGGTGTGGTGGTCTCCGTAAACCCTGATGATGTTAAAGATAACCCTTCATTTAAAGACGGAGATCCTCTAAAACTCTTAAGGTTTCAAAAAAGGATTGAACAGCATCTGTTTGAGTGTGGCGACGGCTCTTTAAAGGCTCCTGCGCAACGTATGACAGATTTTGTAAACAACAGAATGTCTGCCAATCTGCCTGCATCATCTTATCTTTGCGGAGTTTACTCGGCTCCTTTACATACAATGCTGCCCCAATTTATTGTTGAGGCGTTGCAGAAAGGCTTTATTGAATTTGACAAAAAACTAAAAGGATATTATACCAAGGACGCCCTTCTTGTAGCAACCGAATCAAGAACATCGTCTCCCGTGCGTATTCCCCGTAATCCCAACACTTTGGAGCATATAGATCTACCCGGCCTTTATCCTTGCGGCGAAGGTGCAGGATATGCCGGCGGTATTGTCTCCTCTGCCATAGATGGCATTAATGCAGCCCGAATGATATCTGAGACTATGCATTGGCGTTAGCATTGGCTTTAGCTGATTTAATTTTGAAAGCCAACGCTAAAGCTGATTTTAGCAATCGCTCTTCCGTTGGTTGACAAGTCGTTCCTCTCTACCACACTGCCAGTGTTCTGTTGGTGTTTGTATGTCAGTTGCATTTTCGTTTTATTCATATTTGAGTCCACTTTAAAAAGTAAGTCTTGTTTTAGATGTTTATCTATCGCTAAAATAATCTCTGGTTAATGCTGTTATCTGGAATTATTTTCGTATCTTTATGCTATCAATCAAACAGAAAGACGATGTTTAAAAAGACAGATCCGCATCCACAGTTGGACATGTTCACGGCTCCTTCGATGCAGTTGGGCAGTCGTGCCTCAAAGAAGTATTCTGCCCCCAACGCATGGCATAACCAATTCTATAGTCTTGTAACGACCAAGATTGACGAGGATATCTTCAAGCCTCTGTTCCCGGAAGGCAAGAAGAGCGGCTGTCCTAATGCTTCAATCCGCATACTCGTAGCTATGTCGGTCTTGAAGGAAGGATTCGGTTGCAGTGACGAAGATCTGTTTGAGAAGTGCGAGTTTGACCTTCTTGCCAGAAAGGCCCTCGGCTTGGAACTTCTGACGGATGTCCCCCCATCAATAGACACCTATTATCTGTTTCGTCGCCGTATCTGCGAGTATCAGGAAAGGACAGGCATTGACCTTATGCAGCTGTGCTTTGAACATATAGCAGGCAATCAGGTACGCCTTCTCAAGATATCCGGCAAGAGTGTCCGTATGGACAGCAAGCTTATCGGCAGCAATATCGCTCGCCAGTCTCGCTATGAACTGATACATACAACTCTGGTCCGGTTTCTCAAGACGTGCATGCTTACCAAGCTCTCCACAGAGCAGGAAGAGCGGGCAAAGGCATATTTGAAGGAGGATTCCTCAAAGACCGTTTACCGTTCAGACGCAGAATCGCTTCAGAGCAATCTTGCCATAATTGGCAACTTCATCATGGAGATGCTTGCGGCTTTTCCAGAAACCTCTCCTGAACACAATCTTCTTCAACGTCTGTTTGAGGAACAGTATGTTATAGAGGACGAGAAAGCTGTTCTTCGGGACAGAAAGGAGATAAAGGCTGACAGTCTCCAAAATCCTAATGATCCTGATGCGACCTTTCGTAACAAGAATGAACAGAAGGTGCAAGGATATGTGACCAACATCACAGAAACAGTAGAGGAAGGCAAGCCTAACATCATCACTTCCGTTCAAGTAGAAACTGCAGTATTTGCAGACTGCCATTTTCTTCAAGAGGCTGTTGAAAAGTAAGCGTCTCCGCGATTACGTAATATTCCTGATTTCAACATTTCAAAGAGCAATTTTTGCCCTTTTCGGGCCTCTCAGAGAAGTTTTCGACTCTATCAAGGCGATTTCTCAAAATATTTTCACCCACAGAGACGATTGCCATGTATCACTCAGAATGAACGCAGTGGTCAGACTAAATTCAAAATATGCCACTTTTTAAAGTGGACTCAGTTTTTTTATAAATTACTGTTGGATAATTTATTATCGCAGAGTTCTACTCCAAAATAACCCAATCATCTTCACTAACTTGATCACCTGTTCTTTTTTGATAAGAATAAACAGCATTTTTCTTTATATACTTTTTCTTATTATTTCTCTGCTCCATTCTACAATAAAGCGTGTAAAAATCTCTGTCACTATCCTTTCGCTTGATAAGGAAAATTGAATCTGTTGAAAAATTTCCAGTTGCATATGTTTCCTCTCCATCAAAAAATCCTATGTCATATATTTCTTTGAAGCTATATAAATAAATTTGCAATTTTGCTGAATAAGAATGGCATAAATCGTAGTATACAACTTTATCATCTTTCTTCAAGGTAAATATCTTCAGATCCTCGTCTAATGAAAATCTAAAATTCTTTTCTAATGTCTTACAACCAGAGATATTTCTTATACCTGTAATATTTTCAATACTACTTACTATAAACAGGGTATCATAATCAACATTAAAAACATCTTTTAAATTTATGTAACATGTATCTGAATTATCAAAACTACAATTATTTATTACATAATCGCTTATCTTACTTGGGAAATTATTACATCCTACAATATTTAATATGATTATAATAGATGTAAGTGTGATTTTAACTATATTTATCATATCAACTATTGTTTAATTAAAATTTAATCCTTTCTCGTTCTTTCTATTGATCTCCTCAATAGCTTTATTATATTCCTCTTCGTTAATTGTCGTTTTTTGAATAGTAATACCATTCTCTGTTTCTATAGCCGTCCATAGCCCATTTTTGTAGAATTCTTCAACTGCTTTTCTTGCAAGCTCTTTGTTATTTGCATTAGGATTTTGTTTTCCTATTTCTCTGCCAATAATGTTGTTGAGTAAATCTATTGTTTGATCAGCTCTTCCCATATTATCAAACTGCCTATTATTTAAATTTGTGTATGGATTATGTTCATGAGTATTTCCAATCCTTACAGCTTGTTCCTCACCAAGATCTCTTGTAATTATGCTTTGCCATATAACATGTCGTAAAGCATTTCCTTGGTCGCCTTCATGCCCTGAAGTTAGTTTTGCCTTATTTGATATGTTAATTGCAAAATTTGATGCTACTGTTGAAATATTACCCCAATCACTGCCATCCATAGCATGTCCAACTCTTAATGCGTTAATAGGATGTTGCATAGTGTAACCTATTTCACGTACAGTATTGTATGGTATTAAATATTCGCAAATTACGGCATTGTAGTAATAAATGAAACGATGTAAGAACAAAATTCTTCCATCCACGTCCACTATTATTATCGGATTTCCACCGCAGTACATGTAAGGAGACATTGAGGCGTACTTCTCTGCCAACGGATCCGGAACAAACCATCGTCCGGTGAAGTCATCGTACATCCTTGCTCCGTAGTCTGTGAAGCCAAGATTTCCAACTGTCTGCACCTCCTTGCCGTTGTACTTGTAGAGGTTGGTTGCAAGCTGCGGATAGCTGTTGCCTGTGGCTGTTCTCATACCCAAAGGGTAGTAGTCATTCCTTTCCACCACACTGCCGCTGCTGTCCGTTATCACCCTCACACTGCCCAAGTGATCTGTACCGTAGTAGTATGCCAAACAACTGTTATTGGCAGCGCCTATTATCCGTCCTCCACCAAACCCTGTGCTTGCCAATGAGTAGCTCTCTCCGCTCTTTGAGAGTACCAACGTCCCAAGATAGAGATAACCGTTACTGCCTGTAGCGTCTACAACTCTTTGTTTAGTTCCATCTGCACTGTAGAGATACTCCGCCTTTACCGCACCGTCTGCCGCCGTTGCACCTGCCTTCTCCACCACCTTGGCCGGCAGATTGAGAATGTTGTAGCTTATTCCCAATCCTCTTCTGCCGTCATAGAGCATGTTGCCACCTGCATCATAGCTGTATGAAGCATTCAGCTCAGCTCCCCGGCTGCTGCCTGTAAGGGCTGTGAGCCTGTTGCCGCTGTAGTCGTAGAACAGATTATCCTCTGCCGTGCTCGCACTACTGCCAAACCTCTGCAAGGTAACAATATTTCCGTTAAGATCATAATCTATCCCCCTCTCGCACCAGCTGTTTGTAGCACTTGTACCGCTTCCGGCATATCTGCTACTTGTTGTAAGCCTTCCCAATCCGTCATAACCGTACCTGTATGTGCTTGCAGCGTTTGTCCCCTGCTGCATTCTCCACTCGGAGATATTGCCGTTATACAGTCCGCTACCTTTCTCCGCATCATAGTAGCTCAGCCTCTGGCTGTACAGCGTCTCGCTTCCCTTCATAGTCTGCGACACCGTTCCCCATCCCTGAATGTTGTACTGCAGGTTGTCTGTCACCCCGTTGCCGTAACTCTTTCCCGTAAGATTGCCAAGAGCATCATAGCTGTAGCTTACCGTAGCCTTCTCTGCTCCGTTTATTGACACCTTCTCGCTGAGCATCCTTCCTCTTTGGTCATAACTGTATACCGTCCCTTTTGTTATTGTAAGACTGCCTGCCGAGTGGTTCTCGTTCACTGTAAGGATGTTTCCCCTGAAGTCATACTTTGTGCTTGTCCTGCTTATACCTCCTGTAGAGTTTTTCTCCACCACCTGCATCACCCTTCCTTTCCTGTCATAATGGAATGCCCTCTCTATATAACTTGTATTACCACTGCCTGCATTACCGTTTTCACTTCCGTCAAGCAGTGCAATCTTCTCATAGAGCTTGTAACCGATTACCTTCACATTATCCAAATCTGCACTCTCTGCCACACCGCTCACGGGTGAGAAGGCAAGATAAGACGGAACAGTAAATGATGATGTCTGAGTGGAGGATGCCGTGCGGTACACCCCACCTCCGAACCTTGTCTGTAAGAGCTTGCATATAAGGGTAAAGTTCCCAATAGCAGACGGAGGAGTATCGGGCGTTCCGCCACCAAGTTGAGGATAGGAATTGTCGGGAGAAATATTGTCATACTTTGACTGTGCCGAAGCTCTTGTCACCGATGCCGTACCCTGCACAAGATTACACTCTATCTCCCGTCCTATGTTGTCATAGACACGATATATCCATCTGTTCTTCTCCTTAAGATTGGCATCCCTTTCAAGTACAAGTCTTCCCCCCTTGTCATAGACATACTCGCTTGTACCTGCTCCGGGTATGCTCTTCTCTGTAATGTTGCCTCTGTAGTCATGGCTGTAGACATAGCAGTAGTTGACGGCATTCGTGCTTGTTTTGCTCCAATTGGAAGATGAAGAGAGCAGGGCACTTCCGGCAGGAGTAATCACCCAAGAGAGAAAGCCTCTGTCATCGTAGACATAATATGTCTTGCTGTCTGTTCCCCTCTTCTCCATTATCAATCTTCCCGCAACATCTTTATAAGTTGTGAATGTATTCCCGTCCTCGTCGGTTGCCACATCCTTGAAGAGTGTTCCTGCATCGTAGTAGGGATATGAACCGTCTGCATGGAGTGCTCCCGTAGCAAGATTTACCCTAAGATTAAATACCTCGTTTGTACTGTTAGTCTCATAGCTGTAGGAGACATTCTTGTTTGTGTATGCGCTTCCCGGCTTATGCTCCCGGGATACCCTGTTCAGCTCGGATGGTTCATATACCTTTCTTGTCTTGGCATGGCCGCTCTCGCCTGTGCCGAACATTGTGCCGTAGAAAGAGCTTTGCCCCTGCAGAGGCGCACTCTCCTCCTTTATGGTATTGACAGTAGCCGAGGCATACGGCAGGAAGAGGACGGAGTCGCTCCTTCTCATCCTGTCATAGACTATAGGGGTAACAATGTTCCTGTTCCCGGTAGGGGATGCCCCAACATTTACTATCTGTGAGGGATATCCCAAGCCGTCATAGAATGTGATGTCCGTAATATAGTTGTTGCCTGTCTCGTCCGTGTAGTGGCGCACCATCTTCCAGTTGCCCGGGATGTTGAACTTCTCGTCAGGCTCAGGTTCGGGTTCAGGTTCAGGCTCGGGGGTGTCACCTGCCTGCACCACCGTTATTACCTTGCTGCCGCTGCTGACGCTTGTGATGAGAAGGACACGTTTTATTCCTGTATTTGGTTTGATGTCCAAGTAGATGGTGCCAAAGTCATCCGATACACCGCTTATCTCCACCACATCCTCTCCGTAATGGTCAAAGAGGAATGCATTGCTCTCCTCTATGTAATCTGCTACCTTGTCTGCACTCATTGCAGAGTTGAACTCCACGGGAACATATACAGAGTTGGCGGCACTGCTAAAATTGTAGCTTCTTGCCATTGTCACTGTAACACGCGGTATGTTCACCCTTATGGTATCTGCTGCACCGGAAATGAGAGGTATAAGAAGCATGAGCATAATAAGGAGTATTATGCTGTACAACGATTTATAAGCAGTTTTCATAATCGTGTGTTTATTTGAAGTAAATAAAAAGAAATGTCTCCCGCTTCGGCTCACAGTACACTCCTTGTACCATTTGCAGTCTGCTCTTTGAAACTGTATATCTTATATACCTGTGAAGCAGGGCGCTGAAATGAGTAATCATTTCAAACTGTATCGCTTGTAAATGTATGAATTATTTAACGATTATACAAATTTGTTTTTAGTTGATAAAGAAAAATTAATATTTTTACTCTTTTTTTAATAGATGGTGTAAAAATATCCATGCAGAAAAAATGTTGGTGATTACAAGACTGTAACTAATCTAAACGATTAGTAAACAGAAAAAAAGGGGATGACAAATATATTTTTGCTATCCCCTTTTGTTTCATTAATGGCAGCCGCCTCCGCAAGAGGAGCATCCCCCGTTGCAGTTGCAGTCATGCTTAACCTTCTCGCCATGAAGACCCTCATTGATCTCCTTCTCCGTAGCAGGCCTTATCTTTTCAACCTTACCTGTGAAATGAAGTTTCGAACCTGCCAAAGGATGGTTAAAGTTCATAACCACAGTCTCATCCTTAACCTCGTCAATAGTACCGTTAAGCCTGTTTCCGGCAGAATCCATCATAGGAAGAGTATTGCCCACAGTAAGAAGGCCATCTTCAATTTTACCGTCAACCTCAAAGATATTTTTAGGAAGCTCAACAATGGCATCTTTGTTAATTTCACCGTAAGCCTCTGTAGGCTCAAGAGTAAACTCAAAAGTATCACCCTCAATCTTTCCTTTTATATTCTCCTCAAATTTTGGAAGCAGGTAGCCTGTTCCAAAGATAAACTCCATAGGACGCTCGGCATTAACCGTTTCAATAACCTCGCCATCAACCTTAAGAGTATATGATAGTGATACAACGTGATTTTTTTCCATGATAGTATAACTTTTTAATAAATAATCTCTAATAATCTATATGCAAAAGTCTGCATTTTTTTCAAATCATACAAGCAGAAGAGCTATTTGCCCACTTTTTCTTTTCTTTTTCCAATCAGCTTCCCGACAGGTTTTCCAAACCTATAGATCTTATACCCCAAGAACACCACTGCAAGGTTTACAAAAGGAGACAGCCAGTTGTAGAAACAGTATGGAAGATACTCCAATGTAGGGACACCTAAAACTCCGGATTGAGCCACACCGCAGGTATTCCAAGGGACCAATACAGATGTAACGGCGGCTGAGTCCTGGAGTGAACGGCTGAGCAGCTCAGGATTATACCCCTCATCTTCATAAATTTTTTTGAACATCTTTCCCGGAATAAGGATAGACATATATTGGTCAGAGAGAACTATATTGCAAAAAATGCAGGATGCCATTGTTGATGCAACCAACGATACGGCGTTCTTTATCCTCTTTACAATAATATCTGTAACAGTCTGTATATAACCGCATGCCTCCATTATACCGCCAAATACCACAACGCACAAGATAAGCCATATTGTATTCAGCATTCCGGCCATGCCGTTTGTGCTTACAAGCCCGTTGAGCATCTCATTGCCTGTTGAAATATCTACGTGAGACGACATTATTTTAAGGGGTGCGTACAGCCATGTCTTTACCGAACCCTCTGCATACGGAGTTATCTGTGCTATAATCTGAGGTTGGGCGAAAAGTGCCACTATGCAACCCAATACGGCAGACAAAAATAGTGTTAGGAATGGAGACATTTTTTTGTATATCATATAGATAGTGGCGCATGGTATAAGCAGCAGCCATGGGGTTATGTTGTATGCGGCGGCAATCTCTGCCAAATCCTTTTCTATATCCAAATTATCTGCGGATGGCATTAAGAAACCTATAACCGTAAATATTATTGCTGTAATCACCAATAAAGGAATATTGGTGATGAGCATATATTTTACATGCTTGTACAGATCTACCTGAGATATTGAAGCGGAAAGGTTTGTTGTGTCTGAGAGAGGAGACACCTTGTCTCCAAAATATGCTCCGGAGATTATGGCTCCGGCCAACAGTCCCGAATGAAATCCAAGTATCTGCCCGGCACTCAACATTGCAACACCAATGGTTCCTATGGTAGTCCATGAGCTTCCTGCCATTGTAGAGATGATTGCTGTAAATAGGAAGACAACGAGCAGAAAAACAGTAGGATTTATGAGTTTTAACCCGTAATAAATAAGTGCCGGAACAACACCGCTTTGAATCCAGGAGGCTGTGAGTGCGCCAATCATAAGCAATATGAACAGTGCAGAACCGGTTTTACTCAGATTGTCAGACATCTTTTCCTCTATCTTTTCCCACGGAACCCTATAATAGAATATTCCAATGGCGGCGCCTATAACGCCTGCTGTTATGAGAGCTATTTGCGATGGACCCGATGTTAAATCATCTCCAAACATATTTACACCGGCTACTAAAACAAGTACAAGTATTATCACCGGAAATACGGATAATAGGAGCGATGGTCTTTTCTCCATTTTAATTAATTTTAAATATTCACATTTTCAAAGGCTAAAGAACCAATCTGCCATCTTGTACATTTGCGGGCATCATTGGCGCTTGCGATAAAATTATTCCATAAAGATATGATATTTCCTGTAATATTAAGCTCTTTTACGGGAAACTTTATCTCTCCACTCTCAAAATAGAATCCCTCTATACCAAAAGAAAAATCCCCTGTACCCGGATTACAGTTGCCTCCGTTAAAACCTGTAATGAAAACTCCCCTACCCACTAATTTGATAAGTTCGCCGCTGTCTGCGATATCTCCTCCGTCTGTGAGTATTGGAACAGAAGCCCCCTCCACCCCGGCAGGCATTCCAAGTTTTTTTGAGTAATATGTGTTTATAAAATATTTTTCTACTCTTCCTCCCGATATAATATCCATATCGGCTGTGGCTACCCCTTCGCTGTCAAAGTACCTGCTTCCGCTCATCCCTTTAAGCAAAGGCCTGTCTATAAGAGACATCTTTGGCGAGAAAACCCTTTTCCCAAGGCAATCGAGCAGAAATGAGTTTTTCTGTTGCAAGTTAGCTCCAGACAAAGCACTGAGTACCGGTGCTATTACCCTCGATGAACAGGTTCTGTCTATCACAACAGAGTATGTGCCACCCTTTATTTTTTTAGGATTAAGCTTTGCCTGTGCTCTGTAAAGAGCTGTTGCGCCTGTATCTCTGTAATTTACATTATTCAGAAAATCGGTTAGTGTAAGTGTGCTTTCATACCACCAGCTTTCCGGACGTGCCCCGTTTCTGCCTTTTACAGAAACTTCCGATGTCAAATTGAATGTAGTCTGTAGAGATTCACCTTTAAATCCTTGTGAATCTTTCATATAGAAATATTCAACAGAGTCTGCGTATTCAACAGAACCAGATATTAGTGCCCCTGTCTTGTTTCCCCTGTATGAGACCTCATCCATTTTGTTGTAGACCTCCAAAGCTATCTCTCTCTTTTGAGCAGGGGAGAGGCTGTATATCATTGGATCGAACTGCCCCAAATCTGTCTTTTTCAATCCCTCTTCAACTGTACAGCCGTCAAATCCTTTGTAATAGAGAGATTTGTCGGGAAGCGTATAGGCATAATCCTCACTCAATAGTTTGGTTGCTTCAACAGCATTTTTTATAAATGTGTCTAATGAGCTCTTTTTAAATATATTGGTGGAGTAGGAGCCATATTTTCCGTTTATGTATATCTGTATGTAAAGCGAACGGTCTGCGGAGCCTTGGAGTATATCCAGCTCTCCGTCCAAGACATTAAAACTGCTCTGTTCCCCCATATTCAGCATTACACGTGATTCTGTTGCCCCCTCCTTTATTGCTTTATCAAGGGCATAATCTGCTGCCTTTCTCTCCTCTATATTTGCAATATCGCTGTATTTTTCAATAGGTTTCATTGTTATGTCTTTTTGTTTACATACCTCCAACCATAAGCCGGCCTACCTTTACCGTTGGCATTCCGCATGAAACCGGGCAGAGCTGGTCTTTTCCACAAATCCATGTGGCATTCTCCATTTTGGGGTCGTTGCCAACCATGGTTATATCTGCAAGAGCCTGAGGACCGTTGCCAATTATGTTTATATCCTTTATTGGTGCAGTGAGCGCTCCCTCCTCTATGAGGTATCCGCTTTTTACAAAGAATGTGAAATCTCCGGCGCCTATCTGAACCTGCCCGTTTGAGAAATTGTCTACATAAATTCCTCTTTTTACACTTTTTATGATCTCATTGTTGCTGTATGGGCCGGCCTCCATATATGTTGCTCTCATTCTTGGAATTGGCATATATCTGAATGATTCTCTTCTACCGTTTCCCGTTGGCGCTACCTTGTAATAGCGTGCGCTTATGCGGTCATGCAGGTAAGAATTTAATATTCCATCTTTTATCATATATGTTTTCTGCCCCAGAACACCTTCGTCATCCCAATTGCAGCTGCCTCTGTTTGCAAGGATTGTGCCGTCATCTACTATGTTTATACTGCTGTCGCATACTTTTTTCCCCATCTTGTCCGAGAAGATAGATGCCCCTTTTCTGTTGAAATCTGCTTCAAATGCGTGACCTACGGCTTCATGCAGCAGTATTCCTGAGCCTCCTGCACCCATCACTACAGGCATTATGCCCCCTTTGGGGCGTGTTGCACCAAATAGTATCTCTGTTCTTGCAATGAGTTCATCTGCAATCTCATCCATAAGCGGTTCGCTTAGAAGTTCGAATCCGCATCTAAAGCTTCTCGAAACAGAGCCGTTCTCTCTGCGCCCGGCTTTTAGCATTACTGCGCCGGCGCTTATTGAGACTAATGGTCTTACATCATAGAATGTCTCTCCAAGCGAGTTGAAGAACAGAATATCCGATATTGAGTCTGCAATTCTTGCGTTGGCTTTCTCCACATAGATGCTCCTCTTCTGAATCTGTTCGTTGAGATAGTTGAGGTATTTGATCTTGTATGTTACATCTGTGTCTGCCCACCCCTTGATGAGAGGGTAATGATTGTCTGCCTTAACCTCTTTTGATATTTTTATCTCCTTGTGCTTTGCGTTTGGAGAATCTGCTATCTGTGCCGCAGTCTTTGCTGCCCGCAGCATACTCTCCATATCTGTAGTCTCTGAATAGGCATATCCTGTGCGTTCACCTTTCAGCACACGTACACCAACGCCAAAGTCTATGTTGGAGGCTACTGCACTTATTTTGTTGTCCCTTAGCATCAATTCATTTGTAATGGTGTGCTCAAAGTACAGGTCTGCATATGTGCCTCCATTGCAGAGAGCCTCAGAAAGAACCCTCTCCGCATCTTGTCTGCTTATTTCAAATATATTACTCATCATACTTATAAGGCTTTAGCTTTGGCCTCTCCTTACTTTTTTACTATCTATACCCTCTTTACTCTCTATACCCTCTTTACACAAAAGGCCAACGCCAACGCTTCTCTTCATTGAGGCGGCATACGCAAACAGCGCAAAATCACCTATTACAGGATCTTGAGGAAATATGCTCTTCAAATACTCCGTTATCTCGCGTGCCGTTGTAATATCTGCAGATTTGCGCTTTGTTATCCCAAGCCACATTGCCGTGCGATGAACATGAACATCCAATGGAATAATCAGCTCAGAAGGTGAGATGCTTTTCCATATCCCCATATCTACTATACCGTCGTTCCTTACCATCCACCTGCGGAGCATGTGAATCTTTTTGTTTGCTGCATTCTTGTCAGGCTCTTTGTCAAAGATAATTACTCTAAATTGATCCGGGCTTAGAGGCTCAAGGGTATCATTATTCGTATAGTAATCTTTTAAGTTGGAGCAGATCTGTGCAAATTCACACCATTTTATGGTACGGTGAAGACTCTCGTTGCAGTCTTTATATTTGCCTTTCATCACATACTCGTATGGTCTCCACCTCATCTCATCCATTGCCCTTGTAATGTCCCTTACAATCAGCTCTCTTCTGCCCCATGCAAGGTGTGCTGCTATAACAGCCGCTATTTCAATATCTTGCAAAGATACATTATAATCTTTTGGAATTGGGAATTGCGACTCACAACCAATATTATCCTGCCCTTTAAACAGTCTGTAAAAGTGTTTTGGGAAGATAATTGGATCTGTCTTAAAGTACTCAGCCTTATTATATTCCTTTGCAAGTCTTATTATGGTATTTTTTATCTCCTGTTCATCCATCGTTTAAAACTTTAAAACATTAATAATCTGCACAATTATATTCCAATAAAAAAGGTTGGCTAAACAGATTAACCAACCTCCTATAAACCTCAAAAAAAAGACTATTTATTTCTTTTGTAACGGCTGTAGAACTTATCAACTCTACCGGCAGTATCAACAAGTTTCATCTTACCTGTATAGAATGGGTGAGATGTGTTTGAAATCTCAAGCTTGACAACCGGATAGGTTACACCGTCAATCTCTATTGTCTCCTTGGTGTTTGCGCATGAACGGGTAATGAAAACCTGATCATTTGACATATCCTTGAAAGCAACTAATCTATAGCTTTCGGGATGAATTCCTTTCTTCATATTAAATACGTATTTATATGTTTAAACAATTTGGCGGCAAATGTAATAATTTTTTTCTAAATGTAAATCCTTTTTTTGTAACATGCAGGTTGTTTTTTGAAGGTTACTTAGCTTTTATTGGATAAACGTTGATGTTTGTCTTTTTAAAGAGAGCGAAATTATGCTTTTTTATATAAATTTGTAGGTTTACGTTTGAGTATTTTATTTTTAGATTCCCGACAACTATTTGCAATGTTGTCATAATTAGATTTTGATGAAGAAAAAACAGGAATATTTTTCTATCTCGGCAGAGGATGTGATTAAAACCTTGCATGTTAAGCATCTGTCTGCCATGCACGGACTTACAATTATAGGAGATAGTCAGATAAAGGGTAAAATAAATGAGTTCCTAAAGATTCCTATAAGGACACGCGCTCTTGTGATAACAGTGTGTACGAGAGGCTCAGCTACGCTGTATTCTAATTTTAAGGAGCTTAAATTAGTAGAGAACAGCGTTGCTTTTATCCACCCTGGTACTATCACATTTATGAAGGGAGATGATGATGTTGAGTTTACAGCATTTATGATTGAATCCGGGGCTTTTGACGACAACACCTTTTCGCCTCAGATAACAGTAAAATTGATGATGGAGGTTTTGTCTACACAACTTGTAGTGTTGAACAGTGCGGAAGCAGAGCTTGTAAAACAGATTATAGGTGTTATTAATCTTTTGCTGAGTCAGGAGGAGGGAAGTACCAGCAAAGAGATGGTATCGTATTCATTAAGGCTGTTTTTGAGCACATTAAAGCAGGCTATATTTAAAAAGATTGATAATGAAAAGGTTGTTGCTGTTGAAAAGCTTACCAGAAAAGATGATATTTTCAAAAGGTTTATATCTATTGCTTCCGAGAACTACCTTACGGAACGCAGCATAGAGTTTTACGCAGAAAAGTTGTGTATATCACCAAAATACCTTTCTGCTGTTGCAAAAGAATCCAGCGGTGCAACTGTAATGGAATGGCTTAACAGATTTATTATTACAGAGGCCAAGTCCATGCTCAAATGTTCAAGCAAGAGCATTATGGAGATTGCAGATCATCTTAATTTCTCTACTCCGTCTGCTTTTGGAAAGTATTTTAAAAAGAATGCGGGAATGACTCCCGGTGAGTACAGAAACTCTACGCAAATTTTGTAGAAGAGCTGTACAAATTATAGGTAGAACCCCTTTCAAACTAAAATGGGATGACCGGAAATATTGGCCATCCCATTTTAGTTATACTTAATACTTCCTAATTACGATTGGCAAATTTTGCTAATAGTTTCAAAATCTCCAAATACAACCACACAAGGGTAACAACTAATCCAAAAGCTCCGTACCACTCCATATATTTAGGGGCGCCCATCTGTGATGCCTTTGTAATGAAGTCAAAATCAAGTAATAGCGAAAATGCTGCAACACCAACTATAACAACGCTTATTACTATGCTTAATATGTTTCCACCCTGTAGAATATCTAAGTTTACACCGCACAGGTTTAAGATCATGCATACAATGTAGTAGATAAGTATTGTTGTAAGCGATATAAGGATAACCTTCCTGAATTTGTCGGTGACCTTTATAATCTCCTTTCTATAAATTGTAAACATTACAACTGCAGTAAGGAGAGTGAGCGCTACTGCATTGAAGATGATGTTTGGTGCCGTCTCTGCAAAGGCTGCATTATACATGGCAGATATACCGCCAAGGAAAAGTCCCTCTCCGGCCGCATAGAACGGTGTAAGATATGGAGCTGTCTTGGGAACAAATGAAACTATCATTGCAAGTACAAAGCCTCCAAACAGTCCGCCATACATATATGCCGAAACAGATGAGGGATTTAATGACTCATAGAAAACTGTCCATGAATATGCTGCACCTGCCGCTACCATAAGAAGCAACAGCAATGTTTTTGTCATTGTACCTTTTACTGTCATTACCGCAGACGAAACACGCTCAGACTCAGACTGTCTGAATACTTTATCGTTTAAAACGGGATTGTTCATACTTTATTTTATTTGTTAATCGTTAATAATTATTTTACTCTATTTTACTCTAAACAAAGGTTCATCATAGAGGGTAAATCTTCTAACCTTTTTTATCCATTTCTGCTCCTCAACCTTTATGTGTTCCTTTATCTCCTGCCATTGTTCATCTGAACTGCCACCACTGCCACCTTTAACGTAATCAAGCAGATCCTTGTCACCTAAAAGTAGCTCAATTGCCGTTTTGTCATTGCCGGCCTCGTATCTGCCCGGTCTAAAGGCAAAATCGCTGCAGTTGTCACGAACGAACCTCATTATGCGCAAATTATGTGCCAACGCATTGTACTGCATATCCGGTTTCAGCAGTATCTGAAAGCCGTAGCAGCATTCATCTTTGTATTTGTGGAATGTAGGGATGAATGCCATATATCTTACAAGTGCACCTTTGTCGTAAAGCGGACTCTCTTTTTGGTTCCAACCGCCATATTCTTCACCTTTAGAGACCAATTGTTTCATGAAAGGGGCACCAAACAGTTCAAATGGTCTGGTTGTTCCGCGTCCTTCACTCACATTGGTACCTTCCCAAAGACATTGTCCGCTGTAAAGCATTGGGGTAAAGAGCCCCGGGAAGTTTGGTGAGGGTGGAATGCTCCATGGCAACAGAATATATGGGTAGGCTTTGTATGAAATTATATGCAGTGGAAACTTTGCATTCATCTCATTGTACAGATAGTAGGCAAGCTCTCCAAATGTAAGCCCATGCCTGTGGACAATTCCCTCCAATCCAACGAAGGAACGATACCCGGCTCTGAGCATTGTACCTTCAACCTGTCTTCCTGCCGGATTTGCATGGTCAATGATATAGACATGCAGATTTATATCATTGTCTTTTAGTACTTTGAATATATTATTGAGCGTAGACGGATATGTATAATATCTACATCCAACATCCTGTAATTCAACTATAAGTGCATCTAAATCTGTGAGTTTTAATATATCTGCCGTAAGCGATTCCTCTGTATTGCCGTACAGTGAGACAATATCTGTCCCCTCATCTGCAAACCTGCTGTACAGATCCCCTTTCCCATCTGCAATCTTTACCTGATCCTGCTGCTCTGCAAACAGGCCGTGTTCGGGCATGAAGATTCTTTTAAGATTACCTCTTTTTTTGAGTATGTCAAAAAGATACTCCCCGGTATCTGCATGCCAGGCAGACTGATTGCACAGCACCCCAAGTTTGCCATGCGACAATACAAGATCGTCCTGCTGCTCTATTGGTGTCGTTCTAAAAGAAAACATCTTGGTACAGCTCTATTTTGCTATAATAGCGTTAATCTTTGTTATAATCTCCTGTGCAAGGTCATCTGCCTCCTTCTCGGTAGGGGCCTCTGCGTAGATTCTCATAATAGGCTCGGTGTTGGATTTCCTCAATTGAACCCACTTTCTGCTTGCATCAAAATCTATCTTTACTCCGTCTATATCTGTAATCCTCTCATCTTTGTAAAGCTCTTTTATCTCTGCAAAGATTTTCTCTATGAGAGTTTTGTCGGCGAGCTCTACTCTATTCTTTGAAATAAAGTAGTTAGGATAGGTTGCCCTAAGCTCAGATGCTTTGATTCCCCTTTGCGCCAAATTACTGAGGAACAGTGCAACACCTATGTATGCGTCCCTTCCGTAGTGAAGGTCCGGGAATATTACACCTCCGTTTCCCTCTCCTCCAATGACAGCCCCAACCTCTCTCATCTTTGTTGTGACATTCACCTCACCTACAGCTGCTGAGAAATGCTTTCCTCCATGTGCCTCTGTAACATCTTTCAATGCCCTCGAAGATGACAAATTTGAAACCGTATCACCTCTTCTATGAGAAAGTACGTAATCTGCAACAGAAACCAACGTATACTCCTCACCGAATGGTTTACCGTTTTCGCATATAAGTGCAAGCCTGTCAACATCGGGGTCTACAGATATTCCAAGGTCTGCTTTCTCCTCTACCACCTTGTTGCACAACCCTACGAGGTTTGCAGGAAGCGGTTCGGGATTGTGGGCAAAGTCTCCGGTAGGGGTGCAGTTAAGCTCAACGCACTCAACGCCAAGTTCTTTTAACAGTTTTGGCATTGTACATCCGCCAACTGAGTTGACTGCATCCAAAACCACTTTAAAGTGAGCCTTTTTTATAGCTTTTCTGTCTACGAGAGGATGTGCCAATACAGCATCTATATGTTGCATCGTAAAGTCCTTATGCTCTATCTTTCCAATCTTGTCTATCTCTGCAAAGCCAAAATCTTCTGCCTCTGCGGTCTCAAGCAGTGTCTCACCCTCCTTTGCCGTTAGAAACTCACCTCTTTGGTTGAGTAATTTAAGAGCGTTCCATTGCTTTGGATTATGTGATGCAGTAAGAATAATTCCACCGTCTGCCTTCTCAAAAATCACCGCCATCTCTGTTGTAGGTGTAGAGGCCAACCCTGCATCTATTACATCTATCCCGCATGCAAGCAGCGTCCCACATACAAGATTTTCAACCATTTTGCCGGATATTCTTGCGTCTCTTCCAACAACTACCCTGTAATGATCTTTGCCCGGAAGCCTCTTTCTAAGCTCCGTTGCGTATGCAGATGTAAATTTAACAATGTCTATTGGGGTAAGTGCGTCTCCAATATTGCCGCCTATCGTTCCCCTTATTCCCGATATCGATTTGATTAGTGTCATAACAAATCTTTGTTAAAGTGAGCTACAAAGATAACAAGAAAATGTTTATGCATAATCTTCCCGACAAATTATCTTCTATATAGCGTTGGCGTTGGTTTAGCATTGGCTGTCAAAATTTAATTGGCTAAAGCCAAAGCTGACAAACTGGCTATAAACAGAAGAGGCGGCCTCCATGCGAGCCGCCTCTATTAGTTCTTTTGGTGTTGCTGAAACTTATGCAGGCAAAGCCAAGAATGCTGCAGCAAATGTTAGAATTGCGTACAACTCAGGGAATACAGCCAAAATAAGGGTTTTACCAAATACATCGTTACCGTTGCTCATTTCGTTGATACCATTGGCAACAAGTGATGCCTGTTTTGTGGCAGAGAAGAAACCAACAATACCTAAAGCCAAACCTGCTGTAAGAACAGCAAGAGCAGCGTTTAGAGATAGAGATGTTCTTGCAGAAAGATTGCCCAACATAAGGAAGAATCCGGCAAATCCGTATAGACCCTGTGTTGATGGAAGGGCACAAAGAATCATAGATTTACCAAAAATGTCCGGGTTTTTCTTTAGTGCTCCAATGGTAGCGTTACCGCCAATGGTAACTCCGTATGTACTGCCTATACAAGACAGAGCCAACATGAATGCAAGGCCGGTGTAGGCCAAAAAGAATGGTAATTGTTCCATAATAATTTAATTTTTATTGTTTTAGTTTATTATTCTGTTTATATATTTTGCTTTAGCCGTAACCGTGTAGGTTACTCTCAAACTTTTTATTTTTTGTTGCGTTTTAATGGTGAATATTCTCTTCCTCCACCCTCAAAGCCTGCATTTTTGTAGAACTCTACAAAGGTAAGACGCATTGGGTGCACAAATGCTCCAAGTGATGAAAGTAACAGTACTGCCAAGTGTCCCACTACAAGCATAAGAATCATAAAGAACCATCCAAGGTACGGAATGCCTCCAAGCTGGACTGCAACGGAGTTGACTACATATCCAAGAATGCCGCCCGCTGTTCCAAGTCCAAACAGACGTATATAAGATAGTGTATCTCCAAACACTCCTGTAATATCATATAAAGATGTTGTCCCTTTAAAAATTCTTACAACAATGTTTTTACTGTCGGATGAGAATAACAATATAAGTGCTAAACCTACCCATACAAATGGCCCTGCCCATGCAGGCATGGCTGCTCCAATCTGGTTATAATAATACCAAAATGAGATCCATGTAATGAGAATGGCCCATCCTATATTGCCAAGTCCTGCGGTAAAGCCTTCGTGTTTCATTCTGTAGATTGCATTTAATATTCTGGCAAATACTATCTGTACTATACCAAATATAATTGCAAACCAGAACATCTTCATATCGTCAAAGAGTACGTTGCGCAGATCCCCAAAAGCAGGGAACAGGTCATATATCTTGGCTCCAAAGAATGTTCCGTTAAGGGCAGGCATTATTATTGAGCCAAACCCTAACCAGGCAACCAATTTGCCGTAGTTTGCATACTCTTTCATTCTAAAGTTGACATACAGACCTGCAAGGACAAGCACAAGCCCGTATCCCATGTCTCCAAGACAGAGTCCAAAGAAGAGCATATAGAACGGAGCAAAGAAGAGCGTTAAATCCAACTCTCCGTATGTTGGTAGCATATACAGCTCCCCAATAGGCTCGTACAACTTTGCAAAAAAGTTGTTCTTTAACTGAATAGGAGGGTTGTCCTCTTTCTTTGCGGCATCCGAGAAATAGTACACGCTGTTCTCTTTTAGGAAAGACGCAACCTTCTCGTCTATCTCGGTTGGAGCAAATCCTTCAAAAACGACTATCGTCTCCTCTGCCTCCTTTTTAGAGCCTTGCTTTGCAAGGTAGACATCCAAATTGGAGAACAGTTCGGCACTGTATGAATCTATCTTATCCTTCAGACTGTTCAAAAACAGAATTTCGGTCTTTGTCTTGTCTATATCGGATTCAATTGATGCTATCTCAGACTCTATAGCTGATGCGGCTTTTGTAGGGAACTTTACAGGGGAGACCGGAAATCCCTTATTGTCTCCCACAACAACAAAATATATACTGTTGTTCTCCTCGTTAAGTATCTGAATTGCAAAATTCTTCTCCCATTCTGCACTGTACCGTTTGTTGGAAACAGTATAGAAGTTGCAGGCAAGACCAAGTTCATTTATTCTAGAAATGTCTGAGTGGTCAAATTCACCCCAAGGTTTTGATTCGGCCAAAGCAGATGCTGCATTTTTCAGTGCAATCTTAAGACTGTCCAATGCACCTAGTTTTAGAGAGATAACCTCTACAACCTCTTTATTGTCGGTTGCAGCTGAGATAATATTGCCATCAATATCAAGCGAGGATGGTGCAGTATAAGCTTTTTTACCTTTCTCAAACTCCTCAATGATACTGTTATGCACCGAATCAAGTTTGGAAGCAAGCCTGCGGCATTTCTCAATATCGTCAAACTTCTCCTTGGAAACCGCATCAACGCTCCTCTTGCTTCGTGTAATATCAACAACCCCCAAGTCTTGCAAACCTGAGAGAAAACCTTCAACATCCCTATGGAAGAGTACAAAGGTGTATTTTGTCATCTTCTTAATCATGATTTACCTCCTTTTTCTTTAGAACCTCCTCTTCCTCCTCCTCTGCAGCATGTCTTGTCTTTACAATCTTCTGTGAGGCTTTGGAGAGGTTCTCCTCATCTTCCATGTATCGTTTAATCTTTCTTATAGCCTCCTGATAACCCGGAATCTGAACCTTTTCATAAAGGTTTACTTTCTGTGTTGTTTTTTTACGGGAGAAATCTAAAAGATGCATCTTTTGGAGATATATCTCAGATTCGATGCCTATCTGTGCAAGGCTCTTTAATATCTCAACACCGTCTGTATACCAAAGCGGTTTTTTAAATATATCAAACTCTTTTACATCATACTCAACACCATCCAATGCCGGTACCTTTACACCGGCTATCTTCTCGGTTCTGAGTTTTACATCTCTTACCCGTATAAGACCAGGCTCAAATTCATTCCACAGTGCAGCTATATAGGCGTATGCTTTCAGCTTGCCGTCTAATTCCTTAACTAACGACTCGCTGCGTTGCTTTGCCTTCTTTACCTCCAATCTCAAGGCGCTCTCCTTGTTCTTTAATGTTGGAAGCGCGTTGGTACGTACTTTCAACTGCTTGTTGAGCTCATTGAGCGAGGTTTTGTTGAATTGAAATTTTATAGCCATAACTGTTTAATTATTTGGCACTTTTCCAATATTTATCTACAAGGTTCTGTTTAATACCAAGTTCTTCAGGCTTAAAGTATTTGCCAAATAGCTCCCAAGCTGTATCCAACATCTCGTTGATAGGGATGTTTACATCAATAGACAACAATCTTGTTGAGTAATCTTTGGCATAGTCCAAACATCTTAAGTCGTAATCGCTAAGATCAAATCCGTTTTCCAGTTTGGTCTTGGCGTTAGCCGCATCGGCATACAGACGTACTCCTGTGTTCATAACCTGGCTGTGATCCTCTCTTGTCTGCTTTCCAATTACAAGCTGTTTAAGACGTGAAAGTGAACGGAACGGGTCTATGATAGTCTTTCCGGTATCTGTATCGTGCCTTAGGAACAGCTGTCCCTCTGTAATATAACCTGTGTTGTCGGGAATAGCATGGGTAATATCACCGTCATTAAGCGTTGTAACGGCTATGATGGTAATGGAACCTCCGGCAGGAAGCTGCACCGCCTTCTCGTAGATCTTTGCCAAGTCTGAGTAAAGCGAGCCCGGCATTGAGTCTTTAGACGGAATCTGGTCCATACGGTTACTTACAATAGAGAGAGCATCGGCATACAGGGTCATATCTGTAAGAAGCACAAGTACTTTCTCGTTTTTGTCAACGGCAAAGTACTCTGCTGCAGTAAGCGCCATATCCGGAATAAGCAGACGCTCAACAGGAGGCTGCTCTGTAGTGTTTACAAAACTTATGATCTTGTTAAGAGCGCCGGCGTTTTCAAACATCTGCTTAAAGTAGAGATAATCGTCGTTTGAAAGTCCCATACCTCCCAAGATAATCTTGTCTACATCTGCTCTAAGTGCAACGTTCGCCATTACCTGATTGTAAGGCTGGTCTGCGTTGGCAAAGAACGGAATCTTCTGCCCTGAAACTATAGTGTTGTTAAGGTCTATACCTGCAATACCTGTAGGAATCAGCTGCGAAGGCTGTTTTCTTTTGTATGGGTTAACGCTTGGACCGCCAATGAATCTCTTCTCCCCCTCTACAGCAGGACCACCGTCTATAGGTTGCCCGTATGCGTTGAAGAAACGTCCTGCAAGCTCTTCGCTCACATTTAGTGCAGGCGGTTCACCCAAAAAGACCACCTCTGCATTTGTCGGGATACCCTCTGTACCGGAAAACACCTGCAGTGTTACCAAGTCTCCCTTTAATTTAACCACCTGAGCGAGTTTGCCGTCTACTGTTGCAAGCTCGTCGTTGGAAACACCCTCTGCTCTAAGAGATACTGTGGCTTTTGTAATTGCTTCCAACTTTGTATAAATTCTTTGAAATGCTTTATTTGCCATAACACTGTTTAAGATTAACTTGCCAGACCATTTTGCCTTTTGGCAATTGTCTCGTTCAACTGGTTAATGTATTTGTTAAAGTTATCGCTCTTGAACTCTGAGTAGTTCATCTGACGCATTATGTTTACCAAAGATTTAAAGAATGTACCTACCTCCTCAAATGTTTCAAACTCAAATGGGGTGTTGCAGATCTCAAGAACCTTGTCCAACATAAACTCCTGTCTCTCCATAGGGCAGGTAGCGTCAATTGCGTCAAAGGCATCCTGTTGAAGTATAATGAAGTCTATAAGCTCAGACTTCCAATATCTTAGGTGGTATTCCATTGGTACACCGTCGTCTCCCAAGATGTTAATCTGCTCGTATGCCTCTTTTCCTCTTATGATTATATTCTTTGCACTCTGAACCTTGTCTACCCAGCCTGCTCCCATCTTCTTGTCCAAGTATTCAACGATCTCCGGATATTCAAGATATTTTGAATAAGAATCAATAGGGTCAACTGCGGGGTAACGTTTTCTGTCTGCACGAGCCTGATTCAGTGCATAGAAGCATCTTGCGGTCTTTTTTGTAGACTCTGTAACCGGCTCTTTGAGGTTACCTCCGGCAGGTGATACCGTTCCAATAAATGTTACAGAACCTGTTGAGCCGTTGTTAAGTTTTACAATACCTGCCCTTGAATAGAAATTTGATATGATTGCAGGAAGGTCTACAGGGAATGCATCCGCACCCGGGAGCTCCTCCATTCTGTTAGACATCTCCCTTAGCGCCTGTGCCCAACGTGAAGTTGAGTCTGCAAGAAGAAGGACCTTTAGCCCCATTGCCCTGTAATACTCGCCAATAGTCATTGCTGTGTAGACAGATGCCTCACGTGCTGCAACAGGCATGTTGGATGTATTACATATAATAGTGGTTCTCTCCATAAGTTTTCTGCCTGTTCTTGCATCAACTAATTCAGGGAACTCTGTAAAGATCTCCACAACCTCATTGGCACGCTCACCGCAGGCAGCCATAATAATAACATCTGCTTCACCCTGTTTTGCTATGGCGTGCTGGAGTACGGTCTTGCCGCAACCGAAAGGGCCGGGTATAAATCCGGTACCTCCCTCTGCAATAGGGTTAAGAGTGTCTATACATCTTACGCAGGTCTCCATAATCCTATATGGACGAGGTTTTTCTACATATCCGCCAATGGCAACCTTTACAGGCCATTTCTGAACCATTGTAACGTTTATATCTTCACCATCCTCATTTGTAAGCACAGCTACGGTATCATTTATTTTATATTTACCTGCAGCATTTACGCTTTTTACTGTGTATTCCCCTTTAAAGGAGAACGGTACCATGATTTTATGAGGCAACCATCCCTCCTTTACCTCTCCAAGCCAATCTGCGGCAATTACCTTGTCGCCGGCTTTGGCAATAGGGGTGAACTCCCATAGTTTTTCGCTGTCCAACGGAGCCGTGTATTCGCCTCTTTTTAGGAATACATCCTTCATTGTAGCCAAGTTATTCTGAAGTCCGTCGTAGTTGCTTGAAAGAAGACCCGGCCCGAGAGTAACCTCTAACATGTACCCCTCAAACTCAACATCACAACCGTTCTTTACACCTCGAGTACTCTCATATACCTGTACGTATGCATTCTTACCTCCAACCTTGATAACCTCAGCCATAAGACGTACATCACCCGTCTTAATGAAACAGATTTCATTTTGCGCCACCGGACCATTAACCTCAACTGTAACAAGGTTAGAAATGATACCTATGACTTTTCCTGTGGTTTTCATACTATCAAAATTTTTAATTTCTAAATCTAATTCATAGACAGACTATCTTGTCTATTACGCTTTATATGTCCCTTTAACCTCGTCAACCAATTGTTTGAACAGTTTTGCCCCCTTTTCTGCATCCAACTTGTTCCATCTGTCAATAAGCATAAGTTTTGCGAGGAAAATAAGAATAACATCTATGCTGAACTCTCCGTATGGAGCCATCTCGTTAAGTTTGCTCCATTTTAGGTCATCGAGCATCTCCTCCTTTTTCAAAATGTCGGGAGTAGCAAAAATAGGCTCCAACTCCTCCGCTAAAATAGCGTCCTTCTCCAACTTGCTGAAATTAGAGGGATAGATGCAATATTTAGAGGCATCACCATTGGATTTTGCAGACATATACTCCACCTTATAGTTTCTTATAAGGAGATCCATTCTAAAATAATCCCTAATGAACCTGTTTTTGCATTTTAACGAAGCGTAGTAAAAATGGGTGCTCAGATTCTTTGCATCAGACCCAAACTCCAACCATTTTACCAAAACTCTATCACTGTCTGACGCGCTGCTTAAAATAGAATCGCGCATCTTCTCATAGCTTACAGTCTTGCTTCTGTTTTCCAAGACAAGTTGAGGAAGTCCCGTTATGATATAATGGTAATTATTCCTCATATATTACTCTCCAAAAAGAATTTTCTTGGTTTTAGGTCTAAGGTATTCCCCTATAAGTGTATAGAAATCCTCATCTGTAAAACTTACAATATAGCCGTTATCCTTGGGGCCAATCTTAAACCCGTTTTGGAATTTTTTGCTAAAATTTACATTTATAGGGGCTTTTGATATGCCTGCAATCTGCTTCCCGACAAAATCCTCCAATTCCTGCTGTTTTGCAGCCGGCAGAATAAGGTTCAGCTCCATTGAGTCTGAATTGTTAGGATTATAAGCCTCTATTACTGTTTTTATTATAGACTGCAGAAACTCCTTGTCGCCAAGAGCATTGGATGTTTCCGCTTTTACAGCTTTGGCAACAACCGAATTCTCAACCTGTTGTTTGAAAGAAGAAAAAGCCTGTGAGAACGCCATCTTAACATCGTTTTCTGTTTTGGATTTAAGTTCTTCAGACTCTTTGGTAGCGTTTTCAATAATTTCGGCAGCCTTGGCTTTTGCATCTGCTATCATCTGAGCAGATGTTTCCTGAGCTTTTTTCTTTAATTCCTCAGCCTCTTTCTTTCCCTTGGACAGACCTTCGTTGTAGAGTTTGTCTGTGAGTTCCTGCAATTTATTTTCCATAAAAATATCTTTTTTATTTATTATTTTTCATTATCAAAAAAAACGTCCCAAAGTTAAAAAAACGGAACAACAAATCCTACAGATTGTTTAAAGAAATTTTAAACAATTATGAATATGTGACAAATTTTTTAGTAATATGGAACAGATTAAGCCATATTATGGATGAGATGCTTTGGCGTTGGCTTTGGCTTCAACCTTTATTTAGTTTATAGTGGGTAAAGAAAGTAAAGAGAGTAAAGAAAGTATAGAAAGTAGGGAGGGAGAGAAGAAAAAAGGAGGCTCGAAACAGATTCGGGCCTCCCTATATAGATTGAATAATTGATATTCTGTTATGAAAGGAATCCAAGAAGGATACCGGCAGCAACTGCACTACCAATAACACCTGCTACGTTAGGACCCATAGCATGCATTAACAGATAGTTCTTCTTATCATACTCCAATCCAACATTATTGGATACACGAGCAGAATCCGGAACTGCAGATACACCTGCATTACCAATAAGCGGATTTATCTTGTTACCCTCTTTCAAGAACAGGTTGAAAATCTTAACAAAGATGACACCACCGAATGTTGCAATTGCAAATGAGATGGCACCAAGAATGAAGATCTTTATTGAACTCCACTGAAGGAATTTGTCTGCCTGAGTTGAACAACCAACTGTAATACCAATAAGAATTGTAACAACGTCAATAAGCGGACCTCTTGCAGTCTCGGCAAGCCTTCTTGTTACGCCCGACTCTTTGATTAAGTTACCAAAGAACAACATACCCAAGAGTGGAATACCGGATGGTACTATGAATGCTGTAAGCAAGAAACCGATTATTGGGAACAATTTCTTTTCAGTCTGGGAAACAGCACGTGGCGGTTTCATTCTTATGAGACGCTCCTTGTTGGTTGTAAGCAATCTCATGATAGGAGGTTGAATAACCGGTACTAATGCCATATATGAGTATGCAGACACTGCAATTGCACCCATCAAATCCGGAGCAAGTCTACCTGAAAGGAAGATAGCTGTAGGACCGTCTGCACCGCCGATGATACCAATAGCACCGGCCTCTGCAGGAGAGAATCCAATCGCAAGTGCAATTGCATACGCACCAAAGATACCAAGCTGTGCGGCAGCACCAATCAACATAAGTTTAGGGTTTGATATAAGGGCAGAGAAATCTGTCATTGCACCAATACCCAAGAAGATCAATGGTGGATAAAATCCTTTCTGTACACCTTGATAAAGGATATTCAATACAGAGCCCTCTTCATATACACCAACGCTAAGGCCGGGGAAAAGAGGAATATTTCCAATTATGATACCAAATCCAATTGGAACCAAAAGCATAGGTTCCCACTCTTTCTTTATTGCAAGGTACACAAAGACAAGGCCTATAAGAATCATAAGGACATGTCCAAATGTACAGTTTGCAAATCCGGTGTAGCCAAGGAACTGCTTTAGGTTTTCTACTATTAGAGAACTTAATACCATAACGCTTATCCAATTACAACAAGATCGGCACCCTCAAGAACAGAGTCTCCCTTGTTAGCTTTAATACTTGTTACTGTACCATTTGCGGTAGCCTCAATGATGTTCTCCATCTTCATGGCCTCAAGAACCATAAGTTTCTGTCCTACTTTTACAGTATCACCCTCTTTGCAAGAAACCTCAAGGATAACTCCCGGAAGCGGTGATGTTACAACTGTGCCGTTGCCTGATGAGGCTGCAGCAGCCGGTTTTGAAACTTTAACCTCAGGCGCAGCAGCTTTTGGCGCAGCAGACTTCTTGACTGCAGGAGCAGGAGCTGCTTTCTTCAAAGGCTTGTCAAACTCAACTGTAAAAGGCATACCGTTAACCTCAACCTTGGCAGTTGAATCCTCTATGTCGTTAATGGTTACGTCGTAATCGTTACCATTTATTTTCAATTTATATTCTTTCATCAGTGTTTTTATTATTTCGGTTATTATCTTTTCCTTACTGTAGGGGTCTCTCTCAATGTGTAGATCTTAGAACTCCATGGAGAGTATGACCTTGCAGTTTTGTTAATGGTAAGAATTGTATTCTCAAAATCGTGAGCTTCGGTCTCCTGTTTATAAAGATGGCATGCCATTGCGATTGCAGCGTATGTCTCTGCTGTAATCTCCCCTTTCTTGGTTGCCTCCTCTGCCTTGACAGCCCCCTGAACGCCATCGCCCATTGCAGTTGCTGTCTTTACAGACGCTTTCTTTATAGAATAGTTTCCTATTGCTTTGAATACAAGAGCTAAAATAATAAGTGCAAGGAATACAACAGACATTGCGGTCATTGCCATAATACCGCCGGTCGGATCATTTTCAGCCATCTTATTTGCTTTAGACTCACCATCCAAAGTTACGTTGTTTGTACTTGGGGTAACCTTAGGCAGAATTCCCCATCCTGCATTTTCAGACCCGTATAAAGCCTCTTTTTGTGCTATAAGGTAAGATTTTCTTAGAAAATGCGTTGGTTCTGCAAAACCTTCACCATCCATCAACCTTCCGTAGGATACATTCTCTGGAAGATCTACAGGAATTTTAATGGCATCAATAGGGGTTCTTCCATCACTGCTTGTAAAGTACACAACGCCGCCGTTCTGTAGTGTAAAGTTTGTGTGGAAAGTTCCTCTATCTTTCATTCCATCTGCAAAGAAAAGGGCGTGCTGACGAGGTTTTACCTTTGTTAGTACATCCCCCTTTGGTATCATGTACTTGGTAAGGTTATTGGGGTCGTCTGAAAGATAACAACCTCCAATATCCACCGTACCGTATGATGTGTTGAACAGCTCTATCCATCCGCTTCTGTTACCGTAGTCATCTATATATCCGTCTGTATTTACAACGAGAATCTCGTTCAAACGCATATCGGACATATTCTGAGCCTTAACAGTACCGGCAACTATAAGAACTGCCAACATTAAAAACAAACTATTTATTTTTTTCATTTTTGACAGTTTTAACAATTATAGAGGTAGGTTGTCATGCTTCTTGGCAGGGTTTGTAAGCTTCTTGGTAGCTAGCTGCTGAAGAGCACGGATAACACGGAACCTTGTATTTCTTGGCTCAATGATGTCATCTATATAACCATACTTAGCTGCATTGTAAGGGTTTGCAAATGCATCTCTGTACTCTTTCTCTTTTTCTGCTGCAAAAGCTGCAGGATCCGGTGCTGCCTTAAGCTCTTTGCCGTAAAGAACCTCAATAGCTCCTGATGCACCCATAACTGCAATCTCTGCTGTAGGCCAAGCGTAGTTGATATCGCCTCTAAGGTGTTTAGAACTCATAACGCAATATGCTCCACCGTATGCTTTTCTAAGTACAACTGTAACTTTTGGAACAGTAGCCTCACCGTAAGCGTAAAGAAGTTTTGCACCGTGAAGGATAATTCCGCCGTACTCCTGCTGTGTGCCCGGAAGGAAGCCCGGTACATCTACCAATGTTACGATAGGAATGTTGAATGCATCGCAGAAACGAACGAATCTTGCAGCCTTCCTTGATGCGTTGTTATCCAATACACCGGCAAGAACCTTAGGCTGGTTGGCAACTATACCAACGGACTGGCCGTTGAATCTTGCAAATCCTACAACAATATTCTTTGCATAGTCTTTGTGTATCTCAAGGAATTTACCCTCGTCTACAATAGCACCTATGATCTCGTAAACATCGTATGGTTTGTTAGGATTGTCGGGAATAATCTCATTCAAAGAATCCTCAAGCCTGTCAATCGGATCCTCTGTCTCAACGTATGGAGTCTCCTCAAGATTGTTCTGTGGTATGAAGCTCAACAGATCTTTAATAACCTGTATACCCTCCTCCTCTGAATCAACTGCAAAGTGAGCAACACCGCTCTTTGATGCGTGAACACTTGCACCACCAAGGTTTTCGGTTGTAACATCCTCACCTGTAACGGATTTAACAACTTTAGGACCTGTTAGGAACATGTAACTTGTACCTTTGGTCATAATGTTGAAGTCTGTAAGTGCAGGGGAATATACCGCACCGCCGGCGCAAGGACCGAAGATTGCAGATATCTGAGGAATAACTCCTGATGCAAGGATGTTTCTCTGGAAGATCTCTGTGTAACCTGCAAGTGCATTTACACCCTCCTGAATACGTGCTCCACCTGAGTCGTTAAGACCTATAACCGGAGCGCCCATCCTAAGACCTTTATCCATTACTTTGCAGATCTTTAATGCGAAGCTCTCAGAAAGGGAACCTCCAAAAACAGTAAAGTCCTGTGCAAATACATACACAAGCCTTCCGTCAATTGTACCGTATCCTGTTACAACACCATCGCCAAGGAATACACTCTTCTCCATTCCAAAGTTTGTGCAACGGTGAGTTACAAACATATCAAATTCCTCAAAACTTCCTTCGTCAAGAAGCATGTTAATTCTCTCACGAGCTGTATATTTGCCTTTATCGTGCTGGGAGTCGATTCTTTTCTGACCACCACCCAAGCGTGCTTTTTCACGGAGTGAAATAAGCGCTTTAACTTGTTCGAGTTGTAGACTCATTTTATATAATTTTTATTATGGTTATTTCAGATTATTTTTTCTTTGGATCTTCGCAAAGCTCTGTAAGAACGCCCATTGTAGATTTTGGATGAAGGAATGCTATATTCAAGCCTTCAGCACCTTTTCTAGGAGTCTTGTCAATAAGCTGAACACCTTTAGCTGCAAGTTCGTCAAGACAAGCCTGCACACCGTTTGTCGCAAATGCTATGTGCTGTACACCCTCGCCCTTCTTATCAATAAATTTGGCAATAGGACCTTCCGGATCTGTGCTCTCAAGAAGTTCGAGTTTGGTTTGGCCAATCTTAAAGAAAGCTGTTCTTACCTTCTGCTCTTTAACCTCTTCTATTGAATAACATTTTAGACCGAGTTTCTCCTCGTAATAAGGAATGGCAGCGTCCAATGATTTAACTGCAATTCCAATGTGCTCTATGTGTGTAAGTTCCATATTAAAATAACGTTTTATAGAATTATATATGCATTTTATCCGGCAAATTTAGTAAATATTATCAAAAGGACTTAATTTTTTTTATTTTGTTATTTAACCTGCCGTTTTTACTTTACAGCCCCGCATTTTGCGTTTGTTGTACATAGCTGTAGATGCTATGAAATCTAAAAACATTTTGTTAAATTTTACGCAGATCCATACTACTTTAAAACAGTTTCTATACCTTTGCGCAACTGATAGGTATACTTTTTCGTAAGCCAAAGCATAGCTATATAGAAAAAAAGTGAATGTGCCACACAATAGTTTGAATTAATGTGAACCTTTTGCATTTTCTACGTGCAAGAGATTATAAAAAGATAGACAAGATGAAAAATAAAGAATCTTTTATCAATTATTACCTTCTTATACTGTGGAGAATTTTTTTGGTGTATCTCTTATACACTGTCAGCAGAGTGGTTTTTATACTTCTGAATTATAATATACTAAAGCCAATATCAACCGGGGAGCTACTGAGAATACTTGGCGGCGGACTTATGTTCGACAATACAGCAATCCTGTACACAAACGCCCTATTTCTTCTAATGGCGTTATTACCTGTGCCGTTTGTGTTTAATGCTCTGTATCAAAAGGCTGTCAAATGGGTATATGTAATTTTTAATTTTATTCCGCTTTCAATAAATCTTGCGGACTGCATATATTTTAAGTTTACATTAAGACGAACAAGTTTTTCATTTGTTCAGGAGTTTCAGGGAGATATAAAGTTTGGAAAGATTTTTTTTGAGAGTATTACCCTTTACTGGTATATATTTGTAATAGGACTTCTCTTTCTTGCTGCCCTCATTTTTTTGTCGGGAAGCTACAAAAAACAGTATGATTTCTTTAGGCATAGAATGTTTACCTCATTTAATAATTTCAGACCATACCTAACGCAGTTTGTTGCATTGGCTATAGCCGTGCCCCTTATTATAATAGGTATACGAGGAGGTGTCACAAGAACAATAAGACCTATTACCCTTAGCAATGCCGGTGATTATGTAGACAAAGCCATTCACACATCTGCTGTGCTAAACACGCCGTTTTCGCTTATTCGTACCGCAGGAAAGAGGCAGTACACTATACAGAAATTTTACCCGTCATACGAGGCAATGGAAAGTATTTACAGTCCTTTACATATTCCTGCCTTAGAGGAGCGAGATTCAACCTCCATGTTTCCTGTTACACATGAGAAAAAGAATGTGGTGATTCTCATATTGGAGAGTTTTGGGGCGGAGAATATACAGTTTTTAAATAGAAGCCTCCCGACAAATTTTACCCCTTTCCTTGATTCTTTGAGAAAAGATGGTGTTTTGTGTACCAATGCTTTTGCAAACGGCCGTAAATCTATAGATGCTGTTCCTTCAATAATGGCATCTATTCCTACTCTTATGGAATCGTTTGCTGTTACTCCGTATGCCAATGATGCCTTTAGAGGTCTGCCAAGGATATTGGATTCTTTAGGTTATTATACTGCATTCTTCCATGGAGCGCCAAACAATTCAATGGGGTTGCGTGCAGTTACAAATCTCTGTGGTGTAAAGAACTATTTTGGTAAGGATGAATATGGCAATAATTCAGATTTTGACGGTTCATGGGGTATTTGGGATCATAAGTTCCTCCCTTTTGTTGCAAAGACAATCTCCACATTCAAAGAGCCGTTCTATGCCTCTGTGTTTACCTTGTCTTCTCATCATCCGTTTAAAATTCCCAATGAATATAAGAATGTTTTTCCTAAAGGTGAGATCCCTTTGCAGGAGACAATTGCATATGTTGATAATGCTTTAAAAATATTCTTTGCTACAGTTTCCAAGGAGCCGTGGTTTAAGAATACCATATTTGTCATTACTCCGGACCATTCAACATGGAACGGCTATATGCCTAAATATTCAACACTGCTTGGTACAACCCAGATACCTATTATATATTATGCTCCCGGATTTATCCCTTGCGGTGAATATTCTCATACTACCCAGCAGATAGATATAATGCCAACTGTTTTAGGTATGCTTGGCTATAAAGATCCGTTCATAGCTTTCGGTCGGAATCTTGCCGCATCAAATAAAGTTCCTTTTGCTGTTAACTTTGGTGGTGGTGAGTTCCAAATGGTTCAGGGAGACACCTTATATGTAAGGGATATGAATTCTCTTAAATCTGTCTATAATTATAAGCAAGACAGTACCTTAAACAATAATCTTCTAAAATCCGGTGTTGTGCAATATAAGGATGTTGAATCTAAGGATGATTTCTTTAAGGCGGTGGTGCAGCAGTATATGAATAGGCTTATAGAGGATAAACTCCTTGTTAAATAAAAAGTTATCTAAAAAGGCAACTGCTGCGTTACGCTTGCTTCGCATATCCTCATTTACGTTAAGTAAACTCCGGTATGCTCAGCTGCGCAAGCCTTGCATTTGCACTTTTTATATAACTTTTTGAGTTATATGGATGATATGTTTCTTCAAGTCTCAATGTTCCTCACGTACAATA
>CAKUYQ010000006.1 GCA_934717185.1 uncultured Bacteroidales bacterium | reverse complement strand
AATGGGCAATTACTGCGTTACGCTTGTTTCGCATATCCTCATTTACCTAAGTAAACTCCGGTATGCTCATCTTCGCAAGCCTTGTACTTGCCTCATTTATTTAATTTTTAATAAGGTAGTGGAAAATGGGCAATTACTGCGTTACGCTTGTTTCGCATATCCTCATTTACCTAAGTAAACTCCGGTATGCTCATCTTCGCAGGCCTTGTATAATGGTGGCAGCCTTCTCCTGATCTGAACTGAAAGTGAAACTTTTTATTATGCTATAATTGTTCCTTTGGTCAACAATACGGGGAGCCAAAAACTCAAGAGCTTTCAACTTGTCTGAATCAAATGTAAAGATGCCGAGTATCTCAACGCACTGCCTGCATGAATAGAAGCATCCAAGACTTGCAACCTCTATCATATCTAACTTGCCGTCCAAAAAACTCTGCTTCTTAATCTTGCTGCAGAGAATATCAAAATCGCTGCCGCTCATCTCTCTCGCAAATCCCCTGCGAGGTTCTCCATACTGCTGCCTCCCATGTTCGTAATGTTGCGAATGATCTCCGTTACCGTAAAAAGTATTTTCCTGCCCCAAAGCATTGCCGCTAAGACAAAGCATAGAAACAAATGTCAGAATGATATATACAAAAACACGAGTCATAATTCTCCTTCTTTTTAAGGTTCACACAGCCGGCAAAGTTAAAGCTATTTGTTGTTTCAAAAATTCTTTTTAAGCGGATTTTGTCGGGAAGAGGAAAATATTATTCTCTTTTGCTTCCCGACAAATCTTGTTTAATGGATTGTAACATTCTCCACAGGCTGAACCTGTTTCCTGTCTAACGGTGCAGATTGGTACTTTACCGTCTTGAAATCAATGGAATGCAGGTCTATGCAACGGATGGTGTTATTGTAAGCAGTTTTATAATAAACTTTTAGGTTGGTGAGATCTATGGCAGATGTCCATTGGGTTGCACTTGGAACACTATATATGTTTGATGTATTCACACCGTATTGCGCTGCAGCTGCATTTAAAGCGGATTTATCTGTTGCCTTACCGGCTCTGTCTGCAAGTGCTGTATTGTTATCGCTCGTGTTACTGCCGCTTGAACTATTGAGGTTGCCGGTAACATCTGAAGCAGAAAGTTCTATACCTATGGGAATATCAAAATTGTTGAGAATGTGGAAACACTGTTGTACGGCTTCAAAAGCCGTTTCCCTAACAGGTGCGGTTGCTTTGTAGAATGCTGCACGCACAAATCTCGATGGCGGAGTGGCATCGCCGGGAATTCCAAGAAATCCCGAATTACCTCCAAGCGGCCTTATTGTCTGTTTGCTTAACATCTGAGTTGGGGCATCTCCTTGGTATAGATTCACATAGTTGCTTAGGTTGGTTATATGCCACTCAAATCCGGGGGCATTTGTGAGTACTCCAATGCGGTTCTCGTAAAAATGAGGTGTGCCGCTGACAATCTCCAAAACAACCTGTCTGCCGTTAGGTTCACCTATTCTCCAATGAAGGACAGATGCCGGGTCTAACCCCACTATTCTCATCTCTTCAACAGCTGCTTTCACCTCATCTATTGTAGAGAATTGGCTTAGAATCCACTGTATAAATTGAAGGTCAACTACAGTTTTACCTCTTAGTGCGGGGCTATAAGAGTTATAGCTGCCATACGAGGGGAAGAAAAAAAGCCCTGCGGATAACCCCTTTTCATTAATTCCCTCTGCTATAAACTCCTTTTGCACAACGGCAAGCCCCACAACCCCATACTTTGCACAGTAGGTCGCTCCTGTTTTACCCGTAGGTGTAAGTGATGTTAATCTTTCTCCCCTCGGGATGATTACATAACTGCATGGCAGTACTCCATGTGCCCACTCAATGGTTCTTGCCTGAATGTAGCTGCCATCTTTTGCTGTTAAGGATATGCCGGTACATGCCAATGTAGTGTTGCTGTCTGTAATGAAGAGGAGCAACAGTATGATGGCAGATAGAATAAGTCTTGGCGTATTCAAGTTGATTTTCATGTTCGGTCTCATAATGTAAAATTTTCTGTTCTTCTCTCTTAACACCCAACGGGGAGTTTAGTTTAAAGTTGAGAGTTTATAGTGTATAGAAGGCGTTGGCATTGGCTGAATGAAGGTTTATAGTTTGGAGGGTAAAGAAAGAGCCAAAGCCAAGGCTAAAGCCAAAGCTAAACTAATGCTAAATCCAAAGCCGATAAGGTGTAGCAGTTTTATGGAAAAGTGTTATCTTTGTCAAAAATATTTAACCTTTAAATTTAACGATATGGAAAAAATTATTGCAACATTCAAAGATGTTATCTTAAACAAGTATGCCAAGTTTAGCGGAAGATCTTCATTAGCTGAGTATTGGATTTTCTTTTTGGCAACCGTAATACTTAATATCATTATCTCTATATTGTCTTCTATTTCGTTTATTCATGGCTTGATGGTATTTTTAAAATGGGCTGTAAGTGTTGCTCTTATTGTACCTAATTTGGCGATTGGCGTAAGGAGATTACATGATATAGGTAAAGGTGGCGGATGGATCTGTATAAATTTTGTACCGTTAATCGGTTGGATCTGGTTTATAATACTTATGGTTCAGAAAGGAGAGGCCGGCAGCAACAGATTTGGCAATCCTGAGTAATCATGTGGCACAGATTTAACAGAGAGTAGAAAGAGTAAAGAGAGTAAAGAAATAGCTAAAGCCAACGCTAAAGCCAACGCCAACACAGAGCCCTAAATTATCTCAAAGTTTGAAAAGACTATCAGATATGAGGTAATTTGGGGTTTGTGTTTTGATAAAAGGGCATTATTATGTAACTTAGCGGACGCGTTGAGAATGTACTAGCCTGCTTCTGAGCGCAGTTCTAGCCTATTATTGCAGTAACGAGAATCAGATATGTGCAAATATTTGGTTTTCATAATTTTAATGCCTTTTTATGATTTTTACAGCAGAGAATATTTTACTAATAGGATCTATACTGCTCTTTGTGAGCATAATTTTGGGAAAAACAGGATATAAGTTTGGAGTACCGTCCCTGCTTATGTTCCTCTTTGTTGGAATGCTGTTCGGCTCGGATGGAATAGGTTTTCAGTTTCACAACGCAAAAGAGGCGCAATTCATTGGAATGGTTGCCCTTAGTATTATCCTCTTCTCCGGAGGAATGGAGACCAAGATTAAAGATATAAGACCCGTACTTGGTCCTGGAATAGTCCTCTCCACGGTAGGTGTCTTTCTAACCGCTCTTTTTACAGGGTTATTTATATGGTGGCTATCCGGGATGAGCTGGTCTAACATCTACCTTCCTATAACAACATCATTGTTACTTGCATCTACGGTCTCGTCAACGGATTCGGCCTCTGTGTTCTCAATATTGGGATCGCAGAAGATGAAACTTAAAAATAATCTAAGACCTTTGTTGGAGTTGGAAAGCGGTAGTAACGACCCTATGGCCTATATGCTTACCATTGCACTTATCCAATTTGTGAATAGTGATGGAGCTATGGGTGTTGCCGGGGTATTTGTTTCATTTATAATTCAGTTTGCAGTTGGTATAGGTGCGGGATATTTCCTTGGAAAGCTTGCAGTAAAGATATTGAATAAGGTAGATATAGACCTTAAGGCATTATATCCTATTTTGTTGTTGGCATTTATCTTCTTTACCTTCTCATTTACAGATCTTTTGCACGGAAACGGATATTTGGCTGTGTATATTGCAGGTATGATGGTAGGTAACAATAAGATAATGCACAGAAAGCAGATACTTACATTTATGGATGGGCTTACATGGCTGTTCCAGATAATAATGTTCCTATGTTTAGGCCTGCTTGTAAATCCTCATGAGATGCTTAACACAACGCTTGTAGCAGTTTTGATAGGTGTGTTTATGATTGTTATAGGGCGTCCGTTAAGCGTTTATCTCTGTATGCTTCCTTTTGGAAAGAGGTTTACGAACAACAGCAGACTGTATGTCTCATGGGTAGGATTAAGAGGTGCGGTTCCAATTATTTTTGCAACATATCCTGTGGTGGCAAATGTAGAGGGGGCAGAGGTTATCTTTAATGTTGTCTTTATGATTACGCTTGTGTCTCTGCTTATCCAAGGTACAACAGTATCTGCTGCAGCACGTGCACTTAAGTTGGATATGCCGTTGGAGGAGAACGAGTCTGATTTTGGGGTTGAAATATCCGAGGAGATAGATACAGACCTTAAAGATGTAGTACTCACAAAAGATCTGCTTAAGAGGGGTGACACATTAAAGGAGATGCAGCTACCTAAAGGTACGTTGGTAATAATGGTAAAGAGGGGAGATGAGTATCTTGTTCCAAACGGGACTCTTAAACTTTTAGAGGGGGACAAATTGCTCGTTATGTCAAAAAAAAGTGAAGAGACAGAAGAATTTGAAAAAAATTAGTAAGCGTTAAAAAATAAGTTGGTAAATATTTAGCAGTATTTTTGAGGATAGATGTCTTTTTGAAGATGGAGTGTGCCGGTGGCACATGACTGATGAGAAAAGACATCTAGACCGAAAAGACAATTAAAGATTACCAAGTTATTTTTTTAAGATTACTTAATACGCACAATAACACAAAAAAAGGCTTCTAAGAGAATTAAATATTTAAATATGAGATCCGAATTTGAAAAATATGCAGTTAAACATAGAGGAATAAATTCTTTAATGCTGCATGACTACCTGAAAATGCAATCTGGTTATATTAATCCGTCGATTATAGAGGAGAGACAGCTTAATGTTGCTGTTATGGATGTATTCTCGCGTCTTATGATGGACAGGATAATATTCCTGGGCGTTCCAATCACAGATGATGTTGCCAATATAATTCAGGCACAACTGCTGTTTTTGGATTCGACCGAGAGTTCGTCCGATATACAGCTATACATAAATTCACCCGGAGGAACTGTGTACTCAGGGCTTGGAATTTACGATACCATGCAGATTGTAAGGGCCGATGTTGCCACAATATGTACAGGAATGGCTGCTTCAATGGCCTCTATACTGCTTGCTGCGGGACAGAAGGGAAAGAGAAGCGCACTTCCTCATTCAAGGGTAATGATCCACCAGCCTATGGGTGGTGCAGAGGGGCAGGCATCAGATATTGAGATTACGGCCCGTGAGATTATAAAACTAAAGGGTGAACTATATGATATTTTATCTGAACATACGGGCAAAAAGGTTAAGCAGATAGAGAAGGATGCAGACAGGGATTACTGGATGACAGCCAAAGAGGCTTTGGAATACGGTATGATAGATGATATTTTAACAAAAAAAGCAGAGCCGCAGGAGAGTAGATAGTTTATAGAAAGCTAAAGCCAAAACAGTAACTTAGTCATAAAAGTGTAATTTAAGAAAATGGCAAAAAATAACAATAACAGAGATAGCGGAAGACACGGAATAAGATGCTCTATATGTGGCAGAGGGGAGAATGAGGTTGCAATGTTGGTTGGAGGAGATTACGGATATATCTGCAATGAATGTGCAGAGTTGGCATATGATTACTTTAGGCAGGCACTTAAGCAGTCTAATGCAAAATCTGCCCAATCAGATATGAAGCTTATAAAGCCTAAAGAGATAACGGCCTTTTTGGACAACTATGTAATAGGGCAGGATGAGGCAAAGAAATTCCTTTCTGTTGCAGTATACAATCACTACAAAAGGGTAAATCATCAGCTGAGCAAAAGCAACGATGATGAGATGGATATAGAAAAATCCAATGTCCTTCTCGTAGGCCCTACCGGTACAGGCAAGACATTGTTGGCCAAAAGCATTGCAAAATTGCTTAATGTGCCGTTTGCGATAGTTGATGCAACGGTCCTTACAGAGGCCGGTTATGTTGGAGAGGATGTAGAATCTATACTTACAAGATTGCTTCAGGATGCAGATTATGATGTGGCAAAGGCAGAGCGTGGCATAGTTTTCATAGATGAGATAGACAAGATTGCGCGTAAGAGCGACAATCCGTCTATCACCAGAGATGTTTCCGGTGAGGGTGTCCAGCAGGCAATGCTCAAACTATTGGAGGGTAGCAAGGTAAACGTGCCACCTCAGGGAGGAAGAAAACATCCTGAACAGCGTATGATAGAGGTAGATACCACAAATATTCTCTTTATCTGCGGAGGAGCTTTTGAGGGGATAGAACGCAAAATTGCTCAAAGACTCAATACACAGGTAGTAGGTTATGGGGCAGAAAAGAAGACCGCCAACATAGACAAAAAGGATCTTTTAAAATATGTAGCACCGCAAGATCTCAGATCATACGGTCTTATACCTGAGATAATAGGACGTCTTCCAATCATAACATATCTTCACAGCTTGGATAGAGATGCGTTGAGGAATATCCTTACGCAGCCTAAGAACGCCCTTATAAAGCAGTATGTAAAGATGTTTGAGTTAGACGGTATAAAGCTCAAATTTGATGATGATGTGCTTGATTTCATTGTAGATACTGCAATAGAGTACAATTTGGGAGCCAGAGGGTTACGCTCTATATGCGAGGCGATAATGTTAGATGCAATGTATGAGGCACCTTCGGAGAACAAAAAGACGCTTACCATTAAATTGCCGTACGCAAAGGAGAAGGTGGCCAAGTTTACCGGTTCGTTGCCCCTTTAAAGGCAGACAAACTTTGTCGGGAAGGAAAATAACTAATTAAAATAAAATATATGAAAGCTTACATAGCGGAGAATAAAGATAGATTTTTGGCGGAATTGTTTGAGATTCTGCGAATACCAAGTATAAGCTCACAAAGTGAGAATAAGAAGGATATGCAGGCGTGTGCAGAAAAACTTGCGCAATTCCTTTTGGAAGCCGGAGCCGATACAGCTAAGGTTTATCCTACCAAGGGGCACCCTGTTGTCTTTGGAGAGAAGATTATAGACAAGAATCTTCCAACGGTTTTGGTGTACGGCCACTATGACGTTCAGCCTGTAGACCCAATCGAACTTTGGAAATCTGCACCGTTTGAGCCGGAGATTAGGGACGGAGCAATCTATGCGCGTGGAGCCAATGATGATAAGGGTCAGCTTTTTATGCACGTTAAGGCGTTTGAGTACCTTGTAAGGGAGAACAAATTGCAGCATAACATAAAGTTCATCCTTGAGGGTGAGGAGGAGATAGGTTCTCCAAGTCTCTCTGCCTGGGCAAAGGAGCACAAGGAGCTGTTGGCCTGTGATGTTATTTTGGTATCAGACACTACAATGATAGATGAGAAGGTGCCAAGCATCAACTGCGGTATGAGAGGCCTTGCCTATGTAGAGGTTAAGGTTACAGGTCCCGACAAAGACCTTCATTCCGGTCATTACGGCGGTGCGGTGAGCAACCCTATCAACGTGCTTTGCGATATGATCTCATCTCTTATAGACAAAGACGGACATATAACCGTAGAGGGCTTCTATGATGACGTTGTTGAGCTGAGTGCAGAGGACAGGGCACTATTGGCAAAGGCACCGTTTAATATAGATGAATATAAGAAATCGCTTAATATAGATGAAGTTAGAGGCGAAAAAGGTTATACTACATTAGAGAGAACAGGCATACGTCCTTGCTTGGATGTTAACGGTATCTGGGGCGGCTTCACAGGTGAAGGGGCAAAGACCGTTATTCCGTCTACCGCTCATGCAAAGATCTCAATGAGACTTGTACCTAACCAGGATTGTCACAAGATCTCCTCTCTGTTTGCCAAACATTTCTGCAAGATAGCTCCAAAAGGGGTTAAGGTTGAGGTATTCCCTCATCATGGTGGAAACGGTTTCCTTATGCCAATATCATCACCTGCATACAAGGCCGCTTCAAAGGCAATAGGAGAGGTGTACGGAATAGATCCTGTTCCAAGCCGCGGTGGCGGAAGCATCCCTGTTCTGGCAGATCTTCAGCAGATTTTGGGAGTCAATCCGCTGCTTATGGGATTTGGTTTGGAGAGAGACACAATTCACTCGCCAAATGAGAGCTATCTTTTGAGCCAGTTCTTTAAGGGGATGGAGTCTATAGCGTTGTTCTATAAGTATTACAAAGGATAACAATGAACTACACACAACTATACGAACAGATTAAGGCCAAACGGAGTTTCCTCTGTGTTGGCCTTGATTCAGATCCGCAGCTCTTTCCACCATGTCTGAGCGGAGTTGAGAATCCTATATATACATTTAACAAAGAGATAGTTGATGCAACGGCTCCCTATGCGGTGGCCTATAAAATCAATATTGCCTTTTATGAAGCTGAGGGGGTAAGCGGCTGGCAGCAGTTGGAGATGACTGTAGATTACATTAAACGCAATCACCCCAATATTTTGCTCATAGCAGATGCCAAGCGCGGAGATATAGGCAATACTGCCAAACGCTACGCAAGGGCTTTCTTTGAGACCATGGACTTTGATGCTGTAACGCTCGCACCCTATATGGGAGAAGACTCAATAAGGCCTTTTCTTGAGTATCCCGACAAATGGTCCATCATACTTGCCTTAACCTCAAATACATCTGCAGTAGATTTTGAGACCCTGGAACTTGCTGCCGGAGGGCATCTTTACGAGAGGGTGATAAGAACATCTATGCAGTGGGGGTCTATGGATAATACAATGTTTGTAGTTGGTGCCACCCGCCCTGCTAAATTAAAAGAGATAAGAGAGTATTGTAAAGATAACTTCTTTCTTGTACCCGGAGTTGGAGCACAGGGAGGTACAATAAAAGAGGTAGCGGAGAATGGTATGAACGAGCATTGCGGATTGCTTGTAAATGCTTCACGTTCAATTATCTTTGCAGATAAGACATCTCCGGATTATGCCTTGGCTGCAGGGCGCGCAGCAAAAGAGATGGCAGAGGAGATGGCAAAATATATTTAAGTAAAGCATTGGCGTTAGCTTTAGCTTTAGCGATTTTAGGGTAAAGAGGGTAAAGATGGTAAAGAGAGTAGAGAAAGCCAAAGCCAACGCTTAATTATAAGGAAGTTGAAACATTGTAAACATATATGTTTGTGCGGCCTTATGGCCTTATGCTTTATGATTGGGGAGGGTTTTGCTGCAGACAGGACTGCCGCAGAGGTCTCGCCTAATCGTAAAAAACCTCTCACTGTGCTGTTTACAAGTGACTTGCACTCTAAATTAGACAATGTTCCGTATCTTAAGTTTTTGATAGATGCAAAACGAAGAGTTGCAGAGGAGATGGGAGATGCCGTTATTGTTGTAGATGCCGGCGATATGGCAATGGGTACCGTTTACAGTACTCTGTTCTCATCTTCGGCCACTGAGTTGCTCTCTTTGGGAATGTTAGGATATGATGCCGTATGTTTTGGGAATCACGATTTTGATTATGGCACAGACAACCTTGCCAAAATGTTTTTTACTGCAGATTCAATTTCTGCCATTACAGATAATCCCATTAAACTGCCGGCTTTTCTTAACTCAAATCTCAAATTTGAAAATAACACATTAAACAGAGCATTGCAAAAAATTCAATCCCGGCCTGATACCATCATTGTCTCCAATGGAGTTAAAGTTGGTATAATAGGCTCTGTTGGAGAGGATTGTTTCTCTACAATTGCAGATAGTAAAGGAATTGAGTATCTTAATCAAAAAGAGATAGTTGCAAAATCAGCTGATGATTTAAGAAGCCGCGGGGCAGATTATGTAATACTTCTGTCTCATTCCGGGACATACAGCAAAAAGGGCGCTTTAAAAAGCTGTGATGCCTTGCTTGCAAAGTCTCTGCAAGGCAGAATTGATGCTCTAATTAGCGGACACGACCATATACAACTTTTCAAACCGCTGAGAGTTGGAAATGTTGCCATAGGAAACGCAGGTTGTTATGGCCGTTTTTTGGGCGAGATGAGATTGAATGGAGATTCTTTGGAATATGGGTTATACAATGTGGATTTCTCTCCGGGACGAGATAATGATGTTTTAAAATGGCTAGAGATTCAGAAGAATAGGGTGGACAGCCATTTTATGGATATGTTTAGGATTTCTGCGTCTGATACAGTTGCTGTTATTGATACCACCTTTGAACATGGCAGAGAAGACTTGGATAACTATCCGTTGGGAAATCTTGTGGCCGAATCTTACAGAGCTACAGCATTGCCATTTGTCAGTGATGATATTGTGGCTGTAGTTCCCGACGGAACTGTGAGAAGTTCCCTGTCTGCCGGGGCTGTTACCTATGCAGATTGTTATGAAGTGCTCTCACTTGGAATGGACAGCAGGGGGAGGGTGGGCTATCCGCTAGTACTTATATATCTGTATGGCAGAGAACTGTATGACGTTGCTGAGTTAACCCCCTCCGTAGGTGATTATATGCCGGATGCAAAACTCTCTTTTGCCGGTTTGAACTACATCTATAACAGCAAAAGGTTGCCTCTGTTTAAGGTAAGAGAGGTATTTGTCGGGAAGCAGAAGGTTATTAAAGATAAACTGTACCCTGTGGTGGGAAGCTACTATACAGCATCTCTTCTTGGACTTATGGAGGAGAGCTCTTTTGGCTTGTTAAAGGTTGTCCCAAAGGATGCCTGTGGTAATGCTGTAACAGATTTGAAGGGCTGCATACTTAAAGATTCTGTTGGCAATGACATGGTTGAGTGGAAGGTGTTTGCAGATTATCTTAAAATGGCAGACAGCAATTCTTGTAAAAACAGTGCATTGCCAAGCGGCAGAATTGGTAACGTGGTTTATACAAAGATAGCCTTAGATAGAGACAATTACTTTGTATGGTTACTGTATACAACTGTTCTTAGCTTAGTTGTGCTTTTTGTCCTGTTTGTGATAAAAGCCGCCAAGCGTGTGTTGCGAAAATAGAAGATAGAAAGATAGGAGACAATTTTAATGTCTATTTGAGTTTCGCAATAACAGACTGGCAGGCACGCACCTTGTCGCCCACTTTAACTGTTATCTCTGTATCAAGTGGCAGGAAAATATCCATTCTCGAACCGAATTTTATGAAACCTACCTGAGAACACTGGTTAACATCCTCTCCGACCTTGGCGTAGCAAACAATCCTTCTTGCAATGTAACCGGCAATCTGCCTGAACAGAATGTCTGTCCCTTTGTGGTTTTTTACAACAATGCTTGTCCTCTCGTTTTTCTCGGAAGATTTAGGATGATTGGCAACTATATAGTTCCCGTGGTGGTGTTTGAAATATACAACCTTGCCACCTATGGGGTAGTAATTTACATGTACGTTGAAGATGCTCATAAAGACAGATACCTGTATGCAACGTCTCTTTAGGTACTCATTCTCGTCAACCTCCTGCACTATAACCACTTTACCGTCACACGATGAAACAACCAAATCTTTGTCTATTACAGAGATTCTTTTTGGACAACGGAAAAAGTTTGTTATGAAAAGAGAGAGAATGGCACCAACGATACATACCGTCTTGGATGTACAGTGCCAGCCTGATATTAATACAACAATGCCTAAGATTACAAAATATATTGCAAATGTTGTTGCTATTATGCCGTATCCCTCCTTATGAATTTTCATTGTCTGTCTATTAAATGTTAACAAAAAAATACAGGTATAAAACAGCTACCGGAAATGCTAATAATGCACCGTCAAATCTGTCTAACATGCCACCATGCCCGGGCATAATGTTTCCGGAATCCTTTACACCAAAATTTCGCTTCAGTTGAGATTCAACCAAATCTCCCAAAACGCCAAAGATAGTAATAATTATTGATACTGCTATAATATGAACGTAGCTAATCTCCAACAGTCCGCACAATTTAACAACCAAACCTGCGGTAATAGCAGATATTACAGCCCCAAAAAATCCTGTCCAGGTCTTGTTGGGGGAGATTGACGGAAACAGTTTATAGTTGATTTTCTTTCCAAGAGTAGAGCCCAAGCAGTAGGCTCCTACATCGCATGCCCAAAGAATAATAAACATGCTCAAAAGAACCTTGCCTGTGTAGTTTCCACTGCCATCCGTTATTATCAAGGTTGTAAGTGCAAATGGAACACCTGTATAGAAGAAAGCAGAGTATGCCCACGGAAGCATCTCGTAACCGTTGGGTTCCCTCTGTGCTCCGCTACCCTTATGTACGTTGTATTGTCTGTTATACAATGCAGAGACCATTATAAATATAAGCGGGATTATTGTAAGGAGAAGAAAATGCAGGTCTATCCCCCTTATTGCAACCATGGTAGAACAGTAGAAAAGGAATAGTGAAGCAGTTAGAGAGAGCATCATGGTAACCCTGTGATAGTTTTGTATTCCGCTCAAGCTAAAGTACTCCTTAGTGGAGAATATAATGATAATGGTCATTAGGATTAAATATGACCACACATTAAAAAGCAGAGCGCCTGTCATAATTATTATGAAGGCAACCCCGCTAATGCTCCTTTTTGTAAGATTATTCATTATTCCTCTTTATTAAGGCTCTCCGGCGCAGTTTCTTTATCCTTCGCTTCATTTCCATCCTGCTTTTCTGCACCCTGCCTTGGTCCAAAGATATTAACCAAATCCTCCTGAAATACCACCTCTCTCTCTAAAAGCAGGTTGGCAAGCTTGTTAAACCCGTCAAAATGCTCGGTCAATATCTTGTGCGCCATTTCATGGGAGTTGTTTATAAGTGTTTTAACCTCAGCATCTATCAACTCGGCTGTCTTCTCGCTATAAGGTTTTTGGAAATTGTAACCGCTGTCTTGTGAATCATAAAACGATACGTTTCCAACCTTCTCGCTCATGCCAAAGTAGGTGACCATTGCGTACGCCTGCTTTGTAATCTTCTCTAAGTCAGATAGTGCTCCGGTAGAGATCTTTCCGTTAATGAGCTCCTCTGCAACTCGTCCGCCCATTGTGGCAGCCATCTCCTCCATCATCTGCTCCTTGGTTGTAAGTTGCCTCTCCTCCGGAATGTACCATGCCGCACCTAAAGCCTTACCTCTTGGTATTATTGTAACTTTAAGAAGAGGGTTTGCATTAGGCAGAATCCAACTTACAGTTGCATGGCCGGCCTCATGGAATGCAATGGTTCTCTTCTCCTGCGGAGATATTATCTTGCTTCTCTTCTCCAAACCTCCTACAATTCTGTCTATTGCATCCAAGAAATCCTGCTTTTCAATAAACTGTTTGTTCTTCCTTGCAGCCATAAGAGCAGCCTCATTACAAACATTTGCAATGTCGGCACCGGAAAACCCGGGAGTCTGTTTTGCAAGAAAATCTGTCTGTAGATCCGGAGATAGTTTCAACTTGCTTAGATGCACTTTGAATATCTCTTCGCGCTCCTTAAGCTCAGGCAGATCTACATTTATCTGTCTGTCAAATCTGCCGGCACGCATCAATGCCTTATCCAATATGTCTGCACGGTTGGTCGCTGCAAGAACAATAACACCGCTGTTTGTACCAAAACCATCCATCTCTGTAAGAAGCTGGTTAAGGGTATTCTCCCTCTCATCGTTTGATGAGAACCCTCCGTTTTTGCTTCTGGCACGTCCTACGGCATCTATCTCGTCGATAAAAACAATGCAGGGAGCCTTCTCCTTTGCCTGTTTGAACAGATCTCTTACCCTCGATGCTCCAACACCTACAAACATCTCAACAAAGTCAGAACCGGATATGGAGAAAAACGGAACATTTGCCTCACCTGCAACGGCTTTGGCAAGTAATGTCTTTCCTGTACCCGGAGGCCCTACAAGCAGTGCCCCCTTGGGAATCTTTCCACCTAATGCGGTATATTTCTTTGGATTTTTGAGGAAATCAACAATCTCCATCACCTCAACCTTTGCCTCCTCCAAACCTGCAACATCCTTAAAGGTTACCTTTGTATTGTTATCCTTGTCAAATACCTTAGCCTGCGATTTTCCAACGTTAAAGATTCCTCCACCGCCGGCTCCACCGCCCATCCCTTTGGACATCCTCTTTATAAGGAAAAACCACAACAGGACTATAAGAGCAGGAAAAAGAAGCCAGCTCACTATATTTCCAAAATAATCTATCCTTTTCTCTGTCTTAATTTCAAATCTCTTTTCAACAGGCAGGCTTTCACGCGCCTCTACCAACGCTTCGTCTGATTTTATATTAAATACAAACTGAGGGCTGTATTTAGGCTCTTTGCCTCCAAAAAGATTAACATATTTTTTTAAGCTGTCTTTCTTAATTGTAACCTCAGCAATATCCTTGTTTACCACGTATGTAATTCTCTCAACATCCCCCTGTGGGATCATATTGTCCTTAACCTTGTACCACTCGGTCTCCTGCGGATCACCACCCTGATACCCTCCAAAATATCCCATATAGATAAGGAAGGCAAACAGAGGTATATAGATCCAAAAAATTACATTAAATCTTGGCGGTTTTATTTTTTTGTTCTGATTAGGGCTCTTGTTCATAAAATAAAATTATTCCTCGTACTCTTTTTTGATTGCGTCTGCCCAGAGATCCTCCAATCTGTAGAACTCTCTGTAGTCTGTCTGAAAAATGTGGACAACTATGTTACCATAGTCTAAAATCACCCAAAAAGCATTCTCCTGCCCCTGCTTTCTAACAACCTTTGTCTCACATTTTTTTATCATTTCGTCCTCAACATTGTCTGCTATTGCAGAAACAGATGTTGTAGAGTCTGCGTTGCAGATGACAAAATAATCACATATTGCGGTTCCAATTTTGGTTAGGTCTAACGAACAAACATTTTTGGCTTTTTTATCTAACATTGCTTCAGCTATTGTAGCAATCTCTTTCTCAACGCTTACGGCCTCTTTATTGGGCTCTTGTTTAATTTTTACAGAAGAATTTATTGTCACTTTTCCTATTTTTAAACTTTCATACTATTTTTGCAAGGACAAAGATACTGCAAATTTTTAGCCAATAATCAGAATGAAAAGAAATCTTACAATAAATTGGTTAGATACAATAGACTCTACAAATTCAGAGGCATTGCGTAACGTATATAATGTAGCCCAAGATTCCGTTTGGTCTGCAGATTTCCAAACGGCCGGAAAGGGGCAAAGAGGCAACAAATGGCATAGTACAAAGGCTTTAAACCTTACATTCTCAATACTTTTAAAGAATATACGGCTTAGACCACAAGAGCAACACTACATATCAATGATATCTGCGCTTGCCGTTGCAGACTACATAAAGTCAAAAGGGATAGATGCTAAAATAAAATGGCCAAATGACATTTATGTAGGTGACAGAAAAATATGCGGAATGTTAATAGAGAACATCTTGGGAAGTGACACTTTGTCAGCCAGTATAATTGGGATAGGACTAAATTTAAACCAGTTGGAGTTTGACCAATCTTTGAAAAATCCTACTTCACTTCTAAGGGAGGTTATGAATATTCTTCCTAACAACACCTCTTTAAAGGAGTTTGACAGACATAGTGCATTAGAAGAGCTTCTAAGCTGCTTTTTTGATCTGTACACATTGATGAACATAGATGGAGGTAAGGAGATGTTTGCAAAAAGATTTGAATCTCGCCTTTATAGAAAGGATGAATGGCATAATTATGAGGAGATTAACGATCTATCAAATCTTAACCGCCCTGTTGAGACTATCTGCGGAAACAGAATCAAGGCAAGGATCATAGGCATAGATGACCAGTACAACTTAGTGTTGGAGCATGAGAGCGGAGAGACAAAGCATTATGCCTTTAAAGAGATAAAATATGTATTGTAGATAAAATTTCCGGGAAATCCCGGAATTTTTATCTTTTCATTGCATCAATTACTGCCAACGGATCCTTGGCCCCAAACACAGCACTGCCTGCAACCATAATGTCTGCTCCAAGTTCGTACAATTTGCCGGCATTATCTGCATTCACCCCTCCGTCTATCTCTATAAGACAGTCAGGATTCAGTCTGTTTCTCATCTCATTCATGCGGGAAAGTTTGCTATAGGTATTCTCTATGAATTTCTGACCGCCGAATCCGGGATTGACAGACATAAGCACTACTATATCTGTGTAGGGCATAATATCCTCCAAAAGTGAAACAGGCGTATGCGGATTAAGCACCACTCCGGCTTTCATCCCGTTCTCCCTAATGTTCTGCAGAGTTCTGTGAAGATGAGTGCAAGCCTCGTAATGTACCGCTAACCAGTGGATGCCCAATTTTGCGAACCTCTCTATATATCTGTCGGGATCCACAATCATAAGATGTGCCTCCAAAGTCTTTGTTGCACGTTTTGCAATTGCATCAATTACAGGGAAACCGTACGAGAGATTTGGTACGAATATACCATCCATAATATCCAAGTGGAAAATATCGGCGTTTGAACCGTTTATAATATCTATCCATCTGTTAAGCTCGCCAAAATCGGCGGATAGCATAGACGGAGCAACTAATTTTTGTTTCATTTGATATGTTTTAAATGTTATTCGCATGTAAAGATAAATAAAAAAGCCGGCATTGAACCGACTTTCTCATTATTGTATATTTTCAACCACCTCTATAAGCAGTTTTCTGAATTTGTCTACACTTGCGAGTTCCAATTTCTCCCCCGGAGCATGTACCCCTCTAAGTGTTGGACCAAACGATATCATATCCAATTCCGGAAACTTCTTAAGGAAGAGCCCGCATTCCAAACCTGCATGGATAGCTCTTACGACAGGCTCGGTGTTAAATAATTTTTCGTATGCGGCTTTTGTTATCTTTAGGATCTGTGAATCAAGGTTTGGCTGCCATCCGGGATACTCACCCTCGTGAGTCACCACAGCACCTGCCAATGCAAAAACAGCCTCAACCTGCTCTGCAGCAACCTTTCTGCAGCTGTTTATTGCACTTCTCTGGCTTGTACCTATCCTTATTATATTGCCTTTCTCCATCTTTACGGAGGCAAGGTTGGTAGATGTTTCAACAAGCCCTTTAAGCTCTGCACTCATACCAAGAACTCCGTGTGGAGCGCCGTATAATCCATAAATTAATGCAGCAGCAGTGTTGCCGTCTATTGCAAATTTAGGATATGGATGCTCAGCCGTGGTTTTGTTTGGAAGCGGAGTACAGATACCTGTTACATTAGGGTCTGTTATATGGTATTCGTTAGAGGCCTCTTTTATCACCTCCTTGAATATATTCTTTAAAGATTTTTCGTGAGAACCATCTATGCCAAGCTCCACCCACGCCTCGCGTGCAATGGCATTTCGCTTGTTTCCGCCATCTATTCTATATAATTGGATATCACTGTGTTTGTCCAATGCTCTGTAGATAAATCTTGCAAGTATCTTAATGGCATTTGCACGTCCTTTGTCTATGTCGTCGCCACTGTGTCCCCCCTGTGCTCCGCAGATCTTGAATATATAGCGGGAGTACTCTTTTATTACCGGTTCCTGCTCATAGTGGAACTTTGCAGTAGTATCTATTCCTCCTGCGCAACCTATAAATAGTTCACCCTCATCCTCAGAGTCCAAGTTAATAAGATATTTACCCTCAAAGAAACCTTTCTCAAGTGCAAAGGCGCCATCCATTCCTGTCTCCTCAGATACTGTGAACAGAGCTTCCAATTTTCCTGTCTTTATGCTTTTATCTATTAACAATGCAAGTTGCGCTGCCATACCTATTCCGCAGTCGGCACCAAGAGTGGTATCCTTTGCTATGAGCCATCCCTCCTCCTCTACATATTTTATGGGATCTTTGGTGAAATCATGCTCTACGCCCGCATTTTTCTCGCATACCATATCTGAATGGCTCTGGAGAATTATGGCTGGGACGCTCTCTTTGCCTTTGTCGGCCTCCTTTACAATAAGTACGTTTCCTGCCTTATCTGTTTTACACTGCAGACTGTGTTTTTTTGCGAAATCCTGCAGATAAGCGATAATGTGCTTTTCGTTTCCGCTCTCTCTTGGAATTGTTGTAATCTCTTTAAATATAGAGAGTATATCTTCTGTAGTCATAGCTATATATGTTTATACTGTTTCCAGCTGTCTTTCTATATCTGTAACGTACTGTTTGAAACTTCTGTCTGTCTCAATAAGATTGGTAACTGTGTTGCAAGCATGTAATACAGTGGCATGATCCTTATTCCCAATGCGTTTGCCAATGGATGCCAATGAGATGTTCGTAAGGTTTCTGCCAAGGTACATGGCAATCTGTCTTGCCTGGACAATCTCTCTTCTCCTTGTCTTTGACAGAAGGGCATCGCTGTTGATTCCAAAATAGTCGCATACGGTACTCTCTATCTTGTCTAAAGAGATCTCCTTTGTTCCGGGCGTCACTATCTTTTCTATAACCCTTTTTGCAAGATCTAAAGTTATCCTCTCCTTTGTTAGTGTGGCGTGAGCAATAAGAGATATTAAAGAACCCTCCAACTCCCTTATGTTTCCTGTAATGTTTGCAGCCATATATTCAAGTACATCATTAGGAAGCTCTATGCCGTCTTTAAAACTCTTGGCCTTAAGTATGGCAAGTCTTGTTTCGTAAGATGGAGCAGTAAGCTCTGCCGACAATCCCCATTTGAACCTCGATAACAGACGCTGCTCCAATCCAACCATCTCAACGGGCGGCCTGTCTGAAGTAAGGATCAACTGCTTTCCTGATTGGTGAAGATGATTGAATATATGGAAAAAGGCGTTCTGGGTCTTCTCTTTCTTTACAAATTCATGTACATCGTCCAAGATAAGTACATCCATCAACTGGTAAAAATGAAGGAAGTCTGTCATCTTGTTTTTTACATTAACCGCATCTATGAACTGTGTCATAAAGCGGTTGGCACTTACATACAGAACAATCTTTTCCGGGAATTTCTCCTTTATGGCTATACCTATGGCTTGGGCTAAATGTGTCTTTCCCAATCCCGGACCTCCATATATAAAGAGAGGATTGAAAGTATTGTTACCCGGAGATTGGGATATGGTTATACCTGCAGTTCTTGCCAATCTGTTGCACTCACCTTCAATGAAATTTTCAAATGTATATTTGGGGTTAAGTTGTGGATCAATCTTCAACTGCTTCAACCCGGGAATCACAAACGGATTAATATCGTTGCCGTTCCGGGTAGGATACGGAACCTCTTTGTTTGTTACAGTCCTGTTGTCCTCAGATGGATATGTTACAGACTCCTCTTTGGTAACATTTATGCGGTAGATCAATCTTGCGTTACTGCCTATAAAGCGTTTTAGGGCCTTTTGCAGATAACCTAAGAATTTTTCCTCCAAATATTCTCTAAAGTAGTCTGAAGGCACCTCAATGGTCAATGTGTTCTCTACAAGTTTTACAGGTTTTATTGGCTTGAACCATGTTGTAAAAACTTGCGGAGGAAGGACATCTTTAAAGAAATCCAAACAATTATTCCATACAATTATGTGAGGGTCTTCATTCATAAATTTTATACTCCTTTAAAACTTAAGGAGTACAAAAGTGAATAAAAAAAAGTGATAAAAAAAATTATTATCTATTGTTTTTTTGGACAAAAACGTAACTACTTATAAATCAAAACGAAAAAATATTTATTATATAACCACTTGTAAATCAATGTGTTAAAAATAAATGAAATTTTACTTTCTCCGTAAAAACAGGTAAAAATGTACTTGTTGATAACTTGTTAATAACCCTAAATCAACGTTGTAGCGGCGTAAAACCTAAAATACACTTATCTTGATATACTTTTTTGGATTGGCCGTAATTTTTTGGATTAAATCGTCAATATGGAAGATTAATGAATCAACATTGTTATAAATTGAGTTTGAGTTTAGAAGCTTGCCAACTGTTCCGTCCGGAGATTGAAGTTGCGATATAAGACTGTTCAGCTTTTCAATAGTCTCCTCAATTGGTGCTTTTGCAATATTGCCTGTAAAACCTTTAATGTTATTCAATGATTCCTCAATTGTACCCTTGTTGGCCTTTAATGTTTCGGACAGTTCAGACAGGTTTGCAACAAGTGCCTTTGCCTGCGGTGCCATCTCATTCAACTGTGTAGTGAGCTCTTTGGCATTCGATGCTGTTGCGTTAAGGTTGCTGAAAGTCTCACTCAAATTTTTCTGTGTTGTTGAATCCAAAACAGTGTTGATGCTTGTGAGTGTTTTGTTGAGGTTCTCCATAACAGCCGAGAACTGCTCTTTAAGCGGGGCAATTTCTCCCGTAAGGGTAGAGATCATGTCGGGGACTATAATACCCTGCAGAGTATCATTCTTTGACAGGTGGATGTTCGAATTCCCAAATGAAATTCTTACAGATTTGCTGCCGAGTATATCTGCACTGTAAAGTTCTGCCTTTGAGTCTGCCGGTATCGCATAATCGGACTTTATTGCCATACGTATGACAAACAGATCTTTTACATTGTCATATTTGATGGTCTCTATTGAGCCTACTTTAAGACCTCTTATGTATACAGGGCTCGTGGCGCTTAGCCCGTCCACACTGCCGAATGTTGTATAATATCTGCTACGACCGCTAAAGATATCGCTGCCTCGCAGAAAGTTTATTACAATAAAGATACATGCTATTGTTACTAGCACAAATAGCCCAAGATTCTGTTTCTTATTTAATATAGGTTTCATTATGATTCGTGTGTTATCTTATTATCTTCTTTATTATTTTTTGCTACCTTTGTTTCGTACAACTTTATACCGGTTGCCTGTATAGGTTTTACTCTATTTGTCCGGCTTATAATCCTTCATCTTTGTTATGAATGCTTCAGGGAATTTCTTCCTTATCTCTGTCAACTCCACTAAGGCCTCCTCCTTTGTTGCAAAGGAACCGTGTATATATTTATAGGTGTTGCCAACTCTGTATCTTACAACAGGAACACCTTTAAACATGGTAGAAGAACAGTTAAGCTTTTTTGCCACACTCATTACCTGCACCCCCCACACACCACCCTTCTCACACTCTCTACACTCTCTACTTTCTTTACTCTTTAAATCGCCAACGCCAATGCCAACGCTCTCCTTCCCCTCTCTACTCTCTCTACCCTCTCTACTCTCTCTACTCTCTCTACTCTCTTTACTCTCTTTACTCTCTTTACTCTCTTTACTTTCTTTACTTTCTTTACTCTCTAAATCGCCAATGCCAACGCTTTCTCCACCCTCATAACCCTCTTTATATTTTACAAAAGCATTATAAAGAGCAGAAGCAATCTCCTGCTGCTTGGCCTTGCTGTTAAGGACAGCCCTGTCCTTTGCATTTGAAAGAAAACCTATTTCGGTGAGAACAGCCGGCATGGTTGTCTTCCATAAAACAAGCAACCCTCCCTGTTTTACCCCCCTGTTGTATTTTATAGGGCCTTTGGAAAAGTTGTCTTGAATATAGGATGCAAAGATAAGACTTTGTTCCAAATGAGTATTCTGTAGCAGAGAAAAGATTATGTATGATTCGGGAGAGCTCGGGTTAAACCCCTCATATTTTGCTTTGTAATTGTCCTCTACGGTTATAACGGAGTTCTCACGTTTACAAACATCAAAATTTCCAGGACTTTTTGATGTACCCATTACAAAGGTCTCGGTACCGTGAGCCTCTGCAGATGCTGCCGAATTGCAGTGTATGGATAAAAACAGATCTGCCTTGTTTTTGTTTGCAATTGCGGCCCTTACGTCAAGATCTACATAAACGTCATTGGTTCTGGTATATACAACCTTTACATCCGGGTAATTATCCTTTATGAGTTTGCCTAATTTTAATGCAACAGAGAGCGTGATATCCTTTTCTTTAATATTCCCTACTTTGCTTATAGCCCCCGGATGCTTTCCTCCATGCCCCGGATCTATAACAATGCACTTAAGTTTGGTATATTCATTGTTGGGTACAGAGGCGCAAAGATCTGTTGCGACTGCACAGAAAAAAAACAGAAGGTAAAGTATGCTAAAGAGTGCTATAAATTTTTTAAATATCATATTGTTGCAAAAAAGTATTAAATTCGCACCTTGCAAAAATACTAATTTTGCTGGTTTAATCCCCATTAATATTGTAATTGTTGAATTAAAAGCCAAAATGATTTCTTAATGTCTGCGAGAATAAAAACATTAATAATCACAATAATAGCCATGCTGGTGCTTTTCGCCGGCAGTTTTATTGGTGCGCAGGCATACCAATACATAGAGCCTCTATCTGCAGATATTTTACAAGATACACTAAGGAGGCCGGACTCGCTCACGGCAGCAAGTACAGACACACTGCACGCTGCAAAGAGAGATTCTCTTGCTACATTCGGCAGAGACTCCGTTACTCTGTCCGGCAACGATTCACTCGCTATATTAGGCAAAGATTCTGTTACTTTATCCGGCAATGATTCACTTGCGGTTGTAGGGCAAGACTCACTAAAAAATCGCGGAACATTGGAGTTTCCGGTATTTTCAACAGCCCGAGATTCAACAGTAAAGGTCTTTGCAGATGGGAAGAGGATGCTCTACTACTATGGAGATATGAGTGTAAAGTACAACGACATGGAGATTAAGGCAGACTATATGGCTTACGACATGTCTACAGGTATTGTCTTTGCCAAGGGACTCCCCGATACCACCGGGGTGATTAAGGGCAGTCCTGTAATGAAACAGGGGGAGCAGAGCTTTGAGATGGAGAGTGTCTACTATAATTTTAAGACACAGAAGGCCAAGATCAAAAATATGATAACGCAAGAGGGGGAGGGGTATCTGCATGGTCAGTTTTTAAAGAAGCTTCCCGACAATTCCATAAATATTTCAAAAGGAAAATATACCACCTGCGATCTTGAACATCCACATTTTTACCTTAAGATGACAGCTGCAAAGGTGATCAACGAAAAAGGCAAGGGACAGAAGACAGTTTTCGGGCCTGCATATGTTGTAGTTGAGGATGTTCCAACACCATTTGCACTTCCGTTTGGTTTTGTGCCAAAACTTAACAGTGGAAGGAGCGGGGGTGTACTTGTTCCAACATATGGAGAGGAGACGGCCAGAGGCTTTTTCCTTAGAGGATTGGGATACTATTTTGTATTTGGAGATCATTTTGACCTTGCGGCCACAGGAGATATTTATACCAGAGGCTCATGGGGCATGCAACTGAATTCAAGATATAATAAAAGGTATAAATATAACGGAACATTCTCGCTTACATATCAGGATGACGTAACCGGAGAGAAGGGCTCGCCGGATTATAACGAGATGACAAACTTCTCTGTTCAGTGGACTCACTCTCAGGATGCAAAAGCACGTCCCGGAACCACTTTCAGGGCATCTGTAAACTTTTCCAGCCCTAACAACAATAAGTACAACAACCAGACAAACATAAACCAGGCACTTCAGAACCAGATATCATCATCTATATCATACGGAAAAACATGGGCAGGCACCCCGTTCAGCCTAACGGTAAATGCTCTTCATAGCCAGAGTTCGCGAGACAGTTCATACTCTGTTACTCTGCCTAACCTAACCTTTACGGTTAACAGAATATATCCTTTCAAGCGCAAGGAGAGGGTAGGAAAGGAGAAATTTTACGAGCAGTTTGCCTTCAATTATAATACTACATTGGAGAACAGGATGAGCTTTAAGGCAAGTCAGGTTAAAGATCCCAATTTCTGGAAAGACCACATGACAAATGGAATGAGACATAATTTCAGTATTCAGTTGCCAAGCCTTACCCTGCTCAAATATATACAGATAGCTCCATCTGTAAACTACGGAATGAATTGGTACTTTACAGATATAAGCAAATACTTCGATACCGAAACACAAAAGGTTGTAACCGAGAAGTCAGATCCGTTCAGCACCTTTGGCATTACACAGAATTTTTCTGCAGGATTATCTGTCACTACCAGATTGTACGGTCTTTTCAACTTTGGCAAGAACAGAAAGGTAGAGGCGATAAGGCACATGGTTACACCATCAATAGGCTTTAGTTTCCAACCGGAGATGGGAACCGCGATGAACGGATACAAGACCTTCAGCTACGTAGATATAAACGGCATACAGCATACAGAGATATATAATAGATTTGAGGGTGGAATCAACTCTGCCCCGTCAAGGGGAAAGAGCGCAAGTATGTCGTTCTCAATAGGAAACAACTTGGAGGCCAAAGTAAGGGATTTAAAGGATACAACAGGAAAAGGGGTTAAGAAGATAAAACTTATAGACCAGCTCTCAATAGGTGGTTCGTATAACTTTTTGGCAGACTCAATGAACCTCTCCAACATATCCGTGAATATGTCAACAACCATATTCGGCAAATTGGGTCTCAATGCAAATGCAACATTAGACCCTTACGCAATAAATGAGAGAGGGCAGAGGATTAAAACATTTAACATTGTACAGGAGGGTGGCTTTAAATTGGCAAGGCTTACCAATGCAAGTCTGTCGTTCTCATACGGTTTTAGCGGTGAGGGAAAAAGCAAAATGGGCGAAAACTACGACTATAAATTCAACAATAACAACCAATCCGGCAGCAATTCGTCGGGAAGCGGAAGAGGAGGAGACGGACATGGGCATGGAACGGTAACGCAGTACCAGCGAATATATTACCACCCTGTTACGGGTGAGTACATACCGGGAGGGTGGTTGTACTATATGGACCCTAACATCCCGTGGTCTGCCAATTTTAACTTCAACTATTCATATTCAAGAAGTTATCAGTACGCGAACCAAGTAAGACAAACAATTAACAACCATACGGTTGCGCTTGGATTCTCGGGGCAGATGAGGCTTACGGAGAAGCTTAATGTGAGCCTTAACAGCGGTTTTGACTTAGCCAAGATGAAGCTCACCACCACTCAGATGAGCGCGTCATACGATCTGCACTGTTTCCAGATATCGTTCTCATGGGTACCGTCGGGGCAATGGCAGAGCTGGAGTTTTAGAATAAATGCAAAGGCGTCTGCATTGGCAGATCTGTTGCAGTTTAAGAAGAATGCCAGCTATTGGGACAGATACAGCAGGTAGTTGCGTTATTCTTTACCTTTCTGCATCTCTTCCGCACTATTCTGCGTCTCTGCATCACTCTGTGATAAATGATTCTTGTAGATACGTTTGGAAACAGATCTTATGATAACCACCATAAAGATTAACAGTGCTAAGGAGAACTCTATAAACAGTTGCTCCTTTATGATGGTGTCCGCAATTAAAATATCCGGAGATTGCCCAAATATGTTATCCATATTAGTTGGGCGGTTACACCGGCTCCATTTTTTTACAATAATTCCCTCATAAATATATGTAAGACCTCCGTTGCTTCTGTTAAGCGATAAAAGTGTCTTGTAGTCAGATGAATATACAGGTAAAGATATGTTTGGCTTCTCGTTGGATGCAGAGAGTATGAACAGCTGTCCGCCCGCTTTTGCAATACTGCCCTCCATCTGCTCTATTTGGGCAAGTTTTTCATCCGGCAGGTTTTTGTAAACTGATACAAAAACAAGCGGCGAATTAAGGCCTAAAATAGAATCAGTGACTGCATTGCCTCTGTTGTCCCTTATGGAGAAATCTATGTTGCTGCTGCTTCCCTCTGCAATGAGGACAGACTTTGTATCTATATAAGACCATGTTGAATCCGGCAGATTGTCCAATGTAAACTCCTTCTCTACGCCATCTTTAGAGTATATTATAACTGTTTTAAACTGTTTAAGTTGGTTCCCCGACAAATTGGCTATGAGATCTGTACCCGGCTTGAACTGCCCGAAGTCGGCTAATGGTAAGAAAGACAGCGAGTAGAGAGTTGTTGCCAGGATAAAGATAGAATACGCTCCAAGGTAGATATTCTGCCAGAATTTTGTTGCAATTGGTGCGAAACTGCTACGCTGTCTGTAAATAACAACAGAGGCACCCAAAAGCAGGATATTTTTGCCGAATGTCTGCCAATTGGTAAGATGGATTGCCTCACCAAAGCATCCGCAGTCCTTAACAGGCAGAAATGTTGCTGAGCACAATGTTATAACTGTAAAGAAGAGTGTGAAAACAAGGCTTATAACAGAAAACAGCCTTATCCTTAAACCCTTTAGAATGGCAATACCTATTAAAAATTCCACACAGCATAGAATAACAGCACCCGGAGTTGCAAAAAAATCAAGAAAATTAAAATGCATTGCTCCCAAGTACTCCTTGATCTTTAAAGATGTTCCAACGGGATCCAATGCCTTAAGAAATCCCGAAACTATAAATACAACACCTATAAGAATCCTGCTAATCTCTCGTAGAAATTTCATAACACCTCTTTTTATCCTCTTTCGAACAGATATGGCCAACACCATAGGTATTGTGGGCCGTCACTTATTGGAAAATTATATAAACAATGCCGTTATTCTTGAGAAGATCTCATTGGCAGGCAGCATGTTGCCGTTGCAATCGCTACAATCAACCCTTTTGAAATCTGCATCTCGTTTCACCTCTTTGAGATATATATCGCGCACGCGCATTTGAAACTCAATATTCGCCTCATGAATATCCTCTTTTCCTTTAAGGTATGCCCTGTCATCCCCATCTCTGTTCTCTTTAAGCTTTTTGTCTACAAAAGAGACAGGTACATCAAGGAAAATGTTCACATCGGGGCGGGGAATAGCATTTATATTGTATTCTGTGTTAAAGATCCAATCCCTCAGCTGCTCCCTTTCTGCACCATCTGCAATCTTTGCGCACTGATACGCAATGTTTGAATAAACATATCTGTCCAATAGGACTGTATCTCCATTATTGAGCCACTCCTTTATCCTGCCGGAGGCAACCCTTCTGTCTTCTGCAAAGAGCAGTGCTACAATCTGCGGATGCACGCTATCTATCTTCCCGTAATCACCTCTTAGAAAACCGGCTATCATCTCACCGTATACCGGTGTGTCGAACCTTGGAAAATGAATGTATCTCAACTCTTTTCCACTCTTCTCTATATAATCTTTGAGCATCTTTACCTGTGTGCTCTTTCCGGCACCGTCCAAGCCCTCTAAAACTATAAGCATATACTAAACATCTTTTCTGCAAACTTACGCAAAAATCTCTGGAATAACCTCAAAAACGGGAGAAATGAAGCTAAACAACTCAATAACAATGTTGTTTACGGTGTTATATGATGTCAAACCGAAAATGCTTAAAAAACAAAAAAGAGCGGGAATAATCACATCACAATGGATTTACAAACAATTGATGGTCTGTTACATCGGCTGCCATCGTGTTTCATAATCAGCGGACATGATTATGTAAAATCGGGAAAGATCCATGTCCCATTATTGCTGATTACACTGGTCGTAAGAGTCAAATAGAGATAAGGTGTCGTGTTTGGTAGCAGACAGTGCAGGCTGTCATTAGAAGAGTATCGTACGGTTTCCATACAAGTTTAGAGAATTGAAGACTGCAAACCCGTATTTGTCGGTTGCGAGGTGCGTGACAAGCTTGACGAATTTGTTCGCAAACTCGGAAGTCGCAGAATAAGTGGAACTTCTTGAAAACATCACCCGACAACATCTTGAAATCTACTCGGAAGAGTTTGAGCAGTGGCGTAAATTATAGCGTGTGTCCGATGAAAAATGTATCTGCACTCTGCATTAATGCCGTCAGGCATCCTTAAACCTTTCCAGACGGAGTGAGGAGTGAAACGTCTGTTTCGGACTATTCCGAAAAACCTCGCCATACTCCCAAAATGGGGGCAATCCGCTCTTGATGGTCGCAGATTGTAAGAGAAACCAACACAGTAAAATGACTGATCACAATAAATCAAGTAATATGAGTAACAAAGACAAAATCAAACCGAGAGGGAGAACCAATGGCAAGCAGTTTCTGCAAACTCTCCAAAACAGTGACGGTGAAATTATCCAAATCGGACTACGACAGACTGTATCTTCGCAGCAGACAGACTAACGGGACGATTGCGGAATACATTGAAAGCATTTACGGGTACTTGGAAAGAAATTAGAACAAGATAAACGGGTTATTCATACCACAATCGGCAAATGAAAAATCCGAAGTAAACAATGGAGTAAGTGAATCTTCATTACTGGAGTTCAAACAGGATTTAGATACCGTTAAAACGGCATTCAAACGAGTCATGGAGGCCCTTGCTATGATCAAAACAGATACCGCGAACATGCTGAAACGTGATTCAACCTCGGACAAGTTTTCGGGTTTGTTATCAGAATTTAGAAATGCACAACTTCAAAACTTTGAATTGCAGAAGAATCTATTGGAACTGTTTACTGCAATGGCAATGGACAATCTTCAACAGGTGATTAATAAAAGTGGAAATGCTTTCTGCATCAGTCAATAGGAGAATGAGCAAGAATGATTGAAAGAACAGGTTGCTAAAGAATTGGACAGCAAGGCAAAGTACATAAAAGACAAGACTACTACGGATAGACCTAAAAAGTGAGCATATGAGTAATATTTTTATCTTGAATTAATACCTATCTTTTAATAATTATCACTACTTTTGCAAATACCATCAATTTATTGCTGTTCTTTAAATCGTACGGATATGGAGTCAGAAAGAATAAATAGAATAAAAGTAGTATTGGTTGAACAAAATAGAACTGGAAAATGGTTAGCAGAACAACTTCAAAAGAATGAAGCTACCATTTCTCGTTGGTGTTCCAATACTTCACAACCATCATTAGAAATGCTTGTTAAGATTGCAACTGTTTTAAATGTAGAGCCAAAAGATTTAATAAACAACCTGAAAGGTGCTTGATTATGGGAACCAATTTTTTCACAAACGAAAAAGAGAATACCCTCCTTGAAAAAATAGAAGGTGTATTCAAATATAAAAAAGTGCATTTCTTTGATGCGCTTGTAGGATATTTCCGAGTATCAGGATATTTCCGAATTAGAAAGTTTATACAACAAACTCCAAAGATTCGCATACTGGTTGGCATTAATGTAGACAAGCTCACTTATCAAGCCAATCAGCAAGGTCTGCTTTTTAACCCTAATGCGGAGCAGTCTCAGGAGGAGTTTTTCAATGAAATAAAGCGTAATATACAAGAAGCAAAATATGATAAAGAGGTCGAGGATGGTATGTATCAGTTTATAGAGGATATAGTGACTGGTAGAATAACCATGAGAATTCATCCAAAACAAAACATTCATGCCAAGATATATATCTTCCGAGAAGAGGTATATCACCCTCATGGCTATGGATCAGTCATTACAGGTTCCAGTAATTTGACTGAGGCTGGACTAGAAAAGAATTTCGAGTTCAACGTGGAACTACGCTATGATGACGACATACAATTTGCTACAGAGACCTTTGAAAGACTATGGGAAGAGTCTGTAGAAATAGACATAACACACATAGAAAAGATAAAGAATGATTCATATCTTAATCCCAACTTCACCCCTTACGAAGTATATTTGAAATTCTTATTAGAGTACTTCGGCAAGAGTATTGACTTTGACCCTAACACTGTATCTGATTTGCCTACAGGATATAAGAAATTGTCCTATCAAATAGATGCAGTCAATGACGGATATGCTAAGATGATGAAATACAATGGATTTTTCCTTTCCGATGTTGTCGGATTAGGTAAGACTGTTGTGTCTGCTCTTATCGCAAAGAAATTCTTTTTCTCTAACGGATTTCCAACCCATCGTTCTCGCATATTAGTGATAGTTCCTCCTGCAATGAAGGATAACTGGGAGGAGACTCTTACAGAGTTTAAGTTGGATAATTTTAGAATCATAACAAACGGAAGCCTTCATAAGATTAAGAATCCTGAATTGTATGATTTGATTATTGTTGACGAAGCGCATAAATTCAGGAGCGACACGGCATCAATGTATAACGAATTGCAGAAACTGTGTAAGACTAAGACAAAACGACATGATGGCAGTTTGCACGACAAGAAGGTGATACTTGTTTCTGCCACACCACTTAACAATAAGCCGGAAGATATAGCCAATCTTGTATATTTGTTCCAAGACTCAAAGGACAGCACCTTGGAGGAGGGCAACTTACAGCGATTCTTCCGTGAGCATACTGACAGATATAACAAACTGAAAAAACAAAAGGATTTAGCTCTTATCGCTGATGAGGTTAAGACCATCTATGAGAGAATCCGCATCAAGGTTGTGGAACCGTTAACAGTACGCCGTACTCGTACGGACCTAATGGAAAATGATGCATATCGCAAAGATCTGGAGGAGCAGAACATACACTTCCCCAATGTGAAATCTCCTCGAAAGATATATTATCAACTGGATACAGAGTTGGAAGCTTTGTACGACAAGACTATAATGTATCTAAGTGATAAAACAAACGGTCTTAAATACTACAGATACCAAGCAATAAAGTACTTGAAGTCACCTAAGAAAGATAAGTACAAGAAAGCAGATCAAATTTCTATTCAATTGGCAGGCATTATGAAGACTCTGCTTGTCAAACGAATAGACAGCAGTTTCTATGCATTCAAGCAATCATTGCGTCGGTATTATGAGGCTAACAAGGTGATGCTTGATATGTTTAGCGATGGTACTATATACATCGCCCCCAATCTAAAAGTCAATGAACTGCTTGGTGAAGATAAGGAAGACGAGTTGATAAGACTGATTGAGGAGGCAAAATATACCGACCCGACAATAGAAGTATGTACGCCGGATGACTTTGAGGATAGTTTTGAAGATGGCATAAAGGCCGATAATACGATACTGGAAGAATTGGTTTCCATGTGGGATGCTGTTGATGTTGATCCTAAGTTGGATATCTTCATCCAATACCTCAAAGATACTTTATTGGATAAATCCATTAACCACGAGGGTAAATTAGTCATATTCTCAGAATCAAAAGAGACTACAAAATACCTCTACGACTCTCTCAGGAATCATAGTTTTGGCAAAATTATGACAGTGCAGAGTGACAATAGAGATACCCAAATGCCGCTCTTGAAGGAGAACTTCGATGCCAACTATAAAGGGGACAAGAAGAACGATTATGACATAGTCATTTCCACCGAGGTTCTTGCCGAGGGAGTAAACCTCCATCGTGCCAATGTTATCGTAAACTACGATACACCTTGGAACTCAACAAGGCTTATGCAGCGAATAGGTCGTGTGAATCGTATCGGTAGCACAGCCAAAGAGGTGTATATCTTCAACTTCTTCCCAACATCTAAGGTTAATAATGACATCGAATTGGAGAAGAAGGCAAAAATGAAACTCTTTGCTTTCCATGCTGCATTGGGCGAAGACAGCCAGATATACTCTACCGATGAGAATCCAGAGAGTTTCGGATTATTCGACAAAAATGTAGATGAGGAATGTGATGAGAAATTGCGCTACCTGATGTGGCTTCGACAACTCAAACAAGAGAATCCTGATTTGATTAAGCGAATCAGCAAACTGCCATTGAGAGCCCGCACAGGTCGTAAGAGTAAGTTTATACCCGGAAGCACCATCGTGTTTATTCGCAATAAACGACGCGATGCGTTTACATTCGTTCGAGAAGACGGAAGTATAGAGGAACTCACCTTTTTGGAAGCCGTAAAAGAATTTGAAGCCCGTATAGACGAGAAGCCGATACCGCTCCATTCTATGCACCATGAGCAAGTGAAAACGGCACTTGATGCATTTACCACACAAGAAGAGGTGACCAAGGCAATAAAACAGAAGGTTAATCCAGCACAAGGCCCTAATGAGAAAAAGGCTATAGCTTATCTTGATGGTTTTGTAAGCATTCCGAATATTACGGATCAAGAACTTGAATTGATTAATAAAGCAAAACGAGCTGTCACAACAGGTAAATTTCAACAGTTGCAACGAGATATAAATAAGCTAAAAACTGTAACAAAAAAAACACCTGTCAAACCAGCCGTTTTACTTGAGCAATTAATAAAGATTATATCAGCATATCCATTGGAACATGTTCAAGGTGGAAATGTCAACAAACAAGTAGATACATTTAAGGTGTCAAATGATTTTATGCCTGAAATTATTATTTCAGAGAGTTTTAATATGTAATAAAGTATCGTTATGAATCAAGCATATTTAAAAAATATACTTTCTACAAAATTTGATTTTAATGTCTGGAAGGATTTGTTGGAAAAGATCTTCCCCAAAGTTGAAATCTTCACAAAGGTTGCCAAGATTGCAGATTCACATGTGAAAGATGGTGGGCATATTGGAAACATTCGTTTAGATGACGGACGTTCATTGGCCATATTCCGTTTTGAAGTCACTGACAGTGTGCAAATATCACGCAACCGTAAAAGTTTACGCGATATTGCTGCCAAGCATGTAGATCAAGACTTGATTCATGGGGCTTTGGTTTTCTATTATTCGCAAAACCAAGATGACTATCGTTTGACCTTCATCGCCAAGCGGACATATTTCAATGAAAACGGCGAATTGGTTAAGAAGGAAACAGCACCTAAGCGATATACATTCTTATTAGGCAAGAATGAGCCTTGTACCACAGCTGCGATTCGCTTAATGGAGTTAGCAAACAAGAAAATGTCTGCCTCGGTGTATCTTGCGGATGTAACGGAGGCATTCTCTGTCGAACGACTCAATAAAGAGTTTTTCAATGGGTATAAAGCTCAATACGAGAAATTTGTTAACACACTTTCTGATACAAAGCAGCATCGTGACTATGTCAAGAAGTTATTAGGGCGTTTGGTATTCTTACAGTTCTTGCAAAAGAAAGGTTGGATGGGCGTACCTGCATCTAACACTATATGGGAAGGTGGAGACAAAAACTTCCTTAGTAATCTCATTGATAAGTATCTTAATAATAATAGATTGTTAAGCGATATTTTAGAGCCATTATTCTTTGGCGTTTTAAATACCAAGTCAGAAAAACGGGTTGCATTATTTACAAGGAATAGATGGAATTTGTCGCTTTTAACAGAGTTTGAGGGTATTCCATATCTCAATGGCGGGCTCTTTGATCCCGATAGTATAGATAACCTAAGTGTTGATTTTCCATATACTTACTTCAAGGATTTGATGAATTTCTTTTCTCAATATAATTTCACTATTGATGAGAATGATCCCGATGATAGCGAGGTCGGCATCGATCCTGAAATGTTGGGACATATTTTTGAAAATCTATTGGAGGATAACAAAGACAAAGGAGCCTTTTATACCCCCAAGGAGATTGTACAATATATGTGTTGCCAGAGTGTGATACAATACCTCAAAACCCACGAGCCTTCAGAGCAATATGCTGAAGCAATTGAGCAACTTATAAATAATGGTGTAGTAAATCCTATACTCCAAACAAAGAGTGTAGCTACACGTTTCACCCAGCTACTTAAAGAGGTTAAGGTGTGCGATCCTGCCATTGGTTCGGGTGCATTCCCTATGGGTATCCTTTATGTGCTATATCACGCAATACATCATTTGCATTCGCACGCAGAGCCTCATGGCAACTTCGACTCTACCCAAACAAAACGCAATATTATCCAAAATAACATCTTTGGTGTTGATATTGAACAGGGGGCTGTTGATATTGCTCGATTGCGCTTTTGGTTGGCATTGGTTGTTGATGCCGATGAGCCACAACCACTTCCAAACTTGGATTATAAAATCACATGCGGGAATTCCCAAATTTGTCGTTATTCTTTAGATACACCTATTGCCGATGTATTTGAAGAATACAATAGAATTGGTAAAGAAAAAGCTAAAAAAAAGAATACTACTTGGCAAAAATTCACTCTTGAAGATTATAAAAAATTAGTAGTTGATTATACCGAGGAACATATGAATAAAATTGGTTTAAGAGCAAAAATCAATGATATTAAAAACTGCTTTAAGACCACACTCGCTCAAGGCGATATACGCAAAAGGCAATCTGTAGAAAAAAAGATCTTTGACTATGAGTCCGTTCCATTATTTGGTAATCGTAAAGCCGAGGAAGATCCTATAGGATATGCTACAGCAAAAAGTGCGTTAGTTAATTTGAAAGAAAAAGAAGAAAAAATTCTAAACAATAAGAAATATAAGAACTCATTTGAGTGGCGTTTTGAGTATCCACAGTTATTAGACGACAATGGAGCATTTATTGGCTTTGATATAATCATTGCTAATCCTCCTTATATCAAGGAGGGTCGCATGTCAAAGACATTCTTTGAACCATATAAAGACTCTCCTTATTACAAAGGGAAGATGGATATATGGTATCTGTTCGCTTGTAATGGCTTAGACCTACTTAACTCAAATGGCGTTCTTTGTTTTATTGCAACAAATAACTGGACTACGAGTTTTGGTGCAAGTATATTACGTGAGAAGGTTGTTAAAGAAACTCGCATATGTAATATAGTTGATTTTGGAGCGGTAATGATGTTTGAGAGTGCAAGTATTCAAACTATGATTATGATGTTCCAAAAAGACAAGTTAACTGATAATTACACATTTGACTACCGCAAATTAACATCGTATAAGGCAACGGAAAAAGAGGCTATCGCTATTTTGGAATCATCTTATAAGACGTATGACCAGGCTGAATGCTATGCACCAATAATAAGACGAGCTAATTTATATGGTAATAACATAACATTTAGCCAAAGTTCTGATATTTTAGGAGCTATGTCAAATCTTCCAAGTGTAATCTACTTAGACGATAAAGAAATCGCACAAGGAATAGTGTTTCCGCAAGATAGGTTAAACAAAAAAAATCAACAAAAATTAGGCCCTGAGTTTAATGTAAATCAAGGTATATTTGTTTTAACAGGTGATGAATTAGATACATTGAAACCTAATCAAGATGAGCTATCTATAATAAAACCATACTATACTAATGAAAGCATTGATAGATACTGTGTTCAAAGGGATAATATATATTGGACTATATATACTGACTCTAAGTATAGAAATCCCAACAGTTTAAATAATTATCCAAATATTAAATCTCATTTGGATAAGTTTTTACCTATTTTCACGTCGGACAATAAACCATATGGTCTGCATAGAGCTAGAGAAGAAAGGTTCTTTTTAAACAACAAAGTTATTGCTGTAAGAAAATGCGTAGGGCATCCCATATTCTCTTATTGTGATTTTGAGTGCTATTTGTCTCAAACATTTAATATGATTCAAACAGATAGAGTCAATTTAAAATACCTAACCGGTTTGCTAAATTCCAAATTGATTGAGTTTTGGCTTAAAAATAAAGGGAAAATGCAAGGCGCTAACTATCAATTAGATAAAGAACCTTTGCAGCAGATTCCTATTGCAGTACCTGAACCTAATATACAAAAGTTGATTTCTACAATTGTTGATTATATTATATTAATCTTTTCTACAAAAGAGAATCTATCAGAATTAGTCTCTAATAAAACTATAGTGTTGTTCTTTGAGAAAATAATTGATGGTTGCATATATGAATTATACTTTGAAGAACATATGAAAAAGCAAGAGATCAATATAATTGACTCTGCATTGACACTCATAAAACCGATTACACACCTATCTTCAAACAATGAAAAAGCAGATGTGATCATTGATGTTTTTATGAATATCAAAAAAACGGATAATTCTATACGAAACCGCTTGGATTTATTTACATTAAGAAGCCCAGAAATACTCAAACTTATAATTGAAGAATAGTATGCCTGCAATAAATAAAATACACATATTAGGTTTTAAAGCTTTTCCTAACGATTTTGAATTAGTTTTGGAAGGAAAGAATCTTTTAATGTATGGAGAAAATGGTAGTGGAAAATCTTCCATCTACTATGCTTTACATTGTATGTTTCAAGCGCCATTAAAGCCTGATACTGGCAAGAAATACTTCGATATAACAAATGAACAACACCTAAAGAATATTAACAATTTAGATGCCGATTCAAAAATATGGATTGATTTTGATGAGAGACATCCATTCATATATAACATTGATAAAAATGGTTATCAATTTACTTTATTAGGCGGAAAACATCCATTGCCAGCACAAATTAATGGTTGTTTTGTAAACCATCAATTCATATTTCATTTTTTCAACTTTAGAAACTCTCAGAGAATTAATCTATTTCCTGTATTTATCAAGGATATTTTACCTTTTTGTAAAGATGATCATACAGGATTTCATATTGGAGAAATGTACGATGAAATAACTGCATCTATCATTAAAAAGGGACGGCACGTACACCCTAATTATATATCAAATATTGAATATTTTAATAACGCAGTCAAAGGAGTCGTTGAGGAAATTAACATCTATGCCTCGGATCGATATAATGAATATTTTAAGAATGATGGGGATAATGAGCTAGTTATAAGATTAAGATACGATTCTAATTTTGATAAACCTGCAGATGATACAAATGAGTATTGGCTAAAGTATGACAATATTATAGAGCTAGTTAAAGAGAATGGGGAAATAAAAGAACGTAAATCATCATACAAGAAACTAAATGAACCATTCATCGGGTTAGAAATCTTCGAGAAATTACCAGATGGGAGTCTGCGTAAGATAATAAAGCCTCATACCTATTTCAATGAAGCAAAATTAACAGCAATAGCACTGTCTATTCGTTTTGCATTGTTGAATTTAGAAAAACCATTAGATGGCCGTTTTCTTGCTTTGGACGATATGCTTATTAGCCTTGATATGAGCAATCGAGCTAAAGTTGTGGATTTCTTGCTGAAAATATCAGACAAGTATAAGATATATCTGTTTACTCACGACAGAGCATTCTTTAATTATGTTTGTCGCGAGATACAGCAAAGAGGGAAAACAGATGAATGGGTTTATAAAAGAGTTAGTTATAATACGAACAACAAAGAGCCTCTAATCCTTGATGAGCATAGTGATTACCTATCAAAAGCAAAACATTTTTACAAAATAGGTGATTATGATACCTCTGCAATCTATTTGCGAAAGCAGTTAGAACAGAGCGTTGGAGAACTGTTGCCGTATGAATTGAAAACAAAAGTAGATGGTGGTTTCGTAGATCTTCAAACATTATGGAATAAATTAGTCAAATTCTACTCAGACAATGGTAAATCATTGGAACCTTCAATGCAGACATTGTTTACTGATTCTAAGCTACTTATTTTAAATGTTGCAGCACATTTCCAAAGACTGTCTAATCCCATATATAAGATTGAATTGGATAAAGTATTCCAGTTATTGGATTATATAAAGTCTTTAGAAAAAATTAGCAACAAATTGGTTATTGAAGGAGGCAAACAAATTATATTTCAACACCCGGATATAGATTACCAATGTTCTTTTGAATTAGACTCAAGTCTAGAAATTGTTCAAGATGAACATATTGTTGCCATAATTCCAAAATGCAAGAATATAAAATGGTCATACAATGGTGTAGAGAATTGGGACTTTGTGAGTAATCAGCAGAATAACGAACACAAACTCTTGACTGCTAGCCCAAGAATTACAGACTTCTTTAAGAACTGTTGCGAAAAACTCCCATTGGGAATTACCCACGACATGTTAATGAAGCATTGTGCAATCGAAGGAGGTACTACAATAATTGATTATTTTGGAGGAATCGATTTGTTAAAATTATCTATAAAAACATTCTAACTCAATATAGGTGCGTATCCCAGCTTAATGTCGGCCAGATATTCCGGTGATACTCGGCCACCATTGTTATACATTGCAAAGATATCAATATTTCTTTTTCATACTATCACCTGATTTATGAGTTGCTTTCCATAACAAAGGTGAATCCATGAGGCGGAAAAATCAAAAATAATCATAACTTTGCCGAACCGAAAGCAACCTCTTCTGAAGAGGTACATTTGAAAGTGATGCAGGGGGGTACATTTAATGTGATATAGTCACCTGATTGCAAAGTTTCATGATGCACTAAAAACTTCGCATGAATAATTTGCCATGGTCGTCCAAATCATTAAGATTAAGACACACAGAACCCATTGGGAATTCTTGATTTGGATCTTCAATATTCTTAGGAATATCTGAATCTATTAATGATAAAATATATTGTAATCCATACTCGGAACAAATACGTTGTGTTACAAAAATAAGACGTTGTTTTACACGGTCATCTAATCCCTCTAATACACCATCGTGATATACGAATCTATAAAATGAATGAGATGAGTATGAAACTAATAAAGCGATATCGAACGCTACACACAATAACTTCTTATAGGATGTACCATCTGCTTCTGACGTTGTAACATGTGTTGTCGTTTGATAATCAGCTTCAAACTCAACATTGGCATCAGTATTTTGCTTGATTGATATAATCGCATTAGTACCTGTTATTTCTGTAACTATTTGATTAAAAATCTTATTGATTTCTGCATGTGCTCTACCATCAATAGCTTCACGTATTTTATCAATATACTCTTTCCTCTCTTCTTTAAGATTTTCAATCTCAGTTCTGATTGTTGATGAACTATCTATTAAACCCAATTTCTCTTTTAGTAAAGACAATTCCGCTTCTAAGGATGCTAACTCTTTTTGATACACTTTGAATTTATTATAAACATCAACTTCAGTCAGTACTGAAATCTTTTCGCTGCGTTCCTGTTCTTTAATTCTTATTGCATCATTTATCTTGACATATTCTTTCTTGAGAAATGATAGATTCTCTTCAAGATATTTTCGTCTTTCTGTTGATATGGCATCTGTAAATCGCTCTAACTCCTCATATGTTTTTGATAAAGATTCAGGAAAAAATATCTCAACTTCATTATACAACTCTTTCAGTTTATCTAATCTAACTGTTGCAGAAGTTTGTTCTAATGATGTGTTTATTTTTTTTATCTCATAGCCTATACGATATCTCTCAGAATTAAGAGATTGCAATTGTGTATCAATGGAATCTATCAATTCCCGTGTAACAGCTACATCTTGGTTATAGAAATTAAATTTATCTATTTCCTGTTCTGTACGTCCCTTCTCTTCAGTTTTAATTTCAATGAGGCCAACTATTTTATCTCGCTCTGCTATATCTATACTTGCTTGCTTTTGGAGTGTTGCAATTTCTTTTTTTTTGGCTTCAATCTCCTCATCGCATTGAAATTTCCTTTCAATAAGACTACCATCAAATCCTAATAGATCGAAAACAAATGGTTTCCAAGTGATATGTTTTCCTTTGAATTTATTCAGCTGAAATACATCCAAATAATCTTTTTGAGAACGAAGAAAATATGATATAGATTTGCGATAAGACCAGTTAGTAAGAACATCGTAGCCTAGATAAGTATTTAACATCTCTTGCGCTGACTCGAATGCAACATTCTCTTCATCCCATTCTGTTGGTATATCAAAGCTATCCAAAGGAAAGTCATTGAGTTTGAAACTTATTTTTGATGGTTTTTCAATACCTCGACGGATAACAAGGTACTTCCCAGAGTTTAGCAAAAGCTCCAAAAAAAATGTTTGTGTAGAAAATATTGGATTTATTAAAATCGGAGATTTTTTAGAAAATGCTGATAATAATAAGAAGTCAATTACAACCAACAAAGAAGTCTTTCCAAGATTATGAGTGTCTTTTTTATTCTTTTTATCATGGATTGTAGCTAATATAACGTTATAACCTTCATTAAACTTGACATTCTTAAAAGGTCCATCTGAAAAAACTTTAATTATCTTCATAATAATGTAAAAGAGTCAGAAGACTGGTTGTAAACTATTTTATTTAATAAGAATAAGAATGATACAGCATACTCAAAGGAATCCCCTAAGTTTTGTCCAATTTTATTCGTGACAAAACGTTTAAGGTCATCATATTTGATTATGCCGCTTTTAGAAACTTCTTTTAGTGTAAGACCTGCGACATAAGGAACTGACATTCTAATTTCTGTATGTTTATTTGGTGTAATCATTCTTTTATGCCAATATCACAATTACAATACATGTAATGAAGTAAAGTGCGAACGAGTTTCTTTTTCCCTTTAAGCATCTCAGCATTATCTCGTACTATATTGTCATAGCATGTTTCAATAATCTGTTCAAATTCATAGAATTGTTCTCTCTTTAATGCTATTTTCGCATTTAGTTCGCTTACCGCATCTGCATATATTTCCTCAATATCTTGGTTAATGGAGTCAGATAAGAATAACCTAATCTTATCAAAGTCCTCCATGCTTTTCTTTATGACATCATCAAAATAATTTTTACTTAGTTTATTTAATTCATTCTTTTTGTCTAAGCCAGGGTATTCAAATCCAGATTGAATAGATATCGTACCACCCTCTTTTATTTGTTTATGTAAAAAAACAATAACATCACGTAAATCTGATTCATCAAACTCAAATGGAAGAAGAAGACGATTTAGTTCGGCTGTTCGTACCACATTAGGATATTCTTTTAAATACATTTGAATTTTTTCGTCAGCCATTAAGATGGTTGGAATACCTGTTGCATCATTAATCTTTTTCGCTATGACGGAATCTTGAATTCCGGAGAGGGAACGATTGGTAAACAAAAGGTAATAATCTATCTCATTTCTGCTTTTTAAAGACTCAATAGCTGTTATAACCTCATTATCTATAATTTTGTTAAAGGAAGAATCAGAGCATGTCGCATTAATTTTAATTGTGTGTTTCGCCTGTATGATGATTTTTCCATTCCAAGGATTGGATTCACTTGGAATTTTGTTGGCTTGCCCAATATATTTCCCGTCTTTTCCGCCATCTTTACCTTTAGAAAATGGAATAGTGGCAGAACCCAATATGTGATTACATATCAAGATGACCAGACTTTCAAAGTCGTCACAATTTAGGTCATATAACGGATATCTCATATCGCTTTATAAGTTATTGTTAGTCAGCCAACTTTGATATTCATAAGCATACAAAGTCTTCATCCCCCCATCTTAACAGACAAAATTAATATTTTTGACCTACTTTAGCAAGTTTTTGATGAAAAATCTTTGGGGGCAGAGTCAAAAAGCAAGTGCAACATAAACATTGAATTTTGGCTAAAGGGGTCTGTCGGGAAGCTGTTTGTAATTAAAAATTGTCCAAACAGCCTCTTGTTGCCTCTGTTATTATGAATTGTCATTAATTTTATGTTAAATTTGTAGCTTAAAAGATTTTTGAAATGGAAGTTACTGCTGAGAGAATTGCCGCACATTTTAATGGTGAGATCATAGGGGACCCTAATGTAAAGGTCTCTACCGTTGCAAAAATAGAGAGTGGAAAGAGAGGTGCCATCTGCTTTTTGGCCAACCCTAAATACAAACATTTTCTTGAGACTTGTAAAGCAAGTATTGTCATTATAAACAGGGAGTTTAAACCGGATCACGATATAGAGCCTACGCTTATTGTAGTAGATAATGCTTACGAGGCAGTTGCCTCGTTATTGGATCTGCTTAACTCTCTTAAGCAGGCAAACAGAAAGGGGAGGAGCTGGAGGGCAAAATGTGCATGGAGCAGCAAGATAAGCAGAAGCGCATATATTGGTGCATTTTCGTATGTGGGGAAGAAAAGCATAATTGGGGATGGAACACAGGTGTACGAGCAAGTTTATATTGGGCATAATGTTACGATAGGCAAAAACTGTATATTGTACCCCGGTGTAAAGATATATGAGGGGTGTAAGATTGGAGATAACTGTATTCTTCATTCCAACGTGGTTATTGGCTCAGACGGTTTTGGCTTTGCACCAACTGAGGATGGTTCCTACAAGAAGATTCCTCAAACGGGAATAGTTACAATAGAGGATAACGTAGAGATTGGTGCAAATACCACTGTAGACAGGGCTACAATGGGGACGACAATAATAAAGAAAGGGGTAAAATTAGACAACCTTATTCAGATTGCGCATAATGTTGAGATTGGGGAAAATACGGTAATTGCTTCACAGACAGGTGTTGCGGGCAGTGCAAAAGTTGGAAGGAACTGCCAGATAGGTGGGCAGGTTGGAATATCGGGACATATAACAATAGCAGATAAAACATCTATAGGCGCTCAGGCCGGTATCATGGGTAATATAAAGAAAGAGGGCGAAATTTTGCTTGGTTCTCCTGCTTTTGACTATAAAGCATATCTGAGATGTTATGCCGCCTTTAAACAGCTCAGGTAAGTTTTGTTAAGAACAGATTGCTAAAATGATTATCTTTGTGCGCTTATAATGATTATATATGATAAATAGTGTTAAACAGCATACATTAAAAGGAAAATATCTTTTTGAGGGAAAGGGCCTTCACACAGGCAGATTGGTAAGGATGAGCATTGAACCTGCTCCGGTTAATTTTGGAGTTAAGTTCAAGAGAACGGATCTTGGCGAGGATGCGATGATAGATGCTTGCGTCAAGTATGTTACAACAACCTCTCGCGGAACCACATTGGAGAAGGGTGACGTTAAGATATCTACGCTTGAGCACCTTATGGCAACACTTTACGGATTTGGTGTTGATAACGTATTGGTTTGTATAAACAGCCAGGAGGTTCCTATCTTGGATGGCAGTGCAAGATTGTTTGCAGATGCGATAATGAAAGACGGACTTGTGGAGCAGGATGCAGAGAGGGAGTACATTACAATAGACAGAAAACTTGAGATTAAGAACCCGGATACAGGTTCTGAGATAGTGATTATGCCGGATGACAAATTCTCTGTGGACCTTATGATAGATTATAACTCCAAGGTCTTGGGTAACCAATATGCAAGATTCAATGTTGAGACAAGTTTCGCAAAGGAGATTGCTCCGTGCAGGACATTTGTCTTTTTCCATGAGTTGGAGCCGCTGTTTAAGAACAATCTCATAAAGGGTGGTGATTTGGATAACGCCATAATCATAGTTGAGAGGCCTGTGCCACAGCAGGAGTTGGACAGGTTGGCCGGCGTCTTTAATGTTAAGACATTGGAACGCGCACCGGAGGGTTATCTTAACCACTTGGAGCTAAGATATTCCAATGAGTGTGCAAGACATAAACTGTTAGACCTTCTTGGAGATTTCTCTCTTGTCGGGAAGCACATTAAGGGGAAGGTTATAGCCTATAAGAGCGGACATGGCATAAACACAAAGATGGCCGGGCTTATATATGACACATATCTAAAAAACAACTAAATATACAGTAATGGAACACGAGACTAATATTCCTAAGTATGATCCAAATGCAGCTCCTGTTTTGGACATTAACGGCATTAAAAAATTACTTCCTCACAGACCTCCGTTTCTAATGGTGGACAGGATTATTGAGATGGGGGAGGATTATGTTGTAGGTATAAAGACTATTGGTGTTAACGAGTGGTATTTTAACGGCCATTTTCCGGAGGAACCTGTTGTTCCCGGAGTGCTGTTGATTGAGGCAATGGCGCAGGTTGGCGGTATATTGGTATTGAATAGTGTTGATGAGCCTGAAAGATATTCTACATATTTTGCCAGAATAGACAACGCAAAGTTCAAGAGGAAGGTGATACCCGGAGATGTTGTTGTGTTTAAGTTGACAATCACCAACCCTCTCAGAAGGTCTATAGTAAGTATGAACGGCAAGGCATACGTTGGCGATACGCTTGTATGTGAGAGTGATATGGTCGCTCAGGTAATTAAGAACAGATAAACGGAATAAACTTTACAATAATGAATAATTCGGTAGTACACCCAAACGCTAAAATAGGGAAGAATGTTACAATTGAGCCTTTCTGCTATATTGCAGAGAATGTAGAGATTGGCGATGGATGTCATATTGGCCCTAATGTTACAATTTACGACTACGTTAAAATTGGCAAGAACTGCAATATTTTTCCCGGTGCTGTAATAGGTGCCATACCTCAGGATCTTAAATTCCAAGGCGAGGTTACATACGTTGAGATTGGTGACAATGTTACCATAAGGGAGTGTGCTACAATTAACAGAGGTACTGCAGCCAGCGGCAAGTATAAGACTATAATCAAAAACAATGTATTGGTTATGTCATACGTTCATGTAGCCCACGACTGTGTTATTGGAAACAATGTTATTCTTGTGAGCTATGTAGGTTTAGCCGGTGAAACTAATGTAGACGACTTTGCAATCATAGGGGGTAACTCCGCAGCGCACCAGTTTACTAAAATAGGATGCCATGCAATGTTGTCGGGAGGCTCATTAATAGGAAAAGATGTTCCTCCATACGCAATGGCGGGCAAGAGACCTTTGTCTTTCTTTGGTATTAACATAGTAGGGTTGAGGCGCAGAGGCTTTACAAGCGAGCAGATAGAGAGAATAAGGGATATTTACAGAGTTATATATCAGAGCAATCTTAATGTTTCGGATGCTTGCAAAAAGGTAGAGGCGGAGATGCCGGATTCGGAGGAGAAGAGGATTATCTTAGATTTTATAAATGAGTCTAAGCGCGGTATAATCAAATACAGCCCCTCTTCGTCTGAGGAATAATGTAAGAAAAACAGCGTTTAAAATGTTTACGTTGCCTTACAGAGTGTTGCTGTCAACTGCCTATTTTGCACCTGTTGAGTATTTTGCGGTGTTGGATAATTGCAGCAATACAGTTATAGAGGCGTGTGAACAGTACCAGAAACAATCATACAGAACCCGTTGCCATATATTAACCGGCAGCGGGGTTCTTGTTTTAACACTGCCTGTATTGCGCGGTGGCGGTAGTATAACCTGCAGTGTAGCGGGTAGTGTAACCGACGGTATAACCGGTGGTGTAACATTGGATCCAACACATAAACTCCCTATTTCCGAAATAAGAATAGATTACACCAAGCCGTGGGTGGTGCAACATGAGAGGGCCATAGAGGCAGCATACGGAAACTCTCCTTTCTTTGAATATTATAAGGATGATATATTTGCTGTTTTGAATTCTCATATTGAGACACTGCTTGGCTTGAATACGGAGTTAACCTCGCTGCTATGTGAACTGTGCGGAATCAAAAGGAGGTTTTCGCTCTCAACAGAGTATGAAAATCCTCAAAAAACAGAACCGGATACCTTGGATTTAAGATCTGCAATCCATCCCAAAGTATCCGTAAGCAACAATCCTTTCTATAAAGAAAAGGCGTATTACCAAGTATTTACAAATAAATACGGATTTACGCCCAATCTCTCTATTTTAGACCTCCTGTTTAACGAGGGCCCTAATTCTGTCTCATTTCTGTAAGATGTTGCCTAAGAGGCAACATCCCATAACATTAATGCTCTGTCTTAATGCTCTCCTAAAATCTTAACCCCAAGGTGAGCACCAATCTCGAATTATACCAAGATGCGTTTGCTATAGGTGCTTCCCTTCCCCCTGCACTGTTGTAGAAGCGGTAATCATCTTTGCCATCTTTCAATTGCCTTACGTATGTCAAATCTGCAAAGAATCCACCCTTTGAGCTGTATCCTAATCCAGCAGAACCAATGTAGGTTTCGTAATCATTCTCCTTAAGTCCTGCAGTATAATACTGGAATCCGGCTCTTATTGCAATAGTTGGTGTAGCAATTACCTCTGCTCCAATTCTTACGTTATCAGAAGCCTTGTACTTATCCTTTATGGCAGCGTTCTCATTGTTAAATTCCCATTTATAATCCGGGTCTTTAAGCTTCATTGTAGAGTAATCTGTTCTTTCGTAATCTATACTCAATGTGCCGCGCTGTCCAAATACAAATGCACCGCCAACATTCCATCTGAACGGAGTCCTTAGAATATAATCATATTTTCCAAGAGGGGAAACGAGGTTGGCATAATACGCCTGTGATGTTTGAGTAGCCGAAAAATCAGATGCAACCCTCTCCTCCCACTCATCGTGGAGATACATCCACGTAGGGGTGGATATGCTTGCTCCCAATCTTATGAAATGCACAGGGGTGAATATTGCGCCAACTCTAACATTTATGCCCGTACCTGTTGTCTTAAGACTGTATTTATGTGTGAAAGAATTGAATCCTGTCTGAAAATCGCTGTTTCTCACTGCAAATTCGGAATAGTTCTCATCTTTGCGGTAGTAGATGCTCTGAATACCTATTGTTGCGCCAACATAAAAAATGTCATTTATGTTTCCGCCGATATTGAATGATGCCTCGGAAACATTCCCTTTAGATACAGATGTATACCTTTGGTCCAATTCGCCACCCATTGTAATGTCGTACCCATTCAGATTTTCGGTAGCACCCTTGTACTCCTTTCCATGTGTGCCGGGTAGAGTATCCAAAAGCGAGGCGTTCCAGGCAAGAACACTCTTCCATGAATAGTTGCCAAAGGGATCGTATGAGTCTGTAATGTCCAAATCCTTTCCGTTTACCCCCTGCAACTCCGCCGCCATTGACGCAAGATAACTGCTTTTGGCCGTCCTGCCGGTAGCATATACAGAGCTGTTAAAGTCGTTTAACCTGTTGTAGGCTATGGCAAGTGACCAATTTTTAAGCCCGTTTGTCATTCTTGTTTTAAAAGAGCCTAACGCACCAAAGTTAGATATGGCAAATGTTGTTTTGGAATCGCTCGTCTTGTTTCCCAAATATGTCATATCCGTACTGTTCATAGAGAGTAGCGGGGAGAATGTCACCTCATTATATCTGTAGATGGCAGAGGCTGCAGGATTGGAAAAGACAAATCCCATATCACCGCCAAGAGCTACACCCGCCTGTCCCATTGCCGCAGACCTTGCCGTGCCCACCGGAGTCTGCCACGACAATCTGTAAGCATCATCTACAGTCTGAGCCTCAGCCTTTACGGCCATAGAGATAATCATTAGTGCAACTGCACCTATTCCGGCAAATAATCTGTATGAAATATTCAATTTTCTAACTGTTGTCATCTTCTTTCTAATTAAAATTATGCAATAATGCTATCTTCTTCTGTAGTTTGATCCCCCTCCTCCGTTAGAGTTGCTTCCCGACGAATAAGACGACCCACTGTTGTGAGAAGAGCTGTTGCTGTATGTATAGTTCGATGTGTTGTTACTTCTTCTGTAGCTGCTGTTGCTGTTGGAGTTGCTGTTGCTCCTGGTAGCAGTTCCGCTATTGTTTGAGTTTCTCCTGTAATTTGAGTTATTGTTGTTCCGCCTCTGTTGTGAACTGTTACTGTTTACAACATTATTGTCTCTTCTGTTACCGGAGTTGTTGTTTCCGTTTACAACACTATTCTGGTTGTTGTTTGTTGGCCTTCTGTATATGCTGCCGCCATTATTCCTGCCATAACTGCTGTTGCCATTCATGTATACCGGAGAGGAGCTGCTGTGCCCGTATGTGTAAGGATCTCTCCTTGTATTACTGTTGGAAGGCCTTCTGCCGTCGCCTGCATTGTGCATTATGCCGTCTCCATTTCTTCTTCCGTAGTACACAGATCTGTGATCGCGAGGAGAATGCCCGTGCCACCAATCATGTCCCCAGCCGGGTCCATGCCCCCAACCGGGTCCCCAACCGGGATACCATGGATCATAATATCCGGGATACCATCCACCCCAGCCAAGATACCAGCTTCTGGTACCAAAACCAAATCCCCAGTAATAGTCATCATAATACCAAGGATAGCGCCAGTAGGTACCCCACCACGGGTTGTACCAGCCCGAGTATCCGGCCCAATTAGGGCGATACCAATAGCTGTCGTCATAGATATTAAGGTTAATCGTATAGGTAGGGGAATCAAACTTCCTCAACCTTGCCTCATAACTCTCACTATCATCTAAAATGGAATAAGTTGTCACAGACGAGTTATACGGATCTATCCTGTAATCGATGTCTACCTGATTATTGTCTCCAACGTATATCTCGTTTATAGACTGATTTGTCTGATTTCTAAGTTCGCTTGCCTGACGTCTTTGTTCAAGTGCAGCCTGCTCTGCATTAGGATCCGGAGTGTAGTACAGACTGTTTGCGTATGCCCCCTGACTACTCCAACTGCCGCCGGTTGTCATGCAGGATGAAAGTCCCATAACGGCGCTAAGTATTAGCAAATAGGTAATATTTCTCATTTTCCCTCCTGTTTTAGACAGTTTTTTAATTTATTTTGTATTTTTGTGCTCTTGATTACAAAAGTATCAAAAAATATTCCATTTAATACTCACAACGGAGATATTTTATTAGTATAAACGATATAATTGCCGTTTTACTGCGGCGTTACTCGGATAATTTTAAGAATATGGCAAAAGAGGTTACAAAAAGAGAGGATAATTATTCCCAGTGGTACAATAATTTGGTTGTAAAGGCAGATTTGGCAGAGAACTCTGCCGTAAGAGGTTGTATGGTTATAAAACCGTACGGTTATGCAATATGGGAGAAGATGCAACATCAATTGGACAAAATGTTTAAGGCTACAGGCCATGTAAACGCATACTTCCCTCTTTTTATACCAAAATCATTCTTAAGCAAAGAGGCGGAACATGTTGAGGGGTTCGCAAAAGAGTGTGCCGTTGTAACGCATCACAGACTTATGGTAAACCCTAACGGCCCCGGCGTAGTTGTAGACCCCGATGCCAAATTGGAGGAGGAGCTTATTGTAAGACCAACATCGGAGACAATTATATGGAATACATATAAAAACTGGATAACATCATACAGAGATCTTCCTATATTGTGCAATCAGTGGGCAAATGTCGTTAGATGGGAGATGAGGACAAGACTCTTTTTAAGAACAGCAGAGTTCTTGTGGCAGGAGGGACATACGGCGCACGCAACAAGACAGGAGGCAGAAGCAGAGGCACAGAAGATGGTTAACGTGTATGCCGAATTTGCAAGAAAATATATGGCCGTTCCCGTAGTTGTAGGGCACAAATCAGAGAGCGAAAGATTTGCGGGAGCAGTTGATACCCTCTGCATTGAGGCTATGATGCAGGATGGAAAAGCACTTCAGGCAGGTACATCACATTTCCTCGGGCAGAACTTTGCAAAAGCATTCGACGTTAAGTTTACAAATAAAGAGGGAGTTTCAGACTATGTATGGGCAACATCGTGGGGCGTTTCAACACGTTTGATGGGTGCTCTTATAATGGCTCACGGAGATGACCACGGTTTAGTTCTTCCACCTGCGCTTGCACCTATTCATGTTGTAATGGTTCCAATCTTTAAGAAAGAGGAGGAGAGAAAGGCCATAGTTGCAAAGATGGAGCAGATAAAGAGCCAATTGGAGGCATTGGGCTTAACGGCAAAGATAGATGACAGAGACAACTACCGCAGCGGATTCAAGTTTGCAGAGTGGGAGCTTAAAGGTGTTCCGGTAAGATTGGCAATAGGCCCAAGAGATTTGGAAAACGATACCGTTGAGGTTGCCCGCAGGGACACCATGACAAAGGAGGTAAGACAAGAAGAGGGATTGGCAGAATACCTAAAAGACCTTATGGATGTAATACAGGAGAACATCTATAACAAGGCGCTTGATTTTAGAAATAAAAATGTCTATAAAGTAGATACATGGGATGAGTTCAAAGAGAAGATAGAGCAGGGAGGATTCCTTCTTTGCCATTGGGACGGTACCACAGAGACAGAAGAGAAGATAAAGGAGCTTACCAAAGCAACAATAAGATGTATCCCTACAGACAGCTTTGTTGTTGAGGAGGAGGGCAAGTGCATCTTCAGCGGCAAACCATCGCACAGAAGAGTTATTTTTGCACGCGCATATTAAGAGTGACAGGTGGATAATCGTTAGATTATCAGCTTAGAAAGAATATTTGAAAAACATATACAAAAGGTTAGACAATAATTAAAAAAGATATTTACAAGAAATTATGGAAGCAGATCCCTCGCCGCAGCAGAAGATTTTTGCGGCATTGAATCAGAAAGCCAGAATCAAGGTTCAGGTTAACGAAGTAGCGTTGGATATCTTTAACCAGCTTAAAGATGTGTTGGGTGAGATGAGCAATGATCTTAACGATCTTTTAGAAGAGGAGAATGAGAGGAAGGTAAGATTGGAGTATAGAGACAGAGGAAAATACGAAGCGGAGCTGAAATTTGCAGACGATGTTTTGGTCTTTAGCCTTCATACAGATGTTTTCCAGTTCGACAGAGACCATGCGGTCTGGAAAAACCCGTATGTTAAGGCAAACCCTTTCAACTCATACTGCGGGGTGATTAATGTCTATAACTTCTTGGCAGATTCCCTAAAGTTCAACAGAGGGGAGGATGTAGGTTACCTTGTTGCAAGGCTGTTTGTAAACCGTGACAAATATTTCTTTGTTGAGGGAAAGCGTCAGTTAAGGCAGAAAACATCTAACTTTGGCAAGGTGACGCTCGTAAAAGAGGAGTTAGTGAGCTTTGTGGAGCAGGCCATGCTCTACTCATTGGAGTTTGATCTTTTGGTTCCGCCATACGACCTTGTAAAGATGGCAACTGTAGAGCAGATAAACACCAAGATAGAGAGCACAAGAATGCGCACAGGCAAACGGTTGGGCTATAAATACAACTCAGACGACGTATTATCTGAATAATATGAGATTAAAAAAATATCTTCCGGTTCTTGCTGTTATTTTTTATATCATTTTCTTCCCGACAACAACTCTTGCCCAGAAGAAAGACAAAAAGAATACAGACAAGGAGATAAAAGAGGTGATCACAGGGCTTGACGCCGCACAGGAGTTAGCCAGACAGATCGGCTCGCAATTTGACGTGCCGGTAATCAACTATGAACCTGTTGTAAAACCAAAATTCTGGAAAAAGGGTGTCCTTACACAATTGGGATTCTCACAGGTGTCGCTTACCAATTGGGCATCCGGAGGTTCGGGGTCCTTGGCGCTTAACGCCTATACAAACTTTTATCTCAATTATACCAAGGGGAAGGTGTTTTACGAAAACCGGGCACAATTTGCTTACGGTTTTGTGCAATCGTTTGAGACAGGGTATAGAAAGGCAGACGACAAGATAATCTTAGACAGCAAGTTCGGATATCGCGCGTTTGACAAGTTCTACGCATCTGCGCAGATGTACTTTAAGACGCAGTTCTCACCCGGTTTCGATTACCCGTCGAGCGGAGGCCAGAAACTTGTTTCCAAATTTTTGGCACCTGCAAATTTCTCGTTCGGTATAGGTCTCGAATATAAACCCGGTAAGAAGAATATGTTCTCATTCAATCTTGCTCCGCTAACCACCACATGGATGATTGTAACGGAACGTGCGTTAAGAGCAAAATATGGAAACAAAGAGGATGAAGCAATAAGATACGAGTTGGGTGCACAGTTTACAGGAGACTTTAAAGCAGAGCCATTCAAGAACCTTAAGGTAGGAACAACATTAAAACTGTTCTCGGATTACCTTAACCAACCAAAGAATATTCAGGTGAACTGGGACTTTAATGCAGAACTTGTACTTACCAAATACTTGGTAACAACGCTCAGAACCAATCTTATCTACAACGACAAAGTCCTTATAGCAGATAAAGAGGGGCACGAAGCTCCAAGAGTACAGTTCAAAGAGGTGCTAAGCGTAAACTTCTCCTACACATTCGGCGAATTTAAAAAATAGGTTATATACCTTAATGCAGTACAAATTCAATAAAAATTTAGTTGCTCTTGGAGTAGAGGAGGGTGCATCTGTGATAGCTGCACTTAGCGGAGGCATAGATTCCATGATAATGCTTATGCTGCTTAAAAACTCCAATATGGATCTCAAGCTATGCGCCGCTCATGTAAACTTTCACTTGAGGGGAGATGAGAGCAATGAAGATGAAAGATTTGTTACAGATTGGTGCAGGGCAAATGATATTTTGTTATTTGTCAAACATTCAGACACATACCAATACGCAAAAGAGAACAGACTCTCTGTGGAGATGGCTGCAAGAGAGATAAGATACAACTGGTTTTTTGAGCTTGCAGAGCAGAATAAAGCCAATTATATAGCTATTGCACATAATGCAAACGATAATGCAGAGACCCTCCTGTTAAATATAACAAGAGGATGCGGGCTTGAAGGGTGTACGGCAATAAAGGAGAGCCGTGCTGTTAACAACAACCTTAAGATTGTTCGCCCTCTCCTTACATTTACACGAGAAGATATAGAACATTGCGCAAGAAATCTTGGAATCCCTTTCAGAACAGACAGTACCAATTCAGATACAAAGTTCAGCAGAAACAGAATACGGCATGTTGTATTGCCTGCCTTGGAGCAGATAAATCCGTCTGCCGTAAGACAGTTGAACAGGAGCATATCATATCTTTCCTCTGCAAACAGACTGTTACAGTCTGTATTGAGAGAGCAGGAGACGTTTGTCTCTGACGAATGTACCAAAATGCTGGATAGTACGGGCTATGCCCACTATCCTGCAAACAGATACCTTGTAAAGGCAATAGACATAGGGAGATTACAAGCACTTATGGAGCCTAAACTTCTGCTGCATAACATTCTGTCTTGTTACGGATTTACTCCTGCGCAGCAGGACAAGTTATCTTCATCTATTGGCATAGATAAGCCTGTCTCTTTTATTTCAGATAATTATCTACTGCAAAAAGAGAGAGGAGTGGTTAAGATATACCGTAAAGAGGTAGAGAACATTCCAAAAGAGATTTGGTTGAGCAGCTCATTCTTTGGAACAGTACAATACGCTGATCTTACAATCTGTATTAATCAGAAAGAATGCAATTCCTGTAAAGTAAAAGGGGAGAGGTTGCAAGGCAGGTATGTAAAGCTCACAATAGACAAAGATCTTATTGGTGAATCGTTATCAATCTCACCCGCTCAGCCCGGAGACAGAATGAGACCGTTTGGAATGAGGGGGATGAAGAAGGTGGCAGATATATTGTCGGATCTCAAGGTAGACCTTCCAAACAAAAAATTTATTCCGGTGATAAAGAATAAAGATGAGAAGATAGTGGCATTGGCCGGAATAATGTTAGACGATTCATTCAAAGTAACCCCCTCTACGAGGAATGTATTAGAGTTTATAGTTCATAGCGTTGGCGTTAGCGTTAGCCTTTTTAGAGTATAGAATGTACAGAAAGTAAAGAGGGTACAGAAAGTAAAGAGGGTATAGAAAGCTAAAGCCAATGCCAAAGCTAAAGCTGATCACTAATATGGTGTTGGCTTTGGCCTATAAAATTAGAAAAGAACCGCTCGCTCATAGAGTAATAACCTTTAGCGAACAATCCTTTTCTCTAATTATTGTTTTTCTCGTTTAAGCTCTGCTAACTTGATACAAGTTAAAGTTTATATGCGGTGAAAGCAGAAATCGTTTATTATTGTTTTGTCATATCAAAGTTAGGAAAAATAATAATAAATAAAACCCTTCCACCAAAATTTTTTGCAAAAAAAATTAAAATGAAAGGGTTCTACAGTATTCCGTTTGTGCTTAAAGCCTATTCTATCTCGTATATGTATGGCAATCTGGCCAATGTTGTAAAACTGTTTTTCTGTCCTTTGAGATAGGTGTACGCCTTCTCTACGGCAGAAACAGGATCTGTAACTATTTTAGCCGCAGAAGCGCTTCCACTAAGCATTTCCATTATTTTATCCAATTGGTTTTTAGGCGCAGGATATTCAACAACCCTTGCCTCATCTAACCCGGCTGCACTCTTTGCATACTCTATTGCATCCAATATTCCGCCTTTGGAATCGGCAAGATTTATAGACAATGCCTGAGAACCTGTCCATACCCTTCCCTGCCCTATACTGTCCACTTGTGCAACATTAATGTTTCTTCCATCCGACACCAAATTTATGAATTTGCCATATACGTTTTCGACCATATCCTGCATTGCTGCGGTCTCTGCATCATCCAATTTTCTCATGCCAAGCAGCATATCCGAATGGCTGTTTGTGCTGATGTTAACAGTATTTATATCCAACTGCTTCTTTAGAGCATCACCGTAGGTCATAAACAGACTGAATACTCCAATGGAACCTGTTATTGTGGTCTCGTCTGTAAAGATATGATCAGATTGTGCAGCAATCCAGTATCCTCCCGATGCAGCATAGTTTGCAAAACTTACTATAAGCGGTTTCTCCTCTCTGAGATCCTGCAAAGCCTCGTTTATTATATCGGCAGCCTGTGCATCTCCTCCCGGAGAGTTAACCCTAAGCACAACCGCTTTTACAGATGAATCGTCGGTGACCTTTTTTATTATAGGATAGAATCTGTTGGCTGCTATCCCTTCACTGCCGTCCATGGTTATCTCACCATCTGCATAGATCACTGCCACCTTGTCCCTAATACTGTAATTTTCTGTTAATCTCGCCTCTGCATATCTCCTTACAGAGACAAACTTAAGCTCCTTTTCACTATCTGCAGATGAAAGATTGCACAATATATCTGTCATCTCGCCTCTTGTCACAATCTTGTCTACAAGGCCTTTTTCTACCAATGTAGAGGGTAAAGTAAGCTGAAGATTATCAACCCATCTGTTAAACTCATCCGGGTCAATGCCGCGCGATTGGCAGATTGCCTCTGTCCATGAACCCCAAACGGAGTTGAGCATCTCCTGATTCTGCAATCTGTTGGCATTGCTTATATCCTGCTGTACAAACTGTTCGGCTGCAGATTTGAACTTGCCGTGTCTTATAAGTTGCACATTTATGCCTATTTTGTCCAATATATTCTTAAAGAACATAATGTTGGCGCTGAGTCCTACCATACCGCCCATACCCTCTCTGTTCATGTAGATTTTGTCTGCAACGGAGCAGAGGTAGTAGCCGGCCTGTGAGTAGTTGTCGCAGTATGCTATTACAGGCTTTCCGCATTGTCTGAACCTAACAAGCGCATCTCTTATCTCCTCGAGCTGAGCCATCCCTATATTCATCTCCCCGGGATTAAGATATATGAAATTGATTGCAGGATCTTCTGCTGCAACCTGTATGCTGTTGAGAACCTTGAGTATTCCAATAGAGCTTGTCCCCGCAAGATCCATTGATGAGAAGTTTACAATCTCATCTTTGCCCTGCTCTTCAACAGGATCGCTGAAATCCAATTTAAGGATTGCCGAGGTGGGAACAGTAACTGTTTCTGAGGCTGAAAAAGCTGCAATCATACCTACAAGCAGAAGAAAGCAGGTTCCCAATGCAATTAAAGTACCTAAGAACGCTGCTAATAATGTCTTAAAAAACTGTCTCATAATAAATCAAATTTTCTATCACAAAGGTAGTCGCTTTTTGCCAAAAAAATTAAATTTTTACGCTCGAAATTACAATAATGAGAAATATTGTGTATTTTTGCGCACTGAGTATGAAAAGAGAGAAATCAAATATTTTTTCTTGCATTACGGCAATTGTAATAATGCTTCTGTATCTTGTGTCTACCATGGGATACGGGGTGCATGAGTGCAAGGCAGAGGGAACAAAGGATATCATAGTCCTGTTCGGCGAATCTCCTTGCGAATTTGTACATACTCACAATCATACAAGCGGTTACGACAACTCTGCTGCCCATCACCACGCACACAATGCATTATGTGCAAAAGGGTGCTGCAGTCATCATACAACGCTTCATGGAGCGGGATGTTGCAAAACAACGGTCTATTCTGCAACGCAAGACCAGCAGGTAAAGAGTACTGTAATGGATTTTCAGGCTCCGTCATTTGACATTGCAAAGTATATGTCAGACACTCAGGCGCAGTTTGTGATATATGCTTTTTTGGAAAAATCTCTAAGAGTAAAGGATAAGATTCCGCTCACAAACATTGGAGATATCCTGTCCGATATTTCCGTATTCAATATTTAGATAAATACCCCGGCTTTTTAGTTAATGCCGGTTCTCTGTCTCTGCACGGCCATATTTGAAAGCCGGTGCAGCTCTTCTGTTTTACAATACATTATTTACTTGATAAAATTTAAAATTATATAAAATGAATAAAAAACTATTCAATTCAATTACGGCAACCTTGGCGGTAGTTCTTGGCCTGTTCGCATCTATGGCCAATGCTGCGGAGAATCTTCCCGACAGATACACCGCAAAAGGTTCTGTCTATTTTGCAACAGACGCTTCTGAAAAGGCGGCAAAAGAGCCTGGCGCATTTGCTTCAATCGCATGGATTGAGGCTAACAAGGTTGTTTCAACAGATGACAACGGACAGTTTGTCTTTAAAGGATTGTCGGGAAAAAACATAACATTAATAGCTTCGTTTGTAGGATATACAAGAGACACCATTCTTCTTGTTAAGGATGGCAATCTGCTTGCAGATGCCGCAAATCTTGTATTTACCCTTTATGATGAGAATACACTTAACGAGCTTGTTATTACAGGGCATCAGGATGCAAATTACCTTTCCAAGATGACACCTGTAAAGACAGAGGTCATTACGGCTGCCGGTCTTTGCAAGATGGCGTGCTGCTCGTTGGCAGAGAGCTTTGAGAACTCGGCCAGCGTGAGCGTTGGATACTCAGATGCCATTACAGGTGCAAAACAGATTAAGTTGTTGGGACTTAGCGGGGCTTATACCCAGATGTTAGATGAGAACAGGCCTGTAATGCGAGGCTTGGCTGCACCATTCGGCCTTACATACGTTCCGGGCCAGTGGTTGGAGAGCATTCAGATTGCCAAAGGTCCATCATCTGTCATAAACGGTTTGGAGGCTGTGACAGGACAGATAAACATGGAGCACAGAAAACCTACTGCAGAGAATCCGCTGTTTGTAAACCTTTTCCTTAATAACAATCTAAGGACAGAGGCTAATATTGCCTCTTCATTGTGTTTGGATGAAGCAAAACACTGGTACACAGTTATTATGGCACATGCTGCAATAGATGCTCAGAATCACGATGGTAATCACGATACCTTTAGAGACGAGCCTTACACACATAGATATGCTTTGGATAACAGATGGTTGTATGCCCCTTCAAACGGTGTTCAGCTGCGTTTTGGAATAAAGGGACTGTCTGAGGACAGAATTGGCGGTATGATGGACTATAAGAAGGGGATGAACGACAGAACCATTACAGATGGAGCGAGCAGTATTATGTGGGGCGAGGGCTACAGCAAGGGCTTGTGGGGTTCGGAGATAAAGAACAGAAGTTTGGACGGCTTTGTAAAGCTTGGTATTCCGTTGAATAAGGATAATACAAGGAATATTGCAATGGTGGGTGATTTCAACTGGTATAAGATGAACTCATCTTACGGTCTTAAGGACTTTGACGGAATACAGAGGATGAGCTTTGTAAACCTTATGTTTATGGATCATACAAGCGATGTGCATCAGTACACCATTGGCGTTAGTGGAAGATATGACAACTTTACCTCTGCGTTGGAGGACAGATATCTGTATGCTCCACTTTATACAGCTACACCAAACGAATATAATGTTGAGAACAATATAACAAACTTTGGCAGGTCTGAGAAACTTTTGGGCGCATACGGAGAGTATACTTATACTCAGGGTGAAAAGCTTACTGTTGTTGCCGGCATCCGTGCAGATTATAACTGGGAGCAGGGCTGGCAGGTTGCGCCAAGAGCGAGTGTAAAATATTCGTTTACCCCTAATACAATTGTAAGGGTTAATGCAGGCCGCGGTTTTAGAACACCAGATGTTATAGCAGATAATTTGGGCGTACTTTCAACCGGCAGAAAGATTGTTTTTGAGAATAATGCATCGGGCAAAGAGTGGAAGATAGAGTCTGAGGATGCATGGACTTTTGGCGGTAACTTTACCCAGCACTTTAAGATTGGCGGCAATGAGAACAACTATATCAGCTTCGACTACTTTAGGACCAACTTTAACAAACGTCTTATTGTGGATTGGGACAAATACTGGACTTCATGGCACAGTAACGAGCTTGATCCTAATGCAGGACCGCAGTCTGTAAGTATGTATTACAGTAAGAAGAAATCTTATACAGATACTTATCAGATAGATTTGTCATTGGAGCCTATAGAGAGGTTTACCATTGTTACAACCTACAGATATACAAATGCCAAGATAACAATGGACAAACAGGGCCTTATAGATGCCCCTATGACAAGCAAATACAAAGGTGTCATCAACCTTCAGTATGCAACCAATTTAAGGAAATGGGTATTTGACTTTACTGCACAGGTAAACGGCCCTATGTATATGCCAAGTCAGTATGTGGATATTGAGGGTAAGACCAAGAGCCCTGCTTATCCTATGCTTTACGGCCAGATTACCAAGAAGTTCAAAGGGGTAGATGTTTATGCGGGTGTTGAGAACATTACAAACTACAAGCAGAAGAACCCTATTATAGGCTATGACAAACCTTTCTCTCCAAATTTTAATGCATCTATGGTATGGGGTCCTCTTATGGGCACAATGTACTATATTGGTTTAAGGTACACAATGTGGAAATAGTAAAATATAAAAAGATAATACAATAACACTTTAATACTTAAGAATATGAAAAGATTTTTAGCTTGCCTGATGATTTCTCTGTTCGCATTTGCAATGAGTGCAAACGCACAGAACACAAAGAAGAATGTTAAAAAGGATGCAGAGGTTACCTACTCTGTAGACATAGACTGCGCAAACTGCGTAAAGAAACTTGAGAACACACTTCCTTTTGTAAAAGGTGTAAAGGATCTTAAGGTTAGTTTGGACAAGCAGACTGTTTGGTTCAAATATGACTCTTCAAAGACAACCAAAGAGGCCTTGAAGAAAGAGGTTGAGAAACAGGGATACGCTTGTAAAGAGCTTGAAAAAGATACTAAATAATAATAATTGGTAGTTTTCGTAATTGTGTTTAGTATTGGCTGCTTTAACACGGGTGGTGCGGTATTAGATTCCGCAATCCTTTGTTAAAGCAGCTTTTTTTTGCGTATTCTAAAACAGTTTCTTTATCTGTGTCATAATTCGCTTTGGCTTTAGCTAATTTAATTTTGGTAGCCAACGCTAACGCCAAAGCCAACATTTGTGTAGCAAAAATTAAAAGATCTTCTTATCTGTGAGAAGCAGGATATTTCGTATCTTTGAGGGCTTATTAAATTAGTAGCCATGATAAAGAAAAACCTGCTGTCAATTTTATTTTTGTGCTTTGTAACTCTGCTGAATGCGCAGAGTTGGGTTAGAGTCAACAGTGTGGGCTATCTGCCGCAAGACTCAAAAGTAGCTGTATTTATCTCAACAGACCAATTAACGGATAATTCATTCCAAGTCTATGATGCTGCAACAGACAGCCTTCTCTACGAGGGTGCCGGAAAGGTCTCGGATGCTGCAAGATGGGGGATGAAGACAGCGCTAAGACTTAATTTCTCAAAATTAGACAAGGAGGGGGGATACTACATTGTATGTAACGGTACAAAGTCTCCAAATTTTAGAATTTCCGCATCTGCGTATGACGGACTTGCAGATTTTCTGTTGGTCTACATGAGACAGCAGCGTTGCGGGTACAACCCTTACAATGATACGCTCTGCCACCAACACGACGGCTATATAGTAGACCACCCAACTCGTAGCGGTGAAAAGATAGATGTTACAGGCGGTTGGCACGATGCTACGGACTACCTGCAGTACCAGACAACATCTGCCGCTGCAACCTATCAGCTGCTGTTTGCGTACAATCAGGCAGAAGACAAGACAATATTCAAGGACAGATATGATGCAAAGGGAAAACCGGGGAGCAATGGGATTCCGGATATTTTGGATGAGGCAAGATGGGGGCTTGAGTGGCTTATGAAGATGAACCCCGGGGATAAAGAGATGTTTGCCCAGATAGCGGATGACAGAGACCATGCCGGCTTTAGAATGCCGTATAGAGACAGTGTAGATTACGGATGGGGGCGTGGAGAGGGGAGACCTGTCTACTTTGTAACAGGCAAACCTCAAGGGCTTGGCAAACATATAAACAGAACAACCGGTGTTGCATCTGTTGCAGGCAAGTTCTCCTCTACATTTGCACTTGGAGCGGAACTGTTCAAGAGGATAGATCCTGCATTTGCAAAAAAGATGCAGGCCAAGGTTGAACCGGCATTCAATTTTGCAGAGGAGGTTCCGGGGAATACCCAGACTGCATGCCTCGTTTCGCCATATTTCTATGAGGAGGATACATACACAGATGATATAGAGCTTGCCGCAGCAACAATCTATAATTTGTCGGGAAGCGAAAAATGGAAAAAAAAGGCGGATTATTGGGGAGAGTTGGAACCTGTTACCCCATGGATGGAACTTGGGAGGGGAAGGCATTACCAATATTATCCGTTCATAAACTTGGGGCACTACTACCTTGCGGCATCTAATGACAAGGCGTTGGCGGACAAGTATAAAGGGTTTATGAGAGATGGCCTTGAGGCAATATACCAAAGGGCAAAAAATGATCCGTTCCTTAACGGTATACCATATATCTGGTGCTCAAACAATCTTACATCGGCGGCAATTACTCAGGCTAAACTGTACAACAAAGTTACCGGAGATGACAGTTATGTGGAGATGGAGACCTCTCTAAGAGATTGGTTGTTTGGGTGTAACCCTTGGGGCACATCTATGATTGTGGGGTATCCGGTTGGCGCGGACTACCCTTCGCATCCGCACTCATCTTACACGGTGCTTACCGGAGATCTTACATACGGCGGGCTTGTAGACGGCCCTGTCTATAAGACTGTGTTTGAGGAGAGAGCAGGTAAATCTCTTACAAGAGCAGATGAATATGCCGTTTTCAACAACGGTATTGCCGTTTATCACGACGATTTGGGAGATTATGCATCGAACGAACCTACAATGGATGGAACGGCCGGGCTTGCATACTACTTTGCCGCTATGGAGAGTAGGGGAAGGAGGCAGAGAGCTGCAGATGATGTTGAGGTTGTAAAGGATTCCTATGGGGCTGCCGTTAGGATTAACCCGGGCAAAAAGGAGATATATTTTGTCTTTACGGCAGATTCTATGTTCAATGGTGCGGAAAAGATTCTAAAGACACTTAAAAAGGAGAAGGTAAAAGGCTCTTTCTTCTTAACCGGTAACTGCCTTAGGATGCCTGAGCACAAGGAGATTATAGAGCGTATAATTAAGGATGGGCATTATGTTGGAGGGCATTCTGACAAACACCTCCTGTATGCTACATGGGAGAATAGGGATTCTCTTATAGTTTCCCATAAGGAGATTGCAGAGGATATTAAGGATAATGCCGCCGAATTGGCAAAATTTGGAGTAGACAAGGAGAATTCTTTATGGTTTTTGCCACCTTACGAGTATTATAATAGGGAGGCAGTTTATGTTATAGAGAATTTGGGGTATAAGGTTGTAAATTATACACCGGGAACGGCAACACCTGCAGACTATACGGTACCATCCATGAAGAATTACCAACCGTCTCAGAAGCTGATAGACAAATTTTATGCTTTTGAAAGGTCTGACGGTTTGGACGGGGCTTTGGTACTTGTACATCCTGGCGTAGAGGAGGAGAGGACAGACAGACTGTACAACAGACTTGGAGAGATGATCCAATATCTTAAGAAGTTGGGTTACAGTTTTGGAAGATTGTAGATTGTAAAGGCTCTATAATAATCTCTAACTGCCTGAGTTTTTAGTTTTTTTAGCTCAAGGCAGTTTTTTTATTTAGTTATTTTTTTTAAGATTACTAAATTGCCAATTTGTTGTTACATTTGTGAATTGAATTGAGAAATTATGTATAAAATTGAAAGAAAAGAGATATTAACACCTAATATTACCTTAATGGAGGTAATGGCTCCAAGGCTCGCGTCATCTGCACAGCCGGGGCAGTTCCTTATTGTGAGGGTTGGAGAGAACGGAGAACGTATTCCGCTAACGATATGCAACTATAACAGAGAGAAGGGGACGGTAACAATAGTAACGCAGATTGTGGGGGCTTCGAGCTTTAAGATCTGCAGTCTTAACGAGGGCGATTCCTTTACAGATGTAGTTGGTCCTCTTGGGCAGCCAAGCGAGCTTATAGATATTCATCCAAACAAGCTTAAAGAGATGCGATTCCTCTTTATTGCCGGGGGATTGGGCACTGCGCCTGTCTATCCGCAGGCCAAGTTCCTGCACGAGAGGGGTGCATACGTAGATATTATTGTTGGCGCAAAGACAAAGGATATGGTCATCTTGGAGAAAGAGATGAGCGCGGTATGCAACCATCTGTATATCTGTACAGATGACGGAAGCTACGGAGAGAAGGGTTTGGTAACGGCAATGGTAGACAAGCTCATGGAGGGCGGTGCAGTTTATGACCAGGCTGTGGCCATAGGTCCTATGATAATGATGAAGTTTGCATCGCTTACAACAAAAAAGTATAATCTGCCCCTTATTGTTTCACTCAACACCCTTATGGTAGACGGCACGGGAATGTGCGGGGCCTGCAGGGTTACAGTTGGCGGAAAAACAAAATTCGCCTGTGTAGACGGCCCTGAGTTCAATGCATACGAGGTGGATTTTGACGAGGCTATGAGAAGACAGACCATGTACAAGACACAGGAGATAGAGAATGATCACAAATGCAGGATTAGAGGTTAAGGATTGTTAAAGGATAAAATAGAGAGATAATGGCTAATAATATACCAAGAGTACCTGTAAAAGAGCAGGACCCAAAAGTAAGAGCAACCAATTTTAGAGAGGTATGTTACGGATACAGCAAGGAGGAGGCGATGCTTGAGGCTACACGTTGCCTCAACTGCAAGAAACCTGCCTGCATGACAGCTTGCCCCGTTAACGTAAAGATACCTTTTTTCATACATCAGATTGTTGAAGGCAACTTTAAAGAGGCTGCAAAGATTATAGCAATAGACAGTTCGCTTCCTGCAATATGCGGAAGAGTATGCCCTCAGGAGAACCAGTGCGAAGGCAAATGCGTTAAAGGTGTTAAGGGGGAGAGCGTTGCCATTGGAAAACTTGAACGTTTTGTTGCAGATTGGAGCAGGGAGAACGGAGTACAGTTTACAGATAAAAAACCTTCAAACGGAATAAAGGTGGCTGTTATAGGTAGCGGGCCATCGGGCTTGGCCTGTGCATCGGACCTTGCAAAGATGGGGTATGATGTAACCATATTTGATGCGCTGCACAAAGCCGGCGGTGTACTTACCTATGGAATACCGGAGTTCAGACTTCCTAAAGATACCGTAGTTGCCCATGAGATAGAGAATGTTAAGGCTCTTGGGGTTAAGATAGAGACAAATGTTGTTGTGGGGAGGACAGTAACAATAGATTCCCTTATGGATAACGAGGGCTTTAAGGCTGTATTCATTGGTTCGGGAGCAGGCCTTCCAAAGTTTATGAATATCCCCGGCGAGAACCTTAACGGTGTGGTTTCTGCCAACGAGTTCCTTACCAGAAACAACCTTATGAAGGCATACGACAAGGATTCCGATACCCCAATCTATGTTGGGCACAAGGTCTGTGTTGTGGGTGGCGGAAACGTTGCCATGGATGCTGCAAGAACCGCATTGCGCCTTGGGGCAGAGGTTACCGTTGTATACAGAAGAACAGAGCATGAACTTCCTGCAAGGGCAGAGGAGGTGCATCACGCCAAGGAGGAGGGGATTAATTTTATGTTCCTGACAAATCCTGTTGAGGTAGTGGGCAACGAGAAAGGTTGGGTTACGGCTCTCAAGTGCGAAAAGATGGAGCTTGGCGAGCCGGACGATTCCGGCAGAAGAAAGCCTGTCCCTGTAAAGGATTCGCTTTTTGAACAGCCTGCAGATGTTGTAATAATGTCTTTGGGTACGGCCCCTAATCCGCTGCTCTCCAACACCACTCCCGGTCTTGAACGCAGTAAAAAGGGCGGTCTTGTTGCAGATGAGCATGGCGTTACAACAAGAGAGGGGGTTTTTGCGGGCGGTGATGCCGTTACAGGTGCAGCAACCGTAATCCTTGCAATGGGTGCCGGCCGCACAGCCGCCGTTGCGATAGATAACTATCTGCAACACAAGTAATAAGAGGTGTGTAAGTGATTAAAGTATAATTTGCAAAAGTAAGATAGTGTATCGCTAACTCATAAAAAAAACGAGTTAGCGATGCACTATCTGCTATTTTTTGTACCTTCGTACAAAAATAAAGACTGCAATATGGTAGATAAAATCATAGGAAGAAAAGTTGAACAGGAGATACTGCGCCAACGGGTAGAATCTGGTAATCCGGAATTGATAGCCATCTATGGCAGACGTCGTATAGGCAAGACCTTTTTAGTACGACAATATTTTGAAGATACATTCAATTTCTATTCAACAGGTATTTATCAAGGGACAAAGAGAGAGCAGCTTGGTGAATTTAACCGTCAGTTGGAATACTATTCCAAACGTAAATGGAAATTGCCAAAAGATTGGTTTGATGCGTTTGCACAATTGCGTGAATATCTCATGTCACTGGGAGGTAATAAACCTATTGTCGTATTCCTTGATGAGTTACCATGGATGGATACCCCTAAAAGCCGTTTTATAAAAGCATTTGAGTATTTTTGGAATTCATATGGGGCTACAAACAACAGACTTAAGTTTATTGTATGTGGCAGTGCCACAACATGGATGCGTGAAAATGTCCTGTCTGATAAAGGGGGATTGTACAATCGCACTACACGGAGTATCTATCTTGCCCCATTTACACTACATGAAACTGAAAAATACCTCCTTTCCAAGGGCGTTAATTGGAATAGGTATCAGATTGCAGAGTGTTATATGATTTTAGGCGGTACACCCCTATATCTGCAAATGATTGAACGTAACCTTAGTCTTACGCAGAATGTAGATAATCTCTTTTTTGTACAGAATGCACCATTAGGACGCGAATATGAATTTCTGCTTCGCTCACTGTTTAAAGAGGCTGTACTACATAAACAGATTATTGAGATATTGGCAAGTAAGGCAATGGGAATGACAAGAGCGGAGATTTTGAAGGCGGCTAAAATTGAGGATGGAGGCGTTATTACCAAAGCGTTGCGGAATCTTTGCGACTGCGACTTTATCCGCCAATATACAGCGTTTGGTAAGAGTGAGCGTGGCACAATATACCAATTGACAGATCTCTTTACCTTATTTCATTTGAGATATGTAAAAGGGTATCGCGGGCAAGATGAAAACCATTGGCAGAATATGATAGATTCTCCATCTCGCAGGGCATGGAGCGGATATTCATTTGAGCAGTTGTGCCTGCATCATATCCGCCAGATCAAACAGAAATTGGGAATAAGCGGAGTACAAAGCGATGTAAGCGCATGGAAGGGGAATGGAGGCCAGATAGATCTGTTGATTGACCGCAGAGACCAGATTATTAACCTATGTGAAATGAAATTCTCTCAAGGGGAGTATGAAATTACAAAACAGTATGACGAGCACCTGCGTGAACGAATGGAAAGTTTTAGGTCTGCAACCAAAACTCGTAAGGCGCTACATCAGACTTTTGTTACAACATACGGGGTAAAGAGGAATATGTATAGCGGGAATGTGCAGAGTGAGGTAATTCTTGATGATCTGTTTGCAGAATAATTTAAAAAGCTGAATAAGAAATGTTTTTTTTATTCGGCTTTTTTGTTTGTTGTTGTTTTAAGAGGAAAAAATATTTATATTTGGCACTGCAATCCAGCGGATTGTATACATATTAGGCGAAAGTGTTTTCGTTATAGTCTTTTGTAGAAATGTGGAAGTTTCTTAAGACGGAAGATATTACGGATATGCTTGCGCTCGTGCATTGGTTATGCTTTGCCCCTTTCTTCTGGGGGCTATCTCTTGTAGCATATAATGCCGAGTGTGGAGTATTATCATTGTTTATCTCCGTCACGGCATCTTCCACAGCCTCTACAAAGATAAACGAGAGAGGCTCCACACTTTTCCTTTTTTAGATAAACCGCCTTATGGAGCCAAGGTAAGAGGCAAACTTATGAAAAACAGTATTGGTTACAACGCATCAATTGGCTTGCATTCAACAAACCATTGGGTAGCTATGCCTATATACGCAATAAAGCCTCTTGTTTACAATCCAACATCAGAGAAACACAAAATATTCAAAAGAGTTTAATAATATTAATCAATAAAACAATTAATCACAATGGAGACAAAAGTTTATGAAGCACCTGAGGTGCTACAGCTTGAAATTACTATTGAAAGAGGATTTGCTACTTCTACGGAGCCGATAGGGTCTGACCCGGAACAGGGCTGGGAGTAGTCTTTAATTCAATAAAAAGCGAATAGCTGCGTTACGATCACTTCGTATTTCCTCATTTACAAAAGTAAACTCCGGAATACTCAGTTTCGCAAGCCTTGCTCTTCATCTTTTTATTGAATTAAAGCAAAGTCCATATTGCTATTGAAAAAACAGAAACAGAGGAAAATTGGAATTGTAACACCTTGCATTTTCTCCTCTAATTTAACTTCTGTAACATGAATAAAAAGCGAATAGCTGTGTTACGCTCACTTCGTATTTCCTCATTTACCTATGTAAACTCCGGAATACTCAGTTTCGCAAGCCTTGCTCTTCATCTTTTTATTGAATTAAAGAAAAAAGACAACTAATTGACAATTAAAAACAATTAATCTAAATAGTGATGAGAAAAACATTTTTAACACTTGGTATTTTGGCGGCAGGCGCAATGCTGCTACTATCCTCTTGTGACAAGAAAGAGGAGGGATTAGAAATAAACAGTACATCTTCTGTTGAATTTATTGCATCTACGCCCTCTGCCGGCATTGATGCTGTTGACACAAAGACAACGACCACAGACGGCACACGTGTGCTGTGGTGTAGTAATGACCACGTTTCCATATTCCGTGGCCGTAATGTTAATGATGAGTATAAAGTTAAGGATGGACAGGGCGGAAAAACAACCACCACCTTTGTCTGGGCGAATGACGGCGAGTTTTCTGCCGGATCAGAAGATACATTTGATGCAAACATTGCCTATTATCCATACGGTAGCATTGAATATGTTGGTTCCAATGGTAACCATGCTCTTAGCGTAACTATCCCAAATACGCAGAAATACGTTAAAGGCTCTTTTGGAGAAGGTTCTCTACCAATGATTGCTGTAAGTTCATCCAAGAACGACAACAGTTTAGCATTTAAGAATCTATTCGGCCTTTTGAAACTGCAGCTTAAGAGTGCAGATGAGACTGTTTCTATTAAAGAGATTATTATTAAAGGTAATAATAATGAAAAGCTTAGCGGTGACGCAACGGTAAACTGCTCTGCTAACGGAGAACCTACAATTAGCTTTAAATCTAATGCCGGTAATAGCATAACATTGGAATGTAGCAACACTGCCATAAATGCAACAACGGCCACAGATTTTTGGATTGCATTACCTCCTGTAACATTTAGTAAAGGAATAACTGTTGAGATAGTCACCTCCGCTGCACCTGTGGAGAAGAAAACATCTGCACCACTTACCATTACCCGTTCAAAAGTTAAACCAATGGAGGAGCTGGTTATTAAAGTAGACATGGAGGAGGAATTGAATATTCCGGACGCAAACTTTAAGAAATATCTTCTTGAAAACTGCGATATGAATGATGATGGCAGGTTAACTCTTTCAGATGTTGAGGAGTGGAATAAATGCAAATATCTACTAAAAAAGTTTGATTTATATAGAAAGAAAATCGGATCTTTAAAAGGAATAGAGTATTTTACAGCTTTGGAAAGTTTAAACTGCAGCGATAATTATCTAACCGTACTTGAAGTCAGCAAGAACACCGCTTTAACAGATTTGAGCTGCGGCGAAAATTATCTCACCATACTTGACGTCAGCAAAAATACTGCTTTGAGATCGTTGGACTGCGATAAAAATCAGCTTACATCCCTTGATTTGAGCAAAAATACAGCTTTACAATGGTTGAGCTGCTCGAGTAATCAGCTCACCGCCCTTGATTTGAGCAAGCATACAGCTTTGGAAGTTTTAGATTGCGGCGAAAATTATCTCACCATACTTGACGTCAGCAAAAATACTGCTTTGAGATCGTTGGACTGCGATAAAAATCAGCTTACATCCCTTGATTTGAGCAAAAATACAGCTTTACAATGGTTGAGCTGCTCGAGTAATCAGCTCACCGCCCTTGATCTCAGCAATAATACTAAAATTTATCATTTGTACTGTAATATGCCATCTCTTAAAATATTGTATTTGAAGAAATGGGCTCGAATAGAAGGCATTACTTACAATCGTTCAACTAAATACATCAACAACAATGCAGAAATAGTTTTAGTAGACTAATCTTAATATACAAATAATGATAATACTAATCAGAGGATTGCGGAAATTGTAAAAAGAAGATTGTCAAAGTGAATATGTGGATAGGTAGATCCACACTACAAAAAGAAAAATTTTAATGAATAAACAAATATTTAAAGTTATGGAAGCATGTAATAATGATAAACTTATCGTAAAATGTGGTAATACTAAACAGGCATTAAGAGAAATTGCTGCAAAGATAAATTTCCCATTTGATGAGAATTGGAATACACGAACCTTCGGTTCAAAAATAATTACATTGTTGGGTGGTAAAGAGGGTGGCTTTGTCATTAAAGATGAATATATTGTGTTGAAACATCAAAGTGGTAGAATTTCTGTTTTTAGGGTTAACCCTAATTGTAACAACTACCATCCCTTCATAAGTAGCCTCTCTTATAAGAGATTGAAAATAATTGAGGTTATGTTATGTATAGATGAAAAACTTACACGAGAGGAAGAGCTTATTGAATCAAATAAGGTGAAGGGTGACATATCATCATACTCAGCAGACAGATGGGTTATACACAATATATTTAAAAATTCAGAAACTCCAAAAAATTCAGAAACTGCTTTAAACTATCATGATATATTGCTTCAATTAAGAGTAATAGACGCAATGTACTCAACAAATATGTCGCGCAGATATTATGGGATAGAGGAATTGACTTCCACCATATCTGATTTTAAGAGTTATGAGATATTGTCTGAAAAATTACATTCATATCTTGAGGCCATTTCAAAAAATGATTCAAACGCGGTAAAAGACAAAAGAATAGAAGATCTGTTCAATAAATCATACGGTATTCATAAGAACTGCTCAACAGCAGGCGTTGCAACATCATTAGTGTCAAAATATTCTTACTTCGCGCTAATGATGTATGCTGACAAATATCCTAATGGTTTTCCAATATACGATTCATTAGCTAAAACAATGCTCCCTGTTGTATGTAAATACTTAGATGAGAAGTGTGCATGGAAAGGTAGCGGACAAAATTTAGATATAGATACCTTCCTAAAGCAAGTTACAGCGTTAAAGGACTGCCTGTGTATTAGTAGCAACATGTTCAACCGCCAACTATATGATATACTGGATGCTTATTTATGGTCTATGGGTAAGATAAACGGTGGCAACTTTTCTCTAATAATGAGCAGAAAAGACTACGAAACATTTATCAAAAATTTAGGCCTTGACGTAGATAATCAACAGAATGACAGCAATGATATAGAACAGTTTAATAAAACTGTTTTAGAAAGATGTAGGAAAATTAAAGATCCGTTTAAGGAATGTGAAGAAGAGGATTTCTTTGATACGTTATTAGAACATTTAGAGGAAATAACTACTGCTAAGCAATAATTTTATAGTTGTAACGTGTGTGAAAAGCGATAGCTGTGTTGTGTGAATAAAAGACAACTAATTGAAAAACAATTAATCTAATCATTTTATGAAACCGAACATGAAAATCTTTGAAATTAAATTGTCCAAGTTGAGATATCAAAGATTTTCATTGTGAGAGAGAACGATAGTGAACGGCTATCAGACTCTCGTAAATTTTTAATTATTATTTTGAAATTAAAAATTTTGATAGGATGAAACCTAATTTTTTAAAGTTGGGAGTTTTAGCAGCAGGTGCAATCTTGCTGCTATCTTCCTGCGACAAAAAGGAGGATGGGTTGGAAATAAACAATGCATCTTCTATTGAATTTATTGCCTCTATGCCCTCTGCCGGCATTGATGCTGTTGACACAAAGACAACTACTGTAGACGGTACACGTGTGTTGTGGTGTAACAGTGACCATATATCTATATTTCGGGGCCGGAATGTAAATGAAGAGTATAAGGTAAAGGATGGATTTAGTGGAAAAACCACAACTACCTTTGTTAAGGCAAATGATGATGAATTTTCAGGTGGCTCCGGAGATCCTTTTGAGGCAAATATAGCCTACTATCCTTATGGAAATGTAGAATATATTGGTTCCAATGGTAGCCATGCTCTTAGTGCAAATATCCCAAGTACGCAAACATACGCTAAAGGCTCTTTTGGAGAAGGCACTCTCCCAATGGTAGCCGTAACTTCCTCAAAAAATGATAATGCTTTAGATTTTAAAAATCTATTTGGATTTCTAAAACTACAGCTAAAAAGTGCAGAGTCAACAATTACAATCAAACAGATTATCGTTAAAGGCAATAATGATGAAAAACTCAGCGGTGAAGCTACTGTAAGTTGTTTATTTAACGGTGAACCTACCATTAAATTTAATTCAGATGCAGGAAAGAGCATTATATTAGATTGTAACAACACTACTATAAATGCAACGTCATCCACAGACTTTTGGATTGCCTTGCCGCCTGTAACCTTTAGTAAAGGCATTATAGTTGAGATAGTCACCTCCGCTACGACAATAGAAAAGAAAACATCTGCATCACTTACCATCACCCGCTCAAAGGTAAAACCAATGGAAGTATTGACAATTAAGTCAAATGTGAAGAATTATCAGTATGAACTATATGTATGCCCTGTAAAACATGGCGGAATGAGCATGAACAAGAATGGTATATTCGTAAGGAAAGTGAATGCTCTTACAGCAGACCAGCCTACAGTTAAATTTGATAGATTTTATGGTAAAGGTCTTGAAATTACCAACAAGTATACAATGGAGAGTATTACAAAGGGTAAATACCATTATCAGATTCCCGAATCCGGAGACAGATTTGTGAAATTTGAGATTAAGGTAGATGCATCTGGGAGCGAATTTGCTGAATTAATAAGTGAGAAACCATTTGTAAAGAATACCTATTTTGCCCGTAAGTACACTCATGCATGGATAGATAATGGAACTACCCTTATAATTGTTGGTACAGACGCAGACAATAAGGTAGTTTCTTGGTCTAAATTGAGGGAAAGCGATATGTCTGTTATAAGTGAGGGTACATTGGATATTGCTATTCCTGAAGGATTTAGATGTTTGTCTACATCGGGACTTCTTACCTATAGAGAGAAATCCAAAGATCTGCTTTATTTTTATGTAACCAAGAACGATTCGGGCCGAAAAGCCGATGTCACAGCATCAAGGTTACATGTAGCGCTGATAGATCCTACAACGATGGCTATCAAATCAGACAATATTGCCCCAACTACACTTGCAACGGAATCTGCAGCCAGTGCATATGGAGAGTTAATGCAGAATACAATAATGTATGACGAGAACGGCAATCTGTATATAGCCGGACTTACTGAGGTTGATAAGACGGAGTTTGGCTCACTACTGCGCATTAAAGCAGGAGAGGTAAAGTTTGACGAAAGCTATAACGGGTTTCCTAATCCTGAGGGAAAACTTTTGACTGTGCAATATTTGGGCAATGGAAAGGCGTTGGCATACTCAAGAAAAAACAGCTTGGGAACAAAGATAGACAGCCCAAGTCATTTTTATTCTATCATAAATCTTAGTAATGGTAACAGAGAAAGAGTAAAGTACAACGGTACAGATCTTCCTTATTGCAGCGGCCGTTTTTCCCAGCGTACAGCAATTGTAAATGGCAAAGCTTATATTGGTATTGCCAATCAAAATAATCTTAGTGCCGGTGTATATATTTATGACATTGCAAGCGGCAAGGTTGAGAGAGGTGTTAAATTACAGGATGGTTTCTGCTTTGATATAATTAGGGCGGTTGAGATGCAATAGGCATCAATGAAAGTAACATTTTTATAAAATACCTAACGTTTGCAGTATTACATAAAAAATGGTTATTAAATGGAATAATTTATAAAACAATTGATTACAATGGAAATAAAAGTTTATGAGGCACCTGAAGTGCTACAGTTTGAAATTACAATTGAAAAAGGATTTGCTACTTCTACGGAGCCGATAGGGTCTGACCCTGAACAGGGCTGGGAGTAGTGTTTAATTCAATAAAAAGCGAATAGCTGTGTTATGCTCACTTCGTATTTCCTCATTTACAAAAGTAAACTCCGGAATACTCAGTTTCGCAAGCCTTGCTCTTCATCTTTTTATTGAATTAAAGCAAAATCCGTGGTGCTTTTGAAAAAGCGGACATACGGGAGTTAAGTTAGGGTCATGACGCCTTGCATTTACTTCTCTAACTTAACTTCTGTACAGTGAACAAAAAACATTTAATTGACAATTAAAAACGATTAATCTAATAAATTTATGAAAACTAATTTTTTAAGATTGGGAGTTTTAGCAGCAGCATTTATGTTGCTATTATCTTCTTGCGATAAAAAGGAGGATGGGTTGGAAATAGACAATGCATCTCCTATTGAATTTATTGCCTCTATGCCCTCTGCCGGTATTGACGCTGTTGACACTAAGACAACGACCACAGACGGCACACGTGTACTGTGGTGTAATAATGACCATATATCTATATTTCGGGGCCGAAATGTAAATGAAGAGTATAAGGTAAAGGATGGATTTAGTGGAAAAACCACAACTACCTTTGTTAAGGCAAATGATGATGAATTTTCAGGTGGTTCCGGAGACCCTTTTGAAGCAAATATAGCCTACTATCCTTACGGAAATGTAGAATATATTGGTTCTAATGGCAGCCATGCTCTTAATGTAACTATTCCAAGTACGCAAACATATGCAAAAGGTTCTTTTGGAGAAGGCTCTCTTCCAATGGTAGCAGTGACTTCATCCAAGAGTGATAATGCTTTGAATTTTAAGAATGTGTTCGGATTCCTCAAGTTGCAGCTTAAAAGTACCGATGAAGAGATCAAGATTAAGAGCATAACCATTAAGGGCAATAATGATGAAAAACTTAGTGGAACTGCTACAATAAATTGCTCTGCAGAGGGCGCGCCTACCATTGAGTTTGGCGAGAACGCCGGCAACAGCATAACATTAGAGTGTAACAATACTGCTATAAATGCAGCAACTGCCACCGACTTTTGGATTGCCCTGCCGCCTGTAACATTTAGCAAGGGCATAACTGTTGAGATTGTCACCTCCGCTGCGACAATAGAAAAGAAAACATCTGCACCACTTACCATCACCCGCTCAAAGGTAAAACCAATGGAAGTATTAACTGTTAAAGCAGAATTGGATATCCCAGATGCTAACTTTAAAAAATATCTGCTTGCGAATTGCGATATGAATAAAGATGGTAGATTAACATTTTCAGATGTTGATGGATGGAATAGTTCATCTCTATATAAAAAATTTGATCTTCAAGATGGCGGAATATCATCTTTAAAAGGAATAGGGTATTTTAGAACTTTAGATGAGTTGTGGTGCAGGGGTAATTATCTTACTACATTGGATCTTAGCAAAAATACTGCTTTGACACGTTTGGAGTGCAATGGTAATATGCTTACTTCATTGGACCTTAGCAATAATACAGCTTTGGAGTATTTGAATTGTAATGACAATCTATTCACCACGTTGGATCTTAGAAATAATACTGCTTTGACAGATTTGTACTGTAACATGCCATCTCTTAAGACATTGTACTTAATGAAAGGACATGAAATATACGGTATTACAAAAAATCGTTCAACTAATCATATCAATGAAAACACAGAAATTGTGTTTATGGGAGGTTTGAATGATGCTTATGTATTACCGGAAATAAACCTTGAAACATTCAATTACAACGAGATGTTTGATGGTACTACAGTTTCCGGTGCAACTCCTTATGAGGAGAACTTCTCAGATGTCGCCGGTTACACATGGGAACAGATGAATGATATTTACAACGAGCTTGGTTTGGATAAGAATACATTTAAGACTGTTTATACAGACGCTACTGTAGAAACTATTATAAATGGTGACAATACCAGGTATGATAAAGCCGCTAAGTTTGTTTATAACTTTGAGGCTATAAACGTTGATACTTATGCAATGAGTTTGAAAGTTACCCCTTACTCTAAGTTTGGTGAGAATACAGCTGTAACAACAATTACACCTTCAGACAAGACTAAACCTATTTTGGTTATCAAGTGGAAATGGAATGTTGTTAAACCTGTTCTTGCTTTGAATGTTGTTGAGGGTTACCGTTACAACGGAAGCACTACAACTGCTACTAAGGGTATGAATACTACTAGCGGATATCAGATGCAGATGTACTTTGGTGAGGCATATAACTATGCTCCGGCATTGAACAAGATATTCGGTAATGCTGAGGCTAAGAAAGTTAACGGTTCTACATTCGACTTAGTTCTTGCTAAGGATTATGCAGATAAGAAGATTACTATGGCCGGTACAGCTTACGGTGATGCTGAGACAGGTGTAACCGGTAAGGCTACTTTGGCAGAGCTCTTTGGTACAACTACAGGTGAGGGTATTCTTCTTGGCCTTGGCGATAAGCTTACAGAGGCTCAGAGAAGCTACGACTTGAATTTCATTGTACACTATATCAATGGTGAGGATGATGAATTGACAAGAACAGTTGTATTCATTAACCCTATTGAGATCAAACAGGTTAAGGATAATGAGCTTGTTGATCTTGTAAACGGTAATGCAGATGAGAAAGACTTTGCTGTTAACTACGATGTTTACTTCAATGGTAAATTGATGGTTAAAGGTGGTGTTGCTCAGGATGGTACTGATAACACAATCAAAGCTGCTGACTTCGTTGATGTTACAGCTGCTGACTATGGCGCATTCTTTGAGCTTGTAAATGCAGATCCTGTGACTTACAGGGATGTAACAAAGGTTAGCACAGAGGCTAAAGACGGTAAATTCCAGTGGAAGAACGCAGGTACAAAACTTCAGTCTGCTGTAGTAGCTGCTTATGTTACTTATACATTCAAGACACCATTCTCTGAGTCTACTGTTAAGTCAAACATTATAGTTATACCAGAAGAGTAATTTATACTTCCATATAACTAAGCTTTGGCGTTAGCGTTGGCTTTGGCTATATTATTATCTATATATAATAGGTTGTAGCTAATTGAAAATAAATTTATTGTGTTTTGATTATTTGATGTGAAACATCATTAGGTACTATAATATGTGAGAAGGTGGCCGGTGTTTCCGGCCGCCTTTTTTATTGGCACCGTAACCAGAATCAAGCAGATACTAATGGCAACAAATAAAGATGGTGTTGTTCATTGAACACCATTTGCCCACTTCACAACTTCTCCGGCAGATGTTTTAAGATTGTTCTCTCCTTTGTAGATTGCAAAGCATTGTTTCGTTTTTGCAGATTTACGATTAAAAACTAAATCTGCAAAAATATTGATTTGCGTTGCCCGTGAAATGAAAAAATAGTGTTTCACGGGCAATTCTGCGTCTTATGTTTGCCCGCGAAAGATAATTTTCTTAAATTGCGGGCAAAATAACGAAAATAAAAGTTAACAGTTGAGAGTGTGTATAGTTTATGGAAAGCGTTGGATTTAGCCGTCATTAGTCATTAAGAGAGCTAACGCCAAAGCCAATGCCAAATAACTATAAGCTATAAATTAATACGGAGGTATTTATATGGGTACAATAATAGGACGTAAAGATGAATCGGCTGAGCTAATGCGTATATATAATAGAAGTCAAGCTCAGCTTGTTGCGGTTTATGGGCGTAGACGCGTTGGAAAAACCTATCTTATCCGTGAGTTGTTCAAGGATAAGTTTGCGTTTTATCATACCGGCGTTTCACCTATTGAGTTAGATGGCAAAAATCTGCTTTCTGCTCAATTATCTGCGTTTCATTCCTCTCTTGTAAGGTATGGGTCACAAGAAAAAACATACCCAAAAGATTGGATGGAGGCATTTGATAGATTAGTCTCTCTTTTGTCGGGAAGATCAAAACAAGAAAAATTGGTTGTTTTCATAGATGAAATGCCGTGGATGGATACTGTAAAATCCGGGTTTATTACCGCTTTTGAGCATTTTTGGAATGGATGGGCTGCCGGTAATGATAATTTGATGCTTATAGTATGCGGGTCTGCTACGTCTTGGATTAGGGATAACTTGATTAATTCATACGGTGGACTGTATGACCGTGTAAATTCGGAGATTCAATTATCCCCGTTCACATTGAAAGAGACAGAGGAATTGCTGAAAAACCAGGGTGTTACAATGACAAGATATGATATTCTTCAGCTGTACATGACAACAGGTGGAATACCAATGTATCTAAGTTATGTTGAGCCGGGGATGTCATTGGCTCAGGTTATTGATAGCCTTTTCTTTGTAAAGAAGGCAAAACTGAAAGACGAATTTGAAAGATTGTTCAATTCAATCTTCAATATGCCGGAAAGGTATAAATCCATTATACGGTTATTGTCTAAAAAACATACAGGGTTAAGTAGGGAGGAGTTATCTAAAGGTACCGGTATTGCGTTGGGCGGACAGCTGTCTAATATATTGCGAGTTCTTGAGGCGAGCGATTTTATTGAATGTTACAAACCTTTTGAGAATGACAAACGCCACATGTGCTACAGACTTATAGATCCGTTCTGCAAGTTCTATCTTAACAATGTAGATGGCAAAAACAGGGAGGAACATTTTTGGCAGAACAATGAGAACCTTCCTGTATTGAATACATGGCGTGGGTACGCTTTTGAGGATGCGTGCCTCAAACATGTTAAACAACTTAAGAATGCTCTGAATGTAGGTGGCGTAAGTTCCGAGAATTCGGCATGGACACTCAAGGGGACAGAGGAGAGGAAAGGGATGCAGATAGATCTTATTATAAACAGAAAGGACAGAGTGGTTAATCTGTGCGAGATGAAGTTTGTAAAGGATGAGTTTACTGTTACTAATGACTATGAGCAACTGTTGCGTAGCAGAATAAGTTGGGTAACCGAACATGTGAGCAAGAGGCATAATGTGCAGATGACATTGGTTACTACGTTTGGATTGAAATATGGAATCCATAGTGGAATATTTCAAAAGGTTGTAACGCTCGACAGTCTTTTTGAATAAGGGGGTGTAATGCAAAGAATGAGCTCTTTTTGCTTCTTTTGTTGTATCTTTGCAGACTTGGCAAACGAAATTTGCAGGGAAGTATAAAATTATATTATTATGGCACAGAAACCATCTATTCCTAAGGGAACAAGGGATTTTTCTCCTGCCGAGATGGCCGGGAGGAATTACATATTCGATACTGTAAGAACTGTTTTCAAGAAGTACGGTTACAGCCCGTTGGAGACTCCCTCTATGGAGAATCTCTCCACGCTGCTTGGAAAGTATGGCGATGAGGGTGACAAGCTGCTTTTTAAGGTGCTCAATTCGGGCGATGCTTTTGCAGGGGTTGCTCCTGAGCAGTTGGGCAACAGCAATGCGATCTCTTTAAAGGTATGCGAGAAGGGGTTGCGTTATGATCTTACAGTTCCGTTTGCAAGGTATGTGGTGCAGCATCAGAATGAGATAACGTTTCCGTTCAAAAGGTATCAGATTCAGCCTGTATGGAGGGCAGATAGACCGCAAAAGGGCAGATACAGAGAGTTTTACCAATGTGATGTTGATGTTGTTGGCAGCAATTCGCTTCTTAATGAATTGGAGCTTGTGCAGATTGCAGATGAGGTGTTTACCCGTTTTGATGTGAGGGTTTGCATTAAGATTAACAACAGAAAGATTCTCCAGGGTTTGGCTGAGGTTTGCGGGCATCCCGACAAATTAATAGATATTACTGTTGCTATTGACAAGATAGACAAGATTGGATTGGAGGCTGTGAAAGAGGAGCTTAGGGAGAAGGGGTTGGATGATGCGGCTGTTGCTGTCATTGAACCTGTGCTTACCATGAGCGGCTCTTCCGAGCAGAAATTAGCGCTTATAAAGGGCGTATTAGCTAAGTCTGAGGTTGGTTTAAAGGGTATCTGTGAACTGGAAACTCTGTTTGGCTATATTAAGGATTGTTCTGTAAAACAGCAGGTTGAGATAGATCTTTCTCTTGCCCGCGGGCTTAATTATTATACGGGAGCCATCTTTGAGGTGAAGGCTCTTGATTTTGAGATTGGCAGCATTAGCGGTGGCGGACGTTACGATGATCTTACCGGAATCTTTGGTCTTAAAGGTGTTTCTGGTGTTGGAATCTCTTTTGGTGCAGACAGAATCTATGATGTGCTAAAGGGACTTAATAAATTCCCGGAGGATGCAACAAGTGGTGCAAAAGTGCTGTTTACCAATATGGGGGCGGCGGAGGTTAAGTTCTCTCTTCCTTTGATTGCCTCTTTAAGGGCTGCGGGTATTGCTTGTGAGTTGTATCCCGACAATACCAAATTAAAGAAGCAGTTTGACTATGCAGACAAGAAGCAGATTCCTTATTTGGCTATAGTTGGTGGTGATGAGGTTGCTGCCGGTGTGGTTAATCTTAAGAATCTCTCTACCGGCGAACAGCAGAAAGTGAGATTGGAGCAGTTGATTGTTTATTTGGGCGGATGTTGAACCTTAAGATAGAGATAGATAGCGGCAGTGGATTTTGCCATGGGGTTATTAGGGCAATAGAGTGTGCGGAGTCAAATCTTGGAAAGATTGGGCATCTCTACTCCTTGGGGGCTATTGTACATAACAATGCCGAACTTGAGAGGCTCAACAAACAGGGGCTTACAGTTATAGATTACAAGAAGATGAGTGAGTTGCATGGCTTAACAGTGCTTATAAGGGCGCATGGAGAGCCTCCAGTAACATACGAGACGGCAAGGAGGAACAACATTAGGCTTATAGATTGCACATGTCCTGTTGTGCTTAAACTTCAGGAGAGGATACGGGAGAGCTACCATTCGGGGGCACAGATAGTAATCTTTGGGAAGGAGGGGCATGCGGAGGTTAACGGGTTGGTTGGTCAGACAGAGGGGAATGCCATTGTTGTAGATCTTAAGGATGGGGCTGTGAAGGGGATGGAGAGAGTGGATCTAAGCCCTAAGGGCAAACCTGTTGTTGTCTTTTCTCAGACAACCAAGGATCCTAAAGAGTATGCTGTTGTATGCAGGATAATAGGGGAGGAGCTTGCTAAAAATGGAAATTCTGTTGCAGACAAACTTGTAGTAAACAACACTATCTGCAGGCAGGTGGCGCACAGACAGAATAATTTAAGGGAGTTTGCACGTAACCACTCAGTTATAGTCTTTGTGAGTGGAGCTGACAGTTCTAACGGTAAGGTTCTTTTTGAGCTTTGTAAAAGTGTAAATCCAAGGTCGTATCATATAGAAAACAGTAGCGAGATAAAGCCGGGGTGGTTTGCTGTGGGCGATTCGGTTGGGCTTTGCGGTGCTACTTCAACTCCAAAATGGCAGTTGGATGAGGTGGCGGAGTGTTTGAACAGTTTATAAAAACTAAGGCAGCTCAAAACAGGCTGCCTTATATTATACTAATCGACTTATTGGCTTTGGCCTTAGCTTTAGCCTTCTCTACTTTCTCTACCCTCTTTACCCTCTTTACCCTCTTTACTCTCTTTACCCTCTCTACACTTAAATCGCCAACGCCTTTCTAACTCATAATTAGAATCAGTTCCTCTCTCCATGTCAATCAACTGCTAATGCCTTCAATCAGCTTGAAACGGCTAAGTCGTCCCTTTTAGTATGCTTTGCATCCTAACGGTCCTTCAACAGACGCCGTTTCCTATAAGCTGCTTTCGGCAACCGCTCTTCCGTTGATTGACAAGTCGTTCACAACTGTTTCTAATTACTCTCTTTACTCTCTCTACACTTAAATCGCCAACGCTAACGCTAACGCTTAATTGGTGTCACCTCTACCTCCATGTTGTAACGCCATCTGCCAAAATAGAGATTCTCTCCTCTCCATTCAACTTCGCCGCGCTGGAAATCCACTGTCTCGCTTCTTGGGTATGTCTTTGCAGGGTAGAATTCTCCGGAATAATCATCGTTTACAATAAATCTGTAGCAGTCTATACCTTTTGTAAAGAAGTGATATACATCGTTCTCCTGCTCTGTGAGGGTATTCTTTTTGCCTTTCTTCTTGCCTTTTGCAGGATACAGTTTGGCCTCGTAGAACTCTCTGTTGGTAAGCCCGAATGATTGGTCTACAGGAACCCATCCTATACCTTCAAAATAGGCTGCTCCCCAGTCGTGCAGATTAAGGTCTCCCGGGTGCAGCATCCATCCGCTCTCCCATTTTGCAGGGATGCCTGCATATCTTGCCATTGTTACAAAGAGCAGTGTAACTTGTCCGCAATCTCCATGATGGTTGTTTATAACGTATTGCGGAATATTATATAATGTGGAGTACTCGCGTGCGCTTGCCCATGGGTAGGTCTTTGCTATATAATCAAAGATCTTTACAGCTTTAAAGTATGGGTTGCTCTCGTTGCCTACAATTGAGTCTGTAATTCTCTTTATGTCATCTGTAAAGATAATATGTGTCTTGCGCTCTGCCGTATACTTTTTATATATTGCAGATGTTGTGTCGTATGGTTTTACATCTGTGAGCGGGTTAAATCTGTGAAACTCGTTGTAGGAGGTGTATGTTGCACTATAACTGAATGTTATTGCGCTGTCCTTTACAGCGGTTCCCTCCATATAGAGACTCTTGTGGTTGTATTTGTCGGGACTAATAATATAATTGGGCTGAGAGGTTGAAAGGAGCTTTATATTGCGCTGTCTGTTATTGCTCCTTGGGTATGGCATCCATACTCTTATTGTCTCACCTTCCGGTACCTCGTTGGGTTTTACCTTAATGGTATATGTATATTTAACTTGCTGAGGCAGAACATATATGCTGTCTGTATTGTAGGTGGCTTCTACAACTTTTGGCAGAAACTCGGAAAGATAGATATCGAGGTCGTCTGATTGCCTTCCTTTAATGTCGTCTCTTACCTTTCCTGCCTGTTCGTCTATCCTAAATAGGTTGCGAACGGCACTGTGGAAGTAGCATTTTTTGCCATCTATCGTCTTGCATTCAAGCGCTCCTGTGGATTCCCATTTTTGAAGCTCTTCTGCGGTGATATTTGGAAAATACTCTTTAAGATCTTCTAATACAGACTCCTGAGTGCGGTAGAAGTCTTTCTTTATTCTTTTCATTAAATCTAATTGGAACTCGGCCTCCCATCTGTCTGTGGGGGTTACATTCTCACAACTGATTATACTTCTCAATTGGCTTCCTGCAAGTGTGAAATCACCGTTTTCTATCATCTGTCTTGTCTGCTGCAGCTGTACAGTGTGGTTCTGGGCATAAACAAAATGTCCACACCCCCCAACAAGGAGTATGGACAATATTGCTGCCTTAATCTTTTTAGTTAAAGTTTCGGCGTTCATAAAAATATGTTGTTATTACTGTTTTACACGTTCTCCGTAGCTTCTGTCCTCGGTTTTAACACGGATCTTCTCGCCCTGATTGATGAAAAGCGGAACCATAATCTTTGCTCCTGTCTCCAAGGTAGCCTCTTTAAGTGCATTGGTAGAGGCTGTATCTCCTTTAACAGCAGGTTCTGTATAGGTAACTTCCAACTCAACAAACTGAGGTAGCTCACATGTAAGGCATCTCTCCTCGTCTGCAAGGAACATCATCTCAACATTCTGCCCCTCTTTCATAAGGTCTGCATTGTCTACGAAGTCTGTCTCCAAATGAATCTGGTCAAAGGTCTCGCTGTGCATAAAGTTGTATCCTGTCTCATCCTTGTATAGGAACTGGTAAGGTCTTCTCTCAACGGTAATTGTCTCAATCTTCTCACCTGCGTTAAATGTGTTTTCCAAAATTTTACCATTCTCAAGGTTTCTGAATTTGGTCTTTACGAAGGCAGGACCTTTACCTGGTTTTACATGCTGGAAATAGATCAACTGGCAAGGTTTGCCGTTGTAAGTGAAAAATAAACCGTTTTTAAAATCTGCTGTTGTTGCCATATAAATTTTAATATTATTAATAATCAATGAATAGGGCGCAAAAGTAATAAAATTTGGTGTAAAAAAGAAGAGATAAATGTACAACATGCCTTAACAGTGCTCTTTTTTATTCGTCTCCTATAATGTGGAGTTTTATCCCTGCGGAAAAGAATACTATATCTTTTAGTTTAAGGTAGCTGTTGGTGCATTTTGAAACTATGTTGAGGTCGTTGGCGCTTAATTCATAGTAGAGGCTTAAGTCTCTTATTCTCCTCTCTTTGGAGATGCTCCATGTGAGACTCTCTCCAACGAATATGTTAAATCTTATACGGGTGGTAAAGCCGTAATAGTGTTTCATTGGGTACCTTGATGGTTCTCTAACCCAATATTTCTCTCCGTAGATCATTGTCATGTAAAGTCCGCAGACAACAGGTTCAAATGACAGGTTTTTGTTTATCTGCAGACTGAATGGGGAATAGTTCTGTTTTAGCGTACATGTGAGGTGCGCTTTGTCTGCATATTTTTTTGGCAGAAAGCCTATCATGAAATCTGTTTCCCACTGCTCTTTACGGCCGTAGTCCCATCCGCATCCTGCTGCAAAGACCCCCATGTCTCCTGCATATTGGAGTTTTACATGTGTTGGCACAACCTTCTTCCACCCTTCATAGCCTCTGTATGTTCTGTGGTCTCCATACCGTGCCCTTCTTGCCTCCCTCTTTGCTCTTGAAAGGCTGTCCGAAAGGTTAGCTCTCTCCGGTTCCGTTATGCCGGCGGCATTGAGAGGGTTGATTGTCGGGAAGCAGATTAGAGTGAAAAGGGCTATAAACAGGCTTTTGTTAAAAATTGACAATCTCATGCGTATAGCCCTCCTCGTTGATACAAAACAATAAATAACCCATTTTTTGGATATTAGCACACTCAAAGTATACTGTTCCGTCGTTGAATTTATCTTCGGCTGAAAATTGGTGGTCGTGACCGTTCACGCAGAACTGAAGCCCGGGGAATTTGTTCACCCCATATTGGAACACCTTTGCTGCGTTGCTGTTGAACTGGTCTGAGAATGGTGCTGCGTGCATTGCAATAACTGTTTTCTCTGCCTCTTTGGGGTAATTTATTATCTGTTTCTCTATAAAGTCAAAGTCTGGGACGGGCACGTCATGCCCAAATTCGAGGGCATTTGTGTTAAGGCACACAAATCTTATGTTTCCGGCTGTAAAGGCAAAGTTGAACTCTCCAAAGATTTTCTTAAAGTTGAGGTCTCCCGATGCAAGGCAGTCGTGGTTGCCTATAATGCATACGTATGGGACTTTAAGCTTATTGAGGATATCTCTCTGCCACTCAAACTCATTGCGCATTCCAAAATCAGACAGGTCTCCGGTGTGCAGGACAAAGTCTATATCGTCTCTGCTGTTTATATTGTCTACCGCCATCTGCGTTTCGTCGTACCAACGCTGGGTGTCGCTTATTACGGCAAATTTAATGCTTCTCTTTCCTGCGCACTGCTCCTCTATCTTCTTTATGTTTTTGGTGTTTATGTCTTTTTCTCCTTTTACTCTTGTGTCGTAAGGGTGGTACTCAACACATGATGCCAATATGCAACAGATGCAAAGGTGCATGGATAGGTGCCGGCAAAATGTGTAAAACTTGTGGTCTCTGTTGTGGAACATTGTTGGTGCGTTATTTTTTTACAAAAGTATTGCTTTGGGTTATAACATTCTTTGTCTGCAAGTGTTTATTGATGTTCCAAAAGTATTTAATTTTTACGGTAAAAAACGGATAATTTACTGTTAATGTTCCAAAATACATATTTAATGGGCTGTATTGCAGAATTTGGATAAAAATAATTTGCATATATAGATTTTAAACCATATCTTTGCAGTCCAATTAGGAAATACATCGCGGAGTAGAGCAGTTGGTAGCTCGTCGGGCTCATAACCCGGAGGTCGTAGGTTCGAGTCCTGCCTCCGCTACTAAAATAGGCGTAACGAATTGAATGTTCAATGAGTTGCGCTTTTTTTGTTTAAGAAAACAAGGTATCTTTGCCAAATTATTTTTGCATTAATCACAGTGATGTCAGCAATGGATAACAAAAAGATAATTATAGCCATAGACGGCTATTCATCAACCGGAAAGAGCAGTTTTGCAAAACAGATAGCGGCTGCCTTGGGCTATGTATATGTAGACACGGGAGCACTTTACAGGGCAGTAACCTATTTTGCATGGACCAACGGATTCATAGACAGCAGGAACAGAGTAGACAAGACATGGCTTAAAAAGAACCTTAACAACATAAAGATATATTTCAAGACAGGTGAGGATGGCAGATCTTACGTCTACCTTAACGGCAACAACTTGGGAGACTCTATAAGGACATTGGAGATCTCAAAAAGGGTGAGCGTAATTGCAGCCTTGCCGTTTGTACGCGAATATGTAGATGAAATTCTGCGCAGATACGGCATTGAAAAGGGGGTTGTAATGGATGGCAGGGATATTGGAACAGCCGTGTTCCCGCATGCCGAACTTAAGATCTTTATGACAGCCTCTCCGCAGGTAAGGGCAATGCGCCGCTTTAAAGAGCTCAAAGAGAGTGGCCGCGAGGAGAGCATGGAGGATATTTTAACAAATCTTAAGGAGAGAGATTTCTTGGATGAAAACCGAGAGATGAATCCGCTTACAAAGGCAAAGGATGCCTTGCTGTTAGACAATAGCAATTTAACAATGGAACAGGAACTTAACTGGATAGGAGAGCTGCTTGAGTCCCGTTTCGGGATAGTTATGAAGAGATAATATGGCAGATATGGATTCACACAAGAGAATTGCCGTAATGGATTTGGGAACCAATGTGTTTAATCTTCTTATAGCAGATTTTCTTCCCGACAAATGCTCTTTCGTAAAGGAGTTCAAATGTGCGGCCCGGCTTGGAGCAGGTGGCGGAATAAAGACAGGCAGGATTATGCCCGTTGCATTTGGTAGCGCCAAGGAGGCCCTCACCCAAATTATGCAGGTAATAAATGAGACAGGTGAGGTATCACTGATACATCCGTATGCAACCTCTGCTGTAAGAGATGCAGATAATTCGGCAGAATTTGTTACCGCAATGAATGGAGAGTTTGGTATAAGTATAGATGTTATTCCCGGAGAAAGGGAGGCCGAGCTTATATTTAAAGGTATAAAGGCAAGCGGTGTGTTCCGCAATCTTAAAAAAAGGGAGAATGCTCTGCTTATGGATATTGGCGGTGGAAGCAATGAGTTTATAATAACAGATGGTGTCTCTGTCTTGTATAAAAGGAGTTTTCCATTGGGAATGGCCAGAATGAGGGAAAAATTCAACTATTCGGAGCCGATTGGCAAGGAGGTTGCAGAGGAGTTCGCCGGCTACTGTTACTCCCAATTGAGTGAGCTGTGGCAGATGACAGAGAGATACAAGCCCGTTATACTTGTAGGCTCATCGGGCTCGTTTGACACATTCAGGGATTATATATACAACTGCGGGTTAAAAGACAAACCATATGTTGAGTTGCCGTTGGACGGGCTTATGGCAATGAACAATGTAATGGCAAAATCTGTTGCAGCCGAGAGAATGAAGATGCCGGGAATGTCGCCTGTAAGGGTGGATTTTATAGTATTGTCATCTCTCTTTACCCAACTTGTTATCAAACAGGTGAATCCAAAAGCTGTGTATCAGTCAGGATATTCACTTAAGGAGGGGGCTGTGGCAGAACTGTATGAGGAGTGGAGGGAGACAGGTGGCGCAGACAGATAACTTATTGTAACTTTTAAAAGACAGAGATATGAAGGTTCTTATTATTGATGATGAAAGAAGCATTAGAAACACATTAAAGGATATATTGGAGTTTGAGGGGCACGAAATCTCATTGGCGGCAGATGGAAAAGAGGGGTTGGAACTTGCTGCCGCAAATAACTTTGATGTGATTTTCTGCGACATAAAGATGCCCGGGATGGATGGTGTGGAGGTCTTGGAGAAGATGATTGAGAATGGGGTTGAATCCTCAATAGTAATGATCTCCGGGCATGGAACAATAGACACAGCGGTGGAGTGCATTAAAAAGGGGGCATTTGATTTTATCCAGAAACCATTGGACCTTAACAGAATACTCATCACCCTTAAAAACGCTACAGATAAAACCACCCTTGTTAAGGAGACAAAGATTCTAAAGAAAAAGATTCCGAGGATTCAGGAGATTATAGGCGAATCGGAGCCTATACAAAGAATAAAGGAGATGATAGACAGGGTGGCTGCAACAGATGCCAGGGTGTTGGTAACAGGTGCGAACGGTACAGGAAAGGAGCTTGTAGCAAGATGGTTGCATGAAAAAAGCAACAGAGCCAATATGCCGTTCATAGAGGTAAACTGTGCCGCTATTCCAAGTGAACTTATTGAATCTGAACTGTTTGGTCATGAAAAGGGAGCTTTTACATCTGCTGTAAAACAGCACAAGGGAAAGTTTGAACAGGCAGATGGCGGTACACTTTTCTTGGATGAAATAGGAGATATGAGCCTTAGCGCACAGGCAAAAGTATTGAGGGTTTTGCAGGAGAACAAACTTACAAGAGTAGGCTCGGACAAAGATATAAATGTTAAAGTGAGGGTTATTGCCGCAACGAACAAGAATTTGAGAGATGAGATAGACAAAGGCAATTTTAGAGAGGACCTATATCACAGGTTGAGCGTAATACTCATTCATGTTCCATCGCTTGCGGAGAGGAGGGATGATATTCCGCTGCTTACAAATTATTTCATAAAACAGATCTGCAACGAGAGCGGAATGCCAATGAGAAGTATCTCCCCCGATGCCCTTGAGGAGATGAAATCATACGCATGGACAGGCAATATACGTGAATTGAGGAATGTTGTTGAACGTCTTATAATTCTAAGCCGTGACAATACAATTACCAAAGCAGACGTACTTGCCTATACGTCACCACAATTCAGGTAAATAAAAGTGCGTAAAAAACAATTTATCCGTACAAGAGGGTAAATATCTGATTCCAAAATTTTTACGTTGCAAGTATAGATATATTGCGGTCGGTTTCCAAATGGAGGCCGACCGTTTTTTTTTGTACAAACAGATAGCAAATGAGACAGGACGACGTTAAAAATTTGTGGATAAAAGCCAAAAACGATGACTTTATAGCTTTTGAAAAGATATACAGGTGCTATAATCTTTTACTGAGAAGGTATGCAAAAAACTATCTGCAAGACAATCACCTTATAGATGAAGCTGTACAGGGGCTGTTTGTGGAGATATACGAAAAGAGAAAGAACCTTACAATCTCAAAAAATCTTCCTGCCTATCTGTGTGTACTTCTAAGACGCAGAATAGCAAATGAGTGCGAGAGGTCTAAAATGTACGTAAAGATAGATGAGAAAGACAATGATATGCTGTTGTTATCTGATTCCGAGACCATAGAGGGGTACATTGTATGCAATGAGCATAGCACAGAGCGTTACAATATGCTTAAAAGGACTGTAGAGAGCAAACTCTCAAAAAGACAGAGGGAGATTTTAAAACTGCGCTTCTATGATGATTTGTCAAACAGTGAGATAGCCAAAAGATTGGGGGTAGATTATGGGACTGTAAGAAATACAATATCAAGAGCTTTGTCCAATATAAGAAGAGAATACAGAAATGAAGACAGGATAAGGATGTTTAATAACAATTAATAAGAAAGAGTTATGTCGTTTAGAGCAACATTAAAATTTAACCAAAAGGAGTATGATGTACTTGAATGTACCTATAGCCTTAAAAGGGATGTGGACTCAAAAGGTCGTCCGGCATCAAATATCTATGGAGGACTTATAAAGGTCCGCATAGAGTCTACAGATGATACTCAGATTTTGGAAAACATGATCAACCAGTTCAAGCCTGTTCAGGGGAGCGTAACATTTAACAAAGATGATGAGGAGGCAAAGCTCAAGGAACTGATATGGGAGAACGGCTATGTAGTAGATTTTGAGGAGAGTATAAATGTAGTTGGGGCAACCCAGATGGAGATAAGATTTACAATATCTGCACAGATAATAAAGATGGGAGGGGCGCAGTTTGAACAGAACTGGCCTAAATAGAGAGTATGGCGATAATAGATTATGAGATAGGGGGGAACATTGTAAGTAATAGTGGCGGGGAGGCTGTGCTTAAGATCCCTTGTAACCGTACAATGTTGGTTGAACAGTTGTCGTTCAATGCGCCGCGGGAGGCGGAAATCGTTTACGGCATAAAGAGCACCAAGGAGCTTTTTGAACACTTTAAGCCATTGGCAGACTTTACATTCAAGATAGATTGCGGAACCGGTGAAAAGGTGATCAATGAGGAGATACCTTTTAATAAGATAGAGGATTTTCTTCCCGACAGATTATTGGCAAATTCCCCGGCTCTTTCTGCTCTGCGGTGCAGGATAGAGTTCTATTCAATGTTGCTGCTCTATATAACATCGGGAGGAAACATGGCAGATTATGGAAGAGATAAGATGTTGGAATTAAAAGAGATGATTGTTGGGATTAAAAATGAGATAAAAGACTATTATGGCTAAGACTATTTATGAACAGCTCAACAGCTTTCTGCCGGGGATGAAAAATATGGACCCGGGTAAGGCTATGCGCAAAAAGATGTTTCTGAGCGATAATTCTACGATTGAACAGAAGAGGATGTTGCTTATGCAACTTGAATGTTTTGAGGAGATTATAGATTGTGCGCTGATAGATGGCGGAAATATGGAGGCGGTAAGGAGACAGGCACAAAAACGCTATACGGCTTCTGTTGAATCTCTTGGTAATAATATGCGGTATGCGTGTGAACGTATTTCATCGTTGGAGAGGTCGTATAGGAATGTGAACCTTTTTTTTGCAAATACCGGCAGGCAGAAGGCAGAGAATGTTACAATAGTCAATGCAGACAGAGAGGAGCTGCTTGTTACAGAGAGGACAGAACTGTATGATCTTGTAAGAGATGAACTGTTGCGGAATTACGACAGGTTAGACCTTAGAGAGAACTATTCGCTCCTTGTAACAGGCGAGTATTTGGGGGGGAATGTAAACCTCGACAGGTGGATGAAGATAGCGCATGAGAGCAAGGTTATGCTCTGTACCAATTTTGCGGATCTTTCGGATTCATTGGATGTTGTTGAGGTTTTTGAGTCGCAGTGCCATAATGGCGGAGAGCTGTATAAGAGCAATTGCATAATGTGCAGTAACTGGATAGAGGTAAAAGGTGAGAGATTAAAAATGGGCTTGTCTCCTCTGCATCTTTCTCCGGCAATGGCGTTGGCAGGCTCTCTTTACAGCTCTCTTATTTCCCAACCGTCGGCCGGCAAGAGGTATGGGGCAATATGTAATGCGGATGAACTTGTTTACCCGCTTAAAAAGAGTGAGGTGTCTATTATGGAGAGTCTTGGACTTGTACCAATGGTAAAGGAGTTTGGGCGTATAATGGCTTTCTCTGCAAGAACGTTGTTTACAGGGGACAATCCGGGATTGAGGGTCTACTCTGTTGTAAGGGTTTTTGACTATATCTCAAAGGTTCTCATTGATTTTCTTAACAGGAGGGCATTTGAGAACTGGAGTTCTGCAACAGAGATGGAACTTAGATCCCAAATAGTAAAGTTCTTGGACAGTGTTGCCGGAGCAGGGCGGCTTATTGAGAAGTTTAAGATAGTGAGGTTTGACAGGGCAGATGGGGATAAGGAGAAGATACTGCTTGATATAAACATAACTCCGTTTTTTCCGGCAAAAAGTTTCCTTATAAAATTGGATGGGATGAAGGATGAGGATGAGACAAAATGGAGAAGCGACTACAAGAGTTAGACAGAATTATTGAAATTGCATTAGACTGTAACAGAGGCGAGTGTGCAGCTGTTATGGGTTTTGGAGCCGGCCTTTCCGGTTATATGTTTGACCTGTCCTCTTGCTCGGCTTCTTCCCCTGCTGTTTTAGCTCATTTTATTGAGGAACATGTGGTGGATTCTTTAGAGGTAATGTTGTGTAATTATTTTAAAGTGAGGCTTTTGAATATAGAGTTTTATGAAAGTGGTGAAAAAGAGGTTGTGAGGATAATGAAAGTTGTGTTAGAAGCGGAAAGCCGGGATGGGGGAATTTATAAATTGAAATATGAAGGAAGGATATTCTGAGGATGATATTTACAGGAGACTTTTGGCGGGAATGTATGATGATTCTCCTATTGGCAATGTGCAGTTGAGATTTATTGCAAAGGCATTCTCTCATGAGATGGTGCTGCTTTGGAACGAAATGAATAAGATGAAGGAGAAAATTTTTGATGCTCCGTATCTTGTTCCACCGTCGTTGCTTGCTGTGCCTGTTGCATATCAGATAAGATGCAGACCGCTATATGGAGCGGATTTGGGAGAATTGGACAGGGAGGACACCTTTATGTCTGACAACGGAATGTCTTTTACGCTTGCAGAGCAGTGGCAAGGTGAGGGTGATACGGTGATATTGGAAAATATAGCGTATTACAAGGAAAAGATTTACCTGAGCATGCAACCACCAATCTTTTCAATAAAGGTTCCTGCAAACAGGTTGTTGATGTGGATAAGGGTTCCGGATCTAAAGGTGAAGAGGATATATGGGGGAGATAAAACACTTAAAGTTGAGGAGATTATGAATGAACTTATAGACAGACTCTCCTTATTGCCTGTAATAAAGGAGGGGCTTGATAACGATATCCTTTCGCCCCACTGCGAGCGGATAATTGATGAATTGTCATTTTTGCGTAAAAGATTAGGTGCAGAGGGTAATTATAAAGATAACAACATTTTTTTTACGGTTGATTTAAAATGTAGTGACATTGGAAACAGGAATTGTGACAACTTTTTGATGAGCGGAGCAGATGACGGTAGGAGGATTGTTGCGGTAGAATATGCTTTATGTTCAATGGGTAGGTTGGAGAGCGGTGATATTCTTAAATGCAGTAAAGGCAGCAATACAAACGGGTTTGCATTGGAGGTGATGGATACTGTATGTTGCAGTTACAACGAGGCTGATTTTGGTGCAGCCTTCAGGTATGCGGCATCATGGAGAAGGGTCTGGTCTTTGAACGATATAAGAGATGTATCACTCTCCCTGTTTCCTAATGTTTTAAAGGATGTTAAAGCAATAAAAGGTTCGTTTGTTAAACATAGAGCGGGTGCTGTTAGCGGTGTTATTGTAAAACTTTATATGAGGGAGATGATTGGTAGCAGTGAGAGAGAGTTTTGGAGAGGGAAAATAGAGGAGTTCCTTATAGCCAATTCTCCCTCTACATATAATTACAGGGTGCTGATAGGATAGATATAGAAGGATAATTGGTAGGTATATATGATATTAATGTGATAATAGGATACAGGCAATGGATAGCGGGGTTGTTGTAAATATAGATGATAAATGTTATTACTGTGAATATCTGCTGTATAGAATGAGCTATATGGAGCATCACAGGTTTAAGGCCGAATTTGTGGCAGACGGTTCAATTGCCCCAAACAGCTTATGTAGAAAACAGATAACCTTTATTGTGACAGACATAGACGGACACAACTATAATTTTGGAGGGGTTGTTATCTCTTCATCCTGCATGGAAAGGTATGGTATTCCATGCAAGGTAAAGATAGAGGGTGGTGCTCCAACTCTGCTTATGGATATGGAAAATGGAAACAATTCATATACGGATATTACCGTTAGTGGAATAGTCGATGAGGTTTTAAACAATTACAGAGATATTCTCAAATATAAATTGCAGGGTGCAGAATCCATTCTAAAGATGTTTGAGAAAAGAGTTGATTATCGTGCACGGTACAATGAAACAGAGTGGCTTTTTCTTATGCGTCTGCTTAAAGAGAGCAATATCCCGGTCTGGTATTCGGGAAAAGAGCTGATCATAGGTTCTGCCTCTAACGGTGCAAAAAGCGTGGAATTGTCTGTTCCTAAAGATTTCCTCTATTATGAGCCTGTATATACAGATAAAGGGCTTGACAGGTGTATAATGGAACTGCATAATCCGGTGTTGCATATAGGCGATGGTTTGGTTGTGGAGAGTAAAGAGGGGAGCTCTCCAAAACTGAGGGTGACAGCAAAAACCCTTACTTTTAAAGACAGAAACTTAAAGGCTGTTTATGAGGCGGTTCCATCTAAAAAGGCCAATAGGAATCTTTACAAAATAGATAATACTTTATTTGCAGGATTTCAGGTGGGAAGGGTGATAAGAAATGATGACCCAAAATTTTTAGGCAGGGTAATGGTACAATTGAAATGGCATAAAGAGGTGGATGAGAGCAAATCTACGAATTGGATAGATGTTATGAGGCCGGATGCCGGCTTGTACTCCGGAGAGCTACAGAATCGTGGTTTTTTCTTTATTCCGGAGGTTGGAGATAATGTGATTGTATCATATTTTGAAAATGATATAAACAGGCCTGTTGTCTGCTCCCCTGTTTACGCAGATGGAGCGGCCCGTTGGGATGATGATAGCAACAACATAAAAAGTTTTTCTACTAAAAGCGGGCACAGGATAGTTTTTGATGATTCTGATAACGGTGGCATAGAGATAAGCGACAGAGTAGGTAATATGATGAAAATGGAGAGTAAAAGTGGGTCCATTACACTCTTGTCGCCGCAAAGGATAACGGTTTCGGCAAAGGAGATAGAGCTGTTGGGTAGTAAAGTTTGCGAAATAGGATCAGAAACTTTGGTTAAAATAAAAAGCGGTAAGGAGATCTCCATTGCATCTGCAGGTGAAAACAGAATTTCGTCTGACAGCTGTATAACTGTTATTGCAGAGGATGAGTTGGATATTGAGTGTAAAGGGGAGCTTAGTATTGAACATAATGCAGCCGGGCGGTGGTGCGGAAGGGGTAAAATTGATATTAAGAGCGGTGAACGGGTGAACATTGCCAAAATTTAACTAAATGATAATTGGAAGATATAATGAAAAAAAGCCTCCGGTAAAGGGGAAGAATCTGAATATAAGGGTTGCTCTCTTTTTTGACGGAACTGCCAATAACAGATATAATGTGTTGGAGGCGGACAGGAATATTTCCGCCGGAAACCTGTACGATCTGTTACGGTTGCAACATGGCAGTTACAGATCACAGCAGAGTAATGTGGCAAGGATGGCGGAATTATATAGAACAGGAGATGTAGATGGCTATGAGGTAAAGGTGTTCTATGTAGAGGGAGTTGCAACATCTCCAAGGCAGGTTGTCTACAAAGAGGGTGGATTTGACTCTCTGATTGGTTCTGCAACAGGAATGGGACGTTGGGGTATATTGGCATGTGCAAAGAGAGGATACAGAATGATATTGAGAATGTTGAGAGATCTGCAGGGGCGCTATTCTTTAAGGACAAAAGTAACAATAGAGAACCTTAGGTTGGACCTTTTTGGGTTCAGCAGAGGAGCGGCGGCAGCAAGGGTTTTCTGTAACAAATTGCAGGATGATTATGGTGCTTTTAAAGGGGAAAACTATACTGTAAAAAGGATACAGATGGAATTTATGGGGTTATTTGATACGGTGACTGCATACGGATTTCCCCCGTCTGCTTTTGTGAATGGAATTGGAAAACTCCCTTTAACTGCTAAACATCCGTTGCTTACAGTCCATCTTGTTGCAGCCGATGAGATACGTGAGCTGTTTGCACTTACCAGAACCAAAAGCGCTCGTGCCGGATCAAAGGAGATAATTATCCCGGGATGCCATTCTGATATAGGCGGAAGCTATAGAAATTATCTTTATGAGGATTATTCACACTGTGGAAAGAGTAGTGAGGAATTGGTAAAGAAGGGGTGGAAAAGAGCGAATGATGATTTAGGCAGAGTGGTGAGGAACGAATTTTCGTTGCTCGTTATGGCCTATATGGTCAGGCAGCTAAATGCTTACAGAAAGAGAAGCATGATAACGGTTATACCAAACATTGCATCGTTGCCGTCTCCTGTAAGGAATTTTAAGAAGATTCTGTTCAATATTGAGGTTAATCCTTTGTACCTATTTGAATATGATACGTATATGAGCAGAAATGTTGTTGTGGAAAACAAAGATAATGCTCTTCACCTCTCAAATGAACTTCGTGAGCTGAGATACGGCTTTCTGCATCTTTCAGCATCGGGCAGGATTGGAATGAGAGCCTCTTCAAATGGTAAAAGAATAATAATAGACGATATATAGATATGGACAATTGTAGTGGATATGGGGTAGTACCAAGAATAAGCGCTCCGGAACTCTATCCTGTAAGCATAGGCGGTGCAATAGTACGGCAAAGTAGTGGTGATGATCAACTTATGAATAGTTTGGTTTTCCTTAATGCTGGTATAGGGGTCTCTGCTATTCAAACCTCTACTGCAAGAAAGGTACTGCCATCTGCTGTAGAGATAGCATGGTTCTCTTTTACAGAAAAAAGGGCATTTTATGCAGAATGCTGGTTGAATGAAAAACATATTGCAAGACTGTTAAATGACGGTTACAGGCTCGTAAACGGTTCAAAGGGGTACTATTCTCACTTTGATATAGCTCTTTTTCCGGGTGGCAGGATTGCTTTTTATTTGAGCGGAGATGAGAGGATGAGACTTGTAGAAATGTATAATGCCAAAGATGCGGATCTGCCGGTATCTGTTTTTGCAAAGGATTCGGGATTTGAAGATTATGAGGAGTTTGCAGAGGCTTTTATACGAGGGGACGAATGTAACGACAGTAATAATGATGATAATGACGATGGTGGTGATAATGATGAATGCGCTGTAGACATGGATGATGCTGGCAGTCACTTAGATTTTAAAGATGATACCAAGGCTGCATGGGTGGAAAATCTTATTAAAAATGGGGTAGATTACCCTTTGATTGAACTATATTTTAAAAGGTATATGTATGTGGTGGCGATAGAATTTAAGATGTACGAAGACAGCCTTTCTGTGGGAGGCTTGGATGAGATGGTTCTCTCTGTGGAATTTTCAAACGGGGAGTTTTCCAAATATAAAGGAAACGTTATTCCGTATGACAACTATGGCATAATAAAGTCTTTGTCATTTGAGTATGAGTTGGCAGACAGATCCGTGTTGTGTGATATATACTTTGATATAAGGGAGTTGGCAACGGCATTTTCTTTGGCAGACGATAGCAGCCAAGGTCAAATCCAAAGTCACGGCAATAATAATAGTCATAGCCATAACAATACGCTGCATTTGAACTTTGATTCTGTTAAATGGGCTGTTACTGCACAACTTGCAAATGAAAACGGCTGCTGCAATATTGAGAGATTAAGATACAGGGTTGCCGAATATAAAGATGGTAGAACAGTATTAAAGGGAGGGAATTGCTAATATGATTAGAGATGAAAGGGTTATAACAGAGGGTGACAAGGCTCTCTGCAAAATGGGAACTATACCTGTAGAGACAGTATCAAAACATAATGATATTCTCTATTCAGATGATATTAAGGTGATTTTAGACATTGAATTGGGAGATCCTTTCCGCCCCGGAGGGTTTGGCCTGTGCCGCATTGTCCCCTCCGCCCCAAAACCGTGTGTACCTATGATTATAAAGTGGAGGGGAGGCAGTGGCAGATTTAAGGTAAATAATGTTTGTAAACCGTTGACAGACAGGTGTAAGGGAGTGTGCGCCTATGGAGGTGGGGAATGTATAAGTTTTATATGATGAATATGGCGGCATTTATTGCAGGAACAGCTTTGTGTGCTGTAGGTTATAAGTGTTCATTTAAACGCAGGGCTATATTGCTTTTACTTGGTGTTGTTGCGCTTAATATGATTGTTGCAATATTGGTAGTTATTGAAAAGGCAGACAGGCATATCTATCCGTTTTTATGCACATTGCCGTTTCTGCTGCCTCATATCTTTATGGAACTTAAAAACGAGTTGCAACGTCTGCCACCCAAAAAGAGTAAAACGGTGATTATAGGCCACTCAAAAGTGAATATAGATAACCTGCCTGCAGATAGCTGCGAGTATGGATTGTTGGTTAGGCTTAAGTTGCATTTAGATAGTGGAAGAACAATTGTAATCAGATCAAAAGCGGGTGAAAACCTGCCGTTTTTACAATGGGTGAACAGAGTGCTTTACGATTATGTATTAAAGTATCCGTACACTATGGATGAGATAACTGAGATACGGAGTAAGAAGATAGACTTCTATCATTACAGATTTCATCTTGTAAAATATATGATAGAGTCCCATAAAACGTTTAAAGAGAATAAATTAAAGAACAATAGCAGAATATATGGAAAACAGGTTGGTTAATTGGAAAGATGGAATGATGCTGAGTGCAGAGCATCTGTTTAGGACAGAGGACTACTTCCTTGAATATATTTCGGAATTGGGTGCGGCTGTCTTAAAGGTAAATGGTTACGGGCTTGTAGCGAGACCTGTTGATGATCAGTTGGTTACTGCTTATGAATCTAATGGAGGTGAGCTTTATCTGTCTGTATCCTCTATGTCTTATCTTACAGAGGCGGGGCATGTTATTCATATTCCGCATGGTGAGGCGCTTGATTATATCACTACAGGGTTGCCGTTGGCAAAAGCAGATGAGCGCTATGCTGTATTGGTTAATTTGCATCCCGACAAAAGATCTGAATTTGGAGAGGCAGATACAGACGAGCAACCGCCAAGGGTGCCGTGGAGCAGGGTAAAACTCTCTGTGTCGCTGCACCCTTTTTCATCAATCAAGAGTGTTGGAGGCAAATCTGCCGTGGTTGGTGTAATACGGAAATTGTCGGGAAGCTGGGTGGTAGATAAAAACTATATTGCTCCGGTCTGTAAAGTGAAATATAGCAGAGAATTGTGTGAGAGGTTGCTGCAACTGCACAAGCATGTTGACAGACTTATTGCCCTGTCAACCGTAATCATTGGCAAGATTCATTTAAGGGGTAGAGGGTACTCGTTGGCCAACAATATATTTGGATTGGTCTCTCTGCTTATTGCTGCATTGGAGGGTGGAAGGTTTGCCCTTATGAGCAAAATGTACGATATATCACCATACGAGGTTAGGCTATTCTTTTCGCGCGTTAGCGGGGAGATGGCAGGCTTTATGAAATCTTTGAGTGCTGAACAGAGGGGAGAGCTGTTGGAATATGTGAATGAGTGGTGTCTTATTCCTCCCGGAATATTCATGAGGGGGGCTGAATTAGTGTCTGACCCGGATTACAGCCAGTTTGATATTGCTTCATCTTTTTTTAAGATAGAGGATTATGTAAGGAATATTATGGTGTTTATGGAACAGCTTGTAAAATTGGAATTTGTAGGACAACGTAAGGAGAATATAGTAATATCATGATTATGGATAATATACCGCAGAGCCTGCTGTATCCTGCATATAGGAGCGATATAGGGGCTTCTGAGCAGATACGGAGAATAAAAGCGTGTGAGGAGAGGTGGAAAAAGCTGGTTGAAGGGTATGAGGCTGAGATAGGGAGGTTTGGTGCTGCTTTGGATGGAATGGAGCAATGCAATGAAGTTTTTTTGAACAGGTTGGAACGGAACTACATTAACAGAATCTTTGGCAATGTGACAAAGCTTTTTGGGGAGGTGGATGCCGGCCGGATATATGATACAATGATGGAACTGTATGCGGGTAGGTATGATCTTGATTATCTGTTTAATAGATTGGCAACTTTGTTTGGTATAAGGTTGCGGATAGTGGAGTCTTACGATTTTAAATATAGAGAGATGAATGGTAATGAGGCAGGAGATGAGATTGTTGAACTTCTTGAGATGTTGCTACCTGCAGATATTTACGTTAAGGTGTCGTATGCTGCAAAGAGCGGATTGGGGCGTGATTTGGAATTGGGAAAGGCTGTATTGGAAAGAGGTTTCTTTGTGTTATGAAGTGTGTATTGTATCTGCTGGCGGCTATTGCGGTATTGGCGGTTGTTGCTGTTAATATGATAGTTGCTGTAAATTATAATGTTGCAAAAATAAATACCGCATGGGAGGAGAAACGTGCTGAGTATGACAACTGTTTTAGGGCATTTGATGTGGCGGACGTGCAAATTGAGGCTATTTGCAATATGTGGGGAGGGGCGTGTTTTGAAGTTGTGGGTGTTTATACCGGCCGGGTGCTCCAAGGGATGAGGTATAACATTTTGCTTGATGGAAACCAATTTGTTGATGTCATAAGGCGAAAGAATCTTCTTCTGTGTGAAATGGAGGAGAGGATTTTAACGAGGATTGTGTCTATATGAGTGCTAAAAGGGGGGTGATTCTGTTTGCAGGCATCTGTACTGCTATGGGGCTTACACTGTCTGTTTTAGTGGTAAAGGCAATAAGGTTTGCCGCAAGAAGAATAAATACGGCAACATTGGAGGTTAGGAGATTGGAGAGTCATTACAGAGATTCTCTGCAGCAAAAGGCAACATATCTTGTAAAGAGATATGACTATGCAGAGCTGTTGTTAAATAGGAGAGATAGAGAGATAGATAGTTTGATAAACGAAGATGGAGTGGTTGATGAGATTGGGGAGGAGCTGCTACAGGAGAGATCTGCAATACTGCTTGATAAGGTTAAAGCTCTGTTCAAAAGACTTGTTGCAGGGGCAGATTGCGACAGATGTACCAAGGAGATATTGCATCTTCTCTCTGTTGGAGAGGATTATGAGATATCCGTGTCCGGCAGAAAGGTGGCGATAGGGTGGTATTGTCAGAGACTCAGTGTGATGAGAGATGCTGTTGTTGTTGTACGTGTGCAGGGGGAATTTGACATGAGCGGAAAGCTCCTTGGTATGGTGGTAGAGGAAGGACATATAGACCGAAAAGACAATTAAAGATTACCAAGTTATTTTTTTAAGATTACTAAATACGGAAAATGAAAAGAAGAGGTTTATTACTGTTGCCTGCTCTCTTGTTGTTGTATTCTTGCGGTGTATGCTTGCAGAAAAGAGAGATGGTTTTAAATAGCGAAACTGCTCTGCAGAGGAGAAATACCGTATTGTTTGCAGTAGAGGACAGCCTTAAGACATTCAAAACACCTGGAGGTGGTGATATTGTCTCATATACAGGGTTTTTCTCACCCTATTTTGTATGTGGCTCACGTGGAAAATATGTGAGGTTGTATAACTATTCTCAAGAGAATCTCCTTAAAAGGCATGCTAAGGATAAAAAACAGGTCAAAGGGTGGATAAAAAGAGGTAATATGGTAGATATAGAGTCTGCATCACTTATAAAAAAGCGATACCTGTTGGCAGTGAATGATTATTCTCTGTTGCGTAACCCTCAAAGATATTTTGTAAATAAGGATTCGGTATGGCTCTATAAATCAAGTGGCTTAAATGTGATAAATGGCAGAATACCTCTTTATAAGCCTGTCTTCTTAATAAAGCACTCAGAAAAAGACTCAGCCTCGCTTGTAGCTGAATCTCCCTATGTTCCATTCCCATATTCAGACCTGAACATCTCCGGCCGATGGCTAAGTTGTGTTAAAATAGGCTGGATATCAAATAAATTGCTTTCGCCACCGGTAAACGACTCCATAAAGAGAATTGCTCTGAGAGATTCTGCCAATATAAAGATTCCATGGACGGCAAGCTCTTTTCTTACTCTTAAAGGGGCAGATTCTGTAGTATGCAAGAGGTTGAACATTGTAATTGTGCTTCCGGCATTGGAACACAGGTACGATAACCGTGCGCAGATGACAAAACTCTTTGGTGAGTCAAAAATGGCCGTATGCAGTGGGGTAAAGGGTTTGTTTGGCAATTATATAGTAAATTATATGGCGGTGGAGGTAGATGATAATGGTGCAGGATTGCTAAAGATTTGCGAATCAAAAGATTCGACGGCGTTTTTTGATGCTGTTGCCGTGCATCTTTCAAAAAACGGGCTAAATACAGATGCTGTTAAATTGAAGCAGAGAAGTGATATTAGTGTGTGTGGAATATTTAATATGTTGCAAAGCGGACTTTTGGGCTCGGTTTCTGCGCCGGGACTTAATCTTGTAATTGTTTTAGGCAGTTCGGCAAAGTCTTTTAATGATACTATTCCCGATAAACTATTCGGTAGGGATAATATTGTTTTATTGTCGTGCCAGATTGCGGAGAACAATAGCCGTGGTAACAGGAATTTTGTTATCCAATCGTCTGATGTCATAAGAAAATATGCAGCACAGTCTACGGCTGCTGCATTGGATAACAGGTTGTTCTATATGGTTCCCGGTGGTGATTCTCTTCTTCACGTGCAATCCAGAATGAGGGAATTTGAGGATGATCTGTACCTTTTGGATTTTCCATATAATAGCTTTGCCATTGGCGGTGTAATATACCCCGGCATGCATAAAACTTTGTCGGGAGGCAAATTATACAGGGGGATAGAGATTGTGCTCAAACAGATAAGCAGACGGCAAAGGATGATAGAAGGGGCAATAGAGAAAGGGTTTAAAATGTATGAACTCGGTAACAGCGAAAGGTTGAGAGATTCAACGCTGCTGCCGGATGCCGCACGAGCTTTTTTTGGCAAAAGTCAGTTATATGCCTATTTCTGATTATATTTGCGGTATTGCAGCTAATTAAAATCTTTTAAATGAAAATAATGATGAATATGAAACACTTTTTTTGTGTCTTGTTAGTTCTGTTTGTAATTGCCTCTTGCGGTGGCAGGGGTGGCAATGGAACAGGGAAGGGATTATCTGAGGTAGAGATGCTCTACTCAAAGGAGCTTAAGATTTATGAAGGTGACGATTATACGGTTGCAGAGATAAGGAATCCGTGGGACACTGCGGCCGTTTTGCACAGATATGTACTGCTTAAGGAGGGAGCTGTTGATCCTAAAATTGAGAATGCAACGGTTGTTGTAATACCTATTAAAAATATTGCAGTTTATTCATCTGTTCATGCCTCTATAGTGGATCTTTTGGATGAGGTTGGCTCTATAAAGGGTGTATGTGAAGGTGAGTATATGGATTCAAAGAGGGTAAAGAATGCCATGAAGGATGGTAAGATTGTGGATTTTGGCAGTTCCATGACCCCGAATGTGGAGATGATGCTGAATGAGGGGGTTGAGGCTATTATTGCAACTCCTTTTGTAAATGGTACGTATGGAGCTGCTGCAACTATAGGGGTGCCTATTATAGAGGGGGCGGATTATATGGAGACGCATCCGCTTGGCAGGACAGAATGGATTAAGTTTTATTCAAGATTATTTGACAAGAGGAGGTTGGGCGATTCGATTTTTAGTGCGACATGCGAAAGGTATAATTATCTTAAAGATTTGGTGACGTCTGCGCAAAAGATGGAAAAACCAACTATAATAAGTGAGAAGTGGTATGGTTCGCAATGGAATACTGCGGGCGGGAGGAGCTATATCTCAACACTGTATAAAGATGCCGGAGGTGATTATGTTTTTGCTTCTGACAGCTCTACCGGGGGGCTGACATTATCTTTGGAGTCTCTTATTGAGCATGGCGTAAATGCAGATGTATGGTTTGTAAAGTATAATACCGCAAAGGATCTTACTTATGAGGACCTTAAAAACGAGTTCCCTCCGTGTGCCAATTTCAAGTCTTTTAAAGAGAGAAAAATATACGGGTGCAATACCGGTAAGATTCCGTATTATGCAGAGATGCCGCTGTATCCGCATTTGCTGTTGGAGAACTATATAATGATACTTCATCCGCAACTTTTAAACGAAGGGAAGATGAGATACTTTACCCCCTTAGAATAAAAGTTTATAGTTTACGTTAATTATATGTAATTTTGCACCTGTTAATTTTTATAAATTTACTATGGAGAAGAAATACCTTTTCAGATACGCCTCGGTAGATGGCTTGATTCTTTCATCAATAACTGTGGCAATGCTGTTGATCAGTCCTTTGTTGAGAAATTTACTTTATGTAGGGCTAATTTTAAATGTGGCAAAAATAGCAGGATGCATTACGCTGCTGTACTATCTTATGAAGAGATATGCTTTGGCTAACAACTGCAAGCGTTATGGCGAGTGTTTTGGCTATGGACTGCTTGTCTGTCTCTTCTCATCATTTGTATGTGCGGCCTTCTCATATATCACAGCAGAGTTTATATATAGCGGAATATATGAGCAGCAGCTGCTTGAGATGAGAGGGATGCTTGAATCACGTTATGGTGGTACAACAGATTCTTTTGAATATCTATTAGATAATTACTCTGTGATAATGTTCTTCTCCTGCATTATCTATTATTTTATGATAGGGTTGATTTTCTCTGCAATATTTGCAAGTTCCGTAAGGGTTAAGGATCCTTTTGCAGACAACGGAGAGAGTTTTTAATCATCTGTACGGAAGTATACTATGGATATATCGGTAATTGTCCCATTATATAATGAGGAGGAATCTCTTAAGGAGCTTCTGCAGAGGATTCATGAAAGTTTGGATGCTGCAGGACTGTCATTTGAGGTGATTTTTGTAAATGATGGCAGTACAGATAATAGTTGGTCTGTAATTGAGGAGCTGAGCAGTTCAGATAAAGCTGTACACGGGATCTGTTTCAGGCGTAACTATGGTAAGTCGGCAGCTCTGTATTGTGGGTTCGAAGCAGCAAGGGGGGATGTTGTTATAACAATGGATGCAGACCTTCAGGATGATCCAAAGGAGGTTCCGCAGATGTACCGCATGATAAAGGAGGATGGATATGATCTTGTAAGCGGTTGGAAAAAGAAGCGTTACGATAATGCCCTAATGAAAAACCTTCCTTCCAAATTGTACAATGCTACTGCAAGAAAGGTTACGGGGATAAAATTACACGATATGAACTGCGGCCTTAAGGCTTATAGAAACGAGGTGGTAAAGAATATTGAGGTTTACGGAGAGATGCACAGGTATATTCCATATTTGGCCAAAAATGCAGGTTTTTGCAAAATAGGGGAGAAGGTGGTGCAACATCACAAACGTAAGTTTGGAAAAAGCAAGTTTGGCTTAGAGCGCTTTGTAAACGGATATTTAGATCTGCTCAGCCTTTGGTTTCTTGCAAGTTTCGGGAAAAAACCGATGCACTTCTTTGGACTTATGGGCACAATTACTTTCCTTATTGGAATGTTCATAACCATATACCTTATAATAGAGAAGATAATATCGCAGTCGGGCGGTTTGAAATATAGGGCTGTTACAGAGCAACCGCTATTCTATTTGGCGCTTGTTGCCCTTGTGATTGGGGTGCAGCTTTTCCTTACCGGGTTTTTGGCAGAACTTGTAAGCCGCAACAGTAAGGACAGAAATAAGTATCTTATCTCCAAGAGGTTTTAACAAGCTGTATGAGAGAGGGATATTCTTCAAATAAGTATATTGTCACATATATTGTGTTGGGGGTAAGTGTTGTACTGCTTTTTATAGCTAACCTTGCGTACGGAGCGGTCTCCATCCCTATAAGCAAAGTAGTGGAGATCCTTTTTTCATCGCAATCACCATCCGGTTCACAGTATCTTGCATGGAGCAGGATTGTAATGGATTTCAGGCTTCCGCAGGCTGTGACGGCACTGCTTTGCGGAGCGTCTCTTGCCTCAAGCGGGCTGCTACTTCAAACATTATTCAGAAATCCGTTGGCGGGCCCCTCTATTCTTGGTATAAGCGATGGCGCAAATTTGGGTGTTGCAATTGTAATGCTCTACCTTGGCGGTTCCATCTCTCTTAACGGCGGTCCCGGCAGCGACTGCATACTCTCCCTTACCGGCTATGCTGCAGTGGTGTTTGCCGCATTGGTTGGAGCAATGGCCATTTTGGGGATAATAATTTATATGTCGGGAAGAATAAGAAACAATGTAATGTTGCTTATTGTTGGAATAATGATAGGTTATTTGGCTTCTTCTGTAATTTCAATGCTTAATTTTTATGCCTCGGCCGACAAAGTTCACTCCTTTGTGATGTGGGGGATGGGCAATTTCTCAGGCGTGCCGATGCAGAAGCTTCCGTATTTCGCCCTCTTCTCTATTGTAGGGCTTATTGGGGTTGTTCTGCTTATAAAACCTCTCAATGCTCTGCTGCTTGGAGAGAATTATGCAGCAAATCTGGGGGTACGCATAAAGCCAATGAGAATAGCAATACTTTTGATAACCGGAATATTAACAGCATCTGCTACCGCTTTCTGCGGGCCTGTATCTTTTATTGGATTGGCGGTTCCGCATATAGCGAGGTTTATTTTGGGAACATCCAATCACAGACATTTGGTGCCGGTGACAATTCTAAGTGGCAGCGCTGTGGCGTTGTTATGCAATATGCTTACTGTATTTCCGGGTAACAGTTATGTTTTACCGCTTAATGCCGTTACCCCTTTTATAGGGGCTCCCGTAATAATATACGTTATACTAAACAAAAAGAATGTTCAGTATTTTAACTGATTGTACCAATTGGCCTGTTTACTTATGGAGAGACCGGTGGTAATGTCTTGAAAAAACTTTATGTCTCTGTTTTTGCAGTTGAAAGGAGAATACATTTGATTATTTTTATATCTTTGCAGTTTGTGGGATGGAGTAGAAATAAAGTAAACTTAACTATATATGATTAATATTACTTTTCCCGATTCATCTGTGCGTCAGTATGAAAAGGGAGTAAACGGAATTGAGATCGCAAAGAGCATAAGTCCGCGCCTTGCTGCGGATGTTTTAGCGGTTATGGTAGACGGTAAGGTTGTAGATCTTGAACGTCCTATTGAAAACGATGCAACTGTAAGACTTCTCAAATGGGAGGATGATGAGGCCAAGAAGGTGTTCTGGCATTCATCTTCACATCTTATGGCTCAGGCTTTGGAGGAGTTGTATCCGGGTATAAAATTTGGAATAGGTCCTGCCATTGAGACAGGTTTCTACTACGATGTGGATCTTGGGGAGAGAACTCTTACGGAGGCAGACCTTAAGACTATAGAGAACAAGATGATAGAGCTTGCTCGAAGCAAGGAGCATTTTGTAAGACAGGATGTTTCCAAGGCAGAGGCAATGAAGAAATATACAGAGAAGGGTGACGAATACAAGTGCGAACTTATACGAGACCTTGAGGATGGAACAATAACATTCTATACCAACGGTGCTTTTACAGATTTGTGCCGCGGTCCGCACCTCATGGATACATCTGTGATTAAAGCTGTAAAACTTACCTCTATAGCAGGCGCATACTGGAGAGGTAATGAGAAGAACAAGATGCTTACCAGAATATACGGTGTTACTTTCCCTAAAAAATCTATGCTGGACGAGTATCTCAAACTTATGGAGGAGGCCAAGAAGAGAGACCATAGGAAATTGGGAAAAGAGCTTGAGCTTTTTGCATTCTCTCCAAGGGTAGGTGCCGGTCTTCCATTATGGTTGCCAAGAGGCGCCGAGCTTAGGGGCAGACTTGAGAATTTCCTTAAAAAGGTGCAGAAATCGTACGGTTATCTGCCTGTCATAACACCTCATATTGGACAGAAGGAGTTGTATGTAACATCGGGGCACTATGCTAAGTATGGTGCAGATTCATTCCAGCCGATTCATACCCCTCAAGAGGGTGAAGAGTTCTTGCTTAAACCAATGAACTGCCCTCACCACTGTGAGATATACAGGACAAAACCTCGTTCATACAGAGATCTTCCGTTGAGATTTGCTGAGTTCGGTACCGTTTACCGTTATGAGCAGAGCGGAGAGCTTCACGGTTTGACAAGGGTAAGGGGCTTTACTCAGGATGATGCCCACCTGTTTGTTCGCCCCGACCAATTGAAAGAGGAGTTCTGCAAGGTAATAGATATTGTGCTTTATATATTCAAGACTCTTAAATTTGACAGCTACACCGCTCAGGTTTCATTGAGAGACCCTAACAACAGGGAGAAATATATTGGAACGGATGAAAATTGGGAGAAAGCCGAAAGTGCAATCATAGAGGCTGCCAAAGAGAAGGGGTTAAAGACTGTTGTCGAATATGGAGAAGCTGCATTCTACGGCCCTAAGTTGGACTTTATGGTTAAGGATGCAATTGGTAGAAGCTGGCAGCTTGGTACTATTCAGGTAGATTACAATCTTCCCGAAAGGTTTGACCTTGAATACACCGGTGCAGATGACAAGAAGTATCGTCCTATAATGATCCACAGAGCGCCGTTTGGTTCTATGGAAAGATTTGTGGCAGTGCTGCTTGAGCATACCGGCGGAAAGTTTCCTCTATGGTTGGCTCCGGACCAGGTTGCAATACTTCCTGTAAGCGAAAAATATAACGAATATGCAAAAAAAGTTGGCGATTTGCTTAATAATTACGATATTCGCGCGCTAATTGACGATAGGAACGAGACTATAGGAAAGAAGATTAGAGAGAACGAGCTTAAGAGATTGCCTTATCAGCTTATTGTTGGTGAGAAAGAGCTTGAGAGTGAGTCTGTTTCTGTTAGAAAACAGGGAGGTGAAGACTTGGGCGCTATGAAGGTTCAGGATTTCATAACCTATTTGACGGCTGAAATAAAGAAACAATTAGAATAAAATTATTAATTTAACGTTAGGAGGATAAGTTTATCGCAACACCTTTTAAACCTCGTCCGGGAGGCTTCGGTAACAACAGACCAACAGGAAGCGCCGGTCAGAACAGTAACGACAGGTCTCAACAGACCAAAGTTGCAAAAAAAACCGATGGCCCAAGAATCAATGAGGAGATAAAAGTCCCTCAGGTGAGAGTGGTGGGAGACAATGTGCCTGAACCAAAGGTTTACCCAATACAGGAAGCACTTAAGATGGCTGCCGATCTGGAGCTTGATTTAGTGGAGATTTCGCCAAACGCAGTGCCGCCGGTATGCAGGATAATTGATTATCAAAAGTATGTGTACCAGCAGAAGAAGAAGGCCAAGGAGATGAAGGCGAATGCCAGCAAGGTGGTTATTAAGGAGATCCGTTTTGGACCCAACACAGACGAGCACGATTTCCAATTCAAGCTTAAGCATGCGATAGGATTCTTGCAGGAGGGCTCTAAGGTTAAGGCTTACGTCTTCTTTAAAGGTCGTTCAATCCTTTTTGCAGAACAGGGGGAGAAGTTACTTCTCAGGTTCGCGGTAGAGTTGGAGGACTACGGAAAGGCGGAGCAGATGCCTAAATTGGAAGGTAAGCGAATGATAATGATGCTTGCCCCTAACAAGAAAAAGTAAAAACTTTTTTGTCGGGAAGATAATTATTATACGCTTCCCGACAAAGATTATTTAATAACTAAAAAATTTAAAGTAATGCCAAAGTTGAAAACGAACTCCGGTGCCAAAAAGCGCTTTACGCTTACCGGATCGGGAAAAGTTAAAAGAAAGCACGCTTACAAGAGTCACATTCTTACAAAGAAGACTACTAAGCAGAAAAGAAATCTTACTCATATAGACACAATCGCAAAGGTTGATGAGAAGAGAGTAAAAGCATTGATTTTAGCTTAATTTTTATTAATTCATTTAATTAACCGAGTGTTCAGCCGAATAAGTTTCTTAATGGAGAAGAACGCTGACATTCATAAAACATTACAGTATGCCAAGATCCGTAAATGCGGTTGCTTCAAGAGCACGCCGTAAGAAGATTTTAAAAGAAACCAGAGGTAACTTCCTTGCCAGAGCTAATGTATGGACAGTTGCCAAGAACACCTACGAAAAGGGTTTAACTTATGCTTACAGAGACCGTAAGACCAAAAAGAGAGTCTTCCGTTCTTTGTGGATTCAGAGAATCAATGCTGCAGCCCGTATGCATGGGATGAACTACTCTCAGTTTATTGGCAAATTGGCCAAGAACAATGTAGGTCTTAACCGTAAAGTGCTTGCAGACCTTGCAATGAATAACCCTCAGGCATTTGAGGCTATTATAAATTCAGTAAAATAGGGAAACTTAAAGAATGAACTTGGGGTTTCTTAGAAATAGATGGTTTAAATTCTCTCTTTGGGGAGGTCTCTACCTTATCTGGGTTGTATGGCTTGGAAATTATTGGTGGCTGTTGCTTCTGCCTGTAATTTTTGATATATATGTAACCAAAAAGGTAAGATGGGCTTTCTGGCGTAAGAGAGCCGGCAAGGATGGCAAAGCGCCAAAACAGAACGCCTTTGTTGAGTGGGTTGATGCCCTTATCTTTGCCTTGGTAGCCGCTGTTTTTATAAGAACGTTCTTTTTTGAGGCTTATGTTATACCGTCATCTTCTATGGAGAAGAGTCTGATGGTGGGAGATTATCTCTTTGTAAGCAAGATAAAATACGGCCCTCGAGTTCCTATGACACCAATATCGTTCCCTCTTGTCCACAACGTTATGCCTTTAGTTGGAGGTGAATCTTACTCTACAATAATAGAGAATGATTACAGAAGGCTGAAGGGGTTTAGAGGTGTAAGAAGAGATGATATTGTTGTGTTTGGTTTTCCTCATGGAGATACAGTACTTACAGGTGCACCATCGGACGATTACTATATGAGGGTTCGTCTTAACGGACGTGAAAACACCATTAAGATGTTCGGGCCTGTTATAGTAAGACCGGTAGACAGAAAAGACAACTACGTTAAAAGATGCGTAGCTGTTGCAGGTGACAGCTTGAGTGTAGTCAACGGTGATGTTTATGTCAACGGACAGAAGCAGCCGGACTTTGAAGGGATTCAGAGTTCATACACCGTCTATACAAACGGTACGGCCATTAATCAGAAATTTTTTAGCGACAACGGGATGAATTTGGGTGAGATATACTACGATGCCACACTTCCCGGTTACCATGAGCTGGCTCTTACCAAAAAGGAGTTGGAGATGGTAAAGGTTATGGGCAATGTAGTTGAGATAAGACCTAATATAGATGTTTATCCGCCGGATTTTCCGGATTCGCCATTGGTTCTTTTCCCATTCTCCTCTGATTTTAAGTGGACAAGGGACAATTACGGACCTATATGGATTCCGCAGGCAGGTAAAACCGTTAAGCTGAATGTTTCAAATCTTCCGCTTTACAGCAGGATCATAACTGCGTATGAGGGCAATACCCTTAAAGTAGAGGGAGAGGAGATATTCATTAATGGCACAAAGCAGGACACCTATACATTCAAGCAGAACTACTACTTTATGATGGGTGACAACAGACATAATTCTGCTGATTCCAGATATTGGGGTTTTGTACCTGAGGATCACATTGTAGGGACACCCTCTATGGTTTGGTTCTCTACAGACAAATACAAGAGTTTCCCAAAAAACATAAGATGGAAAAGGCTGTTTAAGTTTGTGTAGGGGCTGTTTGTAATTTTAGAAAAAAAGTGGGATATTTGCATCCCATAACTAATTGAATAATAATAAAAAATAGATAAAAATGGCAAGAGTTTGTCAAGTTACAGGTAAAAAGAGATTGATTGGAAACAATGTTTCCCACTCAAAACGCCGCACAAAGCGTGAATTTGCACCAAACCTCAAGACCAAAAAATTCTGGTCTGAGGAGGAGAAAAGGTTCATTACACTAAAGGTTTCAGCAGCCGGCATCAGAAACATTAACAAGAATGGTTTGGATGCTACAATCAAAGCTGCCAAAGCTAAAGGTTTAATCAACTTAGTATAAATTATTAACTTAGTGTAAAGATTTAAAGAAATGGCAAAGAAAGGAAACAGAGTTCAGGTCATCCTAGAGTGCACTGAGCAGAAAGCCAGTGGGGTACCAGGAATGTCTAGGTACATTACCACTAAGAATAAAAAGAATACAACTCAAAGATTAGAGCGCAAAAAATATAATCCCTTCCTAAAGAAGGTGACTTTGCACAGAGAGATTAAATAACATTAAAACTTACGAACAATGGCAAAGAAAGCAGTTGCAACCTTCAGTGGCGACAAGTCACAGCTCAGAAACAGAGTAAAGTGCATCCGCATGGTAAAATCAGAGAGAACCGGCGCGTATGCATTCAAAGAGGAGATGGTTAACGTAGCAGAGGTTAAAGATTTCTTTAACAAGAAGTAATTAATCTTAAGATATTTATATAAAGGGGAGACAATCATAACAGATTGCCTCCTTTTTATTATGTCAACGCCGTTATTAGTTTATATTCTGTTGTCAGCTTTGGCCTTGGCTTTGGCCTTAACCTTGGCTAATTTAATTTAAAAGCCAATGCTCTTTACCCTCCTTGCTTTTAAAAAATCGCCAACGCCAAGGCCAACAAAAAGTATAGAAGAACATATCAGCTTCTCAGATTTTAATGCGGATTTAATTATATTCCCATCTTTGACACTTCGAGAGGTAAGGAAAAGGCAAAAATCACTGCTACAGATAGCTGTAGGGGCATTTTTTGCCTTGATTATTTTTTGAACTTTGTGCTAATATGAGGTCATCAATTCTCTTTTTTGAAGTTTTTTGTGTAACCTATTATTTTTTTTATTTCTTGCTTAATAACAATTTGAGTATCAGTTCTAAAGCCGGCAGAACCATGGAGGTTGTTGGTAAGGTCACTTCTCGTATAGGCAGGAACGTATCCATCACCTGAAACGCTCATAATATTCATCCGCTATAATGTTGCGTTTTTTGACCTGCTTACTGTAAGTTTCATGCTATATAACCAAATATAACTACAAAGATACAAAATTGATTTGACAATACAAAATATTTTATCACAATTATTTACATTATTTTTATTCCCGACAAAGTGTCAAACTTCCGAAAGTGTCATCCCGACAATTCCTACCCCCAGCTCGGGGGCGGAACGCCCGATACCCCTCCGTCTGTTGTTGGGAACTTTACCTTTATATGCAAGCTCTCTCAGACAAGGTTCGGTGGTGGGGTGTACCGCACTACAGTTTCCACTCAGACATCGTCATTTACCGTTCCGTCCTATCTTGCCTTTTCACCAGTGAGCGGTGTGGCTGAGAGTGCAGATTTGGATAATGTGAAGGTAATCGGTTACAAGCTCTATGAGAAGATTGCACTGCTTGACGGAAGTGAAAACGGTAATGCAGGCAGCAACAACACAAGCTACATAGAGAGGGCATTCCATTATGACAGGAAAGGAAGGGTGATGCAGGTGGTAGAAAAAAATGTTACCGGAAATATAAGCAGGACAAGTACAAAGTATGACTTCAGGGGAAACATCCTTGCCGTGAATGAGAATCACACTGCAGGCAGCCTTACAATAACAAAAGGGACGGTATACAGCTATGACCAAAGGGGAAGGATGCTAAGTGAGAGGGTATCTGTAAACGGAGTGGAGAAGGCTACGGTAAACTACAGCTATGATGCCCTTGGCAATCTTACGGGAAAGAGTTACGGCAACGGGGTGACAGACAACCTGCAGTACAACATTCAGGGATGGGGAAC
>CAKUYQ010000005.1 GCA_934717185.1 uncultured Bacteroidales bacterium | reverse complement strand
ACCTCTCTTACAAAGAGAGGTTTATATTTGAAAATCATAAGTTATTTATAACTACAATGTTGCCTTGTCCATTATAAATTAAAAGGATAGCACATCCACTTAAAAAATCTGTTATTTTTGTAAAAAAATAGCGTAAATGACTTTGGTTAATGAGATAGAAGCAAAGATGCTTCAAATGAGGGATGACCGGCAGTGTGCAATATTGAGCCGCTTTTTCAAGACAGGTAAAGGGGAGTATGGCGAAGGGGACAAATTCCTTGGAATAAAGGTTCCTCAGACACGAGCGATTGTAAAGGAATACAAATACCGGCTCTCATTGAATGAGATACAGGAGTTGCTCCATTCCCCGTGGCACGAGATAAGATTGTGCGGTTTTCTACTGCTTGTAGAGGAGATGAAAGCGGCACTCCCAAAAAAGCGGGAGACGGAAGAGCAGGGCAAGGCCAAAAGGCGTAAAGAGATAACAGACTTCTACTTAGCTAATGCAAAACAGGCCAACAACTGGGACTTGGTAGACCTCTCCTGCCCCTACATTATTGGTAACTGGCTGCTTTGTCCGTTAGGAGATAACACTCTTCCCGACAAAACATTATTGGACAGATTGTCGGGAAGCAGAAACTTATGGGAACAGAGAATATCAATTGTCTCTACACTTCAGCTTATTAGGGCCGGCAGGTTAGACGACACTTTAAGGATTGCAGACAGACTGCTGTCTCATAAACACGACCTTATACAGAAGGCTGTCGGTTGGGCGCTTAGGGAGCTTGGCAAGAAGAATATTGAGATGTTGCGGGCATACTTAAAGGAGAACTGTTCAAAGATGGCAAGAACAACGCTTAGGTATGCCATTGAGAGAATGAGCGATGACGAGAGACTTTTTTGGCTTAAGAGATAGGTCATTAGCTCTAACATTTACTTTCTTTACTTTCTTTATTTTTATACGTTGCTAATGCCAAAGCCAAAATAGATTATTTATCTGTTTAGAATTATTGCCAGCTCATCTAAGTTGTTTGCCAAATCATACAGCTGATGGGGTTGGTTACGTATAAAATGTTCTTTGTAAAGTGTTCTGAGATAATCTGTTAGAGGGGTCCAGAAGCCATCTGTGTTATAGAAGATTATCCTCTTTTTATGATATCCGAGCGTAACGCCTGCCATAACGGTAAATACCTCATCCATGGTACCTACCCCACCCGGAAGAGCTATCATTATATCGCTATTTTTCAATATAATAGACTTTCTATCTGTTAAGTCCTTACAAACAATAAGATGACCTATATACTCGCTTGCTACGCCTTTATCCATTAGGACTTGTGGCACAACGCCTGTAACTTTGCCTCCGTTCTCTTTGACCGCTTTAGCTACAACCTCCATCATTCCCATGGCTGAACCTCCGTATACCAATTCACAGCCATTGGAACCAATATACTCTCCTACCTCTTTGGCTGCAGTCATATATACCTCTTTGACATTTGATGAGGCAGAACAGAAAACTCCTATTTTTTTATACTTGCACATAGTTAACAGCTATATATTCTACAATTTTTGTCGGGAAGCAAAAAAAGCTAAAGATAATTTCCGTGTTATGCTTGCTTCTCAATGCGACGTTGAACTCTTTATTAAAACCTAAAGAGGGTGACCAAAAAATATTAGTCTCCCTCTTTTTTGAGCCATCTTGGAGTTTCGAACTCCAGACCTACGCGTTACGAATGCGTTGCTCTACCGGCTGAGCTAAGATGGCTTATGTATCTTTTCGCCTGCAAAGGTAAGAAAATACTCTTAAAAACAGAAGTTTTTTGATAATAGAGATTCAAGTTACCGTTTATAAGGCATGCAAATTAGTCGTCTATTACAGCTGTATAAAAATATATTTAATTTTCATGCAAGATTTTGCATTTCCAATGATTTAACGTGTAGCAATAGGATAGATTTCAGTTGCTTGAGTTTAACTAATTTGGTTATTACGATATTCACGAATAATTGTTAATACTATGAAGACAATAATATTAATTTCAATAATGTTTTTAACATTCGCTTTCTTAACAAGATGTACTAAGAAAGAAGTTGCTGATATCAGTATTTCAGAAAAGGAAATTACGTTAAGTTCAACTGAATTGGAGAAAATAATTACTGTTTCATCAAGTAAAGAGTGGCATGTAGATGGGCCTAATAAAATTGGTATGTATGGACCACCAATTGTTACTTTTGATAATTGGCTTGAGGTTTCTGTTGGAGGGGGGATAGGGGTACAAAATATCACACTTTCAGTCAGAAAAAATGCAGTGCCTGCTCATGCAAAATCAATGACATTGTCATTCTATAGCGGGTCAAAGAGGGCCGATTTGGCTGTATACTTTACAAAATGACAATTTTACACGCATGAGAACCCATACATGCAGTGAATTAAAGTTATTTGAACCAAAAAAGTTAACTTACAATTTTCAGACCCACAATGGAGATTATTAATGTGCTTATGAAAAAGATTCTCCAGAACGAAGCGGGTTCATTTAAAAAGAAGATGCCAAGCAGTACGGTACAGACAGCACCTATGCCTGTCCAGATTGGATATGCCGTTCCTATAGGGAGCGTCTGTACAGCCTTGGCTAACAATATCATGCTAAGTGCCAGCGATACTATAAATCCGGCAAGCCATAGATGATGCTCCAACCCTGCAGCCTCTTTGGCTTTTCCCAAACAGAAGGCAAAACCTGCCTCAAAAAATCCTGCAATAATCAATATAATCCAATTCATAATGCCATCCTTTGCTACGTTACTTTTAATCAAATCTATAATCAAATAAATATATTAGAGTCTGTCTCAAACAGCCTCCTTAAACTTAATTTCAGCTTTCTTAATCACTGCAAAATACTCCCACAAAACCATAACACCGGTAACAGTCCATGATATAGGGTAAACCATCATAAGCACATCAAATCCCACCCATTTTGGACAGACTAAAAACACCCACGCAATACGCAAAAAGCATGTTCCTATAATTGTGTATATGGTTGGAGACAATGACCGTCCCATGCCTCGCAACGACGAACCGGCAATCTCATAGCTACAGGCTATCCATTGCGGAATCAATACAATATACATACGCATTAACCCATACTTATGCACATTTGATTCTGTTGAGAAAAAATCTAAAAAGAAATCCCCTTGCCAAGCAAATAGCAGATTAAGAGAGCCGCAAAAGGCAACACTCAACCACATACATAGCCAAAAGATACGCTTTACCCTGTCTATTTTGCCTGCACCGTAGTTCTGACCTATAAAACTTATTGCCGCTCCATTAAAGGCAGCAACCACAAAATAGCAGTAAAATTCAAAATTAAGAGCTGCTGCAGAACCGGCAATTGCATCACTTCCATATCCGTTAATAGTGGATTGTACAATAACGTTTGAAAATGAGAAGACCATTCCCTGAACTCCTGCCGGAACGCCAATGACAAGCATACGTTTAAGCTCCTGCCATTCAATTTTTATATGCTTAAGAGTAAGACGGTAAGGGTCCTGTTCCTTTAACAGTATCCTAATTATAAGCCAAGCACTTACAGCATTTGAAACAGATGTGGCAATGGCAACACCAACAACACCCATCTTAAAACAGATAACAAAGACGAGATTGAGAATAGTATTCACAATACCGGCCACAATAAGAATATAGAGAGGCCTTTTAGTATCACCCACACTCCTAAGGATTGCAGATCCAAAGTTGAAAATCATAAAGAACGGCATACCCAAAAAGTAGATACGCAGATAATCAACCGCCATATCAAGTACACTGTTTGGGGTATCCATTAATGTTAAAATAGGACGCGCCACAACCAATCCAAGGAACAGCAAAAAGATACCGCTAATAACAGACACCAAAGCAACGGTATTGATAGATTTCTTTATGCCTTCGTTGTTATTCTGCCCTATATGATTGGATATTACCGCATTGGCACCCATAGAGATACCAATGAACAGATTTATCAGCAGGCTTATGACCGGAGCATTGCTTCCTACAGCAGCAAGAGCCTCACTGCTTGCAAATCTTCCTACAACGGCTACATCCACAGAATTAAACAGCTGTTGCAGAACACTGCTGGCAGCAAGCGGAAGAGCAAACATTAAAATCTTCATAAGCAACGGCCCATGAAGCATATCTATCTCATTTTTTTTGCCATTTGCAGTCAAAACTTTTCCCATCTATTTTCAATAATTTTTAATTAACCATTTAGTAACCTTCAAAAAATAACCTGCATCATCTTAAGGAATCTTTTCGGTCTATATCTCTTTTCTCATCAGTCATGTGCCACCGGCACACTCCTTCTTCAAAAATAGATCTATCCTCGAAAATATTCTCTTAACCTGAGCCAACTTATTTTTTTCATGTTACTTATTAGCTTTGGCATTTGCTTTAGCATTTGCTTTAGCTTTAGCCTTTCTCTACCCTCTATACTCTCTTTCCTCTCTTTACTCAAAAAACTGCCAACGCCAACGCTATAAACTAAACTTTGCAGCAGCCACCCCATACCCAAACTGCCTCATCTGTATGACAGAATCTGCCCATAAACGGATAGTATCTTTTATACTACCCCCCTTCCCGACAATCTCCTCATCCCCGGCAACAAGCCACTCTGCACTATAACTTCCGCCATCTTTCAACGATGCATAATCAACAAAATGCTTGGGAATATAGACCTCATAAACACCCCTCATCTTAAAGTCAACAGCCACAATCACAACCTCCTTTGGAGCAGTAGGATTGGAAATATCCAAGCGCGACACCCTCGCAAAGACAAACTGAGAATCCTTGTCAAACCCGGAAAGGCCACCTTGGCAATAACTGAGGTCATACATATCACCGGCAGTAACTGCAGGTGAACTCATTGCAAACCCAAGCAGCGTTCTGTAAAGATTCAAAAGTTTTTTTTCGCTTCCAAACAATTCACTCTCTAACAATCTTTTCACCGCAGGAGCAAAACACCAGTCAAAGATAGATGTTCTTCCGTCCTTTCCGCTATACCCCTCCTCAAGCATTCCACGCTCTCCAACCTCCTGCCCGAAATAGAGCATAAACGGTGCTTTGTTAAGCATAAGAGAGACAACAAGTTCCGGAATAGCGGCAAACGAATTGGAGAGATTGAAATCAGATGCAATTCTCTGCTCGTCGTGATTTTCCAAGAAATTAAGCATCCTGTTCTGAATATCGTTTGTACCCTGCCAGCAATAGGTTATGGCTGATGCCTTTATATTCTGCAGTCTGCCTTGCGGCAGAAAACTCTCAACACTACCATCTTGCGTATCAAACTCATGTACACACTGTCCATCTGTGTAGCCATTACCTTTATAACCCGTTACAGAGTATGTTTGGGATATAGATTTAAGATTATCATACAACCCCTCCTTGTCATACAGATAATCAAATCCTCCCCTATTGAGATAATCCTCATACAGACCTCTGTTGTACAGCTCCCCAATGAAAAGTGCAGATGGGAACTTGCATTTTACCTCCTTTGTTACCCATTCCCAAAACTCAACGGGAACCATCTCTGCCATATCACACCTAAAACCATCCACTCCCAAGCTTAACCAGAAAAGCAGAATATCCCTCATCTTTAGCCATGTATCCGGTATAGGAGAGAAACAATTGCCTACAACGCCAATACCACAATAATCAACACCGTAATTGAGCTTTACAGTCTCGTACCAATCACCGGCACCAGGGGCTGCATTAAAGCAGTTGTTTCCTGTTGCCTTTGCAGGATTTTCATCAAACAGATATTCATTTTTTAGCTCATCAGATGTTTCGGAAGCGTCTGACATATCCGAAGCATCCAACTTTTCAGACATATGAACAGCAAAATTATCGTGCCACTGTTCCGAATATCTTGAAAACAACTTTTTCTGTTCTTCGGGCACAGAATCTATAAAGTTTAGGCAGGAAAATCTGTCGGGAAGCAGATAATAATTCTCATCTCCAAAGTCCGGTGGGAATGGCTTTCCCTGCTGCGCAAGCATAGCGCGTGCCTCCTCTGAGTCTTGGTGATACCCTCTGGCAACATGATTTGGAACAAAATCTATTATAACCCTAAAACCGGCCTTATGGGTACGCTCCATTAAGGAGACGAACTCGCCAAGCCTCGCAGAGGGGTTATCTGCAAGGTAGGGATTTACGTCATAGTAATCCTTTATGGCATACGGAGAACCTGCCAATCCCTTTACAACCAAAGGATTGTCTAACGTAATACCGTAAGCTGTAAAATCCTCGCAGGTTGCATGTTCAATAACACCGGTATACCATATATGAGTTACACCCAAGCCATTAAGGTGCATAAAAACCTCATCAGTCACAGATGAAAATTTGCCTGTACCATTCAAAGCCAAAGAGCCTTGGGAAACTTGGCTTTCGCTTCTGTTTCCAAAGACTCTAAGCAGCATCTGATATATAATAAACTTCTTGTTTTTCATTAAACCAACAAGCAATTTATCTTATATTTAACCTTCAAAAAATAACCTGCATCATCTTAAGGAATCTGAGGCAACTAATTTTTTCATGTTACTAAAACTCAAAAGTTCAGATAAAGAGGAACCTTACCAGTTAAGGATCTTTTTAAAGTCATACTCCTCGGGATTAGTGACATACTGTTTAGCAGCCTCATAATCTGCAGGAGTAATATAGTTCATAATATATTTGAATACCTGTTGGATCTTGTCTGTCTTAATGTTAACCCTTCTTGGCGGGATCTTGCCTGTTGCAGGATCCTGCAGATCTTCAAGGAACAGAGGTTTGATGTTGTTGTCTATATCCATATAGACCATACAACCTGTAACCCCCTCTTCAAACAGTTTATGAACACCCATACCCAGCTGAGAGCAGTACATAAGGTCGTAAGCAATTGGAGTTACGCACCTTACATCATATCCAATCTCCACAGGACGAGATTTTACACCAAGCCCAAGCTCTGTGGTCGCCTTCTCTAACATATCATTGAACATCTGGGCTTTAGAGATTTTACCAAGCTCCGGATGTCCGTGGTCGTCGTATGAGAAATGAACTCCCGTCTTCTCCAACTCCTCTTTGCTCATATCGTGGAATACACCCTCGGATATCATTATGGCACCATATTTAATGCCCATAATCTTCCTCTTTATGATAGCGGATATAGCAAGATTAAGGATCTTCTTGGCTGTAATCTCTGTTTTGTTGAACATCTCCGGAATTACAATCATAGGGTAATGAGCAGTAGCAGCAATACCCAATGCTAAGTGTCCTGCAGAACGCCCCATAGCCGCAACCACAAACCAGTTTCCACTTGTCCTCGCATCTTCATATATAGTAGTGGCTATTGTACTTCCGGCAGCTTTAGCAGACTGATATCCAAAGGTTGGAATATTCTCCGGAAGCGGAAGGTCATTATCAATTGTTTTTGGAACATGAATGTTAGCAATATGATAATTTCTCTCCTTTAGGAACTTTGCAATTCTGTTTGCTGTAGATGCGGTATCATCGCCACCTACGGTAACCAACAACTGTATATTGTTATCCCTAAAGAAATCCAAATTAAAGTGTTTGTCGAAATCCTCCTGAGATGGTTTGAACCTGCTCATCATAAGGTAAGAGCCACCTCTGTTGAAAATCCAGTCTGCCAGCAGAAAGTCTATCTGACAATAGTTTGGATTAGGTGAAAACAAACCTTTATAGCCACCGTTTAGCCCCAATACTCTGTATCCATTCTGAAGGAATGTTTTGGCAATGCTACCTACCACTGTATTCATTCCCGGAGCGGGACCGCCTCCTGTTAAGATTACAATTGATTTTTCCATATATCTTTTATATAGTTCTGAATTCCGGCCGCAAAGTTAGGAAGTTTTTTGAAAAATTACTATTTTTGATACTTTTTGAGAAGAACGTAATAAAAAATTATTTATATTATGGGCTTCCCGACAAATCCCCTGTAACATACAACGCGCAGGGTATTAGAGCAGTTCAAATTATAAGACGCATAACCTATTTGCATAAAATGAAAAAAGAAGAGGCCAAAAAGAAGATAGAACAACTCAGAGAGGAGATTAAGGTGCATAACCGCAATTATTACAAGCTGAATACACCAACAATCTCGGACTTTGAATATGACATGCTCATGCAGGATCTTATCTCGTTAGAGAAGATCTACCCGGAGTTTGTAACACCCGATTCTCCTACCCAAACTGTAGGTAACGATCTGTCATCGGTAGCCGAACCAACGACAGAAGCTGCAGAGAAGAACGGCAAAACCAATGACATGCAACCGGAGGAAAAGACTGCCTTTAAACAATATCCGCACAAAAATCCAATGTTATCGTTGGGGAATACCTACAATTTCAACGACCTCTACGAGTTTGACAACCGGGTTGCAAAGGTTGCAAGCTCTCCATATACGTACACTTGTGAGCTTAAATTCGATGGTACAGCCATCTGTCTTACCTACATAGACGGCAAACTGCAACGCGCTCTTACCAGAGGAGATGGAACCGTTGGCGATGATGTATCCATAAATGTAAAGCAGATACCGTCCATACCACAAGAGTTGGTACCAAATAGCGGATATCCCGCAGAATTTGAGATAAGAGGCGAAATCTATATGCCGTACAAGGCTTTCGACAAGCTGAATCACCAAAGGGAATTAGATGAGGAGGCACCATTTGCAAATCCAAGGAACGCTGCTGCAGGTTCTCTTAAATTACAAGATCCCAAACTTGTAAGACATAGAGGGTTGGAGAGCAAACTTTACCATATAATCCCTCCCGGAGAGGGTGCTCAAACACAGACAGAGGCTTTAGCACAGGCTAAAAGCTGGGGACTTCCAATATCGGAACATTCCAAAGAGTGCAAGAATATTAACGAGGTAATAGAATTCATAAAAGAGTGGGACACTAAAAGGAGAGATCTCCCCTATCCCACAGATGGCATTGTGGTAAAGGTAAACCAGTTTGCCCTGCAAAAGACATTGGGCTTTACCGCAAAATCTCCGCGTTGGGCAACAGCATACAAATTCAAGCCGGAGGAGGCTCTTACAGAGCTGCTCTCCATTGATTATCAGGTAGGGAGAACAGGTGCAGTCACCCCTGTTGCCAATCTCTCTCCGGTGCATCTGTCGGGAACTGTAGTAAAAAGGGCCACTCTCCACAATGCAGACTTTATAAAAGAGCTTGATATTCACGTTGGAGACTATGTATATGTAGAAAAGGGTGGCGAGATAATACCAAAGATAACAAGGGTAGAACCCACCAAAAGGGGCGTGAATGCCATACCTGTCTGTTTCCCCGCAAATTGCCCGGACTGCGGCACTCCGCTCGTCAAAGATGAAGAGCTGTCGCGGTGGTACTGCCCAAATTCAAACGGATGCCCGCAACAGATAAAGGGGAGATTCATACATTTTATTGGCAGAAAGGCAATGGATATAAATGCGGGAGAGGCAACAATAGAGCAACTGTTTAACAAAGGGTATATAAGAAGACTTTCTGACTTGTACTATCTTACAGACGAGCAGTTGTTGTCGTTGGACAAGTTTAAAGAGAAATCTGTTGCCAATTTTAGAAAATCATTGGAAGAAAGTAAGCAAATTCCCTTTCATAAGTTTATCTTTGCAATTGGAATAAAGAATATAGGTGAACAGGCGTCAAAAGATCTTGTAGCGGAGTTTAAGGAGATAGGCAGGATAATGAATGCCACCGCTCAGGAGCTTACCGCAATTCCGGAGTTTGGAGAGATAATGGCAGACTCCGTGTATTCTTTTTTCCATAATCAAGAGAATGTGGAGGAGATAGAGAGGTTCAGGCATATTGGGCTTCAACTTAAAGAGGACGATAGTGAAAAGGTGTTGGCATCAAACAGTTTAGAAGGGCTTACGATAATGATAACAGGCAACTACTCTATATCGAGAGAGGAGATGAAAAGATATATAGAGTCTCACGGAGGTAAGGTTGGCAGCTCTGTAACATCACACACCTCCTACCTTGTGGTTGGAGAAAAGGCCGGAGATGCCAAGATAAAAAAGGCTGAAAAGTTGGGAATAAAGATGATAGACGAGAGGCAGCTGTACAGTATGGTAGATGCCGGTAAAGGAGGCAAAAGGGATGGAGAAGAGAAGACGGAGAATTTGTCGGGAAGCGGAACTGAAAATGAAAAGATTGAAAAAGAGATAGATTTATTTAGTTGAATAGATAGATAACAAAATTTTACATAATATGAGAGATAAACATATAACACTTGAAGATGGTATTTGGTATGTTGGTACCAACGACAGGAAAAAGACTATATTCGAGAATAACTGGCCTCTTCCATACGGCGTATCCTATAACTCTTATCTTATTACAGATGAGAAGAGTGCGCTGATAGATACTATAGAATACGGTTCAGATAACAGTTACCTTTGCAGGATAGGTGCCCTTTTGGAGGGAAAGAGTTTGGATTACCTTGTGGTGAATCACATGGAGCCGGATCACTCCAGCATGCTGCAAGAGGTGTTGCGCGTTTACCCAAATGTTAAAGTTGTGGGAAATGCCCAGACCTTTAAAATGTTAAAGAACTATTTTAATCTTCCGGCAGAGAATTTCCATGAGGTAAAGGATGGTGATGCCATTGAACTTGGAGAGAGGACTTTGCGTTTTTATCTTGTGCCTTGGGTTCATTGGCCGGAAACTATGGTGACTTTTGAGGAGAGCAGCAAGACTCTCTTCAGTTGCGATGCTTTTGGCGGTTTTGGAGCGTTGGACGGCGGAATCTTTGATTATCAGAACAATTTTGAGGAGATTTTCCTGCCGGAGATGAGAAGATATTTCTCTAATATTGTTGCAAAGTATTGTCTGCCGGTACAGAAGGCTATTACCAAACTTGGAGGGCTTGAGATTAGAACCATAGCACCTTCTCATGGTCTTATATGGAAGGAGAATCCCGGTAAGGTTGTTAAGTTATACGACAGCTGGAGCAAATATGAGGCAGAGAATGGTGTTGTAATAGCATACGCATCTATGTACGGCAATGTAGAGAAGGTTGCAGATGGGATAGGGCGTGCCTTTGCAGACAGCGGACTGAGGGTAAGGGTTATAGATGTTACCAAGGCAGAGATGTCTTACATTTTAAGTGATATATGGAGATATAAAGGTCTTATTCTTGGGTCATGCGCCTACAACGGCAAGATGCACCCAATGATGGCTCACCTTTGCAATGAGATAAACCTTATAACTCCTAAGAACAAGGTATTCGGTGTCTTTGGCGGTTCTACATGGAATGGTGCAGGTGTAAAGGATCTTAAAAAGTTTGCAGAGGAGAATAAGTTTGAGATTGTTGAACCTGTTGTTGAGATAAACGGTTCCCCATTCTTTGAGGATACAGATACAAAGGTTGCCGAATTGGTCAGGGCGGTTATAGAAAAGATTAAAGGGTAGTGAAGGTTTGTCTGCACAAAGTTGCAGGCAAATTTTATAAAATTATTTTTTTGAAAACATGACAGAGAACTTGAAGATAGGTACTCAAAACAGAGCAGATGCTGTTGTAGGCATGGAGAATACTGCAATTACAATGGGCTCAGGAGGATTGGAGGTATTTGCAACTCCGGCTATGATTGCATTAATGGAAAACGCTGCATTTAATCTGTTAAAGGCAGCACCTTACAATGAAGATAGTGTTGGCGTACTTATGAATGTTGCGCATACACGTGCCTGTAAAATTGGGGCAAAAGTCTATGCTGTGGCAACTGTTACAGCCGTTGAGGGGCGTAAAATAACCTTTGAGGTAAAGGCATTTGATGAGAAGGGGGAGATTGGAAGCGGCATTCATGAGAGGTTTATTATTGACCCATGCAGGTTCATGTCTAAATTATAGAGGCATTTTTTAGATAATTTGTTTTGAAGGATCTTATTGAGGAGATAAAAGGGTTCTACAATTGGCTTGTAAAATTCCTTACAATTGATATATGGAATATTAAATTGGAGGATTTCGGCAAGGCAAAGAGACGCGGAATAAAGTATCTGCGGGTGGCACTTGTAACCATTAAGGAGGCCGGAAAGGATAAATTAGGGCTGTTTTCAATAGCTCTCACATTCTTTTCCACCCTTTCTCTTGTACCGTTTCTTGCCTGTTGTCTTGCAGTAACGAGCGGTGTAGGTTTGGAGCGTACATTGGAGGAGCTGCTGCTTAAAAGCTTTTCCGGCAATGAAGAGATGGTTAATTATGTACTCCGTTTTGCCGGCAACATAATCAGCGATTCCACCAAAAACTCGTTTGGAGTAGTGAGCTTTACTTTCTTTATGTGCACCATTATCTGGCTTATGATGAATGTGGAGAAGGCATTTAACGGAATATGGAAAGTTGAAAGAAGAAGGTCCATTACCAAAAGATTCCTCTATTATATAGGAATACTTATTGTAGGGCCATTCATAATACTCACATTCCTCTCCATATACATTTTTTTCCATAATGTGCTTAACGGAATTGGAATTGGGCTGGAATTTTTCCCTAATATAGGATACCTGCTGCAATGGATTATATTTTATGGTATTGTAGTCCTTGCCTTTACAATAATGTTCAAATACATACCAAATGTTAAAGTGCGCTTCGACGCTGCATTTCCTGCATCGCTGATTACCGCTTTGGCATTTGTGGGAATGCAGTTTATATATCTTGAGACCCAGCTGATGGTATCGAGAATGAATGCAGTATACGGCGCTTTTGCAGCCATCCCGCTCTTTCTAATATGGATGAACATAAGTTGGACCATAATATTGATTGGTGCAGAGATTTCACACGCCAACCAATATGTAGATGCATACGACAACGATTTGGCCTCATTGGAGGCAGAGGTAAAGAACAGGATTAACCACGATAGTGAAAATTGATTGAAAAAAGAAGATGAAACTAAATAGAGAACTAACAAAGGATGCTGTAGATTTCATAGATGACAATCTGCTACACAACCTTATAAACAATACAAAAGAGGACCCTGCTGTATACAGAAAGGTCTTTGAAAAAAGCCGCAACAAGCAGGCACTTACATTAGAGGAGACAGCAGCCCTTCTTGCAATAAAATCCAAGGATGGTCTGCATGAGCTGTACGAAACGGCAAAGGAGCTCAAACGCTCAATTTACGGCAACAGAATTGTTCTTTTTGCCCCCCTGTATATAGGGAACAGTTGCGTAAACAACTGTAAGTATTGCGGTTTCAGGGCAAACGCAAAGGGTGTGGTAAGAAAAACCTTAAGCAATGACGAGCTTGTGCAGGAGGTGCTGAGCCTTGAACAGCGCGGTCATAAAAGATTGATTTTGGTATATGGAGAATCGCCTCGCTATACGCCAGAATTCATTGCAGAGACGGTAAAGACCTGTTACAACACAAAAACAGGTAACGGTGAGATAAGGCGTGTTAACATAAATGCAGCGCCTCTCGATATTGAGGGCTATAAGGTTGTAAAGGCTGCCGGGATTGGAACATTTCAGGTATTCCAGGAGACATATCACAAGGAGACATACGCAAAATACCACCCTGCAGGAGATATAAAAGGCGATTACATGTGGCGCCTTAACGCAATGGACAGGGCTTTTGAGGCAGGAATAGATGACATGGGCATTGGTGCTCTCTTTGGACTGTACGACTGGCGCTTTGAGGTATTGGGCCTTGTATCGCACGCAATACATCTGCAAACGCGCTACGGGGTTGGCCCTCATACCATAAGTTTTCCAAGAATCCAGCCGGCGCAGGACCTTAACATAGAGTTGCCGTACCAGGTAAGTGACGAACATTTCAAGCAGTTAGTTGCAGTATTAAGACTTGCTGTTCCATACACAGGGCTGATAATGACCGCAAGAGAAAACAAAAATGTGCGTGATGATGTCATAGAGTTTGGCGTTTCCCAGATAGATGCAGGAACAAGATTAGAAATAGGCGGTTACGAAAAGAGAGATGGCGCACCTCAAGAGTTAGACAAGGAGCAGTTCCAAGTAGGAGATACAAGAGAGTTAGACGATGTTATCCACTGGCTGCTTACAAGGGAGTTCATACCAAGCTTCTGTACAAGCTGTTACAGGGTAGGACGTACAGGCGAGCATTTTATGGAGTATGCCATTCCTGGCTTCATAAAGAAGTTCTGTACCCCAAACGCAATGCTCACATTAGCGGAGTATTTGGAGGACTACTCATCCCAAAAGACAAAAGAGGCAGGTTACCGCTTGATTGAAAAAGAGTTGGCTCTTCTTCCCGACAACACACAGAAAAATAGAGTGCGCGAGAGGTTGAACGAGATTAAGAGCGGAAAAAGAGATTTATTGTTTTAGATAATCTAATTTAAGGAATTATGAACAACACGTTTACCAAAGAGGATTATGAACTTATCAACAAGGAGTTTGAGTCTTTGAGACTTGCTGCGCTAAAGCGTTGTGCAAATCAGGAGGAATATGAAGGGGTAATAAAGGCGTTTGAATTTGCAAATGAGGCACACAAAGGGGTAAGAAGACGCTCCGGAGAGCCGTATATAATCCACCCGATTGCAGTTGCAAAGATTGTGGTTCAAGAGATAGGCCTTGGCTACAAATCTATTGTAACAGCTCTATTGCACGATATAGTAGAGGACACAGAGTACACAGTTGAGGATATAGAGAGGCTGTTTGGAGCAAAGATTGCCTCTTTGGTCGACGGACTTACAAAAATAAAATCCGCGATGGACAGCAAACATACCGAAAAGGAGAATGCTGCCCTTAGTAAAGAGGAGAAGGAGAAAGTTGAAAAATCAATGCAGGCAGAGAATTTCAAACGTATACTTCTTACTCTAAACGATGACGTACGTGTCATCCTCATAAAACTTGCAGACAGACTCCATAACCTTAGGACAATAGATTCCATGCCGGAGCGCAAGAAAGACAAGATCTTGAGCGAGACAATGTATATTTTCATTCCACTTGCTCTCAGGCTCGGGCTATACAGCATGAAGTCTGAGATGGAGAACATCTGGTTAAAATACAGGGAACCCGAAGCATACAAAAGTATATCCGACAAGCTGAACGAGCTTAACAACACAAAAGGTGGCGATGTAGACAAATTTATAATTCCATTAGAGAGAGCTCTTAAAGATTCCGGTTATAACTTTACTATTTCCAGAAGGACAAAGACCCCCTACTCTATCTGGAAGAAGATGACAACAAAGAATATCCCGTTTGAGCAGGTGTTTGATCTATTTGCCATAAGGATAGTATTTGAACCTAACTTAGAAAAATCGGAAAGGAAGCAGTGTTGGGAGATATATTCGCTTATAACAGAAAAATATATGTCCTTGACAGATAGGATTAGAGATTGGACAAATACGCCAAAGTCAAATGGTTATGAAGCATTGCATTGTACTATAATGAGTCCATCGGGCAGTTGGGTTGAGGTTCAGATAAGAACCATAAGAATGGATGAGATTGCAGAGAAAGGGGTTGCTGCACATTGGAGCTATAAGGGTGTTCACAATTCAGAGAAAGAGATTGACAACTGGTTGAACATGGTAAGAGAGGTGCTGGAAAGCCCGGATGTAAACGCCCTTGAGTTTTTGGACAAATTTCATGAAGGCCTCTTGGCATCTGAGATATATGTGTTTACAACAAAGGGCGAGTCTAAAGTACTCCAAAAAGGTGCCACAGCAATTGACTTTGCATATAGCATACACTCCGAAATTGGAAACAAGGCGATAGCAGCAAAGGTAAACCTCAAACTAGTCCCTCTATCATATAAACTCAAAAATGGAGATCAGATAGAGATTATAACGGCAGATGCAGCCAAAGCACAGCGTGAATGGCTGAATTATGCAGCACTTCCAAAGACAAAAGAGCTGATTTATGATGCACTTAAATCAGACATCAAAGATAATATAAAGAAGGGGCAGGAAATGTTAGAAAAGGCTCTCAACGAATTAGGTGTTAAACCGCAATTAAGGGTAATCCAGAAACTGCTTGTTGAATTCAACCTTACTAACAAAGAGGAGCTGTATTCCAAGATAAGCGTGGGGCTTGTAGATCTTACAAACTTGGACAAGATTCTTAGGAAAAACAACGAAAACAAATTTGTAAAATACTGGAATCTAAAGTTTTTCTTTGGAAACAAGGGGGAAAAGGAGGATACCGGAGACAACGATGAAGATGGTGTAGAACTCAAAGAGGAGGCTCTTGAGAAGGAGTTGGATAAAAATATTGCAGATGGTTCGTTAGAGACTGTCACAGACAAGAAAAAGGATTTCTTTTTAAAGGAAAATCCTGTAGAAAAGACACTTACATATAAGGTTGCAGAGTGTTGCAAGCCTATTCCGGGAGATGCTGTGATTGGATTCATAGATGAGAACAATCATGTAATAGTCCATAAAAAAGTATGTCCAGTTGCCATATCATTGGCCTCAAGAAACGGTGGAAATATTGTTAATGCAAAATGGACAAAGCATACAATGCTATCCTTTTTGGCACGTATAAGCCTTAAAGGTATAGACAGGATTGGAGTTGTTAATGATATTACACAGTATATAACATTGGTACTTAATGTTAATATAAGGAAGATCCATTTTGAAACTCACGATGGAATATTTGAGGGATATATAGACCTTTATGTACATAATACAGAGGATCTAGACATTATCATAAGGAATATGTCTAGAATCAGGAGTATTGAGACCGTTACAAGGGTTGATGTGAAGGAGTAAGTGGCGTTAGCTTTGGCTTTGGCGTTAGCGTTAGCGTTAGCTTTGACGTTGGCGATTTTAGTTTAAAGAGAGTTTATAGTTTATAGAAAGTAAAGAGAGTAAAGAGGGTAAAGAGAGTAAAGAGGGTAAAGAGAGTAAAGAAAGTAAAGAAAGTAAAGAAAGTAAAGAAAGGAAAGAAAGTAAAGAGAGGAAAAAGGTTTAATAGTTGATAGACAGTTTTAGAGTTGATAGAAGGAAAACTTACAGGAATAGCTGAACCTTTAGCAAAAGCTAAGGCCAAAGCTAAAGCCTTAATAAAGAGTTGAATTATGTTTGAACATTTAAAAATAGATAGAATTGCAAGGTTGAGGATATGCAAGTTGTTGACTGTAATAATGCTTGCGGCTTATTGTCTTCACTCGTCATCGTGTGCAAATACACGTGGAGCACCAACCGGTGGGCCAAAGGACACCATTCCACCGGTTGTACTTAAAATGGAACCAGATTCAAATGCCATAAACTTTCCTGTTGTCAAAGGTAAAATCACCATTACCTTTGACGAATATGTACAGCTGAAGGATCCGTCAAAAAACATAATTCTCTCCCCCCCTCAAAAGAAGAGACCCAAAACAAGCATAAAAGGGAAGAGCATTGTTGTCACATTCGAGGAGCCACTTGACTCTAACACAACATATTCGTTGAATTTTGGCAATGCCATTGTAGACAACAACGAGAGCAACCCACTCCCCTTCTTTACATACACCTTCTCAACAGGAACAACAATAGACACCATGATGTTGTCCGGCAATGTGTACGACTATGCTACACTGCTGCCGGTTGAAGGAGCTACAGTTAGTCTGTATCATAATGCAAAGGATTCATCTGTGTTCAATGATCTTCCTGCAGCTGTAACCAAAACAGACAAATGGGGTTATTTTGTTGTAAGGAACATAAAAAATGTTCCTTACAGAGTGTATACAATAAAGGATGAGAATAACAACAACAAATATGACCCCGGCCTTGAACTGGTAGGATTTCTTGATTCACTTTACACGCCTTCTGTCATAATGGAAAAAGGGATGCCTCAGCTTGGCATTTACGACATGAAAGATACTTTGGCCTGTATGTCTCGTCCAAGTGAGATTGAGCTTGTTATGTTTCCCGAAAAAACAACAAAACAGTATATAAGAGATTATAAAAGAGTTTCGGAGAGGGGTTCTTATATTAAGTTCGGTGCACCGAATGTTCAGATTGACTCATTCTCCATTAAAGGAATAAAAAGTTCAAGAGTATTGCAGCAATTGAATGCCACAAAGGACAGTCTCTGCTTCTGGATAAAAGATGGAAATATGATAGATGATACTCTTTTTGTGGGTATTAAGTATTTGAAATCAGATTCTCTTAACAACTTGGTATCAACAGCTGAGAACCTAAAGTTCATCTTACCTAAAGCGTTAAGGAACAAAGATAAAGCAAATGATCGCAGCAAACAGGGCAACAAAGAGAAGAAAAGAAAGGATCTTTTGGAGCTGTCCTTAAAGGCGAACCCTGAAATTTTAGATCAGGAGGGATTTGTATTGGAATTTCCAGAGCCGCTGCTTGAGGCCAAACAAGACTCGCTTCGCTTTACAATGATTGATCCCAAACAGCAAAAATTTAATGCTCTTTATACATTTACAAGGGATACTGCAGATCTGAAGCGATATATTCTCATGCCCGTTGATGAATTTAAGAAGGGTAATGAGTATGAACTTTTTATCCCTCAATTTGCATTTAAAGATATATACGGGAATACAAATGATTCAACAAAGCTCAAGGTATCGTTGCCCAATGACGAGAAATTAAGCAGTATTGCCACACAATTGACAAATGTAGATACTAAATACATTATAGAACTTGTAAACGATACAAGAGATAAGATATTCAGGCGTTATACAGTTACAAAAGATACGACTCTGTTGTTTCCCTATCTTAAAGAGGGTGACTACTCAATAAGGATTACACAAGATCTTAATGCCAACGGACGTTTGGATATTGGAGATGTTCTGGCAGGCAAACTGCCTGAAAAGGTAAAATTATACAGATTGCCGGGTGGCGAAGCCATTATTAAAGTTGGGGAACGAATGGATATAGAACAGTCTGTTGATTTAAAGGAATTATTTGATAATTAAAATAATACAGAACAACAAGTAGATTATGAACAGATTAATATATACAGCTGTCATATTGGTTACGTCTTTTATATTAACCGGTACAGATCTGTTTGCGCAGGTTATCGATGACAGAAACTCTACAGGAGGAAACGATACCACAAAGGTAAAGGATATTCTAAAGGAGTTTGAATATGATTCATTTAAGGATGCCGCTATAAAGGTTAAAGACAGTACTGTTCTCAAGCAGCATCTTTTGGGAGTAAAATGGGGATATTCCATGTCTAATGTTCATTTCAGCCAAGATATAGGGCATAAATCTATAAAGTCTCCAAAAAATTTAGGGCTTTACTACATCTATCTGCACTCACTTTGGAACTCGATGCCATACTTTGGATTTCAGGCCGGGTTGGAGTATAATGAAAGCGGTTATACGTTGCTTAGCGGTAAAGAGCCCAATATAACAGAATCAACGGATGCATATAAGAATTTAGCTCTCTCCATGGAGGCGCTGTTCAGGATTGAGTTTTGGAAGATGCGTATTATGTTAACGGCAGGCCCATACTTAAACTACAAACAGGATTGGGACTTGGGTGCTGAGATTCCTGAGGGCTTTAAACCTAACAAATGGGGATACGGAATAATGGGCGGCGGCGGCTTTGCATTTATAATGCATCCGTTTGAACTGCACCTTACGGCAAGTTACAGGTATAATATGTCCGGGCTTTATGATCCAAAGTTATATTCAGAAGAGTATTGGACATATACCCATGAGAATCAGCTTCTTATCTCTTTTGGATTATTTTACAGATTTAAAAACAAATACAGCAGGAAGAAAAATTAGCTTCCCGACAATTATTATGGATTATCATTACGCTAATATAAGAGATATTAAAATTGGTCACGGGCTGCCTGTAGCTGTCCAGACCATGACAAATACAAAAACTCAAGATATAGATGCTTCTGTAAGGCAATGTATAGAGGCTGCAAACGCCGGAGCCGATATTATAAGGCTTACAACACAGGGGGTTAAAGAGGTTGAGGCGTTGGCAATAATTAAGGAAAGGTTAAGGGCTTTAGGCATTGAGACACCTCTTGTGGCAGATGTACACTTTAGTGCAGATGTTGCACTTGCTGTAGCAAAGATTGCAGATAAGGTAAGGATTAATCCCGGTAATTTTGCAAAGGAGAAGGAGACGGCAGACAATAAATTTGCAGAACTTTTACAAATATGCAAGGAGTATGGCACCGCTATAAGGGTTGGGATAAATCATGGCTCTCTCGGTGAGAGGATTGTCTCTTTATATGGAGACTCCCCATTAGGTATGATGCAGGCTGCTTTGGAGTGGATTGACTTATGCGTAAAGCACAGTTTTTATAATGCCGTAATATCTCTTAAAGCAAGCAACACGGTTGTAATGGTTGAGGCATACAGGCTGTTAGATAAGGAATTTAAAAGAAGAGGTATCTCGTTTCCTCTTCACCTTGGCGTAACAGAGGCAGGCAACGGAGATATGGGACGAATTAAGTCTGCTGTAGGTATAGGAACTCTGCTTAAGGAGAGGATAGGCAATACATTACGAGTTTCATTAACAGAAAATCCCGTAAATGAAATTGCTCCGGGCAGGATATTGGCAAATTACTATAACCCTGCAACAACAGAATCTGAAGGGTTTGCCGTTGCCAAAGTTATGGAGCAGTTGCTATCGTCTAAGGATAATTTATCGGGAAGCGAAGAATTGAAAAACAGATGCGACGCTTTAGGTGTAAAGATGCTTGACGGGCTGCTTCACAGATGTTACCGTACCGCAACATACGAGGAGTTTATCATTAGGGCTGCGTGCGATTTTGGCAGTCTGTTACTTGATAAAAGGATTGACGACTTTTCTCTGTCGGCGGAGGTTGACGGTGTACCGGCTGATAACAGCACGATTAATGTGTTCAAGGAAAACTTGTTACAGGCAACAAGGCGTAAGTTCTCTCATCCGGAATATATTGCTTGCCCGGGCTGCGGCAGAACATTGTACAATCTTGAACAGACTTTCAACGAGGTAAAACGCAGGACGGCTCATCTGAAAGGGATTAAGATTGCTGTTATGGGCTGTATTGTAAATGGCCCGGGCGAGATGGCTGATGCAGATTTCGGATATGTTGGCGAGGGGGCGGGAAAGGTTACCTTGTATAAAGGGAAAGAGGTTATGGAGAGGGGCATTCCGCAGGAGAAGGCTATTGACAAATTGTTGGAGCTTATTGAAAATAGCGAAAATTTAGTTTAACTTTGTGGAGAGCTTTAGCTTTGGCTTTAGCTTTGGCGTTGGCTATTTTTAAGTGTAAAGATAGTAGAGAGGGTATAGAGTGTGTTAAAAGAATTAATTATCGGCTATTGATTTGGCCTCAAAACAATATTAAAAAACTATGATACTAAAAAAATTTGCCCTTACCGCGGCTTCTGTATTCTTTGTATCGGGACTAATGGCTCAGTCCCACATTACAGACTACGCATGGAATCCAGAGGATGAGACCTATTCCGAGAGCTGTACATCTATTATGGTTGGCAAAAATGCCTCTACAGACGGCTCTGTTATGACTGCTCATTCTTGCGACTCCAATTACAGAACATGGTTGCGCATGGAAAAACGCAAATATTTTAAGAAAGGTGATATGGAGACCATCTATAAAGGCCTTCTCCATAACGAAGAGCCCGGAGATATGAGAAATGTTACCGAAAAGGGAAAGATTCCGGCTCCGGATTCAACATTCAGATTCCTGAACGTTGCCTACCCTTGTCTTAACGAGAAACAGCTTGCAATTGGCGAGACAACAACTGTTGGAAAGAGAGAGTTGCGCAATGAGGAGGGTATGTTCTATATAGAGGAACTTGAAAGGATTGCACTTGAAAGATGCACAAATGCGCGTGATGCAATCAGACTTATGGGCGAACTTGCAGAAAAATATGGTTATGCAGATTATGGCGAATGCCTTACAGTTGCAGACAAGAATGAGGTTTGGCATTTTGAGATTTACGGAACAGGCAAACCTGTTGTTGATTCCATTGCTTTAAAGAAGGGCAAAAAAGTAAAACCATCTCCATACGACAAGCCCGGTGCTCTATGGGTAGCTCAGAGGATTCCGGATGACCATGTTGGTGTATCTGCCAACATTCCAAAGATTGGTGTTGTAGATTTTAATGACCCGGATAATTTCATGTACGGTTCAGACCTAAAAGCCCGCGTTCAGCACATGGGACTGTGGGACGGCAAGAGCGAATTCAAGTTCTACAAGATGGTATCGTTAAGCAAACCATTCTCTTACAGAGAGTTCTTTGTACTTAACACATTGGCTCCATCTCTAAAATTAGATTTTAATGCAGAGGAGATTCCTTTCTCTGTAAAGCCGGAGGTAAAGGTATCGCCCGAGATGATGTTCAAGTTCTACAGAGAGACATATGAGGGTACAGATTGGGATCAGGTTAAGAATCTTGGAGTTGAGGTTAACAGATCAAAGAAAGATGCAGACGGCAAGACCATAAACTATAAAGAGACAGTAAAGCCTATATCTACTTTCATGAGTGCGGATATGCGTTCTCTTCTCAACTCTCTTAAGCCAGATGTTACAAAGAGAATTCGTACAATCGCTGTTATCCAATGTTCATATTCTCACATTATTCAGCTTAGGAATTGGCTTCCCGACGAAATTGGTGGTGTAGCCTACTTCTCATTTGACAACCCGGCTCAAAGCCCGCGTATCCCTATCTATGCCGGAGCTACCGAGCTCCCAGATGGGTTTGATGTTTGTGGACAGCACAGATACAGGGATGATGCAGCTATCTGGGCATACAGACAGGCTAACAGAATTGCTACAATCTATTGGGACAAAACAAGAAAACTTGTTGAAGATGAGGTGGCGTATTATGAGGAGTATATGAGAACTGTTCAGCCACTTATAGAGGCAAAGGTTGCAGATCTACTAAAAGCCGGAAAGCAGGCTGAAGCAGAGGAGTTTATAAACAGAACTACTGCAACCATAGCAAATGCCACTTCAAAATCGTGGAGTGATTTGAGGGAGAAGTTATTGATGATATTTGCCCGTAGCATGTAAAAAAATTAATAAAAAGGCAACTACTGCGTTACGCTCGCTTCATAATTCCTCATTTACGCAAGTAAACTCCGGATTATTCAGCTTCGCAAGCCTTGTATTTGCACTTTTTATTAATTTTTTTGAGGAATCTTAGTAAGCGTTAAAAATAAGTTGGTAAAGATTTAGCAGTATTTTTGAGAAAAGAAATATAGACCGAAAAGACAATTAAAGATTACCAACTTATTTTTTTAAGATTACTAAACATAGAGCCGGCCAAAGCTAAAGCTTATTACATGGCGAGGAAAAGTTGCGCGACAGCAAATAAGCAAAAAAATATAGGCGATCCATTTTTTGGCCGCCTATATTTTATTTCGTTAGCACCTTCTTAAAAGTTATCTACATGAACCTCAAAGTAAGCCTGAGGGTGATCACAAACAGGGCATTTGTCGGGAGCCTTCTCTCCTACTACAATATGGCCGCAATTACGGCATTCCCATACCTTAACCTCGCTCTTTGCAAAAACCTCCTGCATCTCAATATTCCTTAAAAGAGCACGATAACGCTCCTCGTGGCGTTTCTCAATGGCTGCTACCATACGGAATTTCTTTGCAAGCTCTGTAAAGCCCTCCGCCTCGGCAGTCTTTGCAAAACCTTCATACATATCTGTCCACTCGTAGTTCTCACCGGCAGCAGCAGCCTCAAGATTAGCAGCTGTGTCACCAATACCATTAAGCTCTTTAAACCACATCTTTGCATGCTCCTTCTCGTTGTCTGCAGTCTGCTGGAAGATTGCAGAGATCTGCTCAAAGCCATCTTTTTTGGCACGGGAAGCAAAATATGTATATTTATTACGAGCCTGGCTCTCGCCGGCAAAAGCAGCCTCAAGATTTTTCTCTGTCTGCGTACCTGAATATTTAGTTGACATAACTCTTATTGTTTTATAAAGTTTTATTTCGGCAAATATATATCAATAATCTATCCCTTGTAGCTTTGTAAACGGGCAAATTGCCAAATTGTTCAATTAAGGCGCCCTTCAATGCTGCATAATCAGAATAGCTAGCACTTAGTATAGAAGATAAGTTGATAGTATTAAAGCTCATGCTAAAGCTAAAGCCAAAGCAATAAAATATTCTGCAAAATATTTTGAAAGGACAAAACGGTTACTTAACTTTGCATAAGTCCTTATCCGAACAGGGATGAGGGCTTTTTTATTTATTAACCCGGGGATGAGACCTACAATAACGTATATAAGTAAGCGTTAAAAAATAAGTTGGTAAAGATTTAGCAGTATTTTTGAGAAAAGAAATATAGACCGAAAAGACAATTAAAGATTACCAAGTTATTTTTTAAGATTACTCAATATGGTCGCTGCCCCTTAAAAAACATTTCAGATGAGCAAATTGAATCATCCTGCCATCTTGGTCGTTGATATGCTTAACGACTTTGTTACCGGTGCTCTTACTTGCGACAGAGCAAAAGCCATTGTTCCTGCAACTGCAAAACTTTTAGATGCAGCGCGTGCTGCCGGTGTTCCCGTAATTTTCTGTAATGATGCACATATTCCAGGCATAGACAGGGAGCTTAAGATCTGGGGAGACCACGCCTTAGTTGGAACCAAAGGCGCTGAGGTTATTCCGGAACTTAACCTATGCAGCAAAGATTATGTTGTACCAAAACGCAGATACAGCGGATTCTTCCAGACAGACCTCGACATCCTTTTAAAAGAGTTGGGTGTACAGACTGTAATCATGACCGGTCTTCATGCTCACATGTGTGTAAGACATACCTCAGCAGATGCATTTTGCCTTGGATATGACGTAGTTGTAGCTAAAGAGGCAACAGATTCCTTTACAGAGGAGGACTACAAAAACGGTTTGGCATACCTTAAACTATGCTACGGTGCAGATGCCTACACAAACGATGAACTTATTGCAATGTTCTAAGATTATATAGACATTTACCCTATAAGCGGCGGTCAAAACCAATTGGCCGTCGCTTTTTTAAGATTACTTAGTAAAATGTAACATGTATAAATATTATTTTTACGAAAATTGTCTGTTTTTAAAGGACAAAACCTTATTTTTACACTTGAAAAAAACTAATTAAAGAAATACTCCATGCCAACAAACAAGAATGCACAACTTCGCTATCAGATACTGGACCAATGCTTTAGCGATTTTCATCGTACATACAGCATTGAAGATCTCCTTGACAAAGTAAATGAGTCCCTCACGGATTTGTATGGCACACAAGTTAGCATTCGTCAGATACGTGAAGATATCAAGTACATGAGGGATAGAGTCACCTACAATGCCCCTATTGAAACTTATCCCTTCGACGGCAGGAAGAGCTACTACCGTTATTCAGATCCAAACTTCTCCATTTTCAATAATGAATTGACAGCCGAAGAAGTAACCTCTCTACGTTCCACAATTGATATACTTAGCCGTTTTCGTGGTGTGCCGAGTAACGCATGGTTAGAAGATGTCATCTCAAATTTAGAAATTAGATTCGGTGTTAGGCAAAATACAGAGAACGTAGTATCATTTGAACATAATGATCTGCTAAATGGAACTGAGTTCTTGGGTGAGCTGATTAACTCCGCATTAAATCATCAGCCATTGTATTTGCTATATCGTACTTTCTCTGGCAATGAAAGAACCGCCATCATTCATCCTTACCATATAAAGCAATTCAACAACCGTTGGTTTTTGATTGGATTGCAGGAAGGTAACCATGGCAATTACATAACAAACAAAGCTCTAGACCGAATAGTGAAGATCTCACGTGCCAACGTAACATTTATCCCCAATACGGATATTGACTTTAACGAGTATTTTAAGGACATCATTGGAGTAACATTACCAGAAGAACATCCTGTAGCAGAGGAAGTATTATTGAAGTTTGATGAAGCTCGCTTTCCTTACGTTTTGAATAAACCAATACATTCATCGCAGGAGATTAAAGACGAAAAACGGCGAATCATCAAGCTCACAGTTCGCCCCAACAAAGAACTTGAAGCACGCATATTCTCATACGGGAATCAGGTTGAAGTGCTAAAGCCTAATTGGTTAAGACGACAAATAGCAGATAAAATAGAGAATTTATTAAAAAAATATAAATAGTGCAGAAAGACTGCAATATGGAATAATAATTTTGTATTACATACAATGATAAACGATGCAGACATAAGTGGAAGCCAACTGCTCCACAGCTACGGAGAGAAGGTATGCATAAACCTTCTAAAAGATCATACCACCCAGCAGAATATATACTGGGCTACAGATTCGTATGCTGACTACGGAGAGGATTTTACTTTCTTTGCACCTATCACGCTCGACAAGATAGAAATAATCAAACCACGTGCTGTAAAGTCAAGGTTAGAACAGACACAGCGTGCTAAAGACAAGGCGGAGGTATTTACTCCTGCATGGATTTGTAATGCACAGAATAATCTCATAGATGAGGAATGGTTCGGCAGAAAAGAAGGACTCTTCAATTCGCCAGACCCGGAAAACCCTCAGAAATGGATTAACAATGAGGAGAAAATTGAGTTTCCAGAAGGTAAGACCTGGAAAGATTATGTGGCTGACACCCGCTTGGAGATTACATGTGGCGAGGCTCCATACCTCTGTAACAGATATGATGCCGTTACCGGTGAGTATAACGAGGATGTAAGATACCGCATAGGAATGCTCGACCGTAAACTTAGAATCGTTTCCGAGAATACGAAGGATTCCAAGGAATGGATCCTTTGGGCTAAGATTGCCCTCCGTGCTACATACGGATTTGAGTGGCAGGGTGATAACCTCCTACTTGCCCGAGAAGCCCTCTTCTTTACTTTCGAGGAGCATTATATCGCTAAGTTTGGGAAGAAACCATCAAAGAAATCTATGGAAGGTGTATCCTACATTGTCTCATGGAATATCTGGCAGATGGATGGACTCACCTATGGTCTTCCTGGCAATGAGCCTTATATAGGAAAGAAGCAGGAACAGGATTCCGGACCTTCTCTTTTTGATGGCATGGATGGCTGGAGCGAACCTGCCAAGGTTTATGAACCGCAACCACAAGAGCGGTTCTGTCTTATCAAAGACTTTCTCAAAGGCATCAACCTTAAGAAAGCAACGCTGAGTAACAAAGACTTTCATGACTTGTCGGCTGCTAAACACACCTTTAAGTCGTTAGTAAACAAGAATAATAACAAATAACATATCTATGGCAACGTACTCAACCCTTGAAGAAATAAAGACCGGCATGCAGGATGACCCGTTTGCCGACAACCTTATCACTCTTCGTTCTGAGCAAAGGGATGCAATCAACCGTGCTAAGGAGCGTTTCTGCAAAAGAGTTCTTCCAGAATATCGCCAGTTCCTTTGGAACGCCAAGATGCGTTTCGGCAAGACCATCTGTGCCATGCAGCTCATGCGAGAAATGGATGTGAAGCGCACTCTTATCATCACCCACCGCCCTGTTGTGGGAGGAAGTTGGCTGAAAGCCTTCAAACAGGTGGTGGGCTCTGAGAGTTCTAATCCTAAGATCAAAGGCAACAGTGATATTCATAACTCTTACGGATTTGGTATGCGCTCTGATGATGAGAATGAGACCGTAGGCAACTACTATGACCTCGAAAAGTTTGTAGAGACTCCTGGCAATCATTATGCCTTCTTCGTTTCCATGCAATACATTCGTCTCTCAGAACTTGTCAACAGCAAGACTCAGGCAAAGAATGCTGGCAAAAACCATTATGAAGGCTTAGGAAACTCTATTACAGCAGCCAGCTCCGCATCCTCTACCAACGAGAAATTGAAGGCTGACATTCTGAAAACCGACTGGGATCTTATCATTATTGACGAGGCTCACGAGGGAACACTTACCTCATTGGGCAAAGGTGTTATCCAGGACTTCCTAAAGAAAGAGAAGACCAAGATGCTCTATCTCTCAGGAACTCCTTTCAATCTATATGAGGATTTCAAGGAGGATGAGATCTACACCTGGGACTATATCGCTGAGCAAACAGCAAAGCGTAACTGGGAACTGGAACACACTGTAAAGAAGAATCCCAACGATAAGAATCCATATGCCGAACTGCCGAAAATGAACATTTTTACTTATGACATCACCAAGAATATTGATAATGTCTTGGACCAGACAGGTGTGTTCACATTCCAAGAGTTCTTCCGTACATGGATAGGCAATCCGAAAGCCGACAAAGCATCTATGCCAGAGGGTGCTAAAGGTCGTTTTGTGCATGAGCCGGAAGTGTCTGAGTTCTTGAATTTACTCAGCATGAAGAATGACGAGAATAATTTTCCATTCTCTACCGACGAATACCGCCAGATATTCCGTCACACCCTTTGGGTGGTTTCTCATGTTAACGAGGCGGCTGCTTTGGAGCAACTGCTCAAGGAGCACAAGATTTTCCGTCGCTTTGATGTAGTGAACGTAGCAGGCAAGAGCGATACCGACGAGCAGAACGAGAATGCGCTCGACAAGGTGCTTAAAGCCATTGGCGACAATCCGGAGAAGACTTCTACCATTACCATATCCTGTGGCCGTCTTACTACAGGCGTGACGGTTGCGCCTTGGACTGCCGTGTTCTATCTGAAGGGTGGCGACCGTGCTGCCACATATATGCAGACCATCTTCCGTGTACAGTCTCCCTACAAGACTCCTGATGGTAAGATCAAGAAAGAATGTTATGTATTTGACTTTGCACCAGACCGTACCTTGAAGATTGTGGCAGAGACAGCTAAGTTCTCTTCTATGGCAACAGCCAAGGAGAAGAAAAAACAGGAAGGTGATGAAGAGAAGACGCAGGAAATGCGTGACAAGGAGACTGTTCGCGACTTTATAGAACTTTGCCCTGTCCTCTCTATGGAGGGTGGCAAGATGAGTCCTATGGATGTCAATAACATCTACAAGCAGTTGGAGAATGTGTTTATCGACCGATTGGTGCGCAAGGGTTTTGACGATCCATGCCTCTACAACCAGGATGAACTGAACAAGGTAAATCCGGAAATCATCAATAATATTGGTAAGCATGGCGGCAAAGCTCCGGATGAGAAACGCAAGGATGCCAAGGAGACCGTAGACCTGAGCCACATGACCGAGGAGCAGCGTGCCGCATGGGAGGAGAATATCCGCCAGAAGAAGGCGGAAGCCAAGGAAAAAGCGGATGAAAAGCTCAAGAAAGATGAGGAGTTTAAGAAATGGTGGGACGGTGCCTCTGATGAAGAGCACGAGCAGTGGCTGAAGGAAGAAGCCGAGCGTATTGCCAAACGTGAGAAGGCTAAGGAGGAGCGTGAGGAGTTCCGCAAGCGTGTGAGCAACATCCGTGGCATCGCCCTGCGTATTCCATTGCTGATGTATGGCGGTGCCGATGCCGGCGACCCTAAGGATGAACTGACCGTAGACAACTTTACCCGAAAGATTAAGGACGAGTCTTGGACTGAGTTTATGCCGAAGGGCATCTCGAAAGAAGATTTCAACAAGATTCGCAAGTGCTTCAACGCTACCCGTTTTGAGGAGGCGGGCAAGAAATATCGTGCCCTTACCCGTGAGGCTGACTTCATGCATATTGATGAGCGTATCCATCAGATTACGGAGATTTTCTCTTACTTCCGCAATCCCGACAAAGAAACGGTGCTTACTCCTTGGCGTGTGGTGAATATGCACATGAGCGACACCATTGGCGGTTGGTGCTGGTATGACGAAACGTTTGACGAAAAGACCGGAGTGCTTGACACACCTCGCTATGTTGATCAGGGCGATGTAACCCATCAACTCTTCGACAATGTTGACCTTGCGGGAGAGGTGCAGACAAAGATATTGGAGATCAATTCCAAGACAGGTCTCTACCCTCTTTATGTCACCTACTCTCTCTTCCGTCGCCGCTTGGATGAATATATCAAGGCAGAATGTATAGACCGTGAGACCATCTCTGTGCAGGAAGAGCAAGTTGTATGGGATGATATTGTGGAGAACAACATGTATGTCATCTGCAATACTCCTATGGCTGTGGGCATCACCCGCCGCACCCTCTTTGGCTTTCGTCAGGTTGACCAGAAAGCGAATATCAAAAACATACAATTAATAGAACGCGCTTCTAAGGACCGGGAACAGCTCGTGAAAGAACTGAAGTCTGTGGGGTTCTGGAAGGGCAATACAAGTAAGCAAGAAATGAAATTTAATGCTGTGGTGGGGAATCCACCGTATCAAATAAATGTTGGCAAGGAAAAAGATAATTATGGTATTCCTATTTATAATCAATTCTTTGATATTGCCAGAAAATTAAGCCCTTCATTTATTTCTATGATCATGCCATCTAGATGGTTCACTGGTGGTAGAGGCTTAGAGCAATTTCGTAAAAGCATGCTAAATGACAGTAGATTACAATATATTTACGATTTTGTTGATTCCAAAGACTGTTTTCCTACGGTAGATATTTCTGGTGGTATATGTTATCTTTTGTGGAATTATATGCATAATGGAAATTGCCTTTTCACTAACAGATTCCATGGAAGTTCAAATTCAAATTATAGGAAGCTTAATGAACATGGAGTTTTCGTACGCAACAATAGTTCACTTTCGATTATTGAAAAAATAAACTCACAAAGTGATTTAAAGTTGAATTCTATGGTTAGTGGGCAAACTCCATTTGGCTTTATAACAACATTTAGAGGGACTAGTAAATTTTTTCCAAATGCTGTTATATTAAAATCAAGTGGAGAAACCACATATGTATCTAGAGAAGAAGTAAAAAAGAATTCGCAGTGGATTGATTTGTATAAAGTCTTTTTTTCAAAGGCAACTTGTGAACATGCAGGTATTCCCGACAAAAATGGAATGTACAGAGTAATTTCGTATATGGGGATTCTAGAGCCTAATTATATTTGCACACAAAGTTATCTTGTTGGAGGTACATTTGACAATTTACTTGAAGCAGAGAATTTGCAAAAGTATATAAAGACGAAAATCTTAAGATTTTTGATGCTGCAAACCATAACATCTCAGGATATTTCACCAGACAAGTTTGCATTCGTCCCTCTGCAAGATTTTACATCAAACAGCGACATCGACTGGACTCAAAGCATCCCAGACATCGACCGCCAGCTCTACTCCAAGTACAATCTCACGGAAGACGAGATTGCCTTTATCGAGAAGATGATCAAGCCAATGGACTAAGACCCTCTTGCGAATGCATCTTTAAGAACAACGGTATCAAAACATAATAGATTATGCCAAAGGAAGAATAAGATATGAAGAAACTAACAAAACTTAGTATACAATGGTTCTACAATTTGCTTGAACGAGGTGAATGTGACATCATGGACTTCAAGGAGCAGTTGGAGGATAAGATGACATTTGGTAAATCATTAAAGAACTTTGCTCCAAAATATGACGAAACTGCAAGAGATGTTGTCGCATTTGCCAACAATAAAGGCGGTTTTTTATTTATTGGAATCGTTGATGGCAGCAAGGAGATAAACAAAGATTTCATATATGATGAAAAGAAGGTGTTCGACCTTATCCACCAAGTACAAGATAGAACAGAGCCTACTATCACACTCATTCCTCATAAAATAAATGTAGAAGGTAAAAACTTGCTGGTATTAGAAATACCATTCTCTACACAACTTCATCGTACAAGTCGCGGAGAGTTCTTAATACGCAGTAATGACGGTAACCGTCCCATTGAGTCATACGAAATGGCTACTGTCATGTCAGAAAAAGGATTGATAGTATATGACCAAAAGACATGGCATATATCAGGAGAATGGATTGACGAAAGACGCTTGACTAACCTGATTGACATGATAGAGGCTAAAAATGCAGACAGTCCATACTTGAATAAATCACGTGAAGATTTGCTTGACTCTCTGGGAATGACTAAAGACGAAGATGGCAAGCCATTACCAACAACTACGGGATTGTTATTCGTTGGAAATCATACTGCATTAAGAGAGCTCCCTTACTATGAGGTGAAGTATATTCACTATTTTTCTGACGGCACCTATAAGCCATATGAATATAGGGGTAATATCGTAGAGGTAGCTAAAGCTTGTTTTGCACAACTAAGGGCAGAAATCAAACAAAAAGAATATGTCTTTGGACTCTTTAGAGAATATGTTGAAGATTATTCTGAGATTGTCATTCGTGAATTGCTCATCAATGCCTTGGCACACAGAAGCCTAAGCAGACAACAGATAGTTGAGATACGCAAATATGACGATGGTAGGTATTTGGAAATAGAAAGCCCGGGAACTTTCCCTGAGGGTATAACAATTGAGAATTATCTGAGAAAAACCAATCCTCGCAATCCCAACGTTATGGATATTCTGCGTGAGATAGGTCTTGCAGAAAAAGCAGGCAGCGGGTTTGATAAGATATTTACAGACCTTCTAAAAAAAGGAAAAACCTTACCCAAGCCTGAGGAAACGGATAATTCGGTTATATTTCGCATTAAAGCAGATGTTGTATCAGAAAAACTAATAGAGTTATCACTACTTTACGAGGCTCAAGTAGGAAAAGGAATGAAATTGGATGAATTATTGGTACTTTCAGAGATTGTAAATCACAAGCAGATAAAGATTTCTGAGTTATTAAATAATCCAAATATCAGTCATTATCGTCTACAGAGCATCCTTGACAAACTTTGCGATTTAGAATTCATTGAGCCATCTGGCAAAACTTCTGGTAAATCATACATTCTACATGTAAGTAAACGTAAAAATATGGATGACAAGATAGAATACGTTAAGACGAAAAAACAAGAGAAAGCAAGGCAAAAAGAAGCTATCCTGCGCTACTTGGATTCCATTGATACAATAAACAATACAGAAGCGCGACAATTGTTAAACCTGCCAGAAAAAGATAGGGCTAAGGTATCACGTCTGTTTGCAGAATTAGTTAATGAAAACGCAATTTTGAAAACAGATAATAGTACAGTTAACAATGTAAAATACAGAAGAATAAAGAAATAAGAGTTTGCAATTTCGTTTGCAATTTCGTTTGCGAAAACAAAAAACTGCAAACAGAAAGACAGAAAAGATGGCTAAGAAACAAGATATACCTACATCAGCATACCTAAGAAAGGCATACGTGGAAGAATATCTGAAGCGTAGACAGAATGCAGAGGAGTTTGCACGATTCACGGAATCGGAACTGGCAGCATTCATCCGAAAGCATGAGTCGACAAACTTTGAAAGTATCTATACGCAGCTCGACCATAACTACTACGACCAAGTACGCCGGGATATAGCCATAGACGAGCATATGAGAACGGAAGACAATGCAGCTGACAATAGGTATTCTTTGCATCTGAAAACATGGTCAGGGTTCTTAGAATCAAAAGCATTCCGCAATCTCTTCAAAACAAAGATTGCCATCGAGGATTTGCCTTCCGATAAGGAGTCATCAGCACCTTCTGTTCCCCCATTCCGGGAAGAAACCGAGGGCGAACGCAAGCATATCGTGAAAGAGATGGATGTGATACGGCGCAATCCACAGCTCCGCCAGATGTGCATAGACATGTATGGCTATCAATGTCAATGCTGCGGAATGGATTTTGAGAAAACCTATGGCAAAGAACTGGGCGCAAACTTTATAGAAGTGCATCATCTGAAAATGATTTCTACTTACGAGACCGATGGCATACCCAAGGACTTCCTGGAGAATCTGGTTCCGCTATGCAGCAACTGCCACAGCATGATTCATCATATCAAGGATTCCAAGCATCCGTTAAGGGATTTGCGTGAAGCATACCGAGGCATGAAGAAAGAAATAAAGATATGGAAACAAGACTAAGCAAGAGGCTTGCAGACAAAATAGCATCATTAGACATCAGCCATCCATACGTATGGAAGCTGAGATTGAAGGAGGCAGATTTCAATGAACTTGAAGTCAGCCTAAGCACTATTGTGTCTGACCAAGGAGTGGCAGCGTTGGCAAAGCCTGAAAATGCCATAGCAACCATTGTCTATATGGCAGAATGGTATAAGCGCAAATACCAAAGTGGCAACAGGAACCAACTAATAGAGAATCTGAATCTTGAAACACTTTGGACCAACGCAGGCATCAGCAAGAAACGCTATCTATACAAGGATGACAGCGGACAGAAGCGATGGCTATACTCTATCTATGTGCTTGGTGGTCTTGCCATACAGCATGAGCTGAACCGACATGATAAGATGAAGTTCCTGAAGGGACTATGCCGTATCTATCATGGCGAAAACTATACATTGGAAAATCTGGATGAAGCTTCAAGAGCCGCTGCTTTCAGAGAGAGCATCAAATGCCAGCATTCTCTTTATGAATACATGAAGGAGATTCTGAATGGTGAAATACCCTTCCATGAGGACGACCTAAAGGATACTGCTTCAAGCGTAAACCGATTCGTGGCTGCCATCAGGGCTGCCAATGATGAGATATTGAAGGTAAAGTTCCGATTCGAATGGCAAGTAATGTTCTCGCCAGACTATACCTATATGACACGCCGACTCAACCTTTGGCTGAAGCCGGAGGAGGTAGGTGGAGGTCTTCACCAGTATCTGCGTTACGACCGTGTGCATCTCTGGGGCGTGCCTACTCCGGAGAAGCAATTACACCTATTTACATATATAAGGTTCAAGAGGGGCGATGAGGTGATAGAGCCATCGACCATGGACAGCCCAATAATCACCTATCTGAACCACAGCGTGAACGACTTTGTTGCCTTTGGTGTGGAAAAAGGAGTACAGATCAAAAACATCCCTACATCACGATTTGACAAGATAGAAATCGTGGTGAAGGATGATAATGGTAATGAATATTTAGCTCAAACACAGAATACAACAGAATACATCCAACTCTGGCGACAGGGAGACTATGGGGAGACATGGACTTCTACCCAGAACACTCAGAAAGAAACGGCACTGCTGTTCTCTAACCGCTGCAAACTAATGGATGAAACCATTGCCGATGAGGTGTATCGCAAGCGATTCCGTGATCAGAAGTTTGGCGTGACCGAGACATGGAACTGGATTTACATCTATGACTCAGTCAGTTTTCTGGATGAACGAGGCAAAGAAATCAACCTGTATAACCGTATAGGCTATGATCAGGTAACCACAAGGCTTTATACAGACACCATCCGATATGTTAGTAGCGGAAAGATAAAGCATTTTTATATAGACGACCCGTACATTAGCGACGAATATGAGGTAGATGAACTACCGCTGATATTTGGATGGGAAGATGTGATAGTTCGCCACTTTGCTACCAAGGATGATATTCTCCATGCTCAGCTAGAGGAGGAAACCAGGGCTGAAATGATAGAATTCAAGCAAGAAAACGGCAGATACACAGAATGGACAAAAATAGATGAGCCTCCATATGGTGAGGTAACATTAAGGGTGACTGTAAAAGGAAAGCCTTTACTGCTTGCCGTAGTTTATCTGCCAAGAATGGAGAAAGCGTCTCCTATTAAGCGAGACTTTAAGCGGACACTCATCCGATACAAGAAAGTGGATGAAACAGAGGCAGAGCTTCAAGATGAAATCCCAATGGATGGAAATCCTCTCTCCCCTACACTACCCGTGAGGTTTGGAGAAGGTGAAAGCTACTATGAAGTAGAGGTCTATCGACCAACCCTATTAAAAGAGGTCATGCTTGACGGCAAGATTATCAACTATCTGAATGATGAGGAAAAGCTCAATCTTCCTTACATCTTCAAAGACAGGGCTCAGCTGAATGACTTCAGCGAGAAAGGTTATCAGGCATACGAATGCAGAAATCTGCGTAGCATTTATTCGCAGGACTTCATCAATATCTCCAGTAATCCATCGATAGGTGAAGCTGCTTTGAATGCCTGGAGAAATGACAATCACTATGTAGGAATACTACTAGACGCCATGGCTCCTGAAAGCTTAATGGTCTGTTTCGGCAATGACCAGAAGCACAGTTCATGGAAAGATGAACAAGCCCTATTCTGGAATTATGACAAAAATACAGAACCAGAGCCGATCGATCCGGATAAAGATGCTGACGCTAAGGATGTGGGGGTGATATTTCAAGACATCAGCACTACAGAAGATCTGCAATGCAATTTAGGAATGGACATCGACAATGACCCTTGGGTATGGGACGACATCACAGAATCCATCCTAAAATGTTTTGAAGTGGCAAATCATTATGGAACATACTTCTTCCTAATGAAACCATTGAGAGATATGGACAAGGACAAGATAGTGTCGGAAGTATATGAGCCTTTACTCGAAAAGAGAAACGGGACATTAACGCCTGAAGACAAACAAGGCCTGCTCCGCTTTGCCGAAGAGTTCGGTTTTGACTGGCAAGAGTTCAATATACACATAGATAACGAAATATAAACAAGAAATATAACAAGATTATGAACTTCTCTGAACTATATAATAACAATAGAGCAGCGGTGGAAAGAGTCCTCACAGCAATGTGGTGCGGTGAGTTGAGCAACGACAGCCAGCGCTCGTACATCAAGCAGATGAAGACGCTTATAGGCCATCTTTTTGCGCCCGAGAATGCCGTACCTGTAGTTCAATGCATGAACTCATATATCCCGGTTGCGCCTGAGAAAGCTGAGGAAGCCAAGGCTTTGGTGGGCAAACTGTGGACCTCTCCATACGCTCCATACGAGCATCAGTATAAATGCTGGGATGTACTGCTCAGACAAAGAACGGCAGACGACAAACCCAAGTCGATTGTCGTGACTACCGGTACCGGTTCTGGTAAGACAGAGTGCTTTATGATGCCATTGATTCATGACCTCTCACAAAATGCACTTCTGAATGAAATACAGGCTCTCTTTCTCTATCCTCTCAATGCCTTGATGGAAGACCAGAAGGAACGTCTGGAAGAACTTCTAAAGGTTGCCGAAGCATCTACCGGCACTCGCCTGACCTATACGGTATATAATGGTGACCTGCCAGAGATTGAGCCAAAGAATACAGACCGATCGGATGACGCAGAGAAAATACGCCGTCGTATCGAGCAGGTGACTGGGGGTAAATATGAATGGGTTGAGAATGATTCTGATGGGCAGGAACGTTACGAGCTGAAGAACTCGAAATATCCTCACATGGTCTATACCCGTAAGGGTGTTCGCGACACCCCTCCTAATATCGTATTGACCAACCCTACCATGCTGGAATACATCTTGCTGAGAGGAGCCGATGCCAAGCTGATTGTTGCAGGAAAGCATAGTCTTCGCTGGGTTGCTATTGATGAGACCCACTCTTATACAGGAGCCGGTGCTGCAGAACTTGCCATGCTTCTCAGACGTGTGCTTCTTGCCTTCAAGGTGGATGCACAGAATGTGCGTTTCGCAACATCTTCTGCTACCTTCAACAATGGCGAGGACAAAGAGAAGGACGAAAGGGAACTGAAGGAGTTTATCGCCGGTATCACTGGTGTGAGACCAGACCAGGTGGAAGCCATTGGAGGTAAGCGTATCGGAGAAACAGAAATTCCAAAGGGTGAAGACGAAGAGCGTTGGAGAAAGATATTCAAGGCTGACTATATCCCTTTAGATGAACTATATTCTAAGAATGCATCTATCAGCCAGAAACTGCAGTGGCTCGATGAGATGTGCCAGCGTGAAGAAGACCGCTGCAAGGCAGCAGGGCTTAAGATGCCTGTATGCAGATTGAAGGTTCACTACTTCTATCGTGTCCCTAACAACGGACTCTTTGTCCGCTTGAATGAGTTTGCCGATGGTGCTTTCAAAATCTATACGGAAAATGTTATCGGCAAGAAGATTGGTGAAGATTCTCTGTCATTAGCTCCTACAGAGGAAGCTCCTCTGCTGGAACTCAGCCGATGCAAGCATTGTGGCGAATATGTGGCATTGGCTTTGGTAAATACTAAGGATTGGACTTACGAGGCCATCACAACTGACGACAGCGATATGTTCGACCTCGACATGGCGGAAAATAATGACAACTCTACAAAGAAGTATGCCATCTTAGGACTCTCTAAAGAAAAGAACATGAAAGGAGACGGCAACGTGAAATTCCGTTTGGTTCCCGGAGGCAAGCTCGAACCATTGACTCCTGCCGATGAAAAAGAAACAGGAAGTTGGCATGTTGTTGGCAATATCCAGGGATGCTGTCCATACTGCAATGCCAAACAGACCAAGAACCACAATACAGACCAGGATATAGAAGGCGACGCCAATGGCAATATGGAAGACAACCGTCTGCAGAAGTTCCGCCTGTCTGCCGACTTCATCTCCCGTATTATGGCTCCAAGCATCCTTAATCAGTTGGATAAAGGTGATTCAAAGATGGGTGGCATTGTCCTACATGACGGTCAGCAATATATCAGTTTTGTAGATAGCCGTCAGGCAGCGGCAAAGGCTACCTTGAAACAGAATCTGGAACAGGAACGCATGTGGTTCAACAGTACCATATACCATGAACTGTGTCGCAGAAAGGCAAATGGTCTGACAAAGAAGGCTGCCTTGGCACAACTATCTGCTGCTATTGTAGCCAATCCATTAGACGCAGCAAAGTATGTTCCCGCTATCACCAATCTGCAGTCGCCTGACCCTAAGGTGGTTCAGAAGCAATTAGACGAGATGTCATGCAAGTATATGACTTGGACGGAGATAGCAGAACTTCTGAAAAAGGATCCATACTGTCCGGTGTTTGCTTCTGTGTTTGTGAAACGTTCGGGCGATAGCGATGAGGTGGAAGACGGACTTCCATCAGATGAAATCATCGACAAGTATATCCAGAGCATCATGGTGATGTATCTGGCACATCGTCCAGCATCAGCAGCTTCTCCTGAAACATTAGGTCTGTTTGAGACTTGCTATCCGCAACTAAAGAAAATCAAGTTGCCAAAGGCCGTAGAAGACTTCAATGATTTGCTGGACAACGCAGCCAACTATATTACAGAAGAAGACTGGAGAAATCTGATGCAAGTTTATCTCGATTATACGGTACGAAGCAACCAATCTTTCTATCTTCGCATTCCCGGAAATGACAAGATAGATATCTTCTCTACGGTACGTTTTGCTACAGAGAAACCTCGCCGTCGTCCGTTCAACAAACCGAAACTTGAGGAGGGCAAGGTATCAACAGCCCGTATTGTGCGTTATTTATGTGCGCTGATTGCCCGTGACGACAACACATTGACCATGAATGATGCCCAGTGTAAGTATTTCCACGAGATTTCTGCCGTGATAGATTCTCTTTGGGAAACACTTACCGGCGATGAGTATAAGATATTGCAAGTGGGGCAGCGACTGGATGACTTGGGACACTTTGTCAATGAAAAAGACAATGCACCTCGTTTCAATCTGAACGACCTCTGCTTCAAGCTATATGATGACGTTTATCTCTGCGATACCAAAGCAGACGGTAACCGTCATGCTGTCTGCTTGCGCCCTATAGGAAACAATTTCAAGCGTTTCTCTCCATATCTGGAAGGTTCTACACCTGTAGAATTGCGTGAGGATTTGCATGAACATTGGGAGGCTTTCCCATACTATAAGGGTTCAGCAAAGGAAGGAGACAAGAAGGCGATAGAATCTTGGGCAAAAACGCATAGAGCTTTACTTTGGAACAATAGCATTTGGGGCGAAGACGGTGTGTTCTCAGACCGTCTGGAGGATATTCATGTTTTCCCAAATCTCTTTGTGCAGCAAGAGCATACCGCACAGGTAGATAAGAGTGTGGCTCGTGGATTGCAGTCGAAGTTCAAGGATCACACCATAAATATCCTTGCCTGCTCTACAACTATGGAGATGGGTGTGGACTTGGGTAACTTAGAGGTAGTATTGCTGTCGAGTGTCCCTCCTCTACCTGCCAACTATAAGCAGCGTGCAGGTAGAAGCGGACGTAACAACAAGGTTCGCAGTGCCTGCATAACACTTTGTGGTTCAGACGTAATAGGCCTCAGAACTTTGAGTAATCCTATAGATAAGATTATCAGCCGACCGGTAAGAGTGCCATCTGTAGATTTAAAGAGTCCACAGGTGATTCAGCGTCATGTAAACTCATTCCTTGTTCGTGCCTTTGGCGTGTTTACCGAAGGTGCTAATGGTGGTCGTCTGACACAAAAGGTAGCAGACTATTATACACCATTTGAAGTAAAGGTAATCAATGGTAAGATAGAGTTTGTGAAGGACAATTCAAGTAATGCCGACCCTAACGACCTGCTTGGCGATCCGGAGGGAACAATGTATGAGAAATTCAATATTCTCTGTTCCAAACCGCTTGAAGCGGGGGTGCGAAAGGACTTGGAGAAGCTATTGGTTGGTACGGTCTATGACGACCAAATCAATCTGGTAGTCAAGAATGCTCAGGAAATCAACGAGCGTTGCTATTCAGAGCTACGCAACAAACTGATAGACTACAAGACAGCATTCTCAGGACAAGGACCTATCATGGATAGATTCCGCATAAAACTGAAGATGCAGTATATAGAGGTGTTGTATAAGAGATTGTTAAACTTCTGGGCAACCAGTCGTTTCACTCCGAATGCCAATATGCCGGTCAATGTGCTCACGCTCGACCTGAACAGCAATGGCAAGAAGGACTTCTTTACTCCTATGACATCATCCAATCCATCCTACTCATTGCGTGATGCCATCGCTCAGTATGCTCCTGGCAACAGCGTGGCGGTGGATGGTGTGGTATATATCGTCCGTGGTATTGAAATCACCAATATGTATGATGACAATCACAAGGCATACAAGACCATCTATCGCAATAGCGACAAGACGGTAATCGATGATAGCAGCCTAAGTAATCAGATAAAATGGACGGTAAATGATAACTATGGGCTGGAACTGATTCAGCCAGTTGGTTTCATGCCTGATATGAATGAGGACAAGACCCGAATTATGGACAGTAATGTCTATACACGAGTTAGTGCTCAGCTGATTGATGCAGACGACTGGGCAAACAATGTGACGGAACCTCATCTTTTCTCTGTTCGCCCTAATAGTGACTCCGGCAATGCCAAGATTCTCTATTACAACGAAGGTAAGGGGTATGGGTATTGCTTCTGTCCTAAGTGTGGACGTACTGTATTGGAAGATGATGTCGCAGACAAGGATGAGCCATTGAAGTTCCCGTATGAGTTTAACAACATAAAGCCGGAAAAGAAGGAAGACAAACCAGAGAAGCCAAAATTCCATTTCGCCATCACCGGTAAGGAAATGCGCAAGGCTTGCGGTTGTTCACATGATGCCACAAAGGTGAAGCGCAATGTGATCATTGGCGACACAATACAGACAGACTATAGCGAGATTCGTATTCGCCATAAGGGAAAGAATAAATGGATGTCTAACCGTGATGAGGAGGAGAACCTGCTCTTCACATTGGGCATAGCCTTCACTCAGACATTGGTGGATATTTTGGGCAAAGAACGTGGAGCCGTTGATTTTGCCATCATGCCAAACGGCCATCTCTGTATTTTCGACTGCAACCCAGGAGGAGCCGGCTATGCTAACCAAATGGCAAACATTCAGGTCATGAAGGATGTCATCAAGGCTTCTAAGAAACTTCTGATGGAAGCTCGTGAGAAGAAATCCAAGGATATGCTCCTTGACAAGTTTACACTCAGATATGCCAAATTCGTAGATGTAGATGCAGCTTTGGCTTGGATAGAAGAAGAGGAAGAGGTGGGTGATACCGTTCCTCAAAACATCAAGGATGCATTCCCCGGTACTTCGCCATCACAGACCACATTATACGACTTGGAGAAGGCATTTGCTGCATCCCATCAAGAACTGGTTCTGTTTGCAGACAATGACTATGCCGAATGGGATTATGAGGATAGAAAAAACGGATGGCAGCCTCAGTTCATGAATCGTTTTGTGATAAAGAGCCAGATTACGACTTTCTGTTTGATGGAATCGGAACAGACTGCAATAGTGGAACCTGTTGTGGCAATGTGCCGTGAGATAAAAGCATGGGCTAAAGGTAGCGATGTCATGAAGATGAAGAATCCTTGGGCAAGCAAGGGGCTCTATCCTATTGCTTACATTGACGGTAGCCTTTACTTCATGAGCAATAAGGAACATGCACAACTGAATGCTCAATGGGGCAATGACACCATGTTCTTTGTTCGCATGGATAATCCAATTGCTTCTGCGAAGTCTATAGACTTGTCTTATAAGCCATATGCTATGCTGTTGAAACTGGCCGGTGATGAGTTCAAGGAGATTAACACATATCAGTTGGGTGATATTCTCCAGACAAAGTCGAATGGTCTCATTGATGAGTTCATCTCCTATGCAAAGCAGAACGGTGGCAGTTTGAAGATTAGCTATCAAGACGAACACCTTAAGAGTATCATGGGTATGATGATTACACTACAGACCGTCTGGCACATAGTAAAACAAATAGGTTCAAACTTCGACATCGAGTTTAAGGTAGAAGCCTACAGAGATGACAAGGGCAATTCCAACAAGATTTGCACCAACCTGCCATCTTCTGAAGTGCGCGACAAATGGTTGACGAACTTTACAAATGCATGGATAGATGACCTCAAATATGATCAGAACATAGATGGTCATTTACACCCTGTTGTTTCTGTTTCTAAGCGTACCCTCACCCATTGGCGTGTATTGTCAATAACTTGTGGAAACAAGAAGCTCTCCATCTATCCGGATGGAGGTTTCATCAACGAGTGGAACATAGCCCGTCAGCCAAATGGCGAACGATTCGAAGTAGAAACAATAACCTACGATACAAAGATTTACCTCTATCGTAACAAAGATATTAAGTTTGATATAACAATTGAAAATTGCTAAAGTATAAATAGCGGAGTGTAAGAATTTAATAATATAATATGCCCTTTTAACAAATTTTTCCAAATAAGGCAGATAGGTTGCACAATCAAACAATACCTTTGCATCATTCCCTTTATGCTAAAGGGAAAAAGTATGGGACTATTAGAATTATTATTTACAGGCGTTGTTACGGACGATCTAAAAAGATACACCGTAACCCAGACAATAATTACATTCTAAAACTGAAAATTACAATTGTTAAACTAAAATATCAAGTTTTATGAAAAAATTTTTATTCATCTTAATTACCATTATGGTAACGCACTTAATTTTCACCTCATGCAACAAGGATGACGATGATAGTCTTAGTAAGTCTGAAATTGTTGGCACATGGAGGTTGACAGACGTAAAAACATCTGAGTCTGGCACATATATATCTTGGCCTTTTAAGACGACATATGCTTCTTTCAAAGCAGATGGTTCATACTATGGATCCGGGTATTTCGGGACAGGAAATGGAACCTGGTCGAAGAAAGGAAATACGGTAAATACGTATGTTGATGACCAACTATACGCATCCTACGAAATTATTTTTGTTTCATCAACTAACGCCGAAATGAAGATGACGATGAACGGTTCCTCTATTTGGATTAAATGTAAAAAGAAATAGCCTGTTAAACGCGGTGCAGATGCCTACACAAACGATGAACTTTTTGCAATGTTCTAAGATTATATAGACATTTACCCTATAAGCGGCGGTCAAATTCAATTGTCCGTCGCTTTTTTAAGATTACTTAAAACACAGCAGCTATTTTCTTTATATTGTTTAGCTTTTCACACAAGGAGTTATTCTTTCGTGCTACCTGTATATTGTAATCCGTTTGCAGTCTTACAAGCAAATCTGCATTAATACCCAGAGCAGCCTCTAAAAGCAAGGCAAATTCTGTTGTTATTGGACGTTTTGCATTTAACGTCTCATTTAAGGCCGAATAAGACAGACTAAATTTCGTCGCGAATTCCTTTTGCTTGATGCCTCTACATTCCAATTCTTCCTTTACCAATTCTCCTGGATGATAAGGACGGAATGATTGTAAATTATTTGCTGCTATACCCATAGTTCCTCCTATTTGTAATGCTTCGTAATATCTACCAAAGAACATATCTCTATGATTGCTTGATTACTTGCATTAGCTATTTCCCGAAATTCAAGCCTGTATTGGTCATTAATGCGTAAAGAAGAAAGTCCTTTTTTATCACCTTTCAACTTTACATAATTCAAAGACCTATACTGATATAAATCTTCAATTCTATAAACATTTAATAGAGCTTTGACACATTTCAAATAACCATTGACTATTTGAGGCTGGAAACGATGTTTTTTATCATCAGTCTTTCCTCTCTCATAAAGCTCAGCTAAATATTCATTTTCAAATTCTACATTCATGCATCTGTCCTTTGATCACGCAAAGGTAACATATTATTGTAAAATTCGCAATATTAGCGAATTTCACATCAATGCAATAGCAATTATCTAAAATTGTTACAGTCGTAGTAAAGTACTTTGTCGGGAAGAAAAATATAGAACAAACTAAGCCTACATTGCAAATTAATCCCATCTTTGACACTTGGGATGGTAGAAAAAGGACAAAATATGCCGCTACAGCTATCTGTGGTGGCATATTTTGTCCTTGATTATCTTTTGAACTTTGTGCTAATATGAGGTCATCAATTCTTTTTTTTTGAAGTTTTTTGTGTAACTTTTATATTTAAAACTTTGCTATATCAAAATAAATATTTAAACTTGCGATAAACTTATAGTAATAAAAGTATGATTAGCAATAATGTGAAAAATATGCTTCCTAAGATACAGCAGTTTTTTCAAAAACAACCTATTAAAAAGGCATGGCTCTTTGGTTCTTGTTCAAGAGGAGAAGAGACGCCCACCAGTGATGTGGACATACTTGTGGAATATGACCGTGATAATACAAGAATTACACTAATGACTATTTCGGGTATAATGATAGGTCTTGAGGATATTTTACATCGTAACGTTGATATTGTTGAGAGAGGAAGATTACTTCCTTTTGCTGAAAATACAGCTAATAAGGATAAATTCTTGATTTATGAGAGAGAGAATTAAAGATAGAGGTAGATTAGAACACATTCAATCGGCCATAAATCAACTGCTTACTTATAAAGACCAATACAAGTTTGAGGATATACAGAATAATCCGGTGCTATTTTATGGATTTGTAAAACTTGTAGAAATTATAGGTGAGGCGGTTTATATGCTTACAAAGGAATATAGAAATGCGCACTCCGAAGTAAATTGGAGGCAAATAGAGGGTATGCGTCATGTGCTTGTTCATGGATATTATACCATTGACCCTCAAAGCCTTTGGGATACAATAGAGTATGATATACCTGAATTGAAGCCTTTAATTGATAGTTTATTGGATGATTATGATGAACAACCACCTTGTCGGCATCGGAACAAAGAATGATGCCAATGGATGGGTTCTCGTTTGACCGTTAATCTTTCTTAATCCTCAAGCATAACTACACTTCCCGTCTGCGCATAGGTTCTTTTACTCTTCTATTAGGAGCAAATGCATTATAACAAATAAGGTAGGACGACTATTGCCCTTAAGGTTGAACGTATATATAGTTCCCCTGTCAATAAAGGCTTTGATTATATACTTTTTTGTTTCCTTATTATAAGATATTTCAAAATCCTCGAAATTTATTACACCTGTATTATCCGACTTCAAATAAGCCTTGTCATACGTGCAAGTCGTATAATACCTCCCATCTTTAACCCCAATCTGACAATAAGCAGCAGCACTTATTAGCGTCAATGTAATAATAAACAAAATCTTCTTCATAATATCGTAGATTTGCTCCCCACAGCCTCAATAGGAAAGGTTTATATAAAAAGATAGCGTGAGGCTGTTAGAATTATCTGTTTTAGAGGCTCCGGTAAACCCGTGGTACAAGATAAAACGACACCACACGCCAAGCCATATACATCACTGATATATACAAGATTAACATGAGCGTTTGTATCGTCTATCCCCGTACCACATGAAATTTTACCAGAATTTCTAAAAACGGGATAAAGCTAAACGCTTTTAAATATGTCACCAACATTTCTTTAACCCGGTAACGGGACAAATATAGCTAAAATCCAGTGTTCTACAAACGTTTTTAGGGATGTCGTGAAAGACTGTAATCATGCGCTGTAAATCACTAACTTTGTTTGTAGAAACTATAGCAATTATCTAAAATTGGTACAGTCGTAGTAAAGTACTTTATCGGGAAGAAATTATAATTTCCTTGAACTTTATATTCTCTCATTTGTTGTAGTTGCAGTTGGTTCTTATATGACAGTTTCAAAGTAACCACACAACCTAATTTGTCCTTCAAAATATTTTAGGTATTGCTTTTTAAGGCTTTTTTGTGTTTGTTGCATAGAAAATTAGTCTACGGAGAAAGTCTCCTTTAACTACACAGTCTCTAGCATCCCCAAGATATAGTAGTAAAATGTTCCATATTGTTAAATATTAATTTTATAAAAAATGAATAGGTTATTTATTATCGTTTTATTTCTTTTAGCATTTGGCTGTAAAAAAGAGAAATATATTGACACGCCCATAAATGTAAATTTAGACTCTTTTAATGCAGGCAAAATGACTATCATTGGCCAACAACTAAAAAATCCTTACTCAGTGGAGAATATGCGAAAAGCTCTTAATAATCTTCCACTCAACACTCGTAATGGGTTTACAGATAGAGATATTCAACCAACTCACTACTATGTAAGGTTTCATCCAAAATCGTATAAAGACTTAGACATGCTTCAACTTGATTCTACAATAATATGGTACGATTTTCCACTGGACTACGAAATAATTGAATACGGAAATTACTACCACGATCCTTCTATTCCAGATAGTTTACCCACTTTTCAATATGCATCCATAGAGATTTCAAAATGGGCAGACATAAGTAGTCTGGGTATAAAATATGAAATACTCTCTGAGCTTTTCATTCCAGATGAAGAATGGGAGGATGTAGAGGAGGTTAACGGTAGTGTTAAAACCAACACAAGATCAAATTTTGACAATATATCTGTTGAGTCTATTGTTAATGAATCTTTACGTATAACGGGAAATATTGATGAGAGTAACGAATTTATTGAAACAAAGGGTAGTAACAAGTGGAGACCAGCCGGAAGGATAAGTTATTACGATGATGTAAATGACAAAGTCATTGGCCTTGAAGGAATAAAAGTAAAAGCCCGCAGATGGTTCACAACGCATACTGGAATTACTGATGAAAATGGATACTACAGTTGTAACGGACGTTTTAAAAGACCGGCTCATTATTCATTCAATTTTGGTAGATATGAATTTGTTGTTCAAGGGAATAAATTTCCATTAATGATTAATACTTCTAAGCGTAAAGGCGATTGGGATTACCATTTTGCACGTTCAGAATCTCAATATGAATTTTTTGTTGCAACTGTTTTTCGCGCTGCTTATCATTACTATTACAAGGATATTGGTGGTCTGCGAAGGCCGCCAATGAATAGTTTTTGGAGAACAAAAATGAGAATTAAAGCTATTGATGAACAAAATAATGATATAAATGGGAATTTTAAATCTGCAAGACGTTTTTTAGGTTTAGGAAGTGCTATCAAATTATATAATCCACAGAATAAGACAGATGATATTTACGCAACTACAATACATGAGCTTGCACATGCAGCACATTGGAGAATGATTGTAAAAGAGCCTAATACAAATCGTTATAGAGATTATCATTATGCAGATGATAAAATGGTTGAAAGTTGGGCTACAGGGGTACAATGGTATCTAACCAAGATGGTATATTTGAAATATAAAGGGCGTCCACAAGGAACTCCTAACTACACAAATGTTGTAATAGATCTTGTTGATTCAAGATCTGACGATGGTACAAATAATGGTAAAAGTTACAATCAAGGTGATAAAGTAGAAGGATATACTATGTGGGAGATAGAGACTGCTTTGCAAGGTTGTAATACATGGGATAAATGGAGAGATAACATAATAAAATTATATGACAATGAAACAAAACAATACGTTAAAGAATTATTTGAATCTTGGTAACATGGTGATATTGTTGCTATGCTGCCTGCTGTTTGGATGTAAAACATCTCGTACGGAGTGGGTACACAAAGGTGAATGGGTTTACAATAATAAATCATCTCACAAGGTTGAGATATACGGTGTTATCGTATCATTTTCAGTGATTGAAAGCAAAACGATAACGTTGCAGCCTAATGATAGTTATTGTGTGGATTTCCAATCATTTGGGGATAAAAAGATTTTGCCTGATGCAATTGGGTTTCCGTTAGAAGACTCAAAAGATATTGAGTGCTGCATTGCAATAGACGGAGGAAAAAAGATACCATTGAAGCCGCACACCGGCATCAGAGACAGAAATAGTTATAAAGTGGAAGAGATAGGCAAACGTCATTATAAGTTTACATTTGACATAACAGATGAACTTATTTTAGGCTTGTCAAATTCTTCTGCAAAGTAACAGCATAATCAAATTTATAATACTCCTCTTCCCGACAAAACGCCAATGGGGTACTTTGTCGGGAAGAAAAATATAGAACAAACTAAGCTTACATTGCAAATTAATTGTATCTTTGCAGATAGTAAAACATTTTACTATAAAGGTAATTACTTATTAAATCACATATTATGATATTGAACAAGCAGGTTGGCGTGTTTTTAAATTTTGTCCATAATAAATTTAAACAGTACGTTACCAGCATTTTTCAGCAGAAAGGGTACAATATTACTCCGGAGCAGTTCCTCCTTATGGATGCGCTTTGGGACAACGGTATTTTATCCCAACAACAGATTGCCGATATAATGCTTAAGGACAAGAATTCTGTAGTAAAACTCATAGATGGTTTAGAAAAGAAAGGTTTGGTTACAAGAGAGCCCGATCCTCAGGACAGACGGCAGAATCTTATTAAAGTAACCGCTCCTGCCATAGAGATGAAGGAGGATGTTACAAACATTGCCATGGGGGCTGTAAACCTTATAATCAAGGATATCCCAAAACAGGAGCTGTACTTTTTCATAAAGGTTTTGGCAAAGATGGCAGAGAATATGACCGCAGAAGAGGATCTTGTGCAGTTATCACAATTCGGGGAGGCTATTGCCGCCAATGCTGCGGCTGCCGGCCGGGAAAATATAGAAATTTAGATTTATGGGAAAATTATACGACGAACTCACATCTGATTACAGATTAAAGGAGGGGCTCAATGCCTGTATAAACTGCGGGACCTGTACAGCAATATGCCCCGCAGCAGAGTTCTACCAATACGATCCAAGGCGTATTGTAGATATGGTACAATCCAAAGATGATGCTGTAATAGAGGGACTTCTTAACTCAGACACTATCTGGTATTGCGGTGAGTGTATGTCTTGCGTTACAAGATGCCCAAGAAAAAATGCACCGGGACTTGTGATAATGGCTCTCAGAAATATGTCCATGGCAAGGGGAAACTTCATAAACTCAGAAAAGGGAAGGCAACAATATGCACTCACAAAAGTACTTACAGGCAATGTGCTCAATTACGGATACTGTGTTTATCCAAGAGCGTTTAAAGCGGCGCTACATCCCGAGGCCGGTCCCATCTGGGAATGGATTGAGAAGAATATGGATGATGTATACGCCAGAAACGGAGCAAATTTAGATGGCGAAGGGCCGGGTGCCCTAAGGAAGATTCCACAAAGTGACTTGGATGAACTAAGGAGAATTTTTGATATAACAGGAGCAACAGAGAGGATAGAGAACGTAAACAGACTCTCAATGGAAAAGGCCAAAGAGTTGGGACTCACAGAGGAGGAATACTTTATGAAGGTTTTTACAGAATCTTCTAACAATCATTTCAACAATAATAACGAGGAGGAGTAACAATATGATATACGAAGGAAAAAAGAGAATTTGGAAAGATTATCAGAAGGATATTCCCGACGATCACTACTTTTATGTTAGAAGCTGTATAAGGCAGAGTTTCTTCCCTGCATCAGAAAAAACATTCTTGGATATCTGCAGGAACAAGTTGCACAAGGATTTCTTTGAAACAGAACATCATACGACATGCGGAGGTATTGCATATCATTCAGATACAATACCTCAGGAGACAGTAATGACCATAATTGCAAGGCAGTTTGCGCTTATGAAAAAATATGGTTATGAGAACTATGTATGCTCGTGCATAACCTCTTTTGGTCTATATACAGAGACACTTGAAACATGGAGGGAATTCCCCGAACTTGAGGCCAAGATTGCAGACAATCTCTACAAGAGCTGCAAATTGGAGTTCTCAAAGCCAAAATATCTTGCACATGCCAGCGACCTTATCTATAAATACCGCAACCTAATTGCGGAGCAGGCAAAATTCAAATTGGTAAACAAGAATACGGGTGAGCCGTTAAGGGTTGTAGAGCATATTGGCTGTCACTATTCCAAGATGTTCCCCTCTAAAGGGGTTGGCGGGGCAGAATATCCTTACGTGCTGACAGGTATGGTAGAGGCCTGGGGCGGAGAGGTAATAGATTACCCCGAGCGCAGGCACTGTTGCGGTTTTGGGTTCAGGCAATACCTTGTAATGGCAAACAGGGGTTACTCGGTTTCTAATACTCATAAGAAATTTGAAAGTATGGAGCCGTTCAAACCCGATATGATTATTACCAATTGCCCGGGGTGTCCGTACTTTTTGGACAGATGGCAATATGTAATTGCAGAGATGGAGGGCAAGACATATGGCGAAAACGGCCATGGAATACCGGTATTTACATACGAAGAGGTTGCGGGTCTTGTATTGGGGTATAACCCTTGGGACTTGGGACTGCAGAACCACCAGATTGGGGTTGAGCCGCTTTTAGATAAGATAGGGATTCCATATAACCCTAACGAAAAATACAAAGGATTGAATGGTAAAGACTTGGGCATTCCACAAATGCCGCTGTCTATTCGTTAAACAGCTAATACTTATAAAATATGAATCATAAAAATGTAGTTGTTATAGGTGGCGGACCTGCCGGAATGGAGGCCTCTTCCCTATTGCAAAGGATGGGTAATAATGTTATTTTGGTTGAAAAAGCAGAGAAATTAGGCGGTCATCTTGCAAAATGGGACAGACTGTTTCCACAGGGTGTTAAAGCTCAGGATGTTTTAAAACCTCTTGTGGAGAATCTAAGCGGAGTAAATTATTTTCTAAATACAGAGATTAATTCAATCAATAGGTTAGAGAAACAGTACAACGTAATTTTGTCAAACGGTGTAGCAATGCTTGCAGATTCAATACTCTTTACAACAGGTTTTGATCTGTTCAAAGCAGAAAAGAAGGAGGAGTACGGATATGGAATATATAACAGAGTAATAACTAATGCAGATCTTGAAAACTATTTTAAAACCGGATCGGATAAAAGAATAGAAACACCCCAAAAGATTGGTTTTGTTCATTGCGTAGGTTCAAGAGATGAGAAAGCCGGTAACAGACATTGCTCAAAAGTATGTTGTGCTACGGCTGTAAAACAGGCATGCGAGATTAAGGAGAAATTTCCTAATGCAGAGGTTATCTGTTTCTATATGGATTTAAGAATGTTTGGCAGAGGATATGAAGACCTGTATCTTAAAGCTCAAAAGGAGTTTGGAATACGTTTCATTAGAGGCAGAGTGTCTGAGGTTGCAGAAAACATTGAACATAAACTTATTGTAAAGGCAGAGGATACTCTTAGTGCCAAGCCGCTTAAGGTTACATTAGATCTTTTAGTGCTTATGAGTGGTATGTGCAACTCCGTATCCGGTAAAGAGACTGCATCACTTATTGGATTATTACCCGCCGATGACGGATTCTTTGAGACAAAAGATTCAATTGCAGGGACAATCAATAGCTCAAAAGAGGGTATCTTCTACGCCGGTGCAGCGACAGGGCCTAAGACTTTGCCCGAAACACTGAATGAGGCCAGAGCTGCGGCTCTTTCAATCAACAACTACTTAAATGCAAAGTATGATGAATAAGTTTGGTTATTCTCTCTCCCCTGCGTCTGTAATAAACTTAGACAAGGTAGACAGATCTAAATTCATGCTTTTAGCTAAATTGGAGCCGGATGTTAGAAAATGTATGGCTTGCGGAAGTTGTACAGCTACATGTACTGCGGGCAAGTTCACAAAAACATCGCTCCGCAGTGCGATACTCGCGCTGCAGAACGGACAGGAGGATAAGGCATACGAAAATCTTAAAGGGTGCATGCTGTGCGGGAAATGTTCAATGGTCTGTCCGCGAGGAATAAATACAAGACACCTTATCCTGTCTATTTTTAGGATATATGATTTTAAAAAATAAGAAGCGAGTAGAATACTCTAATACTACTTTAGTAATTAATTTGAAACGATGAAAGAACGAATAATAGGCGGATATGACAATTTTGTACTTCCATTCATGATTGGGATGGTTTTTCTTATTGTCTACCTGCTGATAGGACTTATAAGGATAATAATCCATATACCGCCGCAGGACAGAAAAAAATATCTGCTCTCTCTTGTAACGCCAAGGATTATTTTAAAGAATATAAAGGATATAATATGCGATTGCCTTATACATGTAAAAATCTTTAAGAGAAAGCCTCTGTTAGGATATATGCACGCCAGCATAGCTTTTGGATGGTTTATGCTTATTGTTATAGGGCATATTGAGGTTGCCCTTTACGCCCCCGAACGCAACGGAGTGCTTTACTATCCTGTGTTTTTCAGATATTTTGTCATGCAGGAGGGGGATGTTACACTTAAAGGTGCATTTTTCTTCTTTTTAATGGATTTCTTCCTTCTTATGGTTTTAAGCGGAGTTGCTCTTGCCATGTACAAACGAATACATTCAATGGCTCTTGGAATGCGAAGAACCACAAAACCAAGTCTTGCAGACAGAGTGGCACTCTATTGCCTGTGGTCTATATTCCCTTTGAGGTTGCTTGCCGAGAGCTTTACCGCAGGAATAAGCGGAGGAAGTTTTTTAACAAAGCCAATGTTTTGGCTATTTAACAGCTTCCTTACAAATGATGCTCACATCCTGCCAACATGGTGGGCATATTCAACCGTATTGGGATTGTTCTTTTTAGCTATGCCGTTCAGCAGATATATGCATATCCCAACTGAGGCTCTTTTAATAACATTCAGAAATGCAGGTTTAAAGACCACTAAGCCGCGCAAAGGTTTTGCAGAGGCTGAGATATATTCATGTTCAAGTTGCGGACTCTGTATAGATGCCTGCCCTATGAATGCTCAAAAGAAGAATCTAAAGTATTCTTCTGTATATTTCATTAGATTTTTAAGAAGGCACAATACAAAGAAAATTAACGAGATAGCAGAAAAGTGCCTAATGTGCGGAAAATGTGTTGCGCTTTGTCCTGTTGGGGTAAATTCATGCGACATAAAACGTGCTCAGCGTACAACTGTCTATAATAATCTTAAATATGATTATAGCTATCTATCACAGGCTCATCACCCTGCTGATAACGTGGATAATTTGGTTGATACAGCAAATAACACTGCAAATGCCGTTGCTAAAGCTAATGCACAACCTAAAATTCTCTATTTTGCGGGTTGTATGACACATAATACCCCATCCATAATAAAATCTATGGAGAAGATCTTTGAATTGTCGGGAAGCAGATATGTATTTGCAGACAAGGATGGTGGCGTATGCTGCGGAAGGCCGCTTCTTCTTGCAGGAAAGGTAGATGCTGCCAAAGAGGTTATTGCACGAAACACAGAGATGATAAAGGCCGCCGGATGTACCACTATTGTCCTCTCCTGCCCTATCTGCCTTAAAGTTATGAAAGAGGAGTATGATCTTAAAGGAATTACACTGCTGCATCATACACAATTCATAAACGACCTTATTACGGAAGGGAAGATAAAGGTAAAGAAGGGTACGGATAGCATGGTATATCATGACCCGTGCGAGCTCGGAAGAGGTTGCAGGATATATGATGAACCAAGGGCCGTTCTAAACAGAATTGGCGAACTTAAGCCGGCCGCGCAAGAAAAAACAGAGAGTATATGTTGCGGTGGCAGCTTGGGCAGTCTTACTCTCTCTTACGAAGACAGGACAAAGATTACCAAAAGTTCTGTAGAAAAATTAATGGCCAATAATCCCGACAAAATTGTAACAGCTTGCCCGCTTTGCCTTAAAACATTTAAAGATCAGGCTGAGATACCTGTTGTGGATATTGCCAAAGTAGTTGCTGATAATATATATTAAATTATAATTGAACCATGGAGATTGAACCTACGAAATTCAAACTGAAAAACTGTGAAACCCAAAGGGTTTTTGAGGATACAGGATGGCTTCTTTCAGACCCTGAATATGACAAGCCATCCCTTATACGCGCTGTATATGAAAAGAGACAGATAGAGTTTAAGGATGATAAATATGGTATATACAAATTTGCGAATTGGTTGCCTATATGGCATACATTAAAGAATTCGGCTGCGCCTGTTACCTACAAGAGTGAAGTGTTGGCTGCAAAACTTGGCCTGAATAATCTTTATATAACATTTTCGGGCTATTGGCCTGAAAAAGGGGCGAATATGCGTACAGCCTCTTTCAAAGAGACAGAAGCATATTCTGTCTGCGCAAGACTTCCAAAGGAGATGCTTGGCGGCTGCGGGTATGATTCCAAAGTGCTTGTGGTAGCGTCTGCAGGAAATACGGCAAGAGCTTTTGCACAGGTATGTTCAGACAATCATATACCAATTGTCATATCAATACCGTTTGACAATCTTAACGCGCTTTGGTTTGCAAAGCCGCTCAACGACTGCGTAAAGATAATATGTTCGCCTGCAGGCTCTGACTATTTTGATGCAATAGCACTTTCAGACAAGTTGTGCAGTTCAAAGAGATATTTGGCAGAGGGCGGGGCAAAGAATGTTGCAAGAAGAGACGGGATGTCTACAACTGTACTCTCTGCAGTACAGGTAATTGGAAAAATCCCTGATTTCTATTTTCAGGCCATTGGCAGTGGTACAGGTGCTATTGCCGCATACGAAGCCAACTTAAGATTATTGGAAGACGGCCGCTTTGGCAATACAGTAATGAAACTGTTCCCGTCTCAAAATGTTCCGTTTACCCCTATGTATGATGCTTGGAAGGCAGGTAACAGAAACATAGTATTCACAGACGAGGATGCTGCCCGTACAGATGCGCTTAAAATTGATGCCAAGGTACTGTCTAACAGGAAACCACCATATTCGGTTCCGGGAGGACTATTTGATGCTTTGAAAGCAACAGACGGCGAGATGGAAAAGGTTACCAATGAGGAACTCAAAGAGGCATGCAATCTCTTTAAAGAGTTGGAGGGGATTGATATTCATCCTGCAGCTGGAGTTGCAACAAGCAGCCTTATAAAAGCTGTAAAAGATGGGAAGGTTAAGGAGAATGATATTGTAATGCTGAATATAACAGGTGGTGGTGAGCAACGCTTTAAGGCGGAACACAATTGCGTATATGCCAAGCCAAATTTGGTTATGGAACCTTCTCTCACAGCTGAGGAGGTTGTAAATAGAGTCAATGAGCTGTTTTAGAGAGTTTTTCCGTTAACATGTTTGGCGTTAGCTTTGGCTTTGGCGTTGGCTTTAGCTTTGGCTCCAAGTATAAGCCAACCTGCCGGTGGCACATGACTGATGAGAAAAGAAATATAGACCGAAAAGACAATTAAAGATTACCAAGTTATTTTTTTAAGATTACTAAAAGGGGTGGCCGATAAATTTTGGCCATCCCTTTTTTCTTTCAATATCAATAATATTAATTCCGCTAAATTAGCAGTGGAAATGCTTGCGAACCAACTCAAGCACTCCTGCTTCGTTCCCCTCAAGCTCTTTTCTTAAATTCTGATCATTAAATTGCTTGAGGTTTGCAATAATTCCATCTATCATTGCCGCAGAGAATACATTGTATTTTTCGAATACTGCACGTTGTTTCTGCAATGCCTCTGCAGATGAGAAGCAATTGTCGGGAAGATTAGCCAACTTACTTAATCTGTCTTTATTCTCCTCCTTGTGGATGTTCACATCTACGTATGTCTCTGCAGCTATCTTCAGAGGATTCTCTATCTCAAATCCATGACGACAAGCTACAGCAAGCCCTGCAAGAAGTTGGTATAGATCTGCCGAGCCATCCGGTGAACGCATCTCTACTGTCTGTTTTTGAGTTGTGTCATATTTCTCATTAGTTTCAAGAGGGTTAACCTGTGAACACATATCCTTGCCGCTTGTCCATCCAAGTGGAACTCTTACCAAAACAGAACGGTTTCTATCTCCCCAACAGATGTTTGTAGGTGCCTCCTGGTGAGGTACAAGTCTAAAGTATGAGGTTGGATTCTTGTTTCCGAATGCAGTAATTGCAGGTGCAAGCTCCATCATTCCGGCAATAGCCGTACGTGCTGTATCTGACAATACGCCATCACTAATCATCTGGTTCTTACCATCTTTCATCATTCTCATGTGGATATGGAGTCCTGAGCCGGCCTTACCAACGGTAATCTTAGGAGCAAATGTTACATCAAGCCCGTATTGGTATGCAAGGGTACGTATAACCCATTTTGCAAGCATCAGCTGATCTGCAGCTTTCTCTACCGGATTAGGAAGGAATTCTATCTCGTTCTGCTCATATATTTTTCCATCCAATGTGAAGTTGCCAACCTCGGAGTGCCCATATTTAATCTGCCCGCCTGTCTGTGCTATATACAACATACACTCTTTGCGGAATTCATTGAATTTTGAGAACGGAGCAGACTCGTGATAGCCTCTCTGATCAGATGCAGGGAACAGCCCGTCATCTTCTGCTATAACGTAATACTCAAGTTCGCCCATAGCCTCAAAATCCATTCCTGTTACATCTTTGAACGCAACAGCGGCTTTATGAAGTGTGTATTCAGGCGAACTCTCAAGTGGTTCACCATCTTTGTTGAAGAATGAGCAGAGCATTGTAAGTGTAGGTATCTCTGCAAACGGGTCTACAAATGCAGTGCTGTAACGGGGTATTACATACAGATCGCTGCTTCCGGCCTCTATAAAAGAGAATAGGCTCGAACCGTCTACCCTCTCACCGCAAGTTAGAATCTCCTCAAGATATGAAAGATTGTTAATCACAAAGTTAAGGGTTTTTAACCTGCCATCCTGAGCAGGATACATGAAATTAACATGTGTAATTCCTTCCTCCTTTATGAAATCTATAATATCTTTGCGCGTAAAAAGAGACGGATCCTTTTTAAGCTTTTGAATTAAAACGTTAGGATTCAGTTCTAGTTTTTTATCCATAAATACATTTATTTTATTAAAGTTACATGTTAAACAAATAGCCTTATTAAGTTTTGATTTCTTGCAAAACAAAAATGATTCCTTCACAATTGGAAGTTATTCGGGTATTTTTTTAACGGTGCTAAATTAATGTTTTTTTTGAAACTTAACACAATATTATAACACACTATTTACATCATTTATAAAATGAAAATCAATCTGGCCCAAATATTCCAGCCTAAATTGGTTGAAATATTCAAAAAAAGGGAGTATAGCAAGGAGATGTTCCTGTCTGACCTCATTGCAGGAATCATTGTTGGTATAATAGCCCTTCCATTGGCAATTGCATTTGGTATTGCCTCAGGCGTATCTCCACAACAAGGACTTATTACTGCAGTCGTAGCAGGTTTTTTAGTATCGTTTTTTGGAGGTTCAAATTTTCTTATAGGAGGTCCTACCGGTGCCTTTATAGTAATAGTATACGGTATAGTCTCCCAGTTTGGAATGTCGGGACTAATAATAGCAACTTGTCTTGCCGGCGTAATGCTCGTTTTAATGGGTATCTTTAAATTGGGGACAATTATTAAATTCATCCCCTATCCTATCGTTGTGGGATTCACCAGCGGTATTGCTGTAGTGATCTTTTCAACGCAGATGAAGGATTTCTTTGGGTTGGGCATAGAGAAGGTCCCCAGTGAATTTATATCGCAATGGGGTGCGTATTTCTCAAATTTTGGAAGTTTAAATCCTTACGAAACAGCTTTGAGCATAGGATGTCTTCTTATCTGCATCTTCTGGGTTAAGATTAACAAGAAGATTCCCGGTTCGCTGATTGCCATAATTATAGGAACAGCAGCATCATTGCTATTATCCAAATATGCAGGAATAGAATTTGCAACTATAGGAAGCAAATTTCCGGAACTCGCAGGAGGTATAGAGATACCAAAACCGCAGACACCAAGCATAACTTGGGAAGCTGTAACCAAACTGTTCTCCCCTGCCTTTACCATTGCCATCTTATGTGCAATCGAATCTCTTCTTGCAGCCATCGTTGCAGATGGTGTAACCGGCAAGAAACATAACTCAAATACAGAACTTATAGGGCAGGGAATTGCAAATATCGTTGTACCTTTCTTTGGAGGCATACCTGCAACAGGTGCAATAGCCAGAACTATGGCAAACATCAATAATGGGGGAAAGACTCCCGTAGCAGGACTTATCCATGCTGTGGTATTATTGCTTATATTCATATTTCTAATGCCGTATGCTGTTTATATTCCACTCGGATGTTTGGCAGCTATTCTTGTAATGGTTGCATACAACATGAGTGAATGGAGGACATTCAAATACCTCTTGAAAGGTGAAAAATCAGACGTTATAGTACTTTTGATTACATTCTTTCTGACTGTTATAATAGATCTTACGGTAGCAATTGAGATAGGACTTCTTTTAGCAGTTATCCTGTTTGTGAAACGTGTTTCCGAAACTTCATCTGTTAAGGTGCTTTCAACAGAGATTGCCGCCACGGAAAATGATGAGACTGCTCAGCTTCCCGACACAGAACATTTTGATATTCCAAAAGGTTTGGAAATCTACGAGATCGACGGTCCTTTCTTCTTTGGGTTGGCATCTAAATTAGATGAAATAGACAGAGATCTTGGCAAAAGGAACATTATGGTCCGCATAATAAGAATGAGAAAAGTACCGTTTATGGATTCAACCGGCATACATAACCTTGAGAGCTTATGGGCACGTTCTAAAAAAGAGGGTGTAATTACCATACTTAGCGGAGTAACCCCAAAAGTTGAAGCAACACTAATAAAAAGCGGTTTGGCAAATAAGATAGGAAGAGACCATATCTTCCCTCATATAGTTCCTGCGTTTGACAGAGCCAAGTCTCTTGTAGAGAGAATCAATGCGGGAGATGTTACAGTAAGACCATAGATAAACGGCATCCCCAATTAATAGAAAAGGCCGGGACTTTCCCGACCTTTTCTATTTTCCAAAAGCTATTAAAATTATTCAGCCTTTTTAGTTGAATCGCAGCAAGCGCAAGTTGCAGTTGAATCAGAAGCACATTTAGTGCAAGTTGAATCACCGCAGCATGATTTTGTTGAATCTGTGCTAGCAGCAACAGTCTCAGTAGCAGCAGGCTGCTCCTCTGTAGCATTTTGGTTGTTAGAGTTTCCACAAGCAGCAAACATTAAAGTAGCAGCTGCCAAAACCAATAATTTTTTCATAATGTTAACGATCTATAAAGTTTGATTATTTGCCTTTTACGAGGAACAAAAGTATGGATTATTTTGTTACATTATAAAATATAAATAGATATGTAACAAAAAATTAACACACAAGAGACTTTACAGAAAGCCCAAAAACAACAATCCCAGGGCATATCTGTAAAGTCTCTCAATCTTTAATACTCAACGTAAACAGAGTTATAATCTGTAACCGTCAACTATTTGGCAATCTCCTTTTTCAAACGCTCGGTAAGAAGAGGAACAACTTTATTGACATCACCAACTATACCAACATCTGCCACTTTGAATATAGGTGCAAATTTATCCTTGTTGATAGCAATAATGAAATCAGACTCCTCCATACCTGCAAGGTGCTGGATAGCACCGGAAATACCGCACGCAATGTAAAGATCCGGACGAACAGTCTTACCTGTCTGGCCAACCTGTCTGTCATGAGGCATTATACCGGCATCAACCATAGCTCTCGATGATGATACCTGTGCATCCAAAACATCAGCAAGCTCCTGTAGTTTCTCAAATCCTGCAGCATTGCCAACGCCACGTCCGCCTGATACAAGGATCTTAGCCTCTGTAATATCTACAGTACCTTTATCCTCCTTAACGTTCTCAATAAGTTTAACCTTAATCTTTGTGGTATCAATCTTAGGCTCAAAAGGAATTACTGTACCCTGCCTTGAGTCATCTCTGTCTCTCTTCTGCATAACGCCCGGCCTTACAGTAGACATCTGTGGTCTGTGTTCTGTACACATGATAGTAGCCATAAGGTTACCACCAAATGCAGGACGGGTCATCATCAACTCTTTGGTATCTTCCGATATCTCCAATTTAGTACAGTCCGCTGTTAGACCTGTCTCAAGTCTTGCAGACAATCTTGGGCCAAGATCCCTACCTATTGTTGTAGCACCAAAAAGGAATATACTAGGTCTGAAAGCCTCTATAAGCTGGTAAATAGCCTGAGAGTACTCCTCGGTGATATAATCTTTAAGTAGAGGGTTGTCCATAACCACAACCTCGTCGGCACCGTATGCAATAAGATCTTTAGCTTTATCTTTAATGTTGCTTCCAAGTAAAACGGCTACCACTTTCTCTCCTAGTACATCAGCTAAATCCCTAGCTTTTCCCAGCAACTCAAGAGCAACAGGTTGAATCTGACCATCCCTCTGCTCTGCAAAAACGTAAACGTGTTTATAATTTGACTTATTCATTGTTCTAAGGAATTAAATGATGAATTTTTCTTTTAACTTGCTGATGATAATGCCAACAGCCTGCTCAGGATCAACTTCAAATACCTCTCCGGCCTGTTTAAGACCTTTTGTAAACGCTTTGTTAACCCTTGTTGGTGAGCCTTTAAGACCCAACTTAGACTCTTCAACATCAATTTTATCAGCACCCCAGATCTCAATCTCTTTAGAATAAGCATCAACAATACCGGGAACGCTCATGTAACGTGCCTTATATGCAGAAGCCAATACAGTAAGAAGAGCAGGACCCTCTACCTCAAGAATCTGGTAGCCCTCTTCTGTCTCCTTCTTAACTATGTACTTGCCATCCTTTACATCAAAACCGGTAACATAAGATACCTGTGGAAGTCCAAGATGTTCAGCCATCTGAGGACCAACCTGAGCCGTATCACCGTCAATAGCCTGGCGTCCTGCTATGATAAGGTCATAATCCAAGGTCTTTAATGCACCTGCAAGAGCATGAGAAGTAGCTAAGGTATCTGCACCTGCAAACTTTCTGTCTGTTAAAAGAATAGCTCTATCTGCACCCATAGCGAAAGCCTCTCTTAGAATAAGCTCTGCCTGAGGAGGACCCATTGTTATAACTGTAACATTTGCCCCATATTTATCCTTTAAGCTAAGAGCAAGCTCCAAACCGCCCTTATCATCCGGATTCATAATTGAAGGTACACCATCACGAATAAGTGTTCCTGTTACCGGATTAATCTTTATTTCTGTAGTGTCCGGAACCTGTTTAATACAAACTATAATATTCATACTCATATCTCCTACTTAAATAATTTAGAAGCAATTACCATTCTTTGAACTTCGGATGTACCCTCATAGATCTCTGTAATCTTTGCATCCCTCATCATTCTCTCAACAGGATACTCTCTTGTATAACCGTAACCTCCATGGAACTGAACAGCCTTAGTTGTTACCTCCATAGCAGTCTCGGCTGCAAACAATTTAGCCATAGCAGCATCTGCAGAGAACGGAATACCTTTCTCCTCGTTAAATGCAGCTTTTCTTACAAGAAGTCTCGCAGCCTCTACCTTAGTTGCAAGGTCTGCCATCTGGAACTGAGTATTCTGGAACTGAGAGATAGAACGTCCAAACTGTTTTCTCTCTTTTGTATATTTTACTGTCTCATCCAAAGCACCCTGAGCTATACCAAGAGCCTGAGAAGCAATACCAATACGGCCACCGTCCAAAGTCATCATTGCAACCTTGAATCCACCACCAATCTTTCCAAGAAGATTAGCCTTAGGAACACGGCAGTTCTCAAAAATAAGCTCACAAGTAGAAGATCCTCTTATACCCATCTTCTGCTCCTTCTTTCCAATAGAGAAACCAGGAGTGTTAGCCTCTACTATAAATGTTGTGATACCTTTATTGCCAAGAGATTTGTCTGTCATTGTTGCAATAACGTATACATCTGCATATCCTGCGTTTGTAATGAAGATCTTGCTACCATTAAGGATGTAGTCGTCTCCGTCCAATACAGCTGTTGTCTGCTGTGCAGAAGCATCTGTACCTGCATTAGGCTCGGTAAGGCCGAATGCTCCAATCCACTCGCCGCTGGCAAGCTTAGGAAGATATTTCATCTTCTGTTCCTCTGTACCATGCATTAAGATAGGTGCAGCACAAAGAGATGTGTGAGCGGAAAGGATTACACCTGTAGTAGCGCAAACTCTTGAAAGTTCCTCTACAGCAATGGTATACATAATGTGATCGCCACCTGCTCCGCCATAGTTTTTAGGGATGTAGATTCCAAAAAGACCCAATTTTGCCATCTTTTTAACGGTTTCCATTGGAAATCTCTCTGTTTCATCTACTTCAGCAGCCAAAGGCTTAACCTCTGTCTCTGCAAATTCTCTAATCATCTGCTTGAACAGCTGCTGTGTTTTGGTTAATTGAAAATCCATATCTTTATCTATTAATATTTATAAAATCCTTCTCCTGTTTTTCTTCCAAGAAGATTAGCTCTAACCATCTTCTTAAGAAGTGGGTGTGGCCTATACTTATCGTCGCCAAACTCCTCATGAAGTACCTCCATGATTGCTAGGCAAACGTCCAAACCGATAAGATCTCCCAATGCAAGAGGTCCCATAGGGTGATTTGCACCAAGTTTCATTGCCTCATCTATCTCCTCCTTAGTTGCAACACCGTCTGCAAGAATGCCAATACCCTCATTTACCATAGGGATAAGAATTCTGTTTACAACAAATCCGGGAGCCTCATTTACCAATACAGGAACTTTTCCAATTGATTTGGCAAGCTCGGTAATGCTGTTGGTAACCTCGTCAGATGTTTTCTGTCCTTTAATAATCTCAACAAGTTTCATAACTGTTGCCGGATTAAAGAAGTGCATACCAATAACCTTGTCCGGTCTGTTTGTGCATGCAGCTATCTCTGTAATAGACAAAGATGAGGTATTTGATGCCAAAACAGCCTCAGGTTTACACATCTCATCAAGCTCTTTGAACAACTCCTTCTTAAGTTCCATTGTTTCAACAGCAGCCTCAATAATAAGATCTGAGTCTGCAAGAGCTTTGTAATCTGTAGTAGTTGTTATATTCGCGAGAACGGCATTTTTAGCCTCCTCTGTCATTTTACCTTTCTCTACAAGTTTAGAAAGAGACTTGGTAATTTTTGCAAGAGCTTTCTGGTAACTTGCCTCGCTTCTGCTCTTCATGAGTACAGGCACTCCGGCCTGTGCAAAAGCCTGAACGATGCCGGCACCCATAGTACCGGTTCCTATTACGCTAACTTTCATAGTATAAATAATTTAGTTTAACTGTCAAATTTATTTGTCATTAAAATGAGGTTTTTGTTTAGACAAAAATGCCTGCATTCCGTCTTTTTGATCCTGAGATGCAAAGCAATCTCCAAAATATCTGTTCTCCAATGCCAAAGCTGCAGTTTCATCCATATCATAATTTTCATTTATGATCCTCTTGGCATAACGCACTGCAATAGGAGCATTTGAAAGAATCTTCTCCGCCATCTTTATACAATATGGCAAAAGCTCCTCCTGTTCTAAGACAGAATTTACAAGACCAATTCTCAAAGCCTCATCTGCATTTATAGCCTTACCTGTATATATCATCTCCTTAGCCATTCCCTGACCTACAATCTTGCTAAGTCTGTATGTCCCGGAAAAGCCGGGAATAATGCCAAGAGAAACCTCCGGTTGGCCGAATTTTGCATTTTTTGCTGCAACTCTAATGTCACAAGCCATTGCAAGTTCGCATCCTCCACCCAAAGCAAATCCATTTACAGCAGCTATAACCGGAATCTCCAACTCCTCTATCTTTCTAAAGACAGATGCACCGAATTTTCCAAACTCATACCCCTCTTCCCTATTAAAGCCGGCCATCTGCGAAATATCCGCACCGGCAACAAAAGACTTGTCTCCATCACCTGTAAGTACAATGGCCTTAACATTGGAAGGAAGGTCCGAAACAAAACTATTAAGTTCTGTAAGGACTTGGGTATTAAGAGCATTGAGAGACTTGGGTGCAGATATCTTTAAGACACATACACCCTTGTCTGAAATCTCATATTTTAAAAAACTATACTCCATAGTATTGGAATTATCCATTAAAGCATAGATTTAAGATCCTTGGAAACAGTGAAATCTGCCTCTGTAGCCTCTTTAATCTGGTCAACTGTAAATTCGGGATTAATCTCAACCAACTCAATACCATTAGGGGTAATATCCATTACGCACATCTCGGTAATGATTCTGTTAACCTGACCCGGAGCTGTAAGTGGAAGATGGCATTTTTTAAGAATCTTATGACGGCCCTTTGCTGTATGCTCCATTGTAAGAATAACCTTCTTGGCACCCAACAAAAGATCCATAGCGCCACCCATACCCGGAGTCTTGCTTCCCGGAATCATCCAGTTAGCCAAATCTCCTTTCTCATCAACCTCCAACGCACCAAGGAATGTTACATCAACATGGCCACCTCTAATGATTCCAAATGATGTAGCAGAATCAAAAGTACTTGCACCAGGTTTTGCTGATGTAAATCCACCACCTGCGTTAACTAAATTTTTGTCGCATTTATCCTCGGCAGGTGTTTCACCCATGCCCAATAGTCCGTTCTCAGACTGAAGGATAACATTTACGCCCTCAGGCAAGTAGTTAGGGATTAGAGTTGGAAGTCCAATTCCCAAATTAACAACGTCACCATCTTTAAGCTCTTTAGCAGCTCTTCTGGCAATGATCTCTCTAATTTGATTCTTATCCATAATATATGTTATTATTTACTGTGTCTCTTTACGTACTCCTCTGCAACGAAAGACGCAACATCGTCTGCATAGGTATTCATACCAAAACCGGCGTCAAATCCAAGTTCTTTGGCAAGCTCATGACTTATCCTCGGACCTCCGCAAACCACAATCATCTTGTCTCTCAACCCCTCAGCCTCCATAAGTTCAATCAAGTTTGTCATATTCTTAATATGAACATCTTTCTGAGTAACAGTCTGGGAAACAAGAACTGCATCTGCATTAAGCTCAACGGCCTTTGCAAGGAACTCCTCATTAGGAACCTGACTTCCAAGATTGTATGCATCAATCATATCGTACCTCTCAAGTCCGTAGTGGCCGGCATATCCCTTCATGTTCATTATGGCATCAATACCAACTGTATGGGCATCTGTACCTGTACTTGCACCAACAACGACTAATTTTCTGCCTATGTTATTCTTTATATACTCATCTGTCTCATGCATATCCATAACGGTAGATTCAACTTTTGGTACATATATGCTGGTGTAGTCTATATCTAAAGTACTGTTTCCATAACAGTTAAAGAAGGTAAATCCAGGTGTAAGTTCCTGTGCGAAAACTACAAGAGGGTTCTCGAATCCCATCTTTTTAAGGAACAGCTTCGCAGCCTCCACTGCCTCTGCCCCATTTGGTACAGGTAGGGTAAAGCTCAACTGGACTTTACCGTCGTTCATAGTATCACCGTAAGGTTTTACCTTTTTTAGGTCTAGAGTCTTATCAAAACTCTTATCCTCCATTGAATATAATCCGCCGCTCATAGTTATTTCCTTCCTTTCATTAGGTTAATAAATGGATTCATGTAATTATTGCTTTTGGCTGTTACTCCCGACAAACCCTTACCGCCGGTCCTGCTTCTCTTAACATCACCAAAGATACCCTTTTCAAGAGCATTGAACAGACCTTCCGATGTCATCTTCTCCAAAAGATCTATTGCATTGTCCAAAACAAGTTTGGCTCTGCTTCTTACTATACCGCCCTCTTTGAATTCAAGATCCTCACCAATACTTCTCATATTATTGAAAATGTACTTGGCATTCTCTATCGACAAGAAACGGTCAGACATAAACGGAGTATGGATAGCCTCTGTAGGCATACCAAGAAGCTGTATACCTTGATGTGTCCAAACACCTATTATATTAAACAGCGCATCCTGCAAGTGACCCCTAAAAATATTTCCTGTCATAAATTTTGTAGGAGGCATATATTTTAATGTTGCCTTAGGGAAGATCTCCCTTGTCATCTGAGCCTGTGCAAGTTCTAACAAGAAACCGTTCTCAAGCATAGGATCCATCTCAAAGGCATGGCCAAGGCCCATCTGCTCCTCAGGAAGACCTGCGAAGAGAGCTAACTGCTCGTTAATAAGATCAGAGGCAAGAACAGTATGAGCAGCCTCTACAGCATCTGCAGTTGTAAGATAGTTGTCCTCCCCTGTGTTTATGATAACACCTGCAAAACCGTTTATTATTCTAGAAAAATACTGGTCTACCAATGTTCTCTGCATATTGATATCCCTAAACAGAATACCATACAAGGCATCGTTCAACATAACATCCAACCCCTCAAATGCACCCATAATGGCAATTTCAGGCATACACAAGCCGGAACAATAGTTACACAAACGGATATAACGTCCAAGTTCCTCACCAACCTCATCCAGTGCTGTACGCATTATCTTAAAGTTCTCCTGTGTAGCAAAAGTACCGCCAAAACCCTCTGTTGTAGCACCATAAGGAACATAATCCAACAAACTCTGTCCTGTGGTTCTAATTACGGCAATGATATCTGCACCCTGTCTTGCGGCAGCCTGCGCCTGCACAACGTCCTCATAGATATTACCTGTAGCAACAATAACGTACAGATATGGCTTCTGTCCCTCACCTATTGTATTAAGATATTTCTCCCTGCGTGCCCTTCTTGCCCTAATCTTCTCTATGCTGGAATTAACTACAGGATCCAAAATTTTAAGCAGAGCATTCTTGTCCGTTACCTCTATTCTGGTAAGATCTATTGAACCTTTAGCTACACCTTCGGCAATCTCCTGCGGTTGCATGCCGGTAGCTTTCATGGCATTAGCCAAATAGAACAAAACACCGTCGTTAAGTACACCCTTGTCCTTCAAATGGTCAACAACAACGTTTGGTAGCGGAACCATATTCTCGTCTACTCCGTCTATGCCCATTAATCTGCACAAAGTACGCTCAACAGCAACGGTTGTGTATTGTTCTACGAAGGTCTGCACCTCAGAGGCAATCTCTTTTGCCAACCCCTTAGCCTTCTCAACCTTCTTAAAATCTAAACCTAATTTACTCTGCATAGTTATTAAAGTATATTAATTGTTATTTATGTGTGTGTTCATATAATTCTCGGCAAGAGAGATCCATCTCTCATCTACGCCAATGCTCCTTGCAATCGTAAGCGCCTCTTTTGGCACATCCCCTCTAACCGCCTCTATAAGAGAGTAATTCATCTTTCCGTCTATAAATCCTTTTACTCTGTATCTCCTTATATTCTCATCCTCAATATCGTAGTGTGTTGTAACCAAAACAGTAGATACTTTTCCTCTAAGAAGCTCTATAAGAGAGGAAACCAACGCCGTTCCCTCTGCAGGATTGGTGGTTCTTGCAGGTTCGTCAATAAGAGCCAGCACATTAGAACCATCCATAATATGTTTTATAATCCTGTTTATGCCAAGCATCTCGGCAGCAAAAGAGGATAACCCCTCCCTCATATTCTGCCCCTCTTCAATGGAGAACAATATCTCATCCTTAATAGTCATTTCAGCCTCTGCCACCGGTATTCCAAAACCAAACTGGAATAGAATCTGCGCAAGACCTGCCGTCTTTATGGCAACAGTTTTGCCGCCCATATTTGCACCTGTTATACAGATGGTCTCATCCCCAAACCAAATATCTACAGGCTGATACTCCTTTTTGGATTTCTCAAGCACAGATCTCAACATAGGGTGGAACATCCCCTTCAATCTTGTTTTACAGTCACATGAGAAGTTTGGAAAACATAATTCCAATTCCTTCATCTGTATGGATTTGGCCAAGAGCAGATCCAATTCTCCAATCATCGCAAAAGCATCTGCAAGTTCAGTTTTATACTCTGCAATCCTTCCGCTTAAATCCCGTCTTACCTTCTCCTCCTCCAACTCTATGAGGGTGATAAGCTCCCCTTCACGTACCCTAAGATACTCCAACTTCCTTTTTCTTTCATCGTCGGGAAGCTGAGAAGAATTCTCAATATCTATTACACCCATCTGTACAGCCTTGAACTCCTCTCTTAACTCTGCCAAAACAGGTGAGTATGAATTATATATGTAAAATGAAGTTACTTTGTAGTTGTCTGGATCTAAAATCTCAAAAACTTTTGAGAGATCGGGTAGCCGGCATAATCCGGCGGCATTATTGCAGACCCATTGGCTTATCTGCACGGAAGTAAACGCAAAATTCTTTATCTCGAACAGTTCCGTTTCCTGCAAAAGAGAGCCGTTAGCTACATTCCTTATTGAATTCTCTATATCCTTTACATTGCAAAGCAACCCAAAAATCCTCGATTGCCTGCTTATATCTTTTAAAAGCCTTAGCTTTCTGTAATTTTCATCCAAAAGAGAAAAATCCTTTATAAGCTCTTTCTCCATAAGAATACGCATAGCATAAGGGGTATGCAGAGACAATGTTTCTGTCATATACCTCAATTCGCACGGAGATGCTATGTATTCTTTAAATCTCATAAATTTGTCAGGTTAAAAATCCAAGTGTATCAAAGTATTGTGTCTTTTCCTTTGACAACATCGTAAACAGGTACCTCCAACTCATCACGCATTCTGCTGCATAACAGATCACTGTCCAATCTGTACCCCTGAGGAGAGGTTGGGTTGACGCAAACTGCCAACAGCCTGCTCTTTCCTGCAACAGAAAGCACTCCGCCCTTATTCAAGAAGCCTCTGCATACCTGTTCATCTGCAAAGACCCTCGTAAAATCTTTTATAATAATTTCAAATCGCTCCTCTTTTCTCATCCGCTCTGTTATCTGTTTCAAAAAACCGTCTGTTAGAGCGCCCGAAACAAAAATCCTTCTGCATCCTTTGTTGAAATCCGGTTTTAATACCACCGGCAGAAGAGACGATGCTATATCCAATTTATGAAGACCGTCATTCTCATCTATCCCCCACACACCGCTGTCTATCACCTCAAGTTGTCTTCTCAACTCCTCCCCCTCTGTCAAATCCAATCCTATAAGCTGTTTTACAAACTTTGTTTTCCTTACAAGTCTGTTTATATCGGGTGTTACAGCTGCACCCGTTGTAAGAACCATTGCCTCCGAAAGCCCGGCGGATGCAATGCTCAATCGAGACAAAGCTCCATCTATAATAACCAACTCGGCGCCAAGCTCTTTCATTCTGGCGCTCCATCTGCGCAATTCTATTACGGACGATGGACCGGAAACAATCAGATTGCCAAGTCCCAATGCTCTAGCAGAAACTATTCTGCCCAATGCGCTTCCGCTGTTTGATATATCAATGATCTCAGAAACAATCCTTCTTCTGTTGTAGTAATACTCAGAAGTAGAAAAAATTATCCCCTCTTTAAGTTTTATCTGCGGCTTTGATGTCTTTGTTACCTGGTCCACAGTCTCACCATCTATTCCTACGGAGGTTACCGCAACCCTTAAAGATTGCGGTAAATTCCTTAGGATATAGTTAAGGCACTCTGTCTTCCCTGTATTTTTTTCAAGTCCGACAATAGAGATGCTCTTACAATCAACTATTTCGCTCAAAAAAGACATCTCAAAGTCTCTTATTTACGATGTTTTGCACGCTCCTTTCTTGCAAGAACTGCAGGCTCGATAGCCATACGCTCACCCTCTAACAAACCAACAACACCCTCCATCTCCTTCTGCTGTTTGCAATATTCGCAGTGGCACTCGTTCTTGTAATCAAGAGGCTCTGTATATGTGGTAATAACGCCCTCAAAGTTTCTTAGAACAACCTTACCCGGAGCCTGAGAGATAACATAATTAGGCATTACAGGGGTCTTTCCACCTCCACCCGGAGCATCAACAACAAATGTTGGAACTGCATAACCGGATGTATGTCCTCTTAAGCCCTCAATGATCTCAATACCCTTTGAAACAGGTGTTCTAAAGTGCTCAAGACCCATTGAAAGGTCACACTGGTAGATGTAGTAAGGACGAACTCTTATCTTTACAAGCTCTCTAACCAATTTCTTCATTACGTTAACGCAATCGTTAACACCTCTCAACAATACAGACTGGTTTCCAAGTGGAACACCGGCATTAGCCAATCTTGCGCAAGCTGCTGCAGACTCCTCTGTAATCTCGTGAGGATGGTTAAAGTGAGTATTCAACCATATTGGATGATACTTCTTAAGCATGTTAACAAGGTCATCTGTTATTCTTTGAGGACAAACTACAGGAGTTCTTGAACCTATTCTTATAATCTCTACGTGAGGAATCTCCCTAAGTTTCTTTATAATGTACTCAAGTCTTGCATCAGATACCATAAGAGCATCACCGCCTGAAAGAAGCACGTCCCTTACCTGAGGGGTATTTCTTATATACTCAATAGCCTTTTCTACGTTATCTGAACTCGTCTCAGCATCTTTCTGTCCTGCAAAACGTCTTCTGGTACAGTGACGGCAGTACATAGAGCACATATCGGTTATTAGAAGGAGAACTCTGTCCGGATATCTGTGAGTCAAACCAGGAACAGGGGAATCCTCATCCTCATGAAGAGGGTCTCTCAAATCTGCGTCTGCAATATGGGTCTCCTCACCGGTAGGAATAGCCTGTCTTCTGATAGGGCAATATGGATCATTAGGATCAATCAGGCTCAAATAGTATGGAGTAATAGCCATTCTCAAGGTCTTAAGAGATTTCCTTACTCCCTCCTCTTCGTCGGGAGTAAGAGAAATATACTTCTTAAGGTCTTCCAATGTCTCTATCCTATTCTTTACCTGCCACTTCCAATCGTTCCACTGCTCATCGGTAACGTTTGGAAACAACTCTTTTCTTCTAGATATAGCCATAGTAAACCACGTAATTATTATGCGTAAAGCTCAGTAAATATCTTGCGTAGTTTCTCAGACTCTCTAAGTTCCTGTAGAGTAATCTCTGCATGGCCTTTAGTATAACCATTACCAATGATCATAGTAACATCTGAGCCAACACCCTCTGCTCCAAGAGCTGCTTTGGTAAAGCTGGTTGCCATAGAGAAGAAGTAAACAACACCTGTATTCTTTGTGCAAAGGATAGATGTCATCTCTGTATCAGGAATATTTACGTTGTTGATTGTAACGTCTGCAAGCTCACCCTTTGTAAGCTCCTCAATCTTCTCAAGAACAGGAACAGGCTGAGTAGCATCTGCAGCAAATACATAGTCGCAGAAGCCAAGCTCCTGAAGTCTCTTTGTACTTCTCTCTGAGTGGCAAAGACCAATAACCTTACCGGTTACGCCTGCACGTTTCTTAGCCTCATAGCAGCAAAGCATACCGGATTTTCCACCTGCACCAATAATAAGAACTGTATCGCCAGGTTTAACAAGTTTTGCAGTCTGAGCAGGAGCACCTGCAACATCCAAAGCACTAAGAGCAAGCTTCTCAGGAAGATCGTTAGGAATCTTTGCATAGATACCGCTCTCAAACAAAATAGCTTTACCATCTATATCAACCTGATCTATCTCAGGACGAATCTCTTTGATCTTGTCAATTCTAAGCGGAGTAAGTGAAAGAGATACCAAAGTAGCAATCTTATCACCAACTTTAAGGTCTGTCTTGCCTACAAGAGCATCACCAATCTTCTCAACAACACCAAGAAGCATTCCGCCTGAACCGGTAACAGGATTACGATGTTTACCCTGCTTAGCAACTATATCCATCATAATCTCAGCGATTTTCTTCTTGTCGCCGCCTGCCTGCTCCTCAATCTGAGTAAAACTTGCAGAGTCAATGTTCAAAGTCTTAACATCAATAAGGATCTCGTTATCGTAGATCTCATCCATGTTGTTGTCAATCTTGTTAGCAGGCTGTGGAAGAACACCCTTTGGCTCAATCACCCTGTGTGTTCCGTATTTGTTACCTTTTTTCATAATTTTTAAAAATTTATTGTGTTATTATTATTTTTCTTTTTTTCTTCCCGACAATCTATTTAAGAGGTTTAAGACCAAGTATCTGTCTTGCCTCTGCAGGTGTAGCAACCTCACGTCCGAACTCTTTTGCAAGTCTTACAACCTTCTCAACAAGTTCGCCGTTTGATTTTGCCAAAACGCCCTTTGAAAGATATACATTATCCTCAAAGCCAACCCTTACATGGCCACCATCTATGATAGCGGCAACGGCAAGAGGGAACTCATATCTTCCAACACCGGCTACAGTATATGTAGCATCTGCAGGAATACTACCTCTCATAAATACAAAGTCTCTAAGGTCGCCACCGATACCACCATTAACACCCATTACAAAATCAAAGTGAATAGGATGTTTGATGAGTCCCTTTTTAGCAACTCTTAGAGCCATCTCAATCATACTCTTGTCAAATACCTCACACTCAGGTTTAATGCCTCTTTCAATCATTTTTTCACCAAAGTATTTAATGGTATTTTCTGTATTTTCAAAGATATCGTCACCGCCAAAGTTAAGTGTACCGCAATCAAGGGTAGCCATTTCCGGCATCAACTCGGTTGGTTGAAGCCTCTCGTCATTCGTCATACCTACAGCACCACCTGTAGATGGCTGGATGATGACATCGGGACAAACCTCCCTTATTGCATTTATGATCTTTTCGAATCTTGCTTTGCTTTGAGTTGGAGTACCATCATCCTCTCTAACATGAAGATGGATAATACTGGCACCGGCATCGTATGCACTCTTGGCCTCTCTTACACACTCCTCTACTGTATAAGGGACAGCCGGGTTATGCTCTTTCAAAACCTCTGCACCACAAATGGCAGCAGTAATAATGAGTTTCTCCATAACCACTTACTCCTTTTTTCTTTGACATTTTGCAGGAACAACGCATGTACCGCTGGCTCTGCAAACAACAATAGGCTCTTCAAGCACATCCGCAGCCGAATCAGAAATATCCGGACGAGGAACAATTACTTTTCTTGCCTCAAACACCATTTTACGAGAGGTGTTACCAACATGTACAATCTCACCTTCTGCCTCAATATAGTCACCTGCATAAACAGGAGCTATGAATTCAACATTATCGTATGCCTTAAACAGCCCCTCATCTCCATCATTCTGAATAAGAAGTTCTGTAGCAACATCGCCAAAAAGATTAAGCATGTGCGCACCGTCTACAAGGTTTCCGCCATAGTGTGCATCATGACAACTCATACGCACACGAATCAATGATTTTTTACCCATAATATTTCTGTTAAGGTTAGTTTTCTTTTACATAAATCTTATCTACGAAAATGCCGGGCGTATGAACAGCCTCAGGTGCAATCTCGCCGGTTTTAACCAATTTTTCAGCCTCTACCACAACATAATCTGCAGCTGTAGCCATAAGTGGATTAAAGTTCTGAGTGGTACCTAAATAGATACAGTTACCATCCTCGTCGCAAATAGAGGCACCAATAAACGCCATATCTGCTTTAAGCGGCATCTCAAGAAGGTAAGTCTTACCATCAATCTCAACAGTGCGTTTTCCATCTGCAACTACAGTACCAAGACCTGTTGTAGTAAGCACTCCTCCCAAACCGGCTCCGTACGCCCTGATTCTCTCTGCAAGAGTACCTTGAGGTGAGAATTCGATCTCCAATTCACCGCTATTCATCTGCTCGCTTGTGTTAGGATTTGTTCCAATATGAGAAACAATCACCTTTTTCACCTGCTTATTGGTAATAAGCTTGCCATGTGCGACATCCGGATAAGCGGTATCGTTACAGATTATAGTAAGATCCTTCACACCAGATTTTGATAGTTCGTCCATGATCTTGTGAGGACTACCGGCGCCTAAAAAACCGCCAACCATAATTGTCATGCCATCCTTAACCAAAGCAACAGCATCCTTAAGTGAAATTCTTTTGTCCATTATTATTATTATAATTTTAGATTTAACATTTCTCACATACACCCCCACTTACCCCATGCAAATATATTTATAAATAGTATATAATCAAATAACTTTTTTGTTATTTTTTAAGTAAATTCTATATTTTTTTAGAAATATAGTTCTTTTGGCATATTTTTGCATAAGGGATTAAACAACAAAAATAATATAAATATGACTTTTTACGCCATTCTATGCAGGTTGCTATCGGTTACAACAGATATAGCACAAAATGACACAATACTAAAACCCAAAGAAGTTATAGACCAGAAAATCAAGACATTAATTGAAATGCCAACAGATGAACTTATACATAGCGGAATAAAATTGGTCATTGATTTAGGTTTAAAAATTCTTGCGGCATTTGTAATTTATTTTGTTGGAGGATGGATTATAAAACGAATCCGTTACATTTTGAAAAAGATTATGACCAAGAGAAAAGTCGAAGCCTCTCTCATGACTTTTATACTAAGTTTTACCAACATCACATTAACAATAATACTTATAATTATTGTAATTGGAGCATTGGGCATAGATACAACATCACTTGTGGCACTTATAGCAGGCTCCGGATTGGCAATAGGAATGGCTATGAGCGGCACCTTGCAGAACTTTGCAGGAGGTATAATGATATTGCTGTTCAAACCGTTCAAGGTTGGGGACTACATTCAGGCGCAAGGGTATGACGGTACAGTAACGTCAATAGAAATTACAAATACAAAGATTACCACTCCCGACAACAAAAAGATCATACTGCCAAACGGTTCTATAATAAACGGAGTAATAAACAATTTTTCTACAACAGGAACAAGAAGGTGCGAGTGGAAAGTAAGTATCTCCTATGGAGATGACGTAGCTGTGGCAAAAGAGGAGATTTTAAAGATCATTAACAGCAATCCGCTTGTCATTTCGGAACCGGCAGCGCCAATGGTCGCATTAGAGACACTTGGAGAGAGTGCACTTGTCATTACAGCGAGAGCATGGGTAAACAGCAACGATTACTGGACATTGTTCTACAATATAAACGAGGAGATATACAACAAACTTCCAAAAGCCGGGATAAGATTTCCATATCCACAGATGGATATTAATATAAAAAAGGGATGACCAATACTTTTGTGTCATCCCAAATATAATTTAGTAATCTTAAAAGAGGTTTAATAAGGTATCTTATTAGGCCTCTTTTTCTTTATTCAAAACAGGATTGGCATATATAGCCAAGAAAATTCTCCTGAATTCATCCACGTCACCTTCAAAAGGGGATATTTTAAATGCAACATAACTCACAAAAGCCTGTTTCTCCTCATCCGTATAGTGCTTGCTGTATTTATCTGTACCATACAACATATCGTATGCTATATAATTATTATTCCATAATTTGAATGCAGGAATAATCCTCCCATCTATTATAGATGCCAAATGCTTGAACCTTTCATTCTTATCCAATTGAGACGACACCTCTATCTCCTCATGAGTAATAGGTTTTGTAAAGCTGATATGTATATTACCTTTAAATTGGGTGATTCCGGTTAATATGCTTCTCAAATCCTCCCCCTCACTTTTCACATATTTCTGACGCTTTGATACATACAATTCCAACGCCTTAAGATAATCGCACGGCTCATATTGATAAGATATTGCAACAGGAAGGATATTCAGATCCTCAAATTCATTTGTAAAATTACCATCTCCGCTCATAGACAACATCTTAAGTACGCCCTGCTCTGTAACATCCATCCCATCTTTGGTCCTGCCGTTACGCTGTGCAATCCATATAGAACTACGATTGCCCGTTATACTATACCTTATATAGTCAGACAATTTTTTAGACGACATATAAAGCTCCTTAGCCGTAACCCCTCTCACCACCTTGATCATCTTGTTGGTTCTTGCAATATCCTCAATAAAAAGAGAGGTTATAAGATTGTCCCCAACAGCTATCTGCGTTGTTTGCAACCCATACCTATAGAAAATAAGCTGTATTATAGCAGAATCCAAAACTATATCTCTGTGATTAGAAAGTAGCAGATACTTTTTATCACCATCAAAATATTCCAACCCGTCTGCTGTAAGTTTTTTTGCAGTATCCGCCAGAATCTTGCTAACAATCACAGACATCACATTCACCTGAAAATCTCTTGTTGTCTTGCAAGACAACAATATGCTTTTAAGATAATCCGCAGATTTTGTTGGAAATAGATATTTAGATATGTTTTCAAACAGAGGATTGGACGCTATCCTCAAAAGAGCATCCTCAACCTCTGAATCATTGTATGGCCTTATATCATCAAACTCTTTTAAATCCATTACTACACTTGAATATAGATTTTGAACAAAGGTAGTCAATTATTACCAAATTGTTAAATTTTTCTGTTTTTCGCAAAAAGAACAGAACTGTCTCCATAACTAAGAAAACGGAAATTATGTTCAAGGGCATAGTCATACACCTTTCTCCACTCTTCACCTATCAAAGCCGCAATCAACAGAAGTAAAGTACTTTGCGGTTGATGAAAATTTGTGATTAGGATGTCTACAATCTTAAAACGGTATCCGGGCACTATAATGATACCTGTTTGGGCAGTAAGCTCATCCTTTCCTGTTCTATCCATATAGTTTAATATTGCAGCCAAAGAGTCTTGTACAGAGATCTCTTTACAATTGTTGTAAGGTTCCCACTGTTCAACACCTCTTGGTTCACCGCACTCAATGCAATGCACACCTATATAATATAGAGACTCCAAGCACCTTGTGGATGTTGTCCCAACCGCAACAATATCGCGTAGATTTATATTTTCCAGCAAATCCTCAATAAAAGCTCGTGAAACAGAAAAAGGTTCCAAGTGCATTTTATGATCTGCTATATACTCACTTTTAACAGGAACAAATGTACCTGCTCCAACATGAAGGCAGATATTCTCTATTTTGTTATTACGCTGTTTAAGATTATTTATTACATCATCTGTAAAATGAAGGCCGGCAGTAGGGGCTGCAACAGAGCCCTTTATTTTGGCGTATAAAGTCTGGTATCGCTCATAATCTATGCTCTCCGTCTCCCTTTTAAGATACGGAGGAATAGGAATACGTCCACAAATATCCAATACATTAGAGAATGGTATACCGGTTTCCCATGTAAATTTAATCTTAAAAGAGCCATCATTGCATCTTTCAACTATATGAGCCTTAAAATCAAGTGCAAGAGCATTCGTGTGATGTTCATCACAGAGAAAAGAGACAGGTTCGTTCTTCCATCTTTTAGCATTGCCCACCACACAACTCCATACGCACTCTTTTGTCTGCGCAAATACCAAATTATACTCATTAGGCAAAACAGGATTCAAACAGAATATCTCAATGACAGCCCCTGTAGCTTTTTTAAAAAAAAGTCTGGCAGGAACCACTTTGGTGTTATTAAACACAATAAAAGAGGAGGATGGCAATAACTCCGGCAGATTAAAAAAAACAGACTCAGAAATATTACTGTCTTTAAATATCAATAATTTTGAACTGTCTCTTTTATCCAAAGGATACTTTGCTATTCTATCATCGGGAAGATTATACGAATAATCCTCAATTCTAATTTTTGGCTGCATATATAAACATAGTCTCTTCCAAATCACCGTCTGTAAAAAAGACCCTTAATTTGGCTTTAAATCAATTATGGCTGCAAAAGTACATAATTAGACGTTATGGAAAAAATATCTGATTTTTAAAAATATTTTACAAATGTTAATTACAAAACAAAACATCACCTTTTGCCATTTGTTAACAGTTTTCACATAGTAAAACGATTATTTTTATATCTTTTAATATTGTAAACTTATATAAATACACCGGTATAATTATAAATCATTTTTAATTATATCTTACTAATAATGTGCGTATTATATCATTTATATTAATTAGGAGATTATATAAATACACATGCATGAGCCTTTGTTTGGTTTAAAAACATAGAAAAAGAATTGTTATATGTTAGTTAGTATATTAAGTACCTGCACTTTATATAATTTATATGAATAATATATGTATATAAACTGAATTTTGTATGTACTTATTTTAAAGCATATTATAAAATTGTTTATTTTATAGACAAATTTGTTTACAAAAAGACAATCTATTAAAGTTACATAATTAAACAAAATATTGCTTACATTTGTGAATTAAAAATTTTACAGATATGAATCAGCGTTTACAACAGTTTTTAGACTTGGAAAACATATCTCCGGCTAAATTGTCAGAGATTTTGAATGTACAGAGATCAAATATCTCCCATATCTTAAACGGGAGAAACAAACCGAGCTACGATTTTATCTGTAGAATGCTCTCTAAATTTCCATCTCTTAATGCAGACTGGCTCCTTACCGGGAAGGGCAAGCCATACAAGGAGAACTACACTCCTATATATAGCACTGAGGAAAATTTGTCGGGAAGCAAAAACCTGCACTCAACCACCGCTGAAGATAGCCTTTCACATAATAATGAGTCTAAAACAGGTGAAAACAGCCTGTTTGCTCTAAATGAGAACAATATGGTGAATCCTGTTAATTTAGGGTATACCACTGATAATAAGAGCAATAACACCTCTACAAATGATTCTGAACTTAACGAGAATCCAATAAATGCGCAGGAGTTTGGCGGTTATAAGGAAAAACGCAAGGTAAAAAGCGTTATTATATTTTATGATGACGGTAGTTTTGATGAGTTAAAGCCGGAAAAATGATTATTTTTGTGGCACAATAATCTACTCAGCAAATGTATAAACTTATAAGATCATTGCTCTTCTTTTTTTTTACCGGTGAGCAGGCTCATAACTTTATAAAGAAGTTCTTAATTGTTATGAGATATATTCCCGGTGCGCAATGGATAATTCGGTTAATATATAATTATAAGAATCCGGTTCTTGAGCGTGAAGTCTTTGGTATTAAGTTCAAAAACCCGGTAGGACTTGCCGCAGGTTTTGACAAGGATGGAGAAATATATAATGACCTTGCCAATTTTGGTTTTGGATTTGTGGAGATTGGCTCCATCACCCCTCAAGCTCAAGATGGGAATGCAAAGCCAAGAGTATTTAGATTGCCTGCAGATCACGCTATTATCAATAGAATGGGTATTAACAATAAAGGTGTAAAGTATGCGGTTGGGAATCTCACACGTAATCACCCAAAATGTGTGATAGGTGGTAATATCTCAAAAAGCGCGAAAGTAAGCAACGAGGACGCCCCTAAGGATTACGAGAAGAGCTTTGCCATTCTATACGATTTTGTTGATTATTTTGCCATTAATGTATCTTGCCCTAATGTTAAAGATCTCTGCAAACTACAGGATATAACCGCTTTAAGCGAGATTATAGACAGGCTCCTTGCCTTAAGAAGGTACTTTGATGACTACAGACCAATCCTTTTAAAGATTTCTCCCGACATACCGCGTGAGCATTTAGACGAGATAATTGATCTTGTACTCATATCCGGGCTTGACGGTATTATAGCAACCAACACAACGCAGAGCAGAGATAATCTTAAAACAGATATGGAGACTGTAAAGGAGATTGGAAACGGAGGTTTGAGCGGTGCTCCTCTGTTTGAAAAGAGTCTTGAAACTGTAAAATACATAAATAAAAAGACAGATGGCCTTATTACCATAATTGCGGTAGGCGGCATTGAGACTCCACAACAGGCAGAGCAGATGCTAAAAGCCGGTGCTTCTTTGGTTCAAATTTATTCCGGATTCATATATGAGGGGCCTGGGCTCGTAAAAAGAATAAACAAGCATCTGTCTAAAGTAATGGGTAATAAAAAATGATAAAAGCATCTATTTGTACAATTGGAGATGAAATACTTATAGGTCAGATAGTTGACACTAACTCATCTCATTTTGCCAAGGCACTTAATTCTATTGGCGTTATTGTTACCTCAATGGTTTCAACATCGGATAATGAACAGGAGATAGAAAAGACTCTAAATTCGTTGGCGGCAGAGAACGATGTAATAATCATTACAGGAGGGCTTGGTCCAACCAAAGACGACATTACAAAATCAACTCTCGGCAAACTTACCGGTGCAACCGGTACATACCAAAGCAAGGAACAATTAGATATTTTAACCAATATTTTAAAATCCAGAGGAATTGCGCTTTCAGATATCAATATTGCCCAATCTGTTGTTCCAAACACATGTAAGGTAATTCCAAACTACAGAGGAACAGCTCCAAACATGCAGTTTGAGATACCTGCCTCAAAGTATGGGCACAGTGTGCTTATGTTCTCACTTCCGGGGGTTCCGTTTGAAGCAATTGCTGCTATTGAACCTGTAATGGAATCCATAAAGGAACATTTTAATCTGCAGAATATTACACACAGAACTATCTGTACATTCGGCATTCCCGAGAGCACTTTGGCAAAAATGATAGAATCATGGGAAGACAATCTGCCAAAAGAGCTTCATTTGGCATATCTGCCAAATCCGCTATTGGGGGTAAGATTGCGTCTTTCTGCTTACGGTGTTGATAAAGATGTGGCAGAGGCTGCCATAGATATGGAGATACCAAAGCTAAAAGAGCTTATAGGCAACGCAATATACGGATATGGAGAATACTCTCTCCCACTCTGCTTAAGGGATATTATAACCAAACAGGGAAAGACAATGTCTGTTGCAGAGTCATGTACCGGTGGTTTTATGGCACACATGCTTACATCCGTTCCGGGAGCATCCGAATATTTTTACGGAGGCGTGGTATCTTACGACAACAGCGTAAAAATCAATGTATTAGGCGTCAACAAAGAGATTATTGAGAAATATGGAGCAGTAAGCCGCGAGTGTGCCGAGGCTATGGCTCTATGCGTTAAGAATCTCATGAAGACAGATTATGCGATTGCAACAACCGGTATAGCAGGACCTGGCGGAGGTACAGATGAAAAACCTGTAGGGTTGGTATGGGTTGGCATAGCATCGGACAAGGGGGTTCTCTCCACATCGTTCAGATTTGTTGCGAGCAGAGAGATTAATATTGAACGTTTTGCATCTCATGCAATCAACTTTTTTAGAGAAAAATGCCTACCGTAAATTGGCGTTGGCGTTAGCGTTAGCGTTGGCGTTGGCCTAAATTTAATGTATAGTGTAGAGAGAGTAGAGAAGGCTAAAGCCAAAGCCAATTATGGTGCGGAGAAAAAGATAGATATAATTTTATGTAAACATTTATAAAACAATAATATGAATCAGCCTAAACTTCAACAGCTAAGTCTGTTGGCATTAACATTAATCAGTTATTTGATGATGACATCGTGTAACCAAACAAAACCAGCGCTAACTGCAGCCGAGCAGTTGGATTCGCTATTTACAGCCAGATATGGCGTTACAGACACCGCAAGCGGTAAAGTAACATTCCCTAACCCCGGAGCAAGTGTACTTATATGCAAGGGGGACTCCGTTCTTTTTGAAAAATCATACGGAGAATCCAATTACGACACCAATACAAGAATAGACAAGAATACATTCTTTAACATTGCCTCTGTATCTAAACAGTTTACAGCAGTTGCAATACTTAAACTGTATCAGGAGGGGAAATTGGATATAGAGAGCAGTATCTATGATGTATCTCCAAGAGTAACCTCTTTTTTGCCTCCTAAAAACGAAGAGTTCGCCAAGATAAAGATCAAACATCTTATGTCCCACACATCCGGGATTATGGACGAAAGGCCAAGAGATGACAGACATTTTGTGCTAACGGCAACAGATATGCAGTCTTTAGAGTATATGAAAGGGATAAAATCCTTAAGATTTACCCCCGGCACTCAGTATGAGTACATTAACCCAACATTCCAGCTGCTTTACGTTATAATTGAGGATATATCCGGAAAACCTTTTGAACAGTATATGAGAGATGAGATCTTCACCCCTGCCGGAATGCCCGAAACTCTCTATTTTGAGGACGGACGGGATATTCCAAGAATGTCTCACGGTTATGTTGCAGACAAGGATGATGCACCGGAAGCAGACAAAAAATTCAGCGAGCGCGACTACGGCGAAGAGAGTTTCTTTGCGACCAAAGCAGACGGTGGCATATACACATCCGTTATTGAGTTCAACAACTGGGAAAAGGCACTAAGAGACAACAAGATATTGGATTCTGCAACCCTTGCACTTGCATACACACCACAAATAATGGTAACAGGAAGCCCTTACTGCGATTATCAAAACAGGGAAAATACATATTATGCTTTCGGATGGTTTGTAGACAAGACCCCTAATATGCCTGTTAAGGTTTACCACACAGGTGATAATGGAGGATATCAGATATATGCAGCCAAGTATCCCGACAAAGACTTGAGAATAATGGTGTTTGAAAACAGGAACGACCATTCGAGATGGAATATGGCAAAGGAGATTGATGACATCATCAAAAAAGCAGGATTTTTGGAGTAAAATGCTCTCTTCCTCAAAATAAAATAGGACGACCGCACAAACGCGGATCGTCCTATTTTATTCAAGTAAGCTGCCTTTTTAAATCTCCTTATTGAATATAGAGGAATTAGCCTGTGCTACAGGCATAATGACCATATCATTTATATTAACATGAGCCGGACAGTTTATCATATACATGATTGCATCTGCAACATCATGAGCCGTTAACGGCACAAAGCCTTTGTACACATTGGCAGCTTTCTCATTATCCCCTTTAAACCTTACCTGAGAGAACTCTGTTTCAACCGCCCCCGGGCAGATCTGCGATACCTTTATGCCAAACGGCAGAAGATCTATCCTCATCCCCTTTGTAAGGGCATCCACAGCATGTTTTGTTGCACAGTAAACATTTCCGTTAGGGTATACCTCTTTGCCCGCTATTGAACACAGATTAATTATATGACCGCATTTGAACTCCTTCATATATCTACTTACAACACGTGTCACATACAGCAATCCCTTTATATTGGTATCTATCATCCTCTCCCAGTCATCAACCACCCCCTCATCTACCCTGTTAAGCCCTACAGCCAAACCGGCATTGTTTACCAACACATCTATATGTTGCCATTCGTCGGGAAGATTACCCAAATATTTGTCAACCTCATTATAGCTGCGTACATCAAAGCTTAGCGGTAATACCCTCACACCAAACTCCTTCTCCAACCTCAAAGAGGCCTCCTGTAATCTGTTCTCTCTTCGTCCTGTAATTATTATATCGTAATCACTTGCAGCCAACATCTCTGCCGTTGCTAAGCCAATGCCCGATGTTGCGCCTGTAACCAAAGCAATCTTTCTCATAAAATCCTTTTTATTTACACTTAATCACCATTTAGTAATCTTAAAAAAATAACTTGCCTCAAAAATACTGCTAAATCTTTACCAACTTATTTTTTAAAGCTTACTTAAGATCTCTCTAAAAAGTATAGGCAATCTCCTCAACTCTATTCATTACCCTAAGGAAATTCTCTCCCAAAATTTTCTTTATATCGCCCTCAGAATAACCTCTGTCTACCAACTCCTGCGTTATTACAGGCATCTTTGAGATATCCTCAAGCCCTTTAGGTCCTGCAGCAATACCGTCAAAATCGGAGCCCAAGCCAACATGGTCTACGCCTACAAGATTTACCACATGATCTATATGGTCTACAACCTTTTTGTAAGATGGTCTGTTCAGATCCAATATAGCCTTTACGGAGTCATTGTACGCTTTCTTCTCCCTGCGTCCTGTAGGGTTCTTCTTAAGCTCTGTCTCTGCTGCATCAAAAGCATCGTCATACGGGCCGTAAATCTTTCCAAACTCTTCATCCAAGAAACATGGATAGAAATTAATCTGTATAACACCACCTGCTGCGGCCAAGTCCTTAATCATCCGGTCTGTCATATTCCTTGGATGATTGCACAAATCCCTGCAGCATGAATGAGTTGCCACAACAGGAGCTACTGAATATTTCAATACATCGTAAAAGGACTCATCAGATATATGAGAGACATCCACAAGCATTCCCAGCCTGTTCATCTCCTTTATAACCTCCTGCCCGAAAGGACTCACACCATGCCATCTCTTAACCTTTGATGAACATGAATCGCAAATCTCATTATCCCCCGCATGTGTAAGGGTCAGATACCTTATACCCATTCTGTAAAACAATCTCAATAATGAAAGGTCCTTTTGTATAGGAGCACCATTCTCCATTCCAAAGATTATCGCTCCCAACCCTTTGGCCTTAAGCTCTCTTGCCTCTCTTACAGAGTAAGCCTGCCTTACCTTGTCTTCATTGGCCTCAATTGAGTCCTTTGCAGCTGCTATAAGCCTTAAAGCTCTCATTGTAGCCTCATCCGGCGTAAGGGAATTAGATGTATAAATTGCAAAAAATGAGGCATCTACCCCACCCTTTTTCATTCGGGGATAATCAAAGTGTCCCTCCTTATTCAATTTACTGAAATCTCTGGCCAACATTAGCGAAAGCGGTGTATCGCAATGAGAATCCAGCACAAAGGCCTCTTTATGAAGAGCCATGGCATCTATAATTTTCCTATTCATCTTGCATTAAAGATTTTTACATTCAAATATAAACCTAAAAAACCACAAAACCTTGTATTTTTGCGCACATGGTAAAAATTTTTTCAAAAAAAACTGTAAAAAATGCAACACAGATAAAAAAGCAACGTCTTATAAGTGAAAAAAAGATAAATGAGAAACAACAATAACATAGAGAAGATTTATAATACGTACGCAAAGACACTTTACAACACCTCCCTAAGGATTGTAAAGGATTCTTTCAAAGCCGAAGAGATTATGCAAGACTCTATAATTAAATACTGCAATGATGACGGAGCAACGCAGCTTAACAATCCCGGAGGCTGGCTACAAAAAGTATGTATTACAAAATCAATAGATTATCTGCGCAAGACAAAAAGAGAGAATATATTTCTTACAGAGTATGCGCAAGACAATGGGGAGGATTCCGTTAATCCGGAGCCGGACAAAAACAGAATCAATCCGAGCACCAAGGCAAAAGAGATAAAGGAGGCTATATATAATCTTCCCGACAAATACCGCATTACTCTTTCCCTTCTGCTTTTAGAAGGATACGATTATGATGAGGTGGCCCAGATTACCAAAGCTCCGGCATCAACTATAAGGAGTTGGGCAATGAGAGGTAAAAAAATGGTTATTGAAACATTAAAATGCAAAGAATCATGAAACAGGATATAGTAAAAGATAACAACAAAATCTGCAGCAACAGATTTGACGAGTCTGACGGTTTGGACACGTTTATATCGCAAAACAGAGATTTATTTGATGAGGAGCTTCCATTGGGACATTTGGAGAGATTCAACAGAAGGATTGCTTTAAAAAACAGCTATAAATCTAAAGTAAGGCGTTTTACCATCTCCTTTTCCGCTGTTGCTGCCGCAGTCATACTTGGAGTAGTAGCATTTACACAGATAAGGAACAGCAATACTGCACAAGATGAAAATTACGAATTTATGTACTACAAGGCGCAGATAGAGAGTGTAAAGAATGAGATATTCAACGAATCGTCACAGATTGGCGGTGCAGTTGAAACAGAGGCAAAAGGGACGGTTTACAGTATAATGAACGAATCTATCCCACTGGAGCAGCTTCTACCCGAGGAGCTTACAAAGGCACAAAAAGACACAATCTTAAAGAAGTACTACCAGAAAAAACTGAAAGGGCTAAACCAGTACAAGAGTATTGTATCGCAAGAGCTAAACAACTACAGATAATTGATTATTAATATTTAACACATAATAGTATGAAAAAGTTTTTATTAGCATTAACAGCAATTTTATGCGTAACAATTCTTAACGCACAGCGTGTAACCAAAGATTACAGATTCGGCAATATTACAGGAATCAAGGCAAGCAGCATTTACAATATAAAGCTGAGCAAGGGCAATTCAGATGTTGTAAAGGTCACCGCAGACGAGAGGTTCTTTAAAAACATAAAGATTTACAAAGAGGGCAACAATACTTTGGTTTTGGAATGGGATGGAAGTTTTAGGTACAGAGGCGATGACAAAAGAAATACGGAAGGTATCAATGTTGTTATGCAGGTAAACAGCTTGGAAGAGTTAGATCTTTCCGGAGCGGTGTCTTTAGATGGCAACGGAGATACATACCCATCAAGAGAATTTGAGTGTGAATTGTCGGGAGCTGCAAGTGCAAAAAACTTTAATGTAAACACCCATGAGACAGATTTGGATTTGAGCGGTGCAGGAAGTGTAGCTTTTGGAGGCAATTACGGAAAATTAGAGGGCGAGATAAGCGGTGCAGGAAAGGCAGTGCTTAACGGGAGTACAACCGATGTAGAGTTGGAGGTGAGTGGTGCCGGGAATGTAACTCTCAACAACTGTGATGCAAGAATGGTTGATTTGGAGCTATCGGGAGCAGGAAATGTTACATTAAAAGGCTCTACAGACAGACTAAAAGCAATAGTAAGCGGAGCTGCCGCTCTTAAAGCAAAAGATTTAAAAGCTATAGATGTGATCTGCTATACTTCCGGGGCATCGGGTGCATCTGTTTACTGTACAGGCACTTTGGAAACAAAAACAACAACAGCTTCAAAGATAACATACTATGGTAACCCAAAGAATATTATTTCACATAACCAATCCTTGGTAAAAGGTAGAGATTAGATAATAATAAGCATATATAATTGGATTTAACTTTTTTTGAAGGCCGGCCGCTTATGGTTGGTCTTCTTTTTGTTATGCTTTTTGTATATTTGCGCCCAATAATCCAACACACCAAAACATGGAAGAAAGCTACAAAAAAATAGACAGCCGCAAGGCAATCATCTGTTCAACAATCACATTCATTGTATATATGGCAGCCGTTATGTTCCTCTGCCTTGCAAGATTTTCAGGCAGCGGCATAGATATTAATTTGAGTGATTATTTTTTAGGAATACGGTTAGACAGAATTGTTCACTTTTCTATGTTTTTCCCTTTTCCATTTATCTGTTGGCTTTTCTTTAAATATAGTAGCACAAAACTGCAACAGAACAAAAAATTACGTTACACTGCAATAATACTTGCAGGAGTGGTATTTGCGGCCATAGCAGAAAGCTCTCAAGAGCTGTTTACAACATACAGAGATTCGGATCCATTTGACTTTTGCGCCAATATAACCGGAATTTTAGCAGGGTGTATTATCCTGTTCTTGGCAGAAAGGCAGCTTCACAAAATTTTCCATAAATTATTCAAGATTTAGTAACACAACTTCAATCACAGAAAAAAAGCAGAAACCACCAAAATGGTAATTCCTGCTCTATTCTCACACTATTAATATATAAGTAGCCGCTACCTTACAAAAACAGGTGGCGCAAGCGGTACAAAGTTCTTGTCTATCTCCTCATACATTGCAGGAGCTTTGGTCTTTGATCTGTTTATAACATCATATTCCAAAAACTTCTGCTCGCTATACCCCTCTCCGGAAAACTCCATAATCCTTCTGTATATAGCCATACGGGATACGGCATTAAACTCGCCCACATTATTCACCATTATACTTGTATAGGTTGAACGCCATACCCCAAACTGATATGTAGAACCTCCCTCATAAATACCTACCAAACCGCTGTAATCGGGATTTTCAAGCAGCGATTTCCATTTTATCTGTGCCGGATCATTGGTATAGTCTACATTACGATAAAATCCATATTTGGTGGCCCAATTAATATCATTCGTCTTCTCCTCTTCCGGAATTGTTCCCGAATACCAATACTCATCTGATAACTTGCCAAATCCATGGCCGCCAACCTCATGATGTATAATCTGTGCATACTGTTCATCGTCACCGTTAGTATACGGACAGTATCCAACACACATATCATTGCTATACATGTAGCATGTTCCTGCATATTTTGTATCATTAACCGCTACAATAATGTGAACTCTGTAACCGGATGCCGGAATACCGGGAATCTTACATGCATATTGCAGACATAAATCATCATCTCCATCAACAAGAGTTCCATCTCCATACTTTGTAGAGAATACTGTCTCTATTCCGCTTCCAATTCCCTCATTCTTTGAAACGGCTTTTACCATATATACGTTGAACCTGTCTCTAAAACTCTTGTACGGTTCTATAGAGAAGAAGTGCTCCATTGCAGATCTCATCCGCTGTTCGTACTTGCCGCCTTCGCCCATATCCTTATCTATAAAGCCGTCACCCATTAGTACAAGGGTAATACCATTACCAACTGTTTTTTCCTGTAATACCGTTACTTCACCATCTTTGCTGTAATCCTCAGACTCGTACCTGTCCGGTGTTACAGCTCTTGCGTCCAATGATTTTACCTTGCTTCTGTTTATTGCGAGCATCTTGTTTGTTGACATCTTAATAGTTCTTTCTGTTGTCTCAACAAGCACAGTAATTCCACTGCGGTAAACCATAGGTGGAAGCGTTATATAAAATTCAGTTGGAGTTGTTTCATCCAATTTTACATTATTACACACCAATTTGACTGCTTCATTGCCTCCGGAGCCAAAAGATACTGCTGTATATCCATTTTGGTAGATAGCAACAGTTGCATCTCCGGACAATTTCTCTTTCTTATTACCTTTAATAGTAATGCTTTTAACCGTCATATTGGAGCCTGCCAACTGCAGTTTAAGCACTCCAAACAGGTTCTTGAATTTAAGTTCAGATTCGACCTTGCTGCCTGTTACAGCAACCATAGGCATGGCACAACGTGCAAACGACCCTGGCAAATAATGCTGCTCACTTGGAATAGTCACGTTTAGAGAGTGATATGTACCCTCTTTGGCATATTTTACATTACTACCATATGGATAATATGCAACATTGGCATCAAAAGAGACAGTTGCTTCTCCATTTCCGGATCTCGTTTTATTCAATACAGCCGTTGTCTTTCCTCCGGTTCCGGATTTGACTTGATATAGATCATTCACATCGTTTCCGTTAAAGACGGAAACCTCATCATTGTCTTCCCATAGTACAGAATTTGAAGAGAGGTAGGTTTTTGTCTCTACATCAATCTCCGACAATGCCGTAAAAAGCTGTTCGTCATTATCTGAAAGTTGTCCATGTTCATTCTTCTCGCAAGATGTTGCATAGAACAATACAGACAACAAAGCAAACGCAATATATAATTTTCTCATAATCTTAGTATTAACTGAATTAATAATATATATAGGCTCAATGCAATTAGTCCCATCCCTGGGATCCGTCATCGCCAACCTCTTCTGTACTTCCACTGTTAGAAGATTGGGCAAAGCCTCTTTCCAATTCAATTAAATACCAGCATACTTGTGGTTCACAATACTTTTCATTCATAGCTTAAAATCATTAAAATTTTTCTTTTAATATAGTTTCCGTTCAAACACCGGGTAAAGGTAGTAAAATTTAAGACCAAACAAAAAAAAAGGCAGATTAGAATTTACTCCAATCTACCTATATAAGTTGGCTTTAGCGTTAGCGTTGGCATTGGCTATAATAATTAAATTAGCTAAAGCTAAAGCCAAAGCTAATGCTAAAGCTCTAAACTATAAACAATAAACTTTAAACTTATTTGCCTTTGGTCTTAATAAAGTTTATAGTGTATAGAGAAAGACTACTTTAAAAGATCTACGCTACGCTTGATAAACTCATGCAACTCCTTACCCTTTAGCATGTTGTTAGACAACAATGCCAAATCGGTAAGTTGTTTGAGCAGTTTGTCTCCTTTAGCAAAGGTCTCCACAATCTCACGTTTCTCCTTATCAAAGCCCTCTATCTCTTTGTTGCAACTCTCCTTTTTGTCTTTCTGCTCTGTTGTAATCTCCTCAGGCTTTTTATCTTTGGTTGCATCCTCCACCTCTTTAAGAGCTTTCTTTGACTCTGCCTCTTTGGCATCAATCTCTTTAAACTTGTCATTACCAACTGTAGCAGCATCCAATTCGGTTATCACCTTACCAATAAGAGGACTCTCATAGTTAAGTGTTATCTCGTAATGATCCGGCATTGTGCCCATAAAGTTCATTCCACCTCCCATTGCAGACATCTCTTTGTAACGTCTCATAAACTCGCTTTGGGTAATAAGCACAGGCATAGAGGTAACACCAAGATTGTCAACCTTAACGGTATAGTTGTTATCCTTAGGAAGAATAGCCTCAAAAGCCCAGTTAAGCTGAGTCTCAAGCCCATCCCTCAAAGCAGGTTTCTCCTTTGATTCCTTCTCTACCAATCTGTCTATGCTGTCTGAATCCACACGGGCAAACTTTGCATTTTCCAATTTGCTCTCCAACAGATTAACAAAATGGGCATCCAACTGGCTGTCGAATACAAGAACCTGATATCCTTTGTTCTTTGCATCCTCAATATATGTGTACTGAGCAACAGGATCTGTAGCATAGAGATAAACAATCTTCTTGTTCTTGTCTGTCTGCTCAGGCTCAATGATTGCCTTGTACTCATTATAGTTATAGTATTTGCCATCTGTAGTCTTCATAAGGGCAAAATTCTTGGCTCTGTCAAAGAACTTCTCATCTGACAACATGCCATACTCAATAAAGAGTTTGAGGTTATCCCATTTAGACTCAAAAACAGTCTTGTCATTCTTGTAGATCTCCTCCAATCTGTCTGCAACCTTTCTGGTAATGTAAGAGGCAATCTTCTTTACATTCGAATCTGCCTGAAGATAGCTTCTTGAAACATTAAGCGGAATATCGGGAGAATCAATTACACCATACAGCAATGTAAGGAAATCAGGAACAATATTCTCAACCGAATCCGTTACGAACATCTGGTTTGAATAGAGCTGTATCTTATTCCTTGTAACATCCATATTATCCTTAATCTTAGGGAAATACAAAATTCCTGTAAGGTGGAACGGATAATCTACGTTAAGGTGTATATAGAACAGAGGATCATCCTGCATAGGATAGAGTTTTCTGTAGAACTCCATATACTCCTCATCCTTTATACTACTTGGGGTCTTTGTCCAAAGAGGTTCTGTATCATTGATAATCTTATCCTTGTCTGTATCTACATACTTGCCGTCTTTCCACTCCTGCTCCTTTCCAAAAGCAATAGGAACAGGCATGAACTTACAATACTTTGTAAGCAGACCGCTAATCTTTGTCTTTTCTGCAAATTCGGCAGACTCGTCATCCAAATAGAGAGTAATCTCAGTTCCTCTGTCTGCCTTCTCAATCCCGCTCATCTCGAACTCAGGAGAACCATCGCAACTCCACTGAACACCCTTTGCCCCCTCTTTCCAAGACAATGTCTTAATAACCACCTTTTTGGAAACCATAAAGGCAGAATAGAATCCCAATCCGAAATGACCTATAATACTGTTTATGCTGTCTTTATATTTTTCAAGGAATTCACCTGCACTTGAGAAAGCTATCTGATTGATATATTTATCAACCTCCTCCTCAGTCATACCAATACCCCTGTCTGTAATGGTCAATGTCTTCTCCTTCTCATCCAAAGCAACTCTCACGGTGAGATCTCCAAGCTCCCCCTTAAACTCGCCCACACTCGAAAGCGCCTTCATCTTCTGAGTAGCATCTACCGCATTAGCAATCAACTCTCTAAGAAAGATCTCATGATCTGAATACAGGAATTTTTTAATCACCGGAAAAATATTGTCCGTAGTAACACCAATCTTACCTTTAGCCATAATATATCTGTTTTTTAATTATTTACTCTTTTTTTCCCAACAAGATTTAAAACGGTTTTTGTCGGGAAGCGGAAAAACATTAATCAAACAGCATACCACAGAAAAAAACTGACTATTTGGCAGAACTGTCCGCTCATTAAGGTAATTTGAGTAATTTTGCCACACCACTAAAAATTAATGGAATAGGTGTTAATAAGGTAAAAGCCACGTTATGAATGAGAATCTCAATAGGCCCGACAAAATTATAGTACGCGGAGCCAAAGTACACAATCTAAAGAACATAGACGTTGATATCCCTCTAAACAAGATAGTTGGAATAGCGGGAGTGTCGGGTTCCGGGAAATCCTCTTTGGCATTAGGTGTTCTGTACGCAGAGGGGTCGCGCAGATATTTGGAATCTCTTTCTACCTACACTCGCCGACGAATGACCCAAGCATCTAAGAGTAATGTGGATGAGGTACTCTATGTTCCGGCGGCATTGGCCATGCACCAAAGGCCGGGAATACCGGGGATACGCAGTACATTCGGCACGGGGACAGAACTACTTAACAGCCTGAGGCTCATATATTCTCGTTTGGCAAACCACAGATGTCCAAACGGACACTATTTGGAGCCGTCTCTTAATGTTGCTGCGGGAAAAGAGTTGGTATGCCCTGTTTGCGGAGAGCACTTTTTTGCTCCGTCTGCAGAGGAGCTGTCTTTCAATAGTCAGGGAGCATGCAAAAGCTGCAACGGCACAGGTAGTATAAGGCAGGTTGACGAATCTACGTTAGTTCCCGACGAATCGCTTACCATTGAAGAGGGGGCTGTTGCGCCATGGAATACTCTCATGTGGTCTCTTATGGTTGACGTATGCCGAGAAATGGGTGTACGCACCAATGTTCCTTTTAACCAACTTACTATAAAAGAGCGCGATATAGTCTTTCATGGACCGGCCGAAAAAAAACATATTTTCTACAAATCCAAAAACTCAAATCAGGCCGGAGAATTGGATTTTACATACTATAATGCAGTGTACACGGTTGAGAATGCCCTTGCCAAGGTAAAGGATGAAAAAGGGATGAAGCGTGTTGAAAAATTTCTTAAAACAGGCATCTGTCCCGATTGCGGAGGCTCAAGGCTATCTGAAGCGGCGCGTGCTCCAAAGGTTTGCGGCATATCATTGGACGAAGCATGTAAAATGACACTCAAAGAGATAGTGGAATGGGTAAAAGGGGTACCGCAGTCACTGCCTAAGGTTATGAGGCCAATGGCAGAGAGCATCTGCAAATCATTTGTAGACACCTCCCGCAGACTTATGGAGCTTGGGGTAGGATACCTATGCTTAGACAGAGCCGCCTCTACCCTATCAACGGGTGAAAGACAGCGAATGCAACTTGCCCGCGCTGTGAGAAACAGAACCACCGGCGTACTGTATGTCTTGGATGAACCGTCCATAGGATTACATCCCTCTAATATTGTGGGGCTTACCGGAGTTATGCAAGACCTTATTGCAGACGGCAATTCCATTGTGCTTGTGGATCACGATACCCGGATATTGGCAGAATCAGGCCATATAATTGAGATGGGTCCAGGAGCCGGTTCCAATGGAGGTAACATCATTGCAGAGGGAAATATTGATGAGATTAAAGCTAATAAAAACTCCAAGATTGGGCCGTTTCTTAAGGATTATAAAGAGCGTATCAGACCTTCTGTTAATGAGTTGGAGCTCTTTAATTTTGGAAAGATTCACCTTTCAACAGACAATATACACACTGTAAAGCCATTGGAGGTTGATATTCCCAAAGGGAGGCTTACGGTTGTAACAGGGGTATCGGGTTCCGGAAAAACCACATTAGTGTTGGAGAGCCTTATCCCCGGCGTTTCAGCGCAGATTAACGGAAGCAGATTACCAAAACATGTAAAAAACATTGAGGCTAAAGGAATTAGAAACATAAAACTTATAGATGCCTCACCTATTGGAATAAATGTTCGTTCTACTGTTGCAACATACGCTAATGTTCATGACCTACTGCGCAAGACCTACGCAAAAACGGAGGATGCCATAAAGAGAGGATATACCGAGAGCGATTTCTCATACAATACAGGGCGTCTGCGCTGCCCAACCTGCGACGGTACAGGTGTTATAAGTTTGGATGTTCAGTTTCTTCCCGACGTAAACATCCCTTGCCCTGATTGTAGAGGATCGAGGTATGCAAATGCAGCCTATTCCGTAAGGAGAGAGAACAGAGCGGGTGAGTTTTACTCTCTGCCGGAGCTTATGGATATGGATGTTACAGATGCTCTTACGGCTTGCAATGACCTTAAAACCGTAAAGCAGAGGTTACAGGTACTAAGCGGGTTGGGATTGGGCTATCTTACTCTTGGCGAGGAGACTCCGGGGCTTTCCGGTGGTGAGGCACAACGGCTAAAGCTCGCCAGTGAGATGGGCAAAGGGCAGGATGACACCATCTTTGTATTTGACGAACCCACAATAGGGTTGCATCCGAGCGATGTACAGACACTCCTGAATGTTTTTCAAAAGCTTGTAGACCATGGAGCAACGGTAATAGTCATTGAACACGACTTGGATATTATAAGAAATGCAGACTACATTATAGATATGGGACCGGGCGGAGGTTACGAAGGGGGCCGCATTGTAGCCTGCGGCACCCCTGTTCAAATACAACATTGCCCAACCAGCGTAACAGGACAATACATTTAATATTAGTTAATTCCTGCCGATTCTGCCGGACATATCGCTCTTCTGTGTCTCTGCTCTTCTCACTCTGCCGACTTTGCCCCAATTGAAGTTGTAGGAGAGCTTAAGCTGATATGACCTGTATGATACATTGTTTGACACAGTCTGTGTATAGTCTCCCATATCTATAGTTACATTACCCCCTTTTTTGTGTGAATCAAATATATCACTTACAGAAAATCCAATATTCCATCTCTTTAATCTTTTGGCAAGTTCTAAATCTATGTTAGTAGGGTCTTTCCTATACGCATTATGGCTGACTGCTTTCTTAGTGGTTCCAAATACGATTGCCCTTAATGAATATGATTTAGGCAACCTATAGACAGCAAAAAGGGTGTAAGAAAGCGAATTATAGGTATGTCTATTGTCGCCTACCTTGCTCTCTGTAAAACTATATGCAATATCAAAATCTATATTCAACTTGTTAAACAGATATTTGCTCGCATGAAACGATGCAAAGACCCCCTGATTACTCCCATTATTGGTATAAGATTGGTAAATAGTACCTTTATCATCTGAATACAGATATGAGGTTATTGCATCGTCTGCTCTACTATAATCTACCGACAATTTATAACTATTAAACAGCGTGAGTTTCAAGCCGTATGAGTTTGAATAATATGACTCCAGATCTGGGTTACCTACACTTACAAAAATGTCATGCTGCGAAAGTACGGCATCGGGATTAAGTTGTGACATGGTAGGGCGTACTACCCGCATTGCATAACTTGCACTTAATACATGCCCTTTTCTCTCGTTGAGATAATAATTAACAGAGGCATTGGGGATAACATCAAAAAAATCATTATTATCTATATTTGCCCATTGAGCCTGCACACCGGCTCTAATGCCAAACTTCTTAAAGTTTACCGAATATGATGCAAAAGGCCTTAATACGCTCTCATTATACGTAAAAGATAATTCGTTATTAATCGCTTCATTATTTATGTACGAATACTGAAGACCGGTATTAAGGTTATGCTTTTTATTAAATCTCTTTGAATAATTCGCATAACCTATAAACGAACTTGTATTATTCTCCGTATTAGAAATCTTATCCTCTTTTTTAATACCATTATCAACCACAAAACTTCCCGTAACAATTTCATCTTTTATATACGAGCCCAAATAATCGCCTGTTACAGTCAATTCAGATGCATCCTTAAATGTATGAGCGTACATTAACGAAACTGTTGGCGTTTTAACAACAGAATTATAATCCCTGAAACTTCCATCAGATGACACGTCTGAATCTGCACCTGTCGTTTCAGTTATTGTTTTTCTCTTTTGGTCTCTGTTCATCTCTCTGTATGATACCTCTGCAGAAAGGTAGTCGTTTTTTGATATATCGTATCCTATACCCAGTGTGCCCATGGCAGAGTACGGCAACTTAAACTTCTCTGTCGTTATATCATTTACCTGCTTATCCAAATCTTTCCAATCGTACTTTAAAGTCTCATTTTTATCTTGATACATATTTGAGTATGAACCTGATGTGTAAAATGAGAATTTACCTCTCCTGTAATTAAGATTTAAATCCGGGTTGACAACAAATTTATTTTCGTTTCCTGATGCCCTCACAGAGGCAGACATAAATCCTCCGGCCTGTTTCTTAGTTGTTATCTTTATGGCTGTACCACCGTATCTTTCAGATATATCCGGATCTGATATCACTTCTATCTTCTCTATATTCTCACCTTTAAAGGAATTAAGATATGTAAGAAGATTTTCATCATCAAGCTGTACACGTCTACGGTCTACATAGATATTTGTAACCTTGTTACCGTACAGCGTAACATTTTTAGTAACCATTACGCCAGGAGCAGTCATAAGCACATCTGTAAGATCTTTATTCCTTAGAGCAGCTATATTACCAATCTTATATTCATAACCGCTCATATTGTAATCTACCCTGTTTGCCGTTATTTTCACCTCCTTTAGGGTGCTTACATCCTCTTTGAGTATCAACTCATTAAGGTTAATATCCTTGTCAACTGTAAGGTTGAGAGTATATTTTTCATATCCTATTAAAGAGACCTCTAATGTATATACCCCATCCTTAGCGTTTAATGCAAAGACTCCATTTATATCTGTGGCTGTACCTGTCAGTTTCTTTGTGGCATTATCAGACAACACTACAGATGCAAACTCAACAGGTTGACTGTCCTTATCTATAACCTTTCCGGTTATCCTATAAAGATTTTGTGCAGAAATGCCACCAACACAAAATAATAATAGGAATAATGTGAAATAAACTGCAAACCAAGTGCAGAATTGCGAACTTTTTTGCAAATTATGCCAAGGTGCAGCGTTTATTGTAGCTTTGCTAAAATATATTCTCATAGAATTAAGTCTTACTGTGAGCAAATTTATTTATTTACAAAAAAATTATTTACGATCTTATTGAAAATTTAAAAAATATTTGAACACATCCTAAGATAAGTGTGTCTTTCCCTGAAAATTTAGGGATAGTCAAAGTGCATATGAATAAACTCATGCAACAAATTCCTCCATAGTCTGTAACACCTTTGGTTATAATACCTATGTATAATATTGCATTCTGCTGTCAAAATATATATATATTTGCACGAAAAGAAACACAGACTTAATATGGGACAATAATCCCAATCTATAACGAGGAGATTATTAACGAATATAAAGATGTCTTGTTCCACAAAAAAAATACTATAGATAATTTTAACGTCAAATCAATTAAAAAATGAGAGAGGTTAACCCTAAAGATACAGCACGTGCAGAAGCTTTTGAGCTGTGGACGAAATCGCCAATGCCAATGGTGACTTTAACCAAGACAATGGATATAAGCAGATTGCTAAGACTTTCAAAAAAGAGAGGTTTAAAGCTGAATATGCTTATGGCTTGGTGTATTGGTAGAGCTGCAAAACAGGTAAAAGAGTTTTATATGTTGCCTGTTGGAGACAAATTGATAGAATATGATAAGTTAGCCATTGATGTAATTGTTCACAACAGCAGAGGCAGCATCTCCTTTTGCAATATACCGCTCAAGGATAATATAACCGAATTTAACAATGAATATCTGCGCCTTACAAAAGAGGCTGCCGTTACATGCGAGGGCAACACCATAGAGGATGCAATGGTTATAGGAACTTCTGCTCTTGTACAGACAGAATTAGATTGTATTGTAAATCAATACACAGAGTTATTCCGCAACCCTATAGTTATGTGGGGAAAATATCGCAAAGGGTTTTGGCGCACCACATTACCGGTATCTTTCCAATTCCATCATGTTCAGATGGATGGCATGCATGCCGCAACATTCCTTCAGGCTCTGCAACAAGAGATATATAACATATAAAACAACGCTTTGAAAACGCTATAGTTTTGATTTCACCCCTTCAGATGTGACTATAATTACATTCTTAACCTCATCCCTATTGTCAACGTTAACTATAAACATGGGCTTTGCTCCTGTGTATGGTATAGCCTCCGGCATTCCAAATTGTTCATTTGCCTTGGTCTTTTTCACAAGTAGACGGTTGTCATAGATACCTCCAATATGCTTGCCTTTATAGTATAGCAGATATTCACCCATCATCTTTCTTGTTGCAATATCATCTCCAAGACCGGATTGGTCTATGACAAATTCCATATAATCCTTTGATGTTGCCATTGTTTTCTAAATCTTTTAATAGTATGTAATATTTTTAAAATGGAATTGCTCGTAGAGCCACAACCATGCTTTTCTTAAAATTCGCTTCATGTACAACTTAACAAATATAAAATTTCCGCAGCATACATTAGTATGTGAGGACAAATTTTACTATGAAGTTAAGGAAGTAGATGAAGATGAATTTTAAGAAAAAGGTGCCCGGAACAAGACTCGAACTTGCACAGACTCACGTCCACTAGTCCCTGAAACTAGCGTGTCTACCGATTTCACCATCCGGGCTAAACGTTTAACGCTTGGGGCTGCAAATATAATAATTATATGGGAAGTAATTACATTTTTACATGTTTTAATGCAATAACTTTTTTGTTACATGCATGAATTAGCGCTATGAATAAAGATAACAAATTTGTTATAAGCTTCGTAATATATTATAAACCAAAACATTATAATACAACATAGCCAAACTCCTCTAACAATAATAAAAATGGAGAAATTGTCGGGAAGAAAAGTGTTAAAATGGGTAACCTACGCCAAATTGGATACCATAATTGTTCTTTTTGAACCAATTTCCCGGGCCATTCCAAGAGTTATATTCGGGATCATAGGTTTTAAAGCCCATGTCGAGACGGAGAAGAACAAACTCTAAATCGAACCTTAGGCCAATTCCACAGTCAAAAGCAAGATGCTTATAGAAATTGTTAAATCTGAAAAGTCCTTTGTTAAAGTTGACTGTTGCATAGTCACCTTTGCCTACTCCGGAGATCTTGGAGATGTCTGTTAATCCTAATGTATTTGATTCGCTCTTGGAATGCTTTAGGTTCCAGATGTTGCCAACATCTATAAATACAGCGCCGTCGAACATCCAGAATAGTGGAAAACGGTATTCCAAATTGGCTTCCAAGTGAAGCTCACCTGTCTGATTTGGAAGTGACCATGTTGTATCTCGTTGCGCATAACCGGGGCCAACTGTTCTTGCCTGCCATGCCCTAAGGCTGTTTGCACCTCCGGCCCAAAAGAGTTTTTCAAATGGGAGGACATCTGAATTGCCATATCCTGTGCCAATGCCAACCAAGGCTCTTGCGGCTATAGCATGATCTCTGTTGTCTCCAAATCTCCATGTATATACGGCAGAGATCTCTTCACGGGCATATTGAGCATACGGAGTATTCCAGAATTTCCGTTCATTATTGCTGTTCTTCTCCATAAGGCCGTTGAAGAGGCTCATTACATTGCCGGCTATATCTGTCTGAGTTCTGAAATAGAAATAGCTTTTGGTGTTATCGCCATCCGGGTTGGTAGTGTAATAGAATGTAAATCCAAGCCCCAGGTCAAAGTGGTTCTGGTACGAGTTCTTGAGAAAAGGATTATCCAACCCATCTAAAAAAGATTGTTTTACCTTGGAGAGATTAACTATATTCAACTGTATAGGATTAAGCGTATAAAAGTAACGTCTGTGAACATTCCATGTATAACCTATTGTAGATGAGATGATATTCCTTGTATACTCCGGGCGTTCCTGAAAACTGTAGGAGAGTGAAAAGGCCGTTCTGGGCAGGGTACTGCCTCTAAAAAACCTGTTTGGCAAGCCTACGAAATTTGGAATACTCAATGAGGTGGAGACACCAAATTCTGTGGATCTTGTTTTCTTTCCAACCCAATACTGAAAATCGCCCATAAAGCTTATGTTGAAAAGTTCTCCCCCTTTAAAGAGGTTTTTGTGATAATATGATATTGATGGCGAGATACCTAAAAGGGCATTGGAATTTGTTGAAGCATTAAGGCCTATCTTGTAACCCTGCTGTTGTGAAGCAACAAGTTTTATATTGGTATTCACCCTGTTGCTGTCTATTTCGTCTACCTGAATATTTACAGCACTGAACATTCCAAAGTTGGAAAATCTGCTATATGTATTGGCTATTGTCTTTTCATCATATACAGTACCAGGCTTTATTGTATTAAGACGCGATACTACTTTCCTATGAATGAATGGTTTACCTTTATAGATTATATTTATCCCCCTAAAATTTGCTGTATCTGACTTTAATGCAGTAACATTGCCTGTATAGCCGGAATTATTGCGCACCAATTCTATATTCACGGAGTCAATGGAATAAACGTTGTGCGGTTTTGCAGATGCAGGCGACTCGTTTCTTGTATAATTATCGATTGTTACAAACAGATCTGCAGTGCCATTACCTTTAATGGTATCTGCCTTAAAAAAAAAGTAATTACCTGTAAATCCGTAATATCCCGCATTTCTAAATAATTGGGAAGCCCTCTCCGCCTCTTTTTCCAAAACCTTTACCGAAAGATAGCTTCCTTTTTTAAGGTATGTGTTATGGTTAATATCATTGTAAAACAGGTTTACTATGGATGTATCAACAATATCATAGCTTATTGAGTCTATCCTGTACCTCTTTCCAAGTATGACTTTATAGTAGGCTGTAGATTTTTTGTTTTTTGTAATAATGGAATCCTGCACATATGAGCCATAAAAGCCTCTGTTTATCAAATAATTATTAATATTACTCAAGGAACTTGCTGTCATTGCGGTATCATAAATAACAGGAGCCTGACCTATTTTCTTTACAAATCTGTCCCATCCTTTGCCCTTACCGTTGCTCCAGTTGTAAACATTCAGGAACGGATTCCAACCGAAAATAAAATATGTATTTGGTTTTTGTTTTATGTACGACGAGATCTCAGCGGCCGAGATATCTGCATTTGGAAATTCTTTCAGATTCTCCACCTCAACTCTGTTTGCAACCAACCTGCTTTGCCCCTCGGGTATAACCTTTGTAGTGCTGCAACCCCAGACCATTGCAAGCAAAGAGATGAATAATAAGTATATAGAGTAAATATGTCTATTCATAATTAAATTCTGCTTCCCCACAAAATAGACCTGTTCCGTCTATAACAATAAAATCCTTAAAGAGTTTGTCGGGAATAAAATAATGACAAAAATAAAAAAAATTAAAACAGCTTTTTAAATAATACAGAGCATTATATAACAAAAAATGTATATTTGCAGCCAATTTAAGAATCCGACTAACGCAGATTGCAAATTATCTGTTAAAGTAAGTTAACTACATTTAAAAAATGAAGAACAAGTACATTGATTTGATTGACCAGACTTTTGAATTCCCTCAGGATGAGTTCAAAGTTATTGATGGCGATTTGTATTTTCACAATATCCCTATGATGGATATTATTGAACAGTATGGAACACCTCTCAAGATAACCTATCTGCCTAAAATTTCCCAGCAGATTCAGATTGCCAAGAGAATGTTTAATGTTGCAATGGCCAAAGTAGACTACAAAGGCACATACAACTACTGTTACTGTACCAAGAGTTCGCATTTTTCATTTGTATTGGAGGAGGCATTAAAGAATAATATAAACCTTGAAACATCATCTGCCTTTGACATTAACCTCATTGAGGCTTTATACAACGAAGGCATTATAAATCAAGACCTTTATATTATATGTAACGGCTTTAAAAAGGATGCCTACATAGAGAATATTGCAAATCTAAGGAATAACGGATGGGAGAATATCATTCCTATTTTGGATAATATGAATGAGTTTGATGATTTGGACTTATGCGTTAAAGAGCCTACCAAAATAGGTATAAGAATAGCATCTGAGGAGGAACCTAAGTTTGAGTTCTATACATCTCGTCTTGGTATAAGGTATTCAGACATTGTGCCTTTTTATGAAAACAAGATAAAAAACAGCAAGAAGTTCAACCTTAAAATGCTGCATTTCTTTATTAATACAGGTATAAGGGATAATGCTTACTATTGGAATGAACTTTCAAAGTGCGTTAGCGTTTATTGTGATCTAAAGCAACACTGCGACACTCTGGATTCTCTTAATATTGGTGGCGGCTTCCCTATAAAGAGTTCTTTGCTGCAGGACTACGACTACGAATATATGGCAGAGGAGGTCATATCCCAGATTAAGAGCATCTGCCAGCAACGTGGGGTAAAGGAGCCAAACATATTTACAGAGTTCGGATCTTTTACAGTTGGTGAAAGCGGTGCAACTATTTTCCAGATTTTAGACCAGAAGCAACAAAATGACCGCGAGCGCTGGTATATGATAGACAGCTCATTTATGACCACTCTTCCCGACACATGGGGTATTAAACAGAGGTTTATCCTTCTCCCTATAAACAAATGGGACCAGGAGTATCAAAGGGTGTTTTTGGGCGGTCTTACCTGTGATTCTCAGGACTATTACAATGCAGATGCTCACGCAAACGCAATCTTCCTCCCTAAAATAAAGGACAAGAGCGACCCTCTTTACATAGGTTTTTTCCATACAGGCGCATATCAAGAATCTATTGCCGGCTACGGTGGCATACAGCACTGTCTGCAGCCTGCTCCAAAGCACGTTATAATTGACTTAGATGAGAACGGGGAGTATTTTACCAAGTTGTTCAGTAAGGAGCAGTCGTATAAGAGTATGTTAAAAATCTTAGGCTATTAAAAATTAATTAAAAAGGCAACTGCTGCGTTACGCTTGCTTCGCATATCCTCATTTACGTAAGTAAACTCCGGTATACTCAGCTGCGCAAACCTTGCATTTGCACTTTCTACTTAATTTTTACAGAATCCATATATAAGTGGGGAATTTTAATACACCTTTTATATGACACAACTTACAACAGCAAGAATAAAGTTCATTAAATCTCTGTCTCAGAAGAAGTTTCGCAATGAGGAGAAGCTTTTTATTGTGGAAGGCGAAAAACTTGCAGAAGAGGCAGAAAAGTCTGGTTTTAAGATAGTTGAAAAATATTACAGAGAGGAGATAGGAGACAATGCAATGAGCAGAATCTCATCTCTATCCTCTCCATCTCCGGTGCTTGCTGTTGTTGAGCAGAAAAATATCTCATTTGAAGAGTTCCTGCAATCATCCATTGCCGTTGAGGAAGGGCTATATCTTGCATTGGACGATATTAAAGACCCGGGGAATCTTGGAACCATAATAAGAGTTGCAGACTGGTTTGGGATAGATGCCATCTTTGCGTCAAATGAAACTGTTGAGCTATATAATCCAAAGGTTGTTCAAGCCACAATGGGAGCCATATTCAGAAAAAAGGTTATCTATTGTAATCTACAGAAGGCTCTTTCCTCTCTGTCTCACAAAGGATTACCTGTTTACGGAACGTTTTTAGACGGAGAGAATATCCACAAGAAAAAACTTACCCCAAATGGGGTAATTGTTATTGGTAATGAATCTAACGGTATTAGTAAAGTCGTTGAAAAAAATGTTGGGGAGCGTCTGTATATTCCTCCCTACCCTGCCGGTGCCGTTACTTCGGAGTCCCTGAATGCAGCCATTGCCACAGCCATTGTATGCTATACGTTTAGAAAAGGATGACCCGAATTTTGGGTCATCCTTTTGCTTTCTTAATTATTTTTTATCTTTCTTCTTAAACAGATTCTTTCCCTTATTAAGAAGGTTCTTAGCCCCATTTTTCACCTTTCCTGTAGAATTCTCTTTTATCTCATTTGGGTTCTTTGAAGAGCTGCTTTCTTTTCCACCTTTAGGTGCATGAGTGTTAATATACTCTTTTTGCTGTTTCTCATCCAATGTAACAACATATTTTGCACCACCGTTGCTCAAATCTCCAACAGAGAGAAAATATGTTCCGTCTGCTCTCTTTGGGCTAATGACATACGGTGTCTTCATTCCATGAAACAGACTGTTAAATGACTCACCATTGGAAGTTTTCTTGTAATCCACAATTTTAGGATTAGGTTCATCTTCATCATCACCTTTAATATCGTGCTCAATCTCTTTCTTGTCGAGGTCAATTATAATCCAGTTGTTCATAGGATATTCTTCATATCCTACCGCATACATGTAGTAAAACTTACGTGATTGGCCTGATGCTATTGTAACAAACAGGCAAAAGGCCAAAAATAAAATAGACTTTTTCATAGTATTGTTCTTTAAAGTATTTTGAAATATGTAAAAATATCTTATGGTTTCCTTTAAAAATTTTTAAAGAAGTCGCTGCCTGAGCACTTCATATAGTACAACGCCACATGCTACAGACACATTAAGAGAGCCAATACTTCCTTGCATAGGGATCTTAACCTCAGAGGTTGCCATCTCGCGAATTGCGGGAGATACCCCCTTATCCTCTGCCCCCATGACTATTGCCACAGGGCGTTTGAAATCTGCAGAATAGATGTAGTTATCTGTCTTTTCCGTTGCAACAACTATATCTATATCGCTCTCTTTTAAATAATAGAGTGCTGTCTTTAAATTTGGCACCTTGCATACATCCATCTTAAGGAGTGCCCCTGCAGAGGTCTTAATGGAATCCGGAGTGATTGAAGCTCCTCCTTTTGCCGGGATTATTATGGCATTAACTCCGGCACACTCTGCCGTACGAGCTATTGCTCCAAAGTTACGTACATCTGTGACACTGTCCAAGATAAGGAATAGCGGAGCTTTTTCTGAATTAAGGGCATGCTTCACGCAATCCTCTATTGAAACATAGTCAACTGTGGCGATTGTAGCGACAACACCTTGATGCCTACCTTTAACCATTTTATCTAACTTCTCACCCGGGACAAACTGGAATGGAATAGATTTGGCCATAAGAAGGTCTAACAGTGTATGAAATTGATCTCCCTCCATCCCCTTCTTAAAAAACACTTTATCTATTTTCTTCTCTGAATTTAGCGCTTCTATAACAGGGTGCATTCCAAACAGATAGTTTATCTTGTCTGAATGCTCTTCTGTAGGGGTGTGACCATTTTTATTAAAAGGTTTTCCAAAAGGCTTCTTGTCAAACTCTCTTTTTTGCCCACCTCTTTTGTCAAAATTTCCTCTTTCTCCATCTCTCTTTTCAAAATTTCTCCCAACAAACCTCCTTTTTTCAAAATGTTTATCGTCTATACCTTTTCCAAAAGGTTTTCTATCGTTGTTAAAATCTGTCATATTATTTTCTATCAATTATTTATTTCAATTTTGCTTTGGCTTTGGCTAATTAAATTTTGATAGCTAACACTAACGCCAATGCGTTTCTTTACTTTCTTTACCTAAAACTGCCAACGCCATGCTTTTCTATCTCATGATTAGAAACAGTTTCTCTCTCCGTGTCAATCAACTGCTTATGCCTTCAATCAGCTTGAAACGGCTAAGTCGTCCTTTTTAGTCTGCTTCGCATCCTAACAGTCCTTCAACAGACACCGTTTCTTATAAGCTGCTTTTGGCAACCGCTTTTCCGTTGATTGACAAGTCGTTCATAACTGTTTCTAATTATTTTTAAGTTCATAGCTATTTATTTGCCTTAGCTTTAGCTAATTTAACTCTAAAAGCCAACGCCAAAGCTATTAACTTACAAGCTTATCCAAACGCTCCTGCTCTATAGTCCATATCTCCATAGCCTCCTCCAATTTTTTTCCAACCTCTTCATATAGAGTGTAAAGCTCCTCCATCTTCTGAGGAGTTCCTCCTCCGGCAAGCTCATCCTCAATGGCTTTCTTCTTTCCCTCAAGAGCCTCAATCTCCTCCTCTGCCTTCTTTACCTTGTTCCTGGCAGTCCTAATCTCCTTATCCAATTCACGCTGCTGTTGGGCTGTGAGTATAGGATGTTCGCGCTTAGGCATTTTATTAGAGGTTTTGTCGGGAAGCGTAGCAGTATTATTGGTTGCATTGCCGCCTACAGCAGTTGAAACCGCGGCAGGCTGCTCTTTAGTTGTTGCTTTAATATCCTTACGCTCAATCTCATGCAGGTTTTCCAACCTTTTACGTGCAAGGAAGTCGTTTATACCGCCAAGGTGCTCCTTAACACGCCCGTCCTTAAACTCATAAACTTTGCTAACAAGGCCATCCAAAAAGTCTCGATCGTGAGATACTATTATTATTGTACCATCGTATGCCTGCAGAGCCTGTTTTAGCAGGTCTTTTGAGAGCAGATCCATGTGGTTTGTAGGCTCATCCAGCGCCAACAAGTTGTGAGGGCGCAACATAAGTTTTGCCATAGCCAAACGGGCACGCTCACCGCCACTAAGTACAGCAACCTTTTTATCAATATCTTCGCCCTTAAATAAAAATGCACCAAGTATATCCCTCAATTTTGTCCTTATGTCTCCAACGGCTATCCTGTCCAATGTTCCAAATACAGTATCCTGTTTATCCAAGACATCCTCCTGATTCTGTGCAAAATAGCCCATATCCACATTGTATCCCAACTTGGCAATGCCATCTATAGGGAACAGCTCTCCGGTAATGATCTTCATAAGGGTAGACTTACCCTCACCATTACGCCCCACAAAAGCAACCTTCTCACCCCTCTCAATGGTCATATTCACATCGTTGAGAATAACCTTTGTTCCATAGCCTATTGTTGCATCCTTGCACTCAAAAACCACATTTCCGCTTCTTGGCGCAGGTGGAAACTTTATATTTAGCGCCGCTTTGTCCTCGAGGTCAACCTCTATGATATCCAACTTCTCCAACTGTTTTATGCGGCTCTGAACCTGATTGCTCTTTGTTGCCTTATATCTGAACCGCTCAATAAAATCTTCGGTCTTTTCAATCAAACGCTGCTGGTTTTCATACGCAGCACGTTGCTGCTCCATACGCTCCTTTCTAAGCTCTTTGTACTTTGTGTACGGGACCTTGTAGTCGTATATCTTGCCAAGCATAATCTCAACCGTACGCTTGGTAACATTATCCAAAAATTTACGGTCGTGAGATATTACAACAACCGCCCCTTTAAAATCCTTAAGATACCCCTCAAACCATTCAATAGACTCTATATCAAGGTGATTGGTAGGCTCATCCAGCAGGAGCACATCGGGAGCTTTAAGCAAAATCTTTGCAAGCTCAATACGCATATTCCATCCTTGGCTGAATGTAGAGGTCTGCCGCCCAAGTTCATTCTCCTTAAACCCCAACCCTTTTAGCACCTTAACAGCCTTAGATTCAACAGGTTCATCCTCCATTATGGTAATTCTGTCATTAATCTCATTCATCTCCACCATAAGATTATGGTAAGACTTGCTCTCGTAATCTGTCCTCTCCCCCAATTCCCTCCCAATCTCCTCTAACCTTTCATGCATCTTAAAGAGCGAATCAAATGCTGTAAGAGTTTCATCCAAAACGGTTTTTCCCTTTGCATGCTCCATAATCTGAGGCAGATAGCCTATATTCACCCCGGGAGGAACCATTACACTGCCATGCGTAGGTGTGTTAATCCCCAAAATGAGTTTCAGCAACGTAGACTTACCCGCCCCGTTTTTGCCAACAAGACCAATTCTGTCGTTATCGCTTATATGAAAATTTATATCCTTAAGCAGGTCGAAACCGCCAAAAGAGAGCGTTAAATTATTTATTGAGATCATCTTTCTCCTCCAAATTTCCCTTCATTTTTATATCTTTTTCCTTCCCGACAATATCTCCCGTCTCTATATTATTATCATTATCTGTAATTTGTCCATTACTGTCCAAAATACCTTCTTCATTTGTACCACTGTTTTCGCTGTTAATATCTCTGTCTTCGTTATCATTATCAGTTATAGCTTCCGCCTCATCATCTGCTTCGTCTTTCTTTTTGTCTGAACATAGCAAAATGCTTATCTCATAAAGAAAATAGATTGGCATTGCAACCGCAAACAGGGTAAACGGATCACCGGAAGGAGTTATAAATGCAGCCAAAACCAATATTACAACAAAGGCATGTTTCCTGTATTTTTTAAGAAGGTTCTTTGTTATAATCCCAAACTTAGAGAGCAATAGAGCAAGACAAGGAAGCTCGAACACTACCCCCATAATAAGTATAAGCCACACAAACATAGAGATATACGATTGCAGTGAGATCTCATTTACAACAGATTGGCTTACTTGATACGTGCCCAAAAAACGCAGGGTAAGCGGGAATACCAAGAAATATCCCACCATCACCCCTATAAAAAACAGGAATCCAGACAATCCGAATGCCTTCTTTACAGCTCTTATCTCATTTGGATAGAGAGCCGGAGAGACAAACCCCCACAAAAAGTACAATATTATAGGTGTGGCGCACACCAAACCAAAATAGAAAGAGGTACTTATATGTATAAAGAACTGGGCAGACAGTTCAATGTTAATCAGTTTAAGAGAGAACGGTTCAAGTGCCGGCAGGTGAAGCCACTGCAACACCCTGTCCATCCCTCTGTAAAGGATGAAATCAGAACTTGTAGGCGCAAAAATAATGGAATCAAACAGGATATCTTTAAGACTGAAAAAGACAAGCATAAAGACCACCAAAAATATGGCAGACCTGTACAATACCTTTCTCAGTTCATCCAGATGATCCCAAAATGTCATCTCTTGGTCACTCATCCGGCAAAACTATCTCTATTTTTTCTCCTCTTTCTTTGTAGTATCGGCATTTATCTCATTTTCAATACCGTTAACCCCCTCTTTAAAACTCTTAACACCCTTTCCCAAGCCCTTCATAAGCTCAGGGATCTTCTTACCGCCAAAGAAAAGAAGAACAACAAGTGCAATAATAACAATCTCGCCAACGCCAAGATTTCCAAAAAGAAGAATATTATGCATAATACAAAAAGTTATAATTCGAGAGGGCAGTATGCCAACCGACCTCACAAAAAGTTATCTAATCAAAATATTTATCAAAAACATCGGTAAAGATTTTTGGTGCCCTTGTAGGTCTTCGCGTATCTGAATGAATGAACCCCAGCATCACCTTACCGGTACAAACCAATTCATTGTGTTGGTTATAAATCTCTGTTTCAACCACAACCCTTGCCAAAGGCCTGTTTTTGATAACAGACACAATTCTAAGCAGATCTCCCATCTTTGCCGGAATCTTATAATCACACTCCACATGAGCAACAGGAAGCATAATCCCGGCCGCCTCAATCTTCTCAATAGGTAAACCGTAATCTATGAGCAACTGATGCCTTCCACACTCAAAATAACGTATATAGTTTGAGTGGTGTACAATCCCCATAAGATCTGTCTCGTAATACCTTACCTCCAATTTAGTTTCAGATACAATCATAATCTCCTTTTCTTCCCGATAAATTATCCCATTTATCTCATCTCTTCATGCCTCTCTTTACAGCCCTCCAAATCTCTCCAATCCACAAAACCACAGATGTTCCTGCAATAATGTAAACCCACTCCATTGCGGTAAGTGGAGATGTTCTAAAGAACCCACCGCCAAACTGTATAATCACAATCTGCAACACAACAATCATAAGTGCAATGAACAGGAAAGACCTGTTTTTTGCGAGTCCGTAAAATGCCGAATGATTCGAGCCCAATGTTCTTGCGTTTAACATATTCCAAAACTGCAACATAACAAATATGGTAAAGAACATAGAAAGTTCATGAACGCTTATATCGTTATTTCTGTTAAACCACAAAAGCAATCCAATCAGCACCACAAGGAAGAATGCACCCCATCCAAAGATGTTTCTACACATACCCTTTGTAATGATAAAATCGTTTATGTTTCTGGGCTGCTTCTTCATAACATCCTTGTATGACGGTTCTGTTGCAAGCGCCAATGCAGCAAAGGTATCCATTATAAGGTTAACCCACAACATCTGTGTTACAGTAAGAGGAAACTCAATGCCAATAAACGGCCCAATTAAAGCCGTACATAGCGCAACTACATTTATAGTAAGTTGGAACTGTATAAACTTCTGAATATTAAGATATATAGACCTGCCCCACTGTACAGCTTTGGTAACACTTGCAAAAGAATCGTCCAACAGGATAATATCGCTCGCCTCCTTGGCTACTGCGGTACCGGAACCCATTGCCAATCCTACATCTGCATAATTAAGAGCAGGAGCATCATTGGTACCGTCTCCCGTAACAGCAACTACCTCTCCATGCTGCTGCAGGAGTCTTACAAGCCGCATCTTGTCTGCCGGTCTTGCACGAGACATAACCTTTATCCTAAGAGCCGCTGCCAGCGCTTCTTTGTCGGGAAGCTGCTCAAAATCCGCTCCTGTGATATAGTTTGAGTCATTGTCTGTCTCTTTCCAAAGGCCTGCCTGCTTAGCTATTTCAATGGCTGTAAGCGAAGTATCTCCGGTTACAATCTTAACATTAATTCCGGCATTGAGGCAACGGTTCATGGCATCAGGGACATCGCTTCTTATTGGGTCTGCAATGGCTACGAATCCTGTGTATGTGAAATTGTTTCTATTACAGATCTCCTCAATATCAATATCTGCCGCATCCAAAAGTTCTATCTCCTTTACAGCAAATGCCAAACATCTGTTTCCTTTAAACTGATACCTTTTTATTCTTGCAGATATTGTATCTCTCTCATCGGCAGAAAGTGCGCATTTTCCCAAGATAATCTCGGGAGCACCTTTTATATACAGGATAAGTTTAAGTGGGTTGTTAAGGTCAACCACCGTTGCCATATATTTACGTTCTGTTGAAAACTGAAGGCGTTTTACTATCTTAAACGAAGCTCTGATCTTCTCATAATCAAAGCCTTGATCCTTAATATGCAATAACAGCGCCCCCTCTGTAGGATTTCCCACAGGTTCAAACTCGCCTTTTGCTCTCTCCTCCAAAAATGCTGTTGAATTAAGCGCAACCTGCTTGTAAAACTCCCCACTCGGCTGGAATGACGAGTAGACCACTGTCATTTTATTTTGGGTAAGAGTTCCGGTCTTGTCTGTACAGATAACAGTTGTAGCACCCATTGTCTCGCATGCATGCATCTTCCTTACCAACGCATTATTAGCTGTAAGTTTACGCATGCTGTACGCAAGGCTGAGCGTTACGCTCATTGCTAATCCCTCCGGAACAGCTACCACAATAAGTGTAACAGCAATCATAAAGAAGTTTAGCAGAATGGTAAGATTGTTAAGGGTAAGCTCCAAAGTAAGGATTCCAAGTATAAGATCTCTTACAACAAGAGCCACGAAAGTAAGTATAGCAATGCTCAAACCAACAACCGAAATAACCTTTCCCAATTTTCCAAGTTGCCTGTTAAGAGGTGTCTCAGCACCTGTCAGCTCACTTGCCTGGCGTGCTGTCTTTCCTATCTCCGTATTGTCACCTACAGCAGTCACCTCCATTACCCCATCTCCCTCTGTAACTGTTGTACCTCTGTAAAGGTTGTTTGGGGAGTATGCCCCTTTAAAATCCGGCACCCTTGAATGAGTTTTTGTGGAAGGCTTGGATTCTCCATTAAGGGAACTCTCATTAACGCTAAGATCCATTGAATTAAGCAGTACACCATCTGCCGGTATCTCATCACCTCTTTCTACCACTACAATGTCTCCTACCACAAGCTCATCCTTTGGTATCTGTTTTACCCCCCCCTCTCTGTAAACCTTAACAAGCTCTTTGTCATTCATCTTGTTAAGAATGTCAAACTCCTTACCCGCTTTGTATTCGTTTATAAATGATAGAAACGTAGCAAGAAATACGGCAATGATAATTCCAAAACTCTCTATCATTGAACCGTTAAAGTAGCCCGTAACAAGCGACAGCAGTGTTGCAAACAGAAGCAGCTTGATTATAGGATCTTTAAATTTATCTAGCAACATCTTTACCCAACTCTCCCTTTTTGGGGGTGTTAGGATGTTGCTACCGTGTTTCTGTCTGCTCTCCTTAACTTGAGCGTTATTTAATCCTTTAAAATCCATATTTATTTTAGCTTTAGCTTTGGCATTTGCTTTTTTACTTGAGTTGCGCAATGCGTCCTTTCAAACTCTCTATCTTGCTCTCTGCATCTGCCTTTTTCTTGTTCTCCAACTCAATAACCTTTGCAGGGGCTTTGCTTACAAACTTCTCGTTAGAAAGTTTCGCCATAACACTTGCAAGGAATTTCTCCTGATATTCAAGCTCTTTCTGCATCTTGGCAAGCTCCTCCTCCACATTTATATGCTCTGCAAGAGGAACAAAGAACTCTGTTGTACCAACCATAAAGTTTACACCTTGTACTTGAGTATCAAAGGCATCAACAATCTTAATTGCAGATATGTTGCCCAATTTCTCTATGACAGAGTTCATATCTCCGCTATATGGCTGCTTTACATATAGTTCTAAAGCATCCTTTGGAGATATATTCTTACTCTGGCGTATATTTCTAACATTCATTACGGCATTTGATGCAATGTAGAACTCAGCCATAATCTTACTGCAGTACTCTCCTGCCACAGGCATCATCGTGAGCATTATTGTCTCACCCTCCTTTCTTGGGGCAAGGTTCTGCCATAACTCCTCTGTGATGAACGGCATATATGGGTGCAACATCTTAAGCAGTGCATCAAAGAAACTTACTGTTGCATTATATGTAGCCCTGTCTATCTTTGTCCGGTATGCAGGTTTTACAGCCTCCAAGTACCAAGCACAGAAATCATCCCAAAAGAATTTATAAACGGTCATTAGAGAATCTGACAAACGGAACTTGTCAAACTGCTCATCCATAACAGAGAGTGTATAGTTGAGCTTGCTCTCAAACCATTTGACTGCAACCTCTGCTGCGGCAGATGGCTTGGCGTTTTCGTCTACCTCCCACCCCATTACAAGCCTGTATGCATTCCATATCTTATTGGCAAAGTTTCTTCCCTGCTCAACCTGGCTTTCATCAAACAGAATATCGTTTCCTGCCGAACTGCAAAGCAGCATTCCAACTCTAACTCCGTCTGCTCCGTACTCCTCCATAAGCTTTATAGGATCCGGAGAGTTACCAAGAGACTTTGACATCTTCCTGCCCAACTTGTCCCTTACAATACCGGTTAGGTATACATTCTTGAACGGAACGTCTCCCATAAATTCGTTTCCTGCCATAATCATTCTTGCGACCCAGAAGAAAAGAATCTCAGGAGCTGTAATAAGATCATTTGTAGGATAATAGTATGCCAAATCTTTGTTAGGTTCTTTGTCAGGGAAACCGGGTTTTGACGCATCGAATACAGACATAGGCCAAAGCCAAGAGGAGAACCATGTATCCAACACATCATCATCCTGCCTTAAATCCTCTGCCTTAATATTGGCATCCAATTTACGAGCCGCCTCCAAAGCCTCATCCAAAGTTGCCTCAACGACAAATCTACCATCGGGAAGATAATATGCAGGAATCCTCTGCCCCCACCACAACTGACGTGAAATACACCAATCCCTTACATTCTCCATCCAATGGCGGTAGGTATTCTTGAATTTGTCGGGAATAAGCTTGATATTATCATCCATAACATCTTTAAGCGCCTTCTTTGCCAAACCGTCCATATTTAGGAACCACTGCATTGAGAGTCTTGGCTCAATTACGGCGTTTGTCCTCTCCGAATGTCCAACAGGCGATGTGTAATCCTCAATCTTCTCCAAATTGCCTGCCTCCTCCAACATCTTTACTATCTTCTTGCGGGCAACAAACCTGTCCTCGCCAACCAAAATCACAGCCTTCTCGTTAAGACGGCCGTGTTCATCTATAATATCCAACACAGGAAGGTTGTGCCTTATTCCAATCTCATAGTCGTTAATGTCGTGCGCAGGGGTAACCTTTAGACAACCTGTACCGAAATCCATAGTTACATAGCTGTCCTCTATTACTGGTATAGCCTTGTTTAACAGCGGAATATAAACCTTTTTACCCTTTAGCCAATGATAACGTTCATCATTAGGGTTAATACAGATTGCTGCATCGGCCATAATGGTCTCCGGGCGCGTGGTTGCAATTGTAAGGAATTTATCAGACGGTTTTCCATTCTCTTCAATGAAATATCTAAGGTAGTAAAGGTGCGATTTTGTCTCCTTGTGGATTACCTCCTCATCGCTCACAGCTGTAAGCCCCTCCGGATCCCAGTTAACCATTCTCACGCCTCTGTAGATAAGCCCTTTTTTATAGAAATATACAAATGTATTTATAACCGCCTTGCTAAGAGGCTCATCCATAGTAAATTTAGTCCTTTCCCAGTCACACGATGCACCAAGTTTCTTAAGCTGCTCAAGGATAATGCCTCCATGTTTCTCTTTCCACTCCCAAGCGTGCTTCATAAACTCGTCCCTTGTTAGCGAACTCTTCTCAATACCCTGCTCCTTTAGCTTTGCAACAACCTTTGCCTCAGTTGCAATAGAGGCGTGGTCCGTTCCGGGAACCCAGCAGGCATTTTTGCCCTTCATCCTTGCCCTTCTCACAAGCACATCCTGAATGGTATTGTTAAGCATATGACCCATGTGGAGCACACCTGTTACATTTGGTGGCGGAATTACAATGGTAAAAGGCTCTCTACCATCTGGTTCCGAATGAAAGAATCTGTTTTTCAACCAATAAGAATACCATTTATCCTCCGTTGTAGCAGGATTGTACTTTGCCGAAATCTCCATAATTGTATATTTTTACTATCTATAATCGTTTTTTGCGCTGCTTCTCCCATCCTCTTTGTTAGCCATTATACCATTTGGCCCATCTTTCCGTGCGGACACAGCATACAAGCGGACAAAGATACAAAAAATAGATGTATCACTTCTATTTGCGGCTCAATTATAATAGTTTCTTAACCCTTTTGCAGAGTCAAATGCTATCATCTTCAATGTGACAACTTGTTATAAACAAAATTATTGTACAGATTATCAATACTTCGGTAAATTTTACCGATATTTTAAAAGTATCAATTTCCTCCAATTAGGCAGGTATGAACTTTTCTCGGAGCAGACATACAGAAACCTTTTCAAGATGGTATGATGATAAGATAGACATTGCCAATCTTGACCAGACCCACAAGTTATTGACAAACTTTTCAAAGAACTCGTTTTATTTGCTGCCAGAGCCGCTTAGCCTTGGCTAATTTTTAACGAGCTATTGAATTTACCGAAGTATTGTGAATTTAGTGTCTCATTTCTTCCCGATAAAGAAGACTATTAATGAGGTTAAGAGAATATAAAAAATATAAACCATCGAAAAATCGTTATCAATATATAACTTATAATCCTTATTTTGCCTTTGACAAACAGCATTGAAAGTAATATACCTATTAAGCCACATAATATTCGCATAACCAAATATTCATATGGTAATTTAAAAATAAATAGTACACCTCCACTTATATAATGATAAAATAAACTAATAGAGCTATAGATGTATATTATATCCACAAAAGAAACTACAACAGCAAAAGCTATTTTTATTATTTTTTTAGTCATAATTACCATTTTCTTTTGATTTGGTATACTTCTCATAACCATAATACATTATGACTCAATAGGTGATGAACCAAAATCTTAACAATTTTACTCCTGACTTCGTCACTCAAAAAACATCAATATTATAATTGGCTGATAAATAGTATTTTGTAATTTTGTGTCACCCGT
>CAKUYQ010000004.1 GCA_934717185.1 uncultured Bacteroidales bacterium | reverse complement strand
TGCCCCTCGACTTGCATGTGTTAAGCCTGCCGCTAGCGTTCATCCTGAGCCAGGATCAAACTCTTCATTGTATATATCTTATAAATGACTAGCTTGTATCCGACTGTTGATAAACTTTTATCAGTTAAAAGTAATTGACGAGATTTATATAAAACCTCTACCTCTTCACTTAATTGTCATTAATGCTATCAAAGAACTCTTTTCTGCGCGTCTCTGCAAAGAATTATTCCTTACCGAAACGGACTGCAAAGATATGGTCTTAATTTTTAAACACCAAATTTTTTTAACAAAATTTTTCAAAAAATTCCAAAAATTTTATCAATATATAAAATATCCAATCACCCCTCCCAAAACTATTGCTAACATAGGGTTAAGTTTAAGCCATTGGGTAGCAACAAATGCCGCCCCAAAAAGCACCCACGATGTCCAGTCTATGAAGTTCTCGTCGGTGACAAGGATACCTGCAGCTGCCGCAATCATACCAATAACAATAGGTCTCAATGCCTTTAGGATCTCCTCAAAAATCTTGTTCTTGCTAAACTTGCTGTACAACTTGCATATAATAAGGACAAGGATAAACGACGGCAACGACACCGCAACCGTAGCCACTATGGAGCCCAAAACACCATCTGTGACTGTATATCCTATATATGTTGCACTGTTTATTCCTATTGGACCCGGAGTCATCTGAGATATGGCCACCATATCTGTGAACTGCTCTGCCGTAACCCACGCATGTTTCACAACAACCTCATTCTGTATGAGCGACAGCATGGCATACCCGCCGCCAAAGGTGAATGCACCTATAATAAAGAAGGTATAAAAAAGCTCCCAATAGATCATCTCTCCCCCTCCTTTCCACCTTTTACCGCCTTTATCCTACCAGCAATCTTGTATGCAGCAAAAACCGCCCCCGCCAAAAGCAGAATATATACAGGCGACACCTTTAAGAATATAATTGCCACCGCTGTCGCAACCGCCAACAAACCTGTAACCCAATTAAGATTGCTCTTCTTTGCCATATTTATTACAGGCACAGCTATAAGAGCCACCACAACCGGCCTTATACCTTTAAACACCTTTATCACCCCCGGATAATCTTGATACCCGGCAAAAAACATAGCTATAAGAAGAATCATAAGAAAAGAGGGCAACGTACTGCCCAATGTAGCCACAATACTACCTTTCACCCCCTTTAACTTGTATCCCAAAAAGATGGATATATTTACAGCGAGCAACCCGGGTGCGCTCTGCGAAATGGCAAGTACATCCAAAAAATCCTTCTCCTCTATCCACTTTTTCTTATCTACCACACTTGCTTGAATGATAGGAATCATGGCGTAACCTCCGCCTATGGTAAAAGCCCCTATCTTGGCAAAAGTCCAAAAAATTTGCAGGTATATGTTCATAGCGCTGCAAAAATAGACAAAACTACCCTTTCAAACCAAGTTTTTTAAGTTCTTTGTTCACCCTTGCATTTGCGGCTATTTCCGATATTCCGTAGGCAACCAACACCAACCCAAAGAATATTGTAATCCCTTTTGTTGCATCCGATGGCAGAAAGAACATTATCAAACCACACAACATAACTATTACAGGGGTCAGATAGTATGACCAATCTGCTATTTTGCTTCCCGACAAAGCAAAGACCTGAGACGCTCCTACCAAAATAAGCACTACGCCAAACAGGAATGACAGCAGGTTAAGGAAGAAACCCGGAAAGATAAAGATAAGCAGTCCGAGCACTATGCTTGCTATCATGGCAACAAAGTTAAGAGAGACCATATATCCCTGTTTCTCCGCCTTTAAAAAGCCTATTATCATAAAAATACCAACGCACAGCAGGAACCCTGCAATTATCTTTACTATTAGAGCCGATGTATACACAGGCCAAAATGCCAGACACAATCCCAAAACCAATGAGACAGCGCCTTTGAATACAGAAGAATTGTTAAACATAGCTACCTTTGATTATGTAACCTTCAAAAAATAACCTGCATCATCTTAAGAAATCTAAATCTGAGGCAACTTACTTTTTTTATGTTACTATATAATTTTCCACATCATAAACATTCAGTGCGGATAAAAGTTTTTGTCGGGACAAAAATAAAAATAAGACAGATAAAAGAAAAGAGGACAACCTAAAATATTGGTCATCCTCTCTAAAGGGTGAAAGATGGGGCTCGAACCCACGACCTCTGGTGCCACAAACCAGCGCTCTAACCAACTGAGCTACATTCACCATCTGTTTTGGGACTGCAAAGATACAAATAATTTTTATAAATCAAATCTTTGACCCAAAAAATTGATTAACATCCCCATTAGACGCCCCTACTTAAAAAAGCTCAACTTCTACGGCATGTTAAATAAAATTTTCCGACTGTAAATATATGCAAATTTTTCTTACAATTAACATTTTAGGATGGAATTTTTTTCTTAGTTTTGTAGTCCTTATACAAAATAGACAAATTTTTAAAATAACCTTTAATAAAATTAACAAAATGGCACGTGAAATAAAATTCTCCCTTGTTTACAGAGACATGTGGCAATCTTCCGGCAAATATGTACCAAAAGTTGACATGCTAAAGAAAATTGCCCCTGTTATTATAGATATGGGTTGCTTCGACCGTGTTGAGACCAACGGTGGAGCATTTGAACAGGTAAACCTCCTATTTGGAGAGAATCCTAACAAAGCTGTAAGAGAGTGGACAGCTCCTTTCAATAAAGTAGGCATACAGACCCACATGCTTGAGCGTGGTCTTAACGCTCTTAGGATGAACCCTGTTCCCGAGGATGTACGTAAACTCATGTATAAGGTAAAGGCTAAACAGGGAACTAACATATCCCGTTCATTCTGCGGACTTAACGATCACAGAAACCTTAAAGGTTCTGTCATTGGAGCCAAAGAGGGTGGCATGATCTCTCAGGTTGCTTTGAGTATCACATACTCGCCTGTTCACACCGTAGAGTACTATATGGGCGTTGTTGAGAAAGTTGTTGAGTATGGCGCAGATGAGATCTGCCTTAAAGATATGGCAGGTATCGGACGTCCTGCATTTTTGGGCGAATTGACAAAGGCAATCAAGACAAAATTCCCTCATATCAAGGTTCAGTACCACGGACACTCTGGTCCGGGTTTCTCTGTAGCATCTATGCTTGAGGTTGCACGTGCAGGTGCAGACTACATTGACGTTGCAATGGAACCGCTTTCATGGGGTAAGATACATCCGGATGTTATCACCATCCAGGCTATGTTGAAGGATGCCGGCTTCCTTGTTAAAGACATTAACATGGATGCTTATATGGAGGCACGTACCCTAACCCAGAGCTTCATAGATGATTATCTTGGATACTTCATTGAGCCAACTAACTACGTATCTTCATCTCTACTTGTAGGTTGCGGACTTCCGGGCGGCATGATGGGTTCTATGATGGCAGACCTTAAAGGTTTCCACAATGCTATCAATCTTTCATTGCGTAACCAGGGCAAGAAGGAGCTTTCTATAAACGACCTTGTTGTAATGTTGTTCCAGGAGGTTGAGTATGTATGGCCTCGCTTGGGTTATCCGCCATTGGTAACACCATTCAGCCAGTATGTAAAGAATACCGCTCTTATGAACCTTATGAGCACTCTGAAAGGGGAACCAAGATGGAAGAACATAGACAAAGATACCATGAACATGATTTTGGGCAAGACGGGTACACTTCCTGGAAAGCTTGCTCCTGAGATTGTTCAGATAGTTAAGGATAAAGGTCTTGAATTCTACACAGGCAATCCACAGGACGCATTCCCTAACGAGCTTCCTAAGTTCATACAGATGATGAAAGACGAGGGTTGGGACAGAGGTCAGGATGACGAAGAGCTATTTGAGTTTGCAATGCACGAGAGACAGTACAGAGACTACAAGAGCGGCGCTGCCAAGAAACGTTTTGAGGCAGAACTCGAGCAGGCTAAAGAGAAGGCTCATGCACCTATCATCATCACCCGCCCTGTTGTTGAGATGCCTAAGTTCGACATTGATGCACTTGTTGCAAAATTCCCTAACGCAACTCCTGTTCAGGCTCCTGTTAAAGGCCAGGTTATCTGGCAGTATGATGTTGCCGACAACTCCACTGCTCCTAATATTGGGACAGCATTCGAGGAGGGCAAACCATTCTGCTTTGTTGAAGCATTCTACGGTCCTGAGGAGGTTAAGGCTCCTAAGACAGGTAAAGTTGTTGCCGTTTGTGCAAAACAGGGTGACAAAGTTGCCAAAGGTGAGATTCTTGCATTTATTGAATAATCAAACGTTCCGGAATATAGAAAAGGCACCGCATTCGGTGCCTTTTTTTGTACTCCCGAACGGAATCGAACCGTTACCCTGAGAACCGGAATCTCATATTCTATCCTTTAAACTACGGGAGCAACTATCTTACTAAGATGGCGCAAATTTAAAAATTTTGTGAGAAAAATTTAAACAGCTTCTTATCTTTGCACCAAATTTAATACTTTTTTTTGATATGAAGGCTTATGTATTTCCGGGCCAAGGTGCACAATTCACCGGTATGGGAAAAGATCTTTACGATAATAACCCATTGGCTAAGCAGATGTTTGAAGAGGCAAATGAGATTTTAGGATTCCGCATTACAGACATAATGTTTACAGGTTCTGCAGACGATCTTAAACAGACAAAGGTAACGCAACCGGCAATATTCATCCACTCTGTAATCCTGTCTAAATGCATAGAGGATTTTAAGCCCGATATGGTTGCAGGACACTCACTTGGAGAGTTCAGCGCGTTGGTTGCCGCCGGAGCAATGAGTTTTAAAGACGGGCTTGTTCTTGTATCAAAAAGGGCTATGGCAATGCAGAAGGCATGCGAGGCAAAACCATCATCCATGGCAGCCATTTTGGGCCTCGACAACAAAACTATAGAGGATGTTTGCGAGGAGGTTAGAAACAGCGGAGCAGGTATTGTTGTTGCTGCAAATTATAACTGCAACGGACAGGTTGTAATATCCGGAGAAACAGCAGCTGTGGAGACAGCCTGCGCCAAACTGAAAGAGGCAAAAGCAAAAAGGGCTCTTGTACTGCCGGTTGGAGGGGCATTCCACTCACCACTCATGGAACCTGCTCGCGCAGAGCTTGCAGAGGCAATAGAATCTACTGTTATAAATACGCCTGTCTGCCCTGTATATCAGAATGTAGACGCACTTCCGCACACAGATCCTGCAGAGATAAAGAAAAACCTTCTAATCCAACTCACCGCCCCTGTCAAATGGACACAGATAGTTGAGAAGATGACAGCAGACGGGGCAACGGAGTTTGTTGAATTAGGCCCCGGCAAGGTACTTCAGGGGCTCATTGGCAAAATCTCCCCTGCAGCAGCAGTAAGCGGCAGACAATAGCGCTTTTAAGTAGTTTTAGCTTCCCGACAAATTATGGTTTTTGTCGGGAAGTTTGTTATATTATAAGACAAAATTATTGGAATATGGCGGTTTTTATTTAATTTTGGGTGGGTAATAGGGCTTGTATTGCGTTGAGTAACTTACAATTATTAAGCGCAGTACCTATTTTTATATAAATTTGATAACAAATAACGGTTATTTAGACAAATTGCACCTAAATAGTCGCTGTGTTTTTATAAATACTAAAACAACAAAAATATTTTTAACAATAAGATATGGCTAAAGAGAAAACATTTATTACCTGTGATGGTAACTATGCTGCAGCACATGTTGCTTATATGTTCTCGGAACTTGCAGCTATTTATCCTATCACACCATCATCAACCATGGCCGAACTTGTTGATGAGTGGGCAGCCTATGGCAAAACTAACATTTTTGGAGAAAAGGTAAAAGTTGTGGAGATGCAGAGTGAAGGTGGCGCCGCAGGTGCTGTTCACGGATCTTTGCAGGCCGGTGTGCTTACAACCACATTTACCGCATCTCAGGGATTGCTATTGATGATTCCTAATATGTACAAGATTGCAGGTGAGCTTCTTCCTGCAGTGTTCCACGTTTCTGCAAGAGCACTTGCATCTCATGCTCTCTCCATTTTCGGAGACCATCAGGATGTTATGGCAACCCGCCAGACAGGCTTTGCAATGCTTGCATCTGCCAGCGTACAGGAGGCTTTGGATCTTGCAGCTGTCGCACACCTTGCTACAATCAAATCATCTGTTCCTTTTGTTCACTTCTTTGACGGATTCAGAACTTCTCACGAAATTCAGAAGATAGAGGATATAGATCAGGACGAACTAAAGAAACTGCTGAGTACCAAATCACTTGCCAAATTCCGTGCAAGAGGATTGAACCCTAATGCCCCTGTCACAAAGGGTACTGCACAGAATGCAGATGTCTATTTCCAGAACAGAGAGGCTTGCAACACATACTATGAGGCCGTTCCGGATATTGTTGCCAGATATATGGGTGAGGTTGGAGAGATTACAGGACGTAAATATCTTCCTTTCGATTACTACGGAGCAGCAGATGCAGAGAATGTAATTGTAGCGATGGGGTCTGTTACAGAGACTGCAAAAGAGGCTGTTGATTACCTTATGGCTAAAGGGGAGAAAGTTGGAGTTCTTACAGTAAGACTTTACAGACCATTCTCATCTAAATATTTCATGAGAGTATTGCCTGAGAGTGTTAAGAGAATTGCTGTCTTAGACAGAACAAAAGAGCCGGGCGCAGTTGGAGAGCCTCTATATTTGGATGTTAAGAGTGTTCTTGCAGAGGCCGGTTCAAAGATAAAGGTTGTTGGAGGCCGTTACGGTCTGTCTTCTAAAGATACCTCTCCTGCACAGATACTTGCCGTATACGAGAACCTTAAAGCAAAAGAGCCTAAGAACGACTTTACAATTGGTATTGTTGACGATGTTACATTCAAGTCTCTCAATGTAGAGGAGGAGATCTCTCTTGCCAAACCGGGTACATACGAGTGCAAGTTCTTTGGACTTGGCTCAGACGGTACTGTTGGTGCCAACAAGAATACCATTAAGATTATAGGTAACAACACCCCTAAATATTGTCAGGCATACTTCGACTATGATTCAAAGAAATCCGGCGGATTCACCTGCTCTCATCTTAGATTCGGAGACCATCCTATCACATCTCCATATTTGGTATCTACACCGGACTTTGTTGCATGCCATGTTACATCTTACCTAAGCAAATACGATGTTCTAAGAGGTATAAAGAAGAACGGCACCATGTTGTTGAACAGTCTGTGGAGCGTTGAGGAGACACTCGAAAGGATACCGGATCATGTTAAGGCCATCATAGCTAAAAAGAATGTTACTCTTTACATTATAAATGCAACAAAGATTGCAGAGGAGATTGGACTTGGAAACAGAACCAACACAATACTTCAGTCTGCATTCTTTAAGATCACCAATATCATCCCTTACGACCTTGCTGTTGCACAGATGAAGAAAGCCATAGACAAGAGCTACGGCAAGAAGGGTGAGAATATTGTGAATATGAACTACGCAGCTGTAGACAGGGGCGGTGAGTATGTTAAAGTAGAGATCCCTACAGAGTGGAAAAACATAAATGTTTCAAAATTTGAACCTGAGACAGTTAAACGTCTTGCTCCGGAGTGGGTTAAGAATGTTGCAGATGTAGTTAACGCACAGTGCGGAATAGACCTTCCTGTAAGTGCGTTCAAGGATCATGCAGATGGAACAATTCCTGCCGGAACAGCTGCATTTGAGAAACGTGGCATTGCAACACATATTCCTGCATGGATTCCTGAAAACTGTATTCAGTGTAACCAGTGTTCGTTTGTCTGCCCTCACGCAGCAATCCGTCCGTTCCTTACCACAGAGGAGGAGGCTGCCAAAGCACCTGCAGCACTTAAGAAGGCTGCTGCAAACGGTCCCGCATTCAAAGGGTTGTCATTTACCATGCAGGTAGATCCGCTAGACTGTACAGGTTGCGGTAATTGTGCAGATGTTTGTCCTGCAAAGAACAAGGCTTTGGTTATGGAGCCTGCCGATACACAGCTTGCAGAGCAGGCTAACTTTGATTATCTGAATACACATGTAGGGTACAAAGATGATATTGCCCCTAAGGCTCAGAATGTTAAGAATTCTCAGTTCTCTCAGCCACTGTTTGAGTTCTCGGGCGCATGCGCAGGTTGCGGTGAAACACCATATATTAAGGCAATTACCCAGCTGTTTGGAGACAGAATGATGGTTGCCAACGCTACAGGATGTAGCTCAATCTACAGCGGTTCATTCCCTGCATCTCCATACTGCAAGGACAAGAACGGCAGAGGTCCTGCATGGGCAAACTCACTGTTTGAGGACAACGCCGAGTTTGGACTTGGTATGAGATTGGGTTCACAGAGATTAAGAGAGACTGTTGCCAAACTAATGGCAGAGGGTCTGGAGTGCAACTGCTGCTCTGCAGAGCTTAAGGCACTGTTTGCAGAGTGGTTGAGCAACAAAGAGAATGTTGAGAAAACCAAAGAGATTGCAGAGAAGATTGTCCCTATGATGAAGGAGTGCAACTGCGATATCTGCAAGCAGCTTCTTGAGTATAAAGATCTTCTTGTACCACGCAGCCAGTGGATAATTGGCGGTGACGGTTGGGCTTACGATATTGGATACGGCGGATTGGATCATGTACTTGCTTCAGGTGAGAATGTTAATGTACTTGTTCTTGATACCGAGGTTTACTCAAATACCGGTGGACAGTCATCTAAATCTACCCCTGCCGGTGCAGTGGCAAAATTTGCAACATCAGGTAAGAAGATACGTAAGAAAGATCTTGGAATGATGGCAATGAGCTACGGTTATGTATATGTAGCACAGGTTGCAATGGGCGCAAGCCAGGCACAGTTCCTTAACGCAATCAAAGAGGCAGAGGCTCACAACGGCCCATCTTTGGTAATTGCATACGCTCCATGTATCAACCATGGTCTTAAGGCCGGAATGGGACACAGCCAGAAAGAGGAGAAGAATGCTGTTGAGTGCGGTTACTGGCATCTTTACAGATTCAACCCTGATCTTGAGGCTGAGGGTAAGAATCCATTCACATTGGATAGCAAAGAGCCTGATTGGAGTAAATTCCAGGATTTCCTAAAGGGTGAGGTAAGATATGCTTCTTTGAGCAAGACCTTCCCTAATGAGGCTGCAGAGTTGTTCAAGCTCACAGAGGAGTTTGCCAAACTTCGTTTGGAATCATACAAGAGACTTGCAAAATAGTCTGCACTTATAGTTAAATAAAAATGGATGGCTCGTTGAGAACCATCCATTTTTTGATATCTATGTAAATTTTTACTGGAGACGTTTTAACAAAGCCTCAGGCTCGGGATCCCTTCCGCGGAAGTTCCTGTATAGCACATCGGCATCCTCAAGATTACCTTTAGATAATATATTTTCGCGGAAACTATCTGCTACCTCCTTATTAAAGATACCCCTCTCTTTAAACAGTTCAAAAGCATCTGCTTCGAGAACCTCTGCCCATTTGTATGAGTAATATCCTGCCGAATAACCGCCGGCAAAGATATGGCTGAATGAAGGGGCTATTGCAGTACCCTCTATATACGGCATTATCTGAGTCTTAGCAGTAGCTTTCTTCTCAAAATCTATTACAGACTCAGAAGGCACCTCTGTTAATGAATGCCATGCCATATCGCCAATACCAAATGAAAGCTGGCGTACGCTCGCATAACCGTTATTATAGTTCTTGGCAGCAACAATCTTATCTACTAATTCGTTGGGAATAACCTCACCTGTCTTATAATTCTTGGCGAATGAGGCAAGATACTCTTTCTCTGTTGCCCAGTTCTCCATAATCTGAGACGGAAGCTCAACAAAATCTCTTGCCACATTGGTTCCTGTTATTGTTGAGTATTTTCCCTCGGCCAAGATACCGTGAAGAGCATGACCAAACTCATGAAGGAATGTTGTCACCTCATCAAATGTAAGCAAAGATGGTTCTGTTTCTGTTGGCTTTGTAAAGTTTGTTACAATGGAGATAAACGGTCTCTCCTCTGTCTTGCCATCTTTTGTAAATCCCTGCTCGCGGAAAGATGTCATCCATGCACCGCCTCTTTTGCTCTCGCGTGGGAAGAAATCTGCATAGAAAAGCGCCATGTGGCGTCCGTTTGCATCCTTAACATCGTACACTTTAACATCTTTGTGATATACAGGTACGCCCTCTATTGGTTGAAACTTGAGTCCGTAAAGTGTATCTGCCAAATGGAATACTGCATCTATTACATTCTCCAATTTGAAGTATGGTTTAAGAAGTTCATCATTGATGGAGTACTTCTCATGCTTTAACTTTTCTGAATAATAGCTGAAATCCCAAGGCATCAGTTTGCCCTCAAAACCGTTCTCGTTTGCATATTTCTGAATCGCCTCAACATCCCTCTTTGCGTATGGAAGAGATTTATCCAAAAGATCTGCAAGGAATGAGTTTACAGTCTCTGCATTCTTCGCCATTCTGTCTCTAAGGGTCATATCTGCGTATGTTGGGAATCCCATAATATTGGCAGCCTTTATTCTAAGCCCTATTATCTCCTTTACTACAGACTGATTGTCAAATTCGCCGCCAATTGCTCTTGTATTGTATGCTCTCCATACCTTCTCCTTTAAAGCTCTGTTTTCTGAGTACTGCATGAATGGGCCCATGCTTGGATATTGCAGGGTAATGACCCACCCCTCAAGACCTCTGTTTTTTGCTTCAAGTGCAGCTCCGTCTATAACAAACTGAGGAAGACCTGCAAGATCTGTTGAATCTGTGATATTCAATATAAAGGCATTTGTTGCAGCAAGTACATTCTTACTGAATTTAAGGCTTGCAAGAGAAAGTTTCTGAAGTACCTGCTTGTACTCCTCTTTTTTGTCTGCAGGGAGATTTGCACCATTCTCTGCAAATGTTTTGTAGACCTTCTCCAACAATCTCGCATCCTCTTTATCCAAGTTTAAGGAGTCTCTCATATCGTAGACAGTTTTCACACGCATAAACAATGAATCGTTCATGACAATTGATGTTGAGAACTCTGTAAGCAAAGGGGAGACCTCCTCTGCAATCTGTTGCATTTTATCTGAGGTATTTGCCTCATTGATGTTAAAGAAGAGACCCTGTACCTTACCAAGATTCTCTCCTGCGTATGCCAGCTCCTTGATAGTGTTATTAAAAGTAGGGGACTCTGTATTTCTTACAATAGCATTGATATCTGCCTTTGCCTCCTCCAACGCTATTTTAAAAGCCGGAAGATAGTCATCCTCCGTAATTTTGTCAAAAGCAGGAGCTCCGTAAGGATTTCCGGACTCCGCAAGAATTGGATTGCTCATCTCTTTGTCTTTACATGAATTAAATAATGCAGCAACTATAACTGCAATTAGAAGTAACTTTTTGTTCATAAGTTTTTATGGTTAATTAATCTGAATTACAAGATATTTCGTCTGTTCCCAAAATTCATCGGGATCTGAGATTGTAAGTAGCACCTCATCTCCAACCTTCTCCAAAGAGTATGTCCCTTTTGGATGAACAGACAATACCTTTGCTTTAGGCGCATTGGTGTTTATTGTATTTATCTCTCTGTAATCTATCTTCACAAAAGCGTCTTTTTCCGCTTGATAGGATACTTTGGAAGATTTGAACAACCCACCTTTGGTTAGAACTCCGGCTGTAATAAGTTCCTGTTTTGAGCCCACAATATAGAAGACACTGTAAAGCTCCCTCTCCTGGCTCTTTACCTTCTCTTTGAGGGCGCTGCTCTCTACATTCAGATCTGCGACATTGGATTTAAGGTCACTCACAATCTTATCCAAATCGTTAATCTGCTCAGATTTTACCATGATAATCTTCTCCTTCTCCTCCAATTGTCTCTGTAATTCCGTAATCAAAGACATCTTCTCATTAAGCTCCCTCTGCATTGCAGACAGGCGCTTTCCAAACTCTGCAGACTTAATCTTGCTATTCTCTTTAAGCCTCTGTATCTCTTCTTGATACTGTCTTATAGCTCCACCTATGGCAGAAATATCGTCTTGAATCTTTCTTCTGCTATCCTCCGGCACCTCTAAACCCTGCTGCGATTTTATTGCAAGGATATTCTCGCTCTCCCTAATATTCTTCAACCCGTTTTCTATCTCGTTAAGAGCCGCAAAGGCCTCATCCAAATCTTGAGTCTGAATACCTGAAACCTTTTGAAGCGAATCGCATTTAGCCTGTAAGGATCTATATTTTTGAGAATTTTCAACAAAAGAACCGCAACTGCATACAACAGCGGCAACCGCGGATAAAAAAAATGTTCTAACAGATTTGCCCATTGCACCAAACATAGTATAAACGCTTTATATACAAATATCAATATAACATTTATCAATGTAAATAACCTTCAAATATAGATTTTTTTCAATTATAAGGTATCTATATTTACAATTCTTAACATAATTTTATCATAAATGGCAAACATCCCGTAGCAGACCATGTTTTATACGTACACAACCGTAAAATATCCGAATCACAAATTTACTTTACATTTTACGTTACTTTAAAGCAGACTTTTGCAGCAAAATAATTAATCATAAAGGAGGGTAAGATGAACAAAGTGGTTTTGAAGGGAAATGTTGGAATTGATCCAAAGCCCATATTAACTGAAGCAGGCACAAAAGGGGTAAGATTTACCATGGCAACAACAGAACTTATAAGGAAAAGAGACTCTGAGATAAAAGAGGAGGTAACATGGCACAACATAGTTGCTTGGAATTCAAAGATTCTGTTTCCCGACAGAATAAAAAAAGGGGCCTACATAGAGGTTACAGGCAAGCTGCGGTACAGCAAGTTCAGAGGTCAGGACGGAACAGACCGCTACTTTACGGAGATTGTCGCCCAAAACATTACAATACCACAATTTCCTGCACCCGTTACAGATAGCAGTGTCAAGAGTGGCGGCGGAGATGTGGATACTCAATTAAATTTATAAAAGTCAAGAAGAAACGGCTGCCGTTTTGGCAGCCGTTTCTTACCTATTTGTGCAATCTTTACCATTACATCCACTACAACCGCTACATCCGCTGCATCCCCCTTTTTTTGAGAAAACCCTGCGGAGAGCAGCCAACAGTGCTATTCCAACAAGCACTCCAACTAAAATTTCCTGCCACATAACAATCTTAGTAATCTAAAAAAAATAACGCTTACTTAAATAAACAATAATGCAATCTTATACACTATAAATGCCATTACCCATGCAAATGCCGTATTGTACAAAGCAGATGCCACAGCCCATTTCCAACTGCCTGTCTCATTTGCTATGGCTCCCAATGTAGCGATACAAGGAAAATAGAGAAGCACAAATACCATAAATGCAAGAGCAGAGGCACTGTTAAAATCACCGGATGCACTAAGTTGTGCAGCCAAAGACCTGTTTGCAGTCTCATCCTGAGTTACACTTTCATCTGCACCGCCACTGTAAAGTACCCCCATTGTACTTACAACAATCTCTTTTGCAGCAGTTCCTGTAAGCAAGGCAACCGTACCTTTCCATTGAATACCAACAGGTTCCATTACCGGAGCAACAAACTTGCCTATTTTGCCAAGATAGGAGTTCTCCATGGCATTCTCCTGCTCTGCTACATTGGCATTATCTTTCTCCGTCCTTGGAAAATAGCTCAATGCCCATATTATTATGGATGCAATAAGGATAACACCCCCTATCTTTCTAAGATACTGCTCTGTCTTTCCCCACATCTGTCTTAGAATAGAGATAGCCGTAGGCATTCTGTACGGTGGAAGCTCCATTACAAACGGAGTTTCATCTTTTTTGAACAGAGTATGCCTAAGCAACCTGGCTGTGATCACCGCTGCCAATATACCTGTAAAGTACATTCCCACAAGCACCAAAGCACCATGTGTCGGGAAGAATATTCCGGCCATCAACAGGTACAAAGGCAACCTGGCGCTGCAAGACATAAAAGGATTTATAAGAATTGTTATTATCCTGCTGCTGTAACTTTCAATTGTACGCCCGGCCATAACAGCCGGCACATTGCAGCCAAAGCCCATAATAAGAGGGATAAAAGATTTTCCGTGCAGCCCTATCTTGTGCATTATCTTATCCATTATGAATGCGGCACGCGCCATATAGCCGGAGTCTTCCATGAGCGATATAAAGAGATAAAGGATAACTATATTTGGAAGGAATACCAGCACTGCACCAACACCGCCTATTATTCCATCAACAAGGAGATCCTTTAAAGGCCCCTCTGCAAGAGCACCCTGCATTACGCCGGAGAGCCAGTCAACCCCCATCTGTATCCAATCCTGCGGATAGGCACCCAAAACGAATGTACATGTGAACATAAGCCACATGAGGAAGAAAAAGATAGGGAAACCCAACCATTTATTTGTCACGAGCTTATCTATGAACTTTGTTCTTTGGTTTGGCTCATGTTCCCCTGGGGTGTATGTCTCCTTTAGCGCACCATCTATAAATCCATATTTTTCGTTGCTTATTACGGTCTCTACAATATCCCCGGTCTGGCGTTCAATCCTTTTAGCCCCCGCCTCTGCCAATTTTTTCCATTTATCAAAAGAGGGACAATGTCTTAATTTTTCATCTATATCTGCATCCCCCTCCAACATCTTTATAGACCAGTAACGCGGTGGGAACTGCAACGGAAGTTCTCCGGTCTTTTTCATCTCACCGGACAGAGCCTTTATCTCATTCTCTACAGCCTCTCTGTAAAGAATATGAACATGCCTTACACAATCCTCTTCGTTAAGGTAAACCCTCAGAACCGTACGTAACAGATTATCTATTCCCCGCCCCGATTTTGCCACCACCGGAACCATAGGCATACCAACCATCTTTCCGAGAAGCTCAAAATCCAATTCCGCACCGCTTTTTTCCAACTCATCATACATGTTAAGTGCAACAACAACCTGCTGGCTCATATCAATAAGCTCTGTGGTTATGTAGAGATTTCTCTCCAAATTGGAGGCAACAACGGCATTGATTATAACATCCGGCATCTCGTTATACAGAAATGCCCTAACATACTTCTCCTCGGGAGAATATGCAGACAAGGAGTAGGTACCGGGCAGGTCAACCACCTTGAACTTATACCCTTCAAATTCAAGATAACCCATTTTGGCATCTACGGTAACGCCACTGTAATTCCCAACATGCTCCTTTCCACCGGTTAGGGCATTAAACAGGGATGTCTTGCCACTGTTGGGATTACCCACAAGGGCAACAGTTATCTCTTTCTTCTTTGAATCTATAAAATGCTTTGCTCTCTCTAAAGGGGAATTAGAAGAGACCACCCCATATTCGGCAAGATGGCTCAAAAGATGTGTACTCGAAGCCTCTGACTCGGAAACTATCTCTATCATCTCGGCCTCCGAATGCCTTAGAGATACATCATAACCCATTATATTATACTTAACAGGGTCTTTAAGCGGAGAGTTTAAAACAGAAGTAACAATCTGGCCGGGAACAAAACCCATCTCCAATAATCGTTTTCTAAAGGCACCATGGCCAAAAACTCTTACGATTACAGCAGATTCACCGGTCTTTAAATCTGATAATCTCATATATGATATATTCTTTTAAATTGCCTATAGCCGGCCAACAGGCGGTACCTGTCAGCAGGCTATCTTAAACAGTGAATATTGCAATACCAAAATACTAAAATGTATCACAAAAAAGAGTGTGCAGCCAAATAAGCTGTAGTTGTCTTTTTATTTGACTTTCAGTAACTCTACATCAAACACAAGCGCAGAATAAGGCGGAATCTGCTCACCTGCACCATGCTCGCCGTACGCAAGATTATATGGAATATAGAGTTGCCATTTGTCACCCTCCTTCATAAGCTGGAGAGCTTCAACCCATCCCGGAATAACCTGAGTAACGCCAAAAACAGCAGGTACACCTCTATCGTACGAACTATCGAATTTCTGTCCGTCTACCAACCTGCCCTCATAATGCACCTCAACCTGGTCCTGAGCCTTTGGAGACTTTCCGTTACCGCTCTTTACCACTTTGTACTGCAAACCGCTTGGAAGTGTAACAACCCCCTCTTTAGAACTGTTTTCCTCCAGGAATTTTTCACCTTTGGCCTTCTGCGCCTTAACGTTTTCCGCATGGAGATTTGTAAAATACTCATTCAATACCTCCTGAGCCTCCTCGTTACTCATATCAAGAGGTTGGTCGTTCATTACAGCCGTAAACGCCTCAACAAACGCCTCAACATTAAGATGTCTCACTCCGGACGATAAAATATTATGAGCCAAGCTCATTCCCAAAGCATAACTTTCCTTTTTCATTGTAAGTATATTATTTTAGTAAATTATTTATATTCTTCCCGACAGCTACTCTAAGCCTCTCGTAAGCCTCTGCAAGAAGTTCGAGAGAACAGCCCACATTAAGTCTCATATACCCCAAACCACCAGGGCCGAAGGCACTGCCGTCATTAAGAGCCAGGCCCGCGTCATTAAGGAAGAGGTTAACCAATCTCTTCTGAGTGGCAGTATCCGGTGTTGCACCCCCTATAGCTTTGCAAAGCTCCCTGCAATCCAACCATACCAAGAATGAACTCATAGGCCTTACAGGCTTTATCAACGGAATATTCTGCTTAAAATACTCCATAGTAAAGTTCACATTCTCCTCTATATACTCCAACATCTCCCCTCTCCACTCCTCACCTTTTGTATATGCGGCAATAGTTGCCTCAGTTGCAAAGATTGTTGGCGAATTAAGTTCATTAACGCCCATCCAAGAATAGAATTCCTTCCTTATCTTCTCATTCGGCACAATGGAGAAAGAGCTTACAATTCCTGCCATATTGAATGTCTTTGACGGTGCGCCAAAAGTAATGCTGTTCATTGCAGCAGCCTCACTAACCGTTGCAAACGGAATATGTACAGTCTTTGAAAGCGGCATATCTGCATGAATCTCATCCGAGACAACAAGAACATTATGCCTATAACATATATCCGCCACCTTTGCAAGAGACTCCCTGTCCCATGCTATTCCGCAAGGATTATGAGGATTGCATAAAATCATAAGTTTAGCATCTCCCCTTGCCGCCACCTCCTCAAGATTTTCAAAATCCATCCTATAACTACCATCCTCAACCCTTATTAACGGGTTATATAGGACATTTCTTCCGTTCCCTTTTGGGACATTTGTAAAGGGGGGATAAACAGGCGGCTGAATTATAATCCCGTCTCCCGGTTTTGTAAAGTAGTTGATCACATAACCTATCCCTTTTACTATTCCCGGAATAAAACTGCACCACTCCTTTTCTATTTTCCAACCCTGAACATCCTTTATCCATTTTTGGATTGTTTCAAAGAATTTTGGAGGGATAATGTTATACCCGTAAACAGCCCCCGAAACTATCTTTTCAAGAGCCTCCCTTACACATAGTGGAGATTCAAAATCCATATCCGCAACCCACAACGGGGTAACACCGTCAACTCCAAAATGTTCAAGTAATGAATCGTACTTAACACTTAACGTACCACGTCTATCTTTAACCTTAAGCATATTTTTTATAGTAAAACTGCGCAAATATAGCATATATTGTGAACAAAAATACCTACACTTGCCCGCGAAAAAAATACAACAATATACTTTTGGCTTAAATGAGTTCACATGGGGTAAAGCAACCACAATCATCTGTCGTGCCAAGAAGGTACCTAACCCTAAATTAGGCATTAACTCACCTGTGTGGGACAATCATTTTAAAAGTGTAACAGATAAAGACGCTGCAGTTGTTAAAGTTCCTTCAGAGTCATTAGACCGATACAAGGCAAAATGGGGGAAATACTTTAACAATATAGTTCCTATAGAGTAATCTTTTGCAATATAAAAGCCTTATTGATAAGAGGATGGCAAATTAAAAGACTGCCATCCTCTTTATTTTTTGTCGGGAAGAAAAACAGCCCCCCCCAAAAAACTTAAAAAAAACGTGTTACAAAACAACAATTTTCCCCTCCATTAATGAGAACAATAAAATATCCACGTTATGGCAGAAAAAATTATTATTACACTTGCCTCTCTGCTGCTTGTTTTTGGGTGTGAAAAGGGGAATCCGCTTCCCGACATAAACCCCGATGAGCAGGAGGAGAAAGATCTCACAGAGTTTACTGTAACACTTAAGGATGTCTATCCGGTTGAGACAAAACTGGGCTTTTCGGTAGATGAGGATTGGGTAAAGGACCTCAACTTGTTTTTGTATAACCATGATGGTGAACTTATTACAAATATTTATAGGGAGGTTGAATCACCGGAGGATCTAACATTTAATCTTAAGGCGCAGGATGGTGCAGATTGCTCCGTCTTTGCAATAGCCAACTTGGGTTATGAGATGGACGGGTATGACAACATGTACCGGCTTGCAGAGACCGAATACAGTATTAATCATCACTCAGAGATGTTTGGCGAGAACGGAAACTGTGTTATGTCGGGAAGAGAAAATTTTAATGTAAAAAAAGATGAGGTTGTTACGGTTGAGATGAGAAGGGTTGTGGCAAAGGTGACCGTTTTGTGCAACTATGACAATCTCAATTCAAATGTCCAACTTAAGATTAACAGCATTAAGATCTGCAATGTTCCCAAAAAGGTTAAATATTTTGGACAAAGCTTTGCTCGGAAAGCTTCTGATGTAATAGACGGAGATTGTTATATTAAGGGGGATTTAGGCTCTGTCGCCACCACCGGAGTTGATTTCTATACATTTGAGAATTTTCAGGAGGCAGAACTTACCGGGGCAACCACAAACAAGGAGAAAGCGGGGATGCTTACCTCTTTGCAGCTGAAAACATGCAGCTATATTCAATTGGAGTACGAGTTTACAGACTCTCAAAAGTTTGGTACCATACGCTACCTTTTTTACCTTGGCAAAAGCATGGAGGATGTTATAGTTGAGCGCAATAATCATTATACCGCCACTGTGTTCTTTAACGGTAATGCGTCTCGTGACGAGCTGAGTGTAAGTGTGGATAACAGTGATCTCAAGGATCGCCCATTATCTATTACGGTTACACCTAAAGAATTGTTTTTCACAGAATTGAACACCACATCCCAATTAAGTGCATATATCTATCCCTCTACAGCGTATAACAAATTGGTTAGTTGGAGCAGCAGCAACCCCTCTGTAGCAACGGTAGATAATAACGGGCTTGTCACATCTGTAGGCAACGGCCATTGTTCAATAAGAGCCACAAGTGTTGAAAAACCCTATATTTACGATACCGCGGAGGTGACTGTAGAGGAGGAGGTGATTATTCCAGAAGATGATCATATTGCATTTGACAAAAGCTCCCTGCTTATGTTGGATATTGACACCCAGACAATTGGATTTACAACAAACGAGCACAACACCAAGACACCGGTATTCACCGTATCGGATGAAAGGGTTGCCAAAATAGTGAAACAAAATGATGGCAGTATTGAGATAAAGGCTTTGCAGGCAGGCGTATGTACAATAAAAGGAACGCTTGGAGATGCAGAGGCTGTATGTTCCATTACCGTTGAGGAGCTTAAAGTTACTGCAGACAATGAGGTTACCATCTACAAAGATTTCTACCATGAAATAGGTTATGAGATCTCTCCGCAATGGGCCGCCTCTGCACATAATCTTAAATGGGAGATTACAGATGGCTTTACAAATCCGGTTTTCGGGTTTGTTGGTGGAAATGCCGGGCGCAATATTGTGGGGTTGATTCCTACCGCAGATAACGGGTTGGAAGCCGGAGAACTTACAATAAGTTTTGTTGACGCCCCGCATAAAAGAGCAACGGTAAAGGTTAATGTAAAGGATGCCATTAAGATGAGGAGTAAGATTACGGCAATAGCCAACATAGGGTATTCAGACACGTATGAAAGTCTCAATATTGAAGCGCCTCAACAGGCTACAATAAATCTTGAGTTTACAGGCAGATCTCCCGGAACATATATATCTGCGTACAAAGACGGATATGGATATTCCAACGGTTGCATAAGAATATCAAACCCTTGCGGGGCCAACGGAGCATACAATCTTAAGGCTTCTGTTACGGGCGATAACGGTAATATAAGCACAGCTATCTGTTCAATAGAGGTTTACGAGCAGATCTTTTTAGTTGGAATATCCAAAAGCATGGATGTGATAAAATCCAACAGGCACACCGTGGGCGGAGTCCAATATATAACAATCTCCTACGAAAACGAGATTGTTGCAAAATATCTTGCTCATCCGTCATCTCTGCTCTACCCGCGAGGAGTGATTAATGATATTCCTTTCTCTTACTATTACAACGGGCAACACTTTACTGAGGATCACACAGATCTATCGGAGATTGCAGGGCCATTTGAGTTTAATTCCGGCGATCCTTACCAACTTGCCTTTGGTAAAGGGAGAGGAAGTGCTCTCTACCCGCCAAAGTATTTGGAATATTTTGTGCTTGAAACAGATAACAAAGGTTATATGATTACAGCCAATCAAAAATATCTTTACATAATCAGCCGTCCGTTTGGAGGAGGATTTTGCGAAGAATCTGTCTCATGGCAGGAGATATTCAAATACATCTATCAATAGACAATGAGGATTGAGGATGCATCAAATCAAGAGGGTGAGATTCACCCTCTTATTATCTCCACCTCGCTGTTTAATCCCACCTTGATAATCTGAGAAGGTTTATGTGTTGCCTCTCTGCTCTCGCAAGCCGGGTCTACTGCAAAATCAACAGCCTCTTTTATGTAAGGTTCTATCTCCTTATATGTCACAGGCGATTTGCTTCCCGACAAATTTGCCGATGTTGATACTATGGGTCTGCGGAATCTTGCAATCAGCTTCTTGCAGAAGTCATCCATTGGGATCCTTATACCTGCAGAACCGTCGCCCGCAATAACATTCTCTGCAAGGCCTACAGCTCCGGGATATATGATTGTCATAGGCCTGTCGTTTACCTCTATGAGTGAAATTGCAATCTCGGGGAACTCCTTAACATACCTTGCAATCATATCCATATCTGCAGCAAGTGTAATGAGGCTTTTTGAATCCTCTCTTCTCTTTATTGCAAATATCTTTGCAACGGCCTCTTTGTTTGTAGCGTCACAGCCTAACCCCCATACGGTATCTGTGGGATAAAGTATCACTCCGCCATTTTTTAAAACTTCAATGGCTTTGTCTATGTTCTCCTTAATAATATTCTCTGTCATAGCTATCGTGTTAGTTTATAGTTTATTGTTTATAGTAAGTTTATCTGCTTTAGCTTTAGCTAATTACATTCTCTACTTTCTTTACTCTCTTTACTTTCTCTACTCTCTTTACCCTCTTTACTCTCTTTACCCTCTTTACCCTAAAATAGCCAATGCCAACGCTAACGCCAAAGCCTATATGATCAGCTCCGCACTTATAGGATAGTGATCTGACAATTTTACCTTATCCGTAATATGAGCAGAGCAGTCAAACTCTTTAGGGTACAAAATATAATCTATCCTTAAAAGCGGCCAAAGCCTCATAAACGTTCCGCCAAAGCCATTCCCGGCCTCTCTGAAAGAGTCCTTCCTGCCACTCACCAAACGATGATATGTGTAGGAGACCGGAGTATCGTTAAAATCACCGCATATAATTGCCGGCAACTTGCATTTTTCTATATTTGCCTGTATGGTATTAACTTGGTCCGACCTCTTTATAAATGTTCCCAACATCTTGTCGTGAACCTCTTTATATTCGTTTCTCATCTCCTCCCCAACCGCAGAGTTTTTGCTCATCTTCTTAACAAGTGCGGTAAACGACACATTATATGATTCAAGATGATTATTGAATACCCTTAAAATTCTGTCGTAGTGATTAACATCTGTAAAAATAGAGAGATTGGTACTCCCCTTAAAGCAGATATCACCGGTGTTGACAATAGGATACCTGCTAAGTGTCATATTCCCAAACAACTTTCCATTCCTTGTCTTAAACAGCTTGTAATGCCTGTACCGGTAAGACGAGAAGATGGTATCTGCCATATTCTTGTCATCCACAAAAATCTCCTGCAGACATAATATGTCGGGAAGATTATTATTAATATATGAAATGACAGCCTTTCTGCAATCCACTCTTGACAAGCCACCAGATGACGAACTGAATGTACCTACATTATAGCTCTTTACTGTAAGTTTTATCCCCTCTTTCTCCTCATGGCTCCCCCCTCCTATCTTAACAAAAAGGTCTAAATAGAGAAGTGACGGAAGTATGGCTATGATTGGAATCCACGCAGACCTGCTTCTCCGGGCAAATGCCACAAGCAGCAAAATCATATTTACCGCGAGTATAGGTATATAAAACAGGCCGAAAAAGAGCGGCAGCCCAAACTTGGACGGATTTACATATATTGAAAGATAAGACATACCTAAGCATCCGGCAGCTACAAAAAGTACTACCCTAAAAACAATCCCTATAAATAAAGGGGTACGTTTTCCACCGGATTTAACAGACCGTCTTTTCATCTGCAAATGCAACTAATAGTACATCCTGTTGTTTTTCTTCCAATATAGTATAAGTACCAAGCCAAAGAGCATACCGCCCAAGTGTGCAAAATGTGCAATGCTTCCCCCGGGATTAGACAATCCCAACAAAAGTTCCAACACGCCGAATATTATTACAAAATATTTTGCCTTTAAAGGGATTGGAGGAATAAGCAGCATTATCCTGTCGTTAGGGAACAACATTCCATACGCCAGCAGCAGACCGTATATTGCACCGGAAGCACCAACGGTAGGTATCATATGTAGCATATTAAACGAAAGCTGATCTCCAACAGAAGCATAATGCAAAGCCTCCAAATATGTAACACCGTTATGCAGCAATGCCGCCCCTATTCCCGTAACAAAGTAATACACAAGGAATTTCTTTGAACCCCACACTCTTTCCAAAGCAACTCCAAAGAAATAAAATGTGTACATATTAAAGAATATATGTGTAAAACTACCGTGCATGAACATGTGCGTAACAAGCTGATACGGCTTGAACAAAGGGGATCCGAAGTAGAAAAGGGCGAACTTTTCAATCATAAATTCCTCCTTGAATAGAGTAAGCACAAACATTATTACATTAATGATAATAATATTCTTTACAACCGGTGTTACAGTAGGCATAAAAGCCCTGTAATTATTCTGATACATAATAATTTAGTTTATTAGCTTTAGCTTTGGTTTTAGCTTTATCCTTCATTACTCTCTTTACCCTCTTTACCCTCTTTACTCCAAAATAGCCAACGCTAACGCCATATTAGTTTATTGTTTATTGTTTATAGTTTAGAGTTAGTTAATTAGTTTATACATAGAAGAAAACCGTTTTTCATCTTTCCTCTATAAACTTTTAACTTTTATTTGGCTTTAGCTTTAAAATAATTTCTTAAACCCCTCCTCCTGCATTATTGCAACGCACCTCTCTCCGTATGGACTTGTATATGGGTCCGAGCAGGCAAAAAGAGAATCAATTATCATTCCACCCTCGGTATTGTTTACCTCCCCTATGCTTCCCGACAAATCCTCTACCAATTGCATTGTAAGCTTCTCCCTGAATTTCTCGCTGAAATCAGAGACGGAAGAATCCGATATTGTCTGCAACAGGTCATCTATCAGCTCCTCCAACGTAAGGTTGTCCCCTTTAAGGGTAGCTGGAGTTCCGTACATTGTAAGTTTACCATTACCATCCTCCTCTACATCAAAACCAAGTTTTTTAAGCTCAGGCAGATATGGGACAACTGTAAGCCTCTGTTGGTATGACAGCTCCATCTGCTGCGGATAGAGCAGCTCCTGAACATTGGCCTCTATATCTGTATCTGTTAGTGCATTTTTGAACCGCTCGTACAAAATCCTCTCGTTAGCCCTCTTTATATCAATGACCATTAACCCCGATTTAACAGTTGTAAAGATATATTTGTTCTTGAACACTATGCAACTGCGGTCACTTATATGATCATCATTAAAGAGTTTTGATTCGTACACCCTTTCGGTACCTGCGTAATCCTGCTCCGCTTCCTGTCTGCCATCTGCAATATTGTCATTGACATTTTCAAAAAGCCTGTCTTGTGCTCCGGCCCACTCTGCTTTTGTATTCCAGCCCGGCTGTCTCATCCTCCCCTCCTCTACAAACGGGTTGAACAGGGGATCATATGAGACCTTTGGCGCCTGCGGTATATAAAAGTCATTCTTTGCTGCAACAGGTATCTCCGGAACCCCCTCCATATCAAAATCTATGGCGGGAGCAAAGGCATTCTCCCCTATCGCCTCCTTGACCGAAGCACAGAGAATCTCAAAAATAACATTCTCATCCTCAAACTTTATCTCTGTCTTTGTTGGATGTATGTTCACATCAACACTCTGCGGGTCTGTCCTAAGATACACAAAATAAGATGGGAATAGGTTGTCGGGAAGCAACTTATCATACGCCTTAAGGATTGCCTTATGCAACAGCTGGCTCCTAAAGTAGCGCCCGTTCACAAACAGATACTGGTTAGGCTGGCTCTTCTTTGCGCTCTGCGGGCGTCCGATATAGCCCCTTATCTTTACTATTGCCGTATCTGTCTTTATCTCAACCAGTTCCTTATTAAGTTCCTTTCCGCAAAGCTGTATTATCCTCTGCTTTATGCTTTGGACAGGGGGAAGCACAAATATCTCCTTAGCATTATGTATAAGCCTGAACTCCACATTTTTACGTGTAAGAGCAATCCTAGTGAACTCCTGCACGCACTGCTTGTATTCCCAATTGTCTGTCTTAAGGAATTTTCGCCTTGCCGGAATATTGTAAAAGATGTTTTTAACCTGGATGTTTGTTCCGGTTGGGGTGGCGGTTTCTCCGGTATATTTTATCTGATTCTCCTCTACCTGAACCTCAGTACCAACCTCCTCCTCTGCTGTTTTGGTTTTTAGAATCACCTGCGAACAGGCTGCCACAGAGGGGAGTGCCTCTCCCCTAAAACCGTATGTATGAATCGAATACAGATCCTGTTGGGATGCAATCTTGGATGTTGCATGACGCATGAAGCAGAGCTGCGCCTCATCTTTTGTCATTCCGCATCCGTTGTCTATTACTTGAATGAGAGTCTTCCCAAAATCCGCAAGAATGAGCGACACAGATGAAGCACCGGCATCTACGCTGTTCTCCATAAGCTCCTTCACTACACTTGAGGGGCGTTGTACAACCTCTCCGGCAGCAATAAGGTTTGCTATGTGGCTTGGCAGAACCTGTATCATCTTACTTAAAGAACAGATCCATTACGTTTGTAAAGTAAAGCACCGCCAACATAAGTATGGCCAAGGTTACAATTGTAAGGATACGTATAACCTTGTCTACCACGCTCGAACTTCTCTTCACCTCAAAACGCGGCTTAGTGAATGCCCCTTTAATACTCTCTCCGGGAACATACTGCCCTTTGTTTCTGCGCTCTGCAGCTGCAATCTTCTCCTCTAATGCCTCTTTCCGCTCATCATAGTAAACAGGTTGATAATTAAACACTTTGTGCTTAGGTGTGTTAAATAGTTTTAAACTGAAAAAACTCATCTTTCTACCGTTTTAATCCAACAGCAAAGCTACAAAAATTATACTGCATTTCATACTATCACTTTCGTTCTCTCTCACTTTGAAGATATGTTAATCCGGTTTTGCAATCTGTGGCGTTCCTATCTTGTAGAGGTATTCCGGAGCGAAACCTATCTCATTATTCCAATCTATGGTAAACGGGTCAATAGTATAATTCTTAAAGTACTCAACATCTCGCAATTTAGTGCATATACCGCTTTGTGACAATGGTAAAAAATCACAATAAAGGCTCTCTCCATTATTAAAATGGAGCAATAGAATATAGTCTCGTATATATTCCGCTCTTTCTATTGTAAGAATCTTATCCATTACTCTAACGGCTGATTTTTTTAAATTCGGGCATAATATGTGCCTTTTGCAAAGATAAAAATAACTACGTGAGCGTTACACTAATTAGTTTATGGATTACAGCTTTGACATTTGCCTTAGCTTTTTTAATTTTGAAAGCCAATGCTAAAGCTAACGCCAACGCGTAAACTACGGCTTACTGAAGAGGTTCCTTTTTAGAACAGGTGGAGAACTTTAAAAATTTATTCAGATGATTAAAATAACGGAAATTATGAGAAAGATATTGTTTATTTTAGCGGTATTATTTTATGCTAATGTAGTTACCGCGCAGGAAGTAAAAGATTATTATGCCGGTAATATTGTATCCGGCTCAAAATACACATATAAGATAACTAAAATATCTGATATCTTACGCCTTGAAAATTCAGCTGATATAAAATATGTTACTATAAATGGGGAGGAGCGCTACATTTCCTCTGAATTTGGGTTTTTCTTAAAATTAAATAATCCTAATGTGGTAATAGAGGCTATAGAGGCTGTATTCAGCAAAGAGGAGATATTGGAGATGGCTAAAGCCTGCATTGAGTTTAAAAAGAGTTATTGCTCGGACTATTTTAAAACATCTTTCTTCTATTCTTTTGACCCGGATGTTGATAAGAATGGCAAAATTGTTAACTTGAGAATAAAATTTTTTGGCTGTGACAAAATGAAAAATGTCCCTCCACAAAAGATAGAGCAGTTGGAGGATTATATAAAAGAGCATGCTTTTTATACCGTAAAGGATAAGGAAAGAGTGGCGCGTTTGCAGATTATAGGGGCACAACCCATAGAGGTTGATGTAAACAATACAGACTACAGCTTTAAACTTATGTACGATACAAATAAATACTAATAGTAAGGCTGCTTGTAAGATAACGGTTGAATAGTTTGTCGGGAAGCAAAGGATGATTAACCAACGGCTGCAGTGAATTAGCTGCGGCCTTACTATTACAATCTATTCTTCTTTTAATATTTTACTAAAGTTTGTGTTTTTAATTTAGATTATTATCTTTGTGTAAAGATTAATTTAAAATATTTAACAATTTGCAAAATTAACTTAAAAATAGATATATGATATTCAAGAAGTTTTCAATACTCCTTCATACCATAGTACTGTCTGCAATTCTCGTTTCATGCGAGAGTGATTTTTTCAAAAGTAATGATCGTGAGGAGAATGATCTGTTTTCAGTAGAAGAGGCTGAATCCATATTTAGCAGAAATGATGGCGGAATAAGATTACCTATTTTTAAAGATGCTCTTACAAAAAGCATAGAGACAGATAATTCATCCATTGATTGGTCAAAGGCCGAAAGTAAAGAGTTCATGGATTTTTACGCAGTTTCTGTTCCAATGGAGGTACCTGATTATGCGAGTATTTTAATGTTGGGCAGCAGTCTTGGTGAAATGGAGCGAGGTGGCGAGATGGAGGCAAAGAGCAGTCTTGTTTTACAAAAGATAAAACAAAATGGAGTTGTTTTGCAGTTTGTTGCAACAATCATAGGCTTTAAGTCAGATGCGGCAATCAATGAAGAGAATGACTCTTATAGCTATCTTGGCAACAGAAGCAATTTTACCGGATATTATATAATCTCCACATTAGACGGCAAGATAGAGAACTTTTACATATATGAGAACGGTGTAAGAATATCGTGCAGTATCTCTTATTCCGTAAATTTGTCAAAAATGCAGGCCGGAGAGAAGTGTATAGTGTTTTTAGGAGATGAATTGATAAAAAGAACCAAAAGCTCAGGAAATGTATGCAGAATTTGCGGGTTTGAAGGAATAGTATATACAGATATAGGAATTTGCTTAGCGTGTGGGTATACATTTGATCTGCCGGGAATAACAGTCACACCAGATGATTGTCCTAATTGTGGCTTTGATCCTTGTATCTGTGTATTAATACCTGGAGGAGGCGCTGGTTCCGATGACCATGGAAGGGAAGAAACACCAAGAGGTTGTGAAAGTTGCGGCAGATGCCCCTGCATATGCGGTGGTGGTGGAACAAATATAGGTGGTAGTGGAGGCGGTGGAGACCAGACAAGGTACGACTCAGGGCATTCAAGCTATATCAAGTACGACAGCAAAAAGACAAAGGATATGTTTGAAGATGCCATCAAACAGTTGAAGAATAAGGCTTACAAGATAAGCAAACTAATGGATTATGCTGAGCAAAAAGGTGAAAAGATAACTATTAAAGAATACAAAGGTACTCCTGAGAGTGATTTTACATATTTGTATAGTCCCACAAATGGCAACACTATATGGCATAGAGCACTTGCAGTAGAGGCGGACAAAGTTGGGCATGAGCTGGCACATTTTTGGTTCAAACATGAGTATCCGAGTATAAATTTAAAAAATAACCTAAATTCTGAACTAATATCAACACTTGCAGAATTGGTATATTCAATGGATACCTATAACGGGGAATATTACTTAATGTCTAAATTTAATACGGGTGAAATCAGTGAAATAATTAAGCCTTTTTGGGATAATCCAAGCTACGATAATTTGGATTCTTTTGTTGATAAATTTATGGAAAAACGAGGGAAGGATTATAAAGATTTTGTTTTTGACAGAGGTTCATTTTTAGGACAGGTAGAGAATTTTAAGAATTTGTTCAGATAATAAATTAATATTGATAAATATGAAACCGAACATGAAAATCTTTGAAATTAATTAGTTCAAGTTGATACATCAAAGATTTTCATCGTGAGAGAGAACGATAGCGAACGGCTATCAGACTCTCACAAATTTTTAATTATGTATTTTAAATTAAAAATTTTGATAGTATGAAAAAATTATTATTTCTTCTAATCGCGACTGTATGTGCTAATGTATTAATGTCACAGGAATTACAAAATTATTATTGTAACGAAACAGTATCGGGGAATAAATATACGTATACTGTAAAGAAAGATAGGAGTGGTAAAGAATTCACTCTCAAAAATGTAAACGATATTGAACATGTCACTATAAATGGGGAGGAGCGCTATATTACCACAGAATTCGTATTTTTCTTAAAATTAAAGAATCCCAATGTGGTAATAGAGGCAATAGAGGCTGTATTTAGCAAAGAGGAGATATTGGAGATGGCTAAGGCTTGTATTGAATTTAAAAAGAGTTATCGTTCGGACAATTTTAAAACATCTTTTTTCTATTCTTTTGACCCTGATGTAGATAAGAATGGCAAAATCGTTAATTTGCGTATAAGTTTCAAAAATTGTGACGTAATGAGGAATGTGCCTCCACAAAAGATAGAGCAGTTGGAGGATTACATAAAAGAGCATGCTGTTTATACCGTAAAAGATAAGGAAAGAGTGGCGCGTTTGCAGATTATAGGGGCACAACCTATAGAGGTTGATGTAAACAATACAGACTACAGCTTTAAACTTATGTACGATACAAATAAGTACTAAGCGCGAAGCTGCCTGTAAGATGACAGTTGAATGGTTTGTAGGGAAGCGAAGGATGATTAACCAAAGGCTGCAGTGAATAAGCTGCGGCCTTACTATTACAATCTATTCTTCTTTTAATATTTTACTAAAGTTTGTGTTTTTAATTTAGATTGTTTTTTTGTGTAAAGATTAATTTAAAATGTTTAACAATTTACAAAACTAACTTAAATAATAGATATATGATATTCCAGAAGTTTTCAATACTCCTTCATACCATAATTCTGTCTGTAATTCTCGTTTCATGCGAGAGTGATTTTTTCAAAAGTAAAGATCGTGAAGAGAATAATCTGTTTTCAGTAGAAGAGGCTGAATCCATATTTAATCGGAATGATGGTGGAATAAGATTACCCGTTTTTAAAGATGCTCCTACAAAAAGCATAGAGACAGATAATTCATCCATTGATTGGTCAAAGGCCGAAAGTAAAGAGTTCATGGATTTTTATGCGGTTTCGGTTTCAATGGAGGTGCCCGATTATGCGAGTATTCTAATGTTGGGTAGCAGTCTTGGTGAAATGGGGATAGGTGGAGAGATGGAGGCAAAGAGCAGTCTTGTTTTACAAAAAATAAAACAAGATGGATCTGTTTTGCAGTTTGTTGCAACAATCATAGGCTTTAAGTCAGATGCGGCAATCAATGAAGAGAATGACTCTTATAGCTATCTTGGCAACAGAAGCAATTTTACCGGATATTATATAATCTCCACATTAGACGGCAAGATAGAGAACTTTTACATATATGAGAACGGTGTAAGAATATCGTGTAGTATCTCTTATTCTGTAAATTTGTCAAAAATGCAGGCCGGAGAGAAGTGTATAGTGTTTTTAGGAGATGATTTGATTAAACGAACAAAAAGCTTAGGAAATGTATGTACTATTTGTGGGTTTGAGGGAATAGTATATACAGATATAGGAATTTGTTTAGCCTGTGGGTATGCATTTGATCTACCCGGGATAACAGTAAGACCAGATGATTGTCCTAATTGTGGTTTTGATCCTTGTATCTGTGTATTAATACCGGGAGGTGGTGGTGGTTCCGATGACCATGGAAGGGAAGAAACACCAAGAGGTTGTGAAAGCTGCGGCAGATGCCCCTGTATATGCGGTGGTGGTGGAACAAATATAGGTGGTAGTGGAGGTGGTGGAGATCAGACAACGTACAACTCAGGACATTCGAGCTATATCAAGTACGATAGCAAAAAGACAAAGGATATGTTTGAAGATGCTATCAAACAGTTGAAGAATAAGGCTTACAAGATAAGCAGACTTATGGATTATGTAGAGAAAAAAGGTGAACAGATAACTATTAAAGAATACAAAGGTACTCCTAAGAGTGATTTTACATATTTATATAGTCCTACAAATTGCAATACTATATGGCATAGGACTCTTGTAGTTGAGGTAGACAAAGTTGGGCATGAGTTGGCACATTTTTGGTTCAAGCACGAGTATCCGAGTATAAATTTAAAAAATAACCTAAATTCTGAACTAATATCAACACTTGCAGAGTTGGTATATTCACTGGATACTTATAACGGGGAATATTATTTGATGTCACAGTTTGATACTGATGACATTAGTGATATAATTAAACCCTTTTGGGACAATCCAAATTCCGAAAACTTGGATAAGTATTTAAAAGTATTTAGGGATAAGAGACCTAAGTATAATAATTTTATCTTTGATAGGGGCTCTTTTTTAGAACAGGTGGAGAACTTTAAGAATTTGTTTAAATGATTAAAATAACGGAAATTATGGGAAAGATATTGTTTTTTTTAGCGATATTATTTTTTACTAACGTAGCTTTGGCTCAAGAGGTGGTTGATTATTACGCTGGGGATATAGTTGTAGGAGATAAATATGAGTATAAGTTGTACAAATACAGCAATAGGATATCACTCCGAAATACAGCAGATATTGAGTACGTAACAAAAAATGGCCAAAAACAGTTTATTAATATAGGTTTTGAAAATGTAATAAAATTCAGTAATCCTAATGTGGTGATAGAGGCAATAGAAACTGTATTTAGCAAGGAAGAAATACTAAAGATGGCTAAGGCGTGTATTAATTTTAAGCGAAATATGGGTTCTCCCAATTCAAAAACTACACTTTTCTACTCTTTTGCACCTGATGTTGATAAGAATGGCAAAATTGTTAATTTGAGAATAAAATTTTTTGGCTGTGACAAAATGAGGAATGTGCCTCCACAAAAGATAGAACAGTTAGAAGATTACATAAAGAAAAATGCCGTTTATACTATAAAAAGTAAAGAGTTCGCAGAGCGTTTGCAGATTATAGCGGCACAACCTATAGAGGTTGATGTAAACAATACAGATTATAGCTTTAAACTTATGTACGACACAAATAAGTACTAAGGACAAGGCTACCTGTAAGATGACTGTTACAATGTTTATCGGGAAGCAAAGGATGATTAATCAAAGGCTGCAGTGAATAAGCTGCGGCCTTTTTTTTTGATTGGAGTTTTTAATTATCAACTTAGTCTGCAGTCAAAGCGAATTTCAAGCCGACGGCCTCCGAAATCATAATGAATGTAGAAAGCTGCATGTCGGTTTCACCTTGTTCTGAATATTTGCAGGAAGAGAGTTGTAAAACTCATCGAATTCGGCACTCCTCATCATAGTTCTCATGCCGCAAATGTAATAAATTTATTATATTCCACAAAAAATGTGAAAAACATACGGTGTTTTATAAAATTATCCGTAGAATATTGCCGCATTTTCGAAATTAATTGTATTTTTGCCGCAGTATTGACATTTAATTAGATGTAAAATGAACAATATAGTTTGTAAAGTGGCAGCACTTGGTGGCACTATCTCCACTACTGATATATCTCATTTGTCAGAATATAAGCGACTATTGAGAGCAAAGGAACGTGGCGACTTGATAAAGTTGCGGCATGGCATTTATGCTGTTCCCGATGCCTTGCTTAATACAATGATTGACGTGGAGCGGATTGTTCCCAATGGTATTGTATGCCTATACAATGCCTGGGCTTACCACCAGCTTTCAACAACTGTTCCACCTGCTTTTTGTATAGCCATCGCCAATAAACGAAAAGTGGTGATACCTAATACGCTTCCGATAGAACTGTATTATTGGAAGAAGGAGAACTTGGAATTCGGCATTATGAATGCTGAAATCTCTGGATATCATGTTCGTATTACCGACATGGAGCGAAGTGTTTGCGATGCTGTGAAATACAGGAACAAATTGGGGCTGGATGTTTGCGCTGAAGTAATACGCTCCTATCTGAGAAAGCCAAACCGTAATCTCACCCGTTTGCAAGATTATGCCAAGCGCCTCAGAGTATTCAACACATTGAAGAATTATCTTGAAATAGCAATAGAATAAAATGGGAAAGAAAAACTACGGCAAGTCAGTAAAGACACGTTTGCTCAATCTAATGAACGAGACCGGCTACAAATATATGTATCTTTTGGCAAGATACTTCAATGAAAGGTTGCTTTACAGAGTGTCTGTTAGCCAATACAAGGACAACTTCTTGTTGAAAGGAGGCTCTTTGCTTTATGCCATGAATGGACTTGAAGCACGTCCTACGGTAGATGTTGACTTTATGGCAGACAGAATCAGCCGTGATAAGGACTTTCTTGCACATGTGTTCAAAGAAATCTTGGGCATTGTATGTGATGAGGATGGTGTGTCGTTTGACATTGACAGCATCAAGTTAGAACCCATCACTGTCGAAAAGAAATATCCTGGTACCCGATTTTACTTTACAGCCCACATGGATACCATTGCTTATAATATGTCTGTTGACATTGGTTTTGGTGATGTTGTCACTCCATATCCCACAACCATTGACTTTCCATTACTTTTGCCAGACATTCCATCTGTGAACATACAGGCATATTCCTTGGAGACAGTTGTCGCCGAGAAATTCCATACGATGATAGACCGTGATGTGCTCAATAGTCGCATGAAAGATTTCTTCGACTGCTATCAACTCTTGACAAAGAGAGACTTGGATGATGATACGTTGTACGATGCAGTCAAGGCAACTTTCAACAATCGAGGTCTTACGTACAATCCCGAATTACAGTTGTTCACTAAAAGTTTTGCAACAGATGCAGCACGCATAATCCGTTGGAAAGCTTTCTTGAAAAAGATTCAATGGAAAGAGCCTCTTGATTTCGAGACTATAATGGAGGTGATAAGAGAAAGGTTACAGCCTATGGCTGAAAAATATTGGGAAAAATATCAAAACAGATAATTATGAAGCAAATAGTATTTATATTCTCCGTCATTTTACTTTTGTGATCTTGTAAATCATTTGAGAATTTATTCAAATGATTAAAATAACGGAAATTATGGGAAAGATATTGTTTTTTTTAGCGGTATTATTTTTTACTAACGTAGCTTTGGCTCAAGAGGTGGTTGATTATTACGCTGGGAATATAGTTGTAGGAGATAAATATGAGTATAAGTTGTATAAATATAGAAATAGCCTATCACTCCGAAATACAGCAGATATTGAGTACGTAACAAAAAATGGCCAAAAACAATTTATTATTACAGGTTTTGAAAATGTAATAAAATTCAGCAATCCTAATGTGGTAATAGAGCCTATAGAGGTTGATGTAAACAATACAGATTATAGCTTTAAACTTATGTACGACACAAATAAGTACTAAGGACAAGGCTACCTGTAAGATGACTGTTACAATGTTTATCGGGAAGCGAAGGATGATTAACCAAAGGCTGCAGTGAATAAGCTACGGCCGTATTTATCTGTTTTTTGTTATGTCTTTTAAAGCCTTTATCTTTGTTATTATTTTACTTACGCGCAGCTTTTCCTCGCCATGGCATAATTAGTTTATGGTTTATAGTTAAAAGTTTATAGTCAGTTTTTTAGAGAAATAATTTTTTGATATGGCAAAGGCTAAAAAAATACCACATACATTTTTAATTATTGGAGCTGTTCTGCTTTTTTGTGGAATACTTACTTGGATTGTTCCGGCAGGAGAGTTCGATCACCAAACCATTAATGTAAACGGGGCGGAGAGAGATGTAATAGTAAGTGGCTCATATCACCCGGTAGAACAAGCTCCTCAGACATGGCAGGTTCTTGGCTCTATAATAGATGGTTTTGAGCGTCAAGCAGCAATCATTGCATTTGTCCTTGTTATGGGAGGAGCATTCCAAATCCTTAACGGCAGCAAGGCAATTGATTTTGGCATTGTGCAATTCCTTAAAAAATCAAAGGATTTTGAGAAGAATCCTTTGATGAAAAGAATAGGAGTTCATAATATTGTTATTGTTTGCTCTATGCTGATCTTCTCTATTTTTGGAGCTGTCTTTGGGATGAGCGAAGAGACAATGGCATTTGTTATTATCTTTGTTCCTCTTGCAATATCAATGGGTTACGACTCCATTACAGGAGTCCTTATGGTTTATGTTGCAGCACACATAGGATTCTCCGGAGCAATATTCAACCCATTTACCATAGGCATTGCACAAGGCCTTTCGGGCCTTCCATTATTCTCAGGATTTGAGTACAGATTTCTTGTATGGACTATTCTTACATTAATGATTATTGCATTTACCCTTTGGTATGCAAACCGTGTAAAGAAGAATCCACAGGCATCCCCTACATACAAATTAGACGAGTACTGGAGAACCCGGGAAAAAGAGAACTCCTCATTTGATTTTAACACAAAATCATCTGTTTCTGCTTGGGCTGCATTTGCACTTTCGGCCGTTGTCCTTGTGGTATTCTCTGTTCTTTACCCAAAGACAACAATCTCTATTGGTAATGCAGAGAGCACATTTGTCCTTGTACCAATACTTACAGCATTATATATCCTTACAGGAATAATAACGTTAAGAAAATCTTATCTGTACTATATTATCTCTGTACTTGCTTATACAATCATATTCCTTGTTGTTGGCGTACTTGGCTACGGTTGGTATGTTAAAGAGATTACAGCGTTGTTTATAGCAATGGGAATAATTTCCGGCATAGCGGCAGGTAACGGAGGGAATGCTATTGTAAAGGAGTTTATGGTTGGCGCAAAAGATATACTTACAGCAGCAATCATTGTTGGCCTTGCAGGCGGTATTATTGAAGTTCTTACTCAGGGGCACATTATGGATACAATACTGTATGCACTTGCCGGTACAATGGAAGGGACAAGCAAAACCGGAACAGTTTCAATTATGTATGCAATACAGACAGTGTTGAACCTGTTCATCCCATCTGGAACTGCAAAGGCAGCGCTTACAATGCCAATTATGGCACCATTCTCAGATATCATTGAATTATCGAGGCAATCAACTGTTCTGGCATACCAGTTTGGAGACGGATTTACAAATATGATTACCCCAACCTCTGCTGTTCTAATGGGAGTTCTTGGAATTGCCAGAATCCCTTACAATGTGTGGTTTAAATGGTTCTGGAAGATTCTTTTGGTATTTATGCTTATAGGCCTTTTGCTTCTTATACCAACTGTCTATATGAATCTCAACGGATTCTAAGATACTGTGAAAACAAGGTTGTGGCGAATGAGCTGCAGCCTTTTTTATTTATATGTATGGGTATACATTTGCCATATTATATTTATGTTTGCAAAAAGAAAATCATACAGCTATGGATTTTAGAATTGGAAACGGCTATGACCTGCACCTGTTGGCGGAGAATCTCCCATTCTGGCTTGGAGGGATACAGATAGAACATTCAAAAGGTTGCGTTGCCCATTCAGATGGGGATACTCTCATTCATGCCCTTTGCGATGCCCTCTTGGGCTCTTTGGCCCTTGGAGATATAGGTAATCATTTTCCCGACAACTCCGCCGAGTTTAAGGGTATAGACAGCAAGATTCTGCTGCAGCGCAGTTATGATTTGGTTAAAGAGCAGGGATACAGACTTGTGAATGCAGACTGTACCATCCTTTTGCAAAAGCCCAAAATTGCACGTTTTATTCCACAGATGAGGGAGACATTAGCCTCTGTTTTAGGGTGCGAGTTGAGCCAGATTTCTATAAAGGCCACAACCACAGAGGGGGCAGACGCTGTTGGAAGGGAGGAGGCCATAGCAGCATACTCCACCGTCCTTTGCTGCAAAGAATAACAGGAAGCTGTCAACCCCGCCTTACAGTCTAGCCTTTATGATGACAAGAAGCATGTAGACAAGATTGTTGCTACCTTCACGGAACTTGCCACACTTCATTTTCTCCACACATTCCTCATAATCTGCATGGTTTGCGCTCTTGGCGTTTCAGCGTTCTTGACGATATTCTTGGCGTATGATAATGCGCAGTTGAGAAGATATTAATAAATTGAACTTCAGAACAGACCAATAACATGTGTTTAAGGTTCTGAAGTTCAATAATTATACTAATGAGCGATTATAGAATATTCAGGTTACTGTATAGATGTGTGGTTGTCAAGTTGTCAGGAACCAGCTACAGAATGGAAAACAGAAAAACTATTTTTAATGATGATTATAAATCTCAACTCATGAGTCAGAATTCCTCTCTATAAATGGGGGAATTTACTTTGCCGAAATTGGGTCATTTGCATGTTGCATATTACAGCACGTTCTTGTTCCAACTTCTCCACAGCATCTTCAAGCACCGCCACCTTTTTCTTTATGACGTTGTTCTTCACCATATTCGCCATAACGAAGCAATAGCAACACGCAGAGACAATGAAGACAAGCACGGCTTGATAGCGCAGAAGCAGAGTGCAAGTAATGCTGTTCCCATAGTCTTCTTATTTTTCGGATTCGTCGATTTCTTTTCCGTCAAGCAATTTCTTAAACTCTTCCTCTGGAGGAAGAATCTTTTTTAGCTTCTCCGGCATAACCTTGTATGTTGCCACACCCATTGGCTGTGTGTAGTCCTGAAGAAGATACTCAACGTATGTCTTATCGGCATCACGGCAAAGCACAATTCCTATTGTTGGATTCTCATGGGGCTTGCGTTCGTCATCATTCAACATGCGGATATAAGCAGATAACTGACCGAGATAGGCTGGTTTGAAAGCACCTTTCTTTAGTTCAAATACTACAAGACATTGCAACGCCCTGTTGAAAAACAGCAAATCAACTCAATGATCATGTCCGAACTTGTCTATATGCACCTGATTACCCATAAATGTAAAGTCCTTGCCGAACGTAAGGATGAAATTCTTTACATTAGCCACAATTGAATTTTCTATAATCCGCTCGTCAATGTCTTGTGGGTCTCGTTCGTCAAGTTCCTCAACATTGATGAAGTCAAGCAGATAATCGTCCTTGAACATGGATATTGCTTTCAGAGCATGCCGTGTTGATGGCATAGTCTTGGCAAAGTTACTTGGCATCTGCGACTGGTGATGGAACAAGTCAGCCTTCAGATTATAACGAAGGGTATATTTGTCCCAATGCAAAGTTGCAGTCTGATGGATGTAGAAAACACGTTCTTCAAGAGTCTTGGTTTTGGATAATATTTCACAATGGTGTGTGAAACTTATGGAGAAGAAATCTTGCCAATCCAAATCGCCAGCCAACGGCTGACGATTTACCTGCAAAAGCACACTTGAAGGCAAAACATCCTTATTTTCAAACGCTTGCAAATTACTATCCGACGGCTGGCGATTTATAATCAAGTTCCAAGACTCATAAAACTGTCGCATATTTTTTATGTTTGACACCCCAAATCCGCGCAATCCCGGCAACTCCCGTCTAAGTTGTTCACTAATAGTTTCAATGGCTCCCGTCCCCCAAACACCTTTTCGAGTGTTGTCAGAAACATATTTGCCCACACCATAATACAATGCAAGCATCTGTCTGTTGACAGCTTTGGCTGCTCCCAACTGATTTTGGAGTATGGCAGACTTTATAAGTTGTACGGCCTGATTGTATTGAGTGCTAATCTTTTCCATTATTCTTTCGTTTTCCTACAAAGTTAATCTAAAACATGAATATTGCCAACAGAAGTGTTAAGCTCTTATGGATTTTACGTATGATATTCCACAAGGTGTTGTTAGAAAAAATATTAATTTATAGCCAAAAGACAAGTATGCTCACAAAAAAGATAATAGCCACATTAATATTGATTTTAGCTATAGCAAGCTGCGAACAATTCCCGAAACTTAAAGTCAATCCCAATTATTTGGAAGTTGATTCATCTACTCATGAATTTGAATTACACGCAACCTCTCCCATTTACACTTTTTCCCAGACATACATAAAATAAACCCATTCACTGAAACTCACATTGTTGAAAATAGCGAAGGGATATACACTTATGATATAGGTTGGATAAGAGTTAGATTAAACACCACAATAAAAGACTCGTGTAAAATTGTAAATGTCTACCTACGAGCGAATAACACAGATAAAAAGAGAATTTTTAAAATGCAGGTAACCAACGGATTAAATGGAGACGATATAACAATTATTCAAGATAAAAGAGACTCTACGGAGTGATGTATAATAAACACAGGGATATTTGCTGCATCCCTGTGTTGCTACATTAAAACGAAATCATCCGCTTCTACTCTATCTTGGGCAGAGCAAGGAACTCTTCTGTGCTTATCTTTTCGCCAAACGGCCCGTACTCTTTAAGAGCTTTATGTGCCAGCTGCTTCTCCGGATTTGTAACATGGTCTATTGGCTCTCCGTTGCCTTTCATAGTCTTGCTCCACTGCTCCTTTGGTGATGGTGTATCAGGCTTATTATCATTGTTGTCTTTTGAGCATGCCGTCATTATTACGCCAAATATACATGCAAAGATGATTTGATAGATTTTTCTCATTATTATGTTAAATTAAACTGCTTTTGTATGTTTTCATCGCTGCAAAGATATAATGACGATACATAACAAGTAAATTACGGCTGTTTTGTTTTTCTATATTTATTCTTATGGAATTATCAGGGACTTTTTTTACCTTTGTGTTGAATGCGGTAAAGTTATGTATTAGCTCCTCACAGCAGAAAATCAATAACATGTATGAATTATTTTTAAGTATAAGATATGGAACATAATATTATAGCATTTGTTATATGCTGCGTTGGCGTTTTTGCAAAACGCTTTACACTAACTAACACACAAGCCTACAGCTATTTACGCAGATTTAAAGGAATAGATTTTCTTATAAATTGCTATGCTGCCGAGCACACGCTGTCTATAGATGATGCCGTGGACGATATTACACATATCTGCAAAAAGAACAGAGGACGAATATCATGATGATTGAGCTGTATCACAGTTCCAATATTCCAATTGATAAAATTGACCTGTCCTACTCTCGTAAAGGAAAGGATTTCGGTTGTGGATTTTATCTGAATCCTAATAGAGAGCAAGCTATGGATATGGCTGTTCGTACAACGCAAAGAATGATGGAGGGAGAACCTGTTGTAAATACATATTTATTTGACAATGTTTTATTGAAAGAAGGGTCACCATTGAACATTAAAATTTTCACCGAGTATTCCATAGAATGGGCAGAGTTTGTTTTAATGAACAGAAAGAATCTAAATAAGGTCTCTTTACATTCTTACGATATTGTTGTTGGACCTATAGCTAATGATACAGTTGGCCTTCAAATGCAACGTTTCATTCAAGGATATATAAGTATAGAGCGAATGATAGAGGAATTACGTTTTAACAAGCCTTCCATACAGTATTATTTTGGTACAGAAGCAGCTGTTAAACATTTAAAAAAAATTTGATATGAGTGACGATGTTCAGTTTCAGGTAGAATGCCTCTCTTCTGAATTAGTAGAGATGTTAATGAAAAAATATGGTTGGGACATAAAGAAAGCTCTGGATGAGCTATTCTCTTCTGAAACTTACAACCGCTTATGTAATCCGCAGTGTGGCTTGTACTACGAAAGTGCTGTCTACGTATTTTCGTATCTACAGAACGAGATTGAAACCGGGGTTGTGAAGTAAAATGATGTTTAACAGGCAAATTACCGCTGTTCTGAGAGGCTTCAAAAATATATTTTTACATTAGGAGATATGTTTTGTTAAAAAAATTTTGCAGGTTATTGAATTATTCATACATTTGCACTCCCGAAACGAACACACTTATTGAGATATGGTGTAATGGTAGCACAAGAGATTCTGGCTCTCTTGGTCCGAGTTCGAGTCTTGGTATCTCAACTAAATGATGGCGCGGTAGCTCAGCTGGTTAGAGCGCATGATTCATAATCATGAGGTCCCCAGTTCAATCCTGGGCCGCGCTACAAGGGAAAAAGAAAAGACAGCGATAAGCTGTCTTTTTTTTGTGGCCTAATTGCGAGCCAAACTTGTTTGAGCGAAGCAGATAGGCTAACAAAAAAACAGGCAGTGCGAAGCACGGCTGTCTTTTGTTTAACACGAAATTTTTTCACTTGAGGACAAAGCAATTCGGCCAAAGGAATGCACAGGCCACCGTGCCGCGCACAATCCTGGGCCGCGCTACAAGGGAAAAAGAAAAGACAGCGATAAGCTGTCTTTTTTTTGTGGCCTTTCCCAAAACAATTAGTATCTTTGCAAAGTTTTGGGGAATTCGCGTAAGGGATGACAACCCTTTCTGACACATCAGTTTCGAGCCCCAAAAATATAGCCACTGCGTGCAGTGGCTTATTTATTACACCAATGACGTAATGCAATATTGTATTTTATTTCCGGTTCTTTGGACACCAACCATCATCTTAATATCATCCAACCTCATAATCAGCATCTTTATAAAACCTTTTTGGTTTTCAGTACCCCTCTTAGGTTCCACCTCTCCAACCTTTTTTGCCATAGTTAAAAGCTCACTGAGTCTAAACACCGCAATAGTTGACTTATATTGTCTTGCCACTTTTTCACTTGTTTCTTCAATAGAAAGAAAGCGAATGTGAATATAATCCTGTAAATCATCATTCCACATCATTTTCTTGGGATGTTTGGCATTCCACCTCGCATAGAAATCCTTTATGGCTTTATCTCTTGCACGGATTTCATCTCTACTATTACCAATAGGCAGATCTATAGCGTTATCCATATAATCAAAGTTTTACAGAACATGCAAGTTAGCATTTTCCTCCATAACATACCAAAAAAATTTCAGGCACGTAAAGGCGGACAATAGCACTTTCCCGCTCATTATAAGCACATTAAACACATTTTATAGCAGGCAGACATCAAACTTTTCAAAAGATTATTTGTTCTTATGCACTGAAAGCCTATAGGCGTTATGTTCCGTAAAAATTTATTAAAAATCATTAAAATTAAAAGCAGTTTTATATGGAAAAAAATTACGAAACCCCACTTGTTGATTTAGTGGATGTTAAACTTGAGGCCGGATTTGCCACATCTGTTACAGTTATTGAACCCGGAGATTATGAAAACGGCGGAGAATTCGAGCTCTAAAGTATATGTTTTAACATTAAACAACAATCAGAAAATGGGAAAATTATTAAGACTTTTCATTATACCGTTGGCAGCAGCTGCCATTGCGGTTGGTTGTACCAAAGAGAAAGAGAATGCAAACATTAAACAGGATAGCAGTAACTCAGAGGCCGTAAATGTTAAAATATCTGTAAACTATCCGCAAACATCACCTGAAACCAAAACCATTATAGAACAGAATCCCGCAGGCGGGCTGAGGGTAAGTTGGGATGCAAACGAGGAGATATCCCTTTTGTCATTTGACAGTGATAACAGACTCATAGCCGTAGACAATCTTACATCCACAGGGGAGAAAGGACGCCGTTCCGCAACATTTACGGGCAAATATTCAAAACCATATGGAGCTAAAGGGTGGATTATCGTCTATCCTTCCCTGACGAAGAATAAAGAAGGGAACTATGTCATGAAGGAAAAACCGAGCTGTTCTCATATAAAAGACAGTATACGATGTACAATATTTGAATTCAACGGATTCAGTTGCACAACTTTCGGTAACAATTATAGCCACCAAGTTGAGAACAACGATATGAGACATCTGTCCCAATGGGATATTATGAGCGCAAAAATAGAGAATGATCCAGCCTCAGGAGAGATAAAGGGGGTTACTCTGCAAAAGAATTGTGCAATCCTTAATCTTAACTTAACTGTTGCCCCTGCTCATAGAGGCAAAAAAATTAATACTTTGCGTTTAATGACACATGTATCTGCATCTTACATGGAGAGAAGCAGCAACAATCTTGGCTGGCTTGACAAGCATGGAGATATCATATCATTTTTTGAGTCTCCACAATGTATGTTACCTAACTTGTATCTTCACATTGGGAAGGATAACACAGGGGTGATCATCCCTTCAGACGGCAAGATATCTGCATATATACCATTCTTCGTTCAACACAGTAGCAGTAATTCTTTTATTCTTGAACAAGGGACACCTATTGATATTAACTTATTTTATATTGATCATGATATTGTTAAATTTAATACATCTGTCGGTGTGATTATGCCAACAAATTTAGAGTTGCTTCCCGGTAAAATATACACTATAAATGCCACCCTGCCCAAAGAAAATGTTAAAGCTACATCTATAGCTGTAGAAAAAAATGTAGTTACAGTAAAAGTTGGAGAGAGCGTTCCTGTGAAGTTTACAACGTACCCTAAGAATACGTCAAACCGAGGTATATCCATCTACCCAGGCAGATGTGAGTTTTTTAATACGTCTTTTTCAAAACGGAGAGGTACTGAGGTTATAGTTACCGGTGAAAGAGTTGGAGAAGGAATTCTTGAGATCCAAAGCAATTCCAATGTGTACGTGACAGCATCAGTTAAGATTAAGGTTGTTGCAAAATAGTAAACGCTGTAAAGCAACATTGTTCTCATTAAATGGGAATAGGGCAACAATAAAGCTGCCCTATTCTTTTTAGTAACATTATACTCTGCACATATAATGTTACTTTTCGTTGCTTATCACCTTCCACACTAAAGCCGCAATCGCTCCACCTATAAGAGGCATTACAATAAATACCCAAAGCTGGCTGAGAGCCACGCCACCCTCAAACAGAGCAGGGCCTATGCTTCTTGCAGGGTTTACAGATGTACCTGTAATAGGAATACATACAATGTGAATAAGAACAAGTGCAAGACCTATTGCAAGGCCGGCAAACTTAGGAGTACCGTTTTGGGAACTTGTAGTGCCAAGCACCACCAAAACGAAAATTGCAGTAAAAATAACCTCTGCCAAGCAAGCAGGGACAAGGTTGCCATCTGCGAAGCTGTTAGCACCTGTTGCAGTAGCACCTATGGCAATATTCCCCGTTGTCACAAACAGGTAAAGCACACAAGAAGCAAGTATGGCACCAATAACTTGAGCGATCCAATACCCCACCGCCTCCTTAGCAGACATTCTGCCGCTAAGCAATACGCCCAGAGTTATTGCAGGATTAATATGACAACCGGAAACAGAACCAATAGTGTACGCCATTGCAACAACAGAGAGACCAAAAGCAAATGCAATAGTAAGTACAGCAGCCACAGATGTAGCTCCGCCATTAAATATGGCAGCGCCGCAACCCAATAATACAAGGGTAAAAGTGCCGATCATTTCGGCAAAAAATTTCTTTTGCATAATAAATTCGTTTAGTTGTTATCTACGCAAACTTACGGCAATTTTTTCATGCTGTCAAATAATAAAAGAAAGGATGGCCAATTTTAGCCATCCTATTACCTCTATCAAGAATTTGAATAAAAAAGCTATAACGCTCTGTCACCTATCTATCATCTCCTTAAAAAAGTTAAATATAAGCGCAAAAATCGCGAACCTTTTTAAAACATATAATCCCATACCGGAAGAGAGATAACCTTTCCGCTCAAAGCCTTAACAGCCTTCTCACTCAAATACCTCTTGTTTATTACAATACGGAACATATACTCATTAAACCAATCATCCGTAAACGTAAGATAACCGTTATGGCCCGAGCCTGCTCCCCAGCTGTTTTCAAACTGCCATTTAACAGGATTCTCGTTCTCATCAACATCAACTGCAACAACAGCCATTGCATGAGAAGAACCGCTCTGACGAGTTAGAATCCTTGCCTTTTTATCCATGTTTAGAGTTATACCAAACAGTGACTGATAATCGTACATCTTAGGATCCATAACACCATCTTTTCTGTTGCTCTGCTTCCCAACGTCACAAGAAGCATACATAGCCTCATTATTCTTTATAGATGCAAGAGCAGCCCTCTTGATCTCATCATTCGGAAGGTTAAGATAAACCCAGTTTATACCCTCAACAGTGTTTCTATAGTTGGCAATATCATAAACCTTATAATACTCACGGGTAGGGTCGTTCATAATCATAATGTAATTGTTAGGAGAATAATCCGCAGGAACAATAGAAGAATAGAACTCCTTAGGGGTAGTTTTAAGCACCTTAACCTCGCCATCCTTATCTTTATATCTCCATGCAAACTCTGTTGGAGGAACACCAAGGCAAAGAGCAAGCACCCTGTAAACATCCTTAAGCGCAGCCATCTTCTCCTGCTCCATATCTGCAGCCTTGCCTCTCTTTGCCGCAATCTCCCTAATGTTGTACGCAGCGCCCCTCAAACGCTCGTTAATAAGAGATACCATCTGCGATGTATTGTTAGAATGCTCTGTCTCAGGCATCACCTCTGCAGGAACAACACCGTACTTCTCGCCAAGATTATAGAAAAGATTCCATACACCGCCATCGCCAACAGGAGACTGAAGATATGTAACCACCTCTCTATCATCGCCATCCCTGTCTGCCGTAGCAATAATATTCTCAAGGAACAGATTGCTCTTCTCAAACATATCCCAGAAATAGTTGTAGTTGTGGGAGAAATCAAAAGAGGAAACATTAAACTTCTCCATAACAGAAGGCCTTAGCACGTTCATAGAGGTGAACATCCAGCAACGGCCGCTACTCTTCTGGTCTGTAATTCCCTTTACATTAACCCTGTACTTAAAAAAGTGGTCTATCTTACCCTGTAGATTGTGATTAAGAACATGATTCTTAATATCCTTGTCATTTGTTAGAACATTCTGAACAGCAGTAGCCTGAGCATCCATTACAAAACTACTCTGAATCTCCTGCAACTCCTTTTGTCCCAAAGGTTTAAGATTCTTATTCTGTGCATTGAGGCTTCCAACCGCAAACAAGCACAAAACCGCAAACGTTAACTTTCTCATATTTCAATAGTTTTTTTTATTTTTTAAAAGTATTTTTCTCTTCCCGACAAATATTGCCTTGATTTTCCGATTGTTTCAAGAACTAACATACAAAAATCAAAGCAACTGTCACTATATTGTATCCTTTTCAAATGCAGATGCCGCCAGCACTGTTGCCACAAGCGCCGCCGTCTCTGTTCTGAGTCTCGACGAACCAAGATGTACAGCTGTAAAACCGCACTCAAGCGCCACATCAACCTCATCCTTGGAAAAATCCCCCTCAGGTCCAATCAAAACGGCAACAGAAGGCTTCTCCTCTCGCTCTGTCCTGCCGCCTGCGCCATGCCTCATCTTGAGTCTCTCCAACTCACTACAAATATACACTCTTTCAACCTCATTTCCGCAATAACAGATTAACTTTAACTCAGCATTACACTTACAGCAGAACTCTTTTACAGAGATGCAACTTTGCAGTTTTGGCATCTTCCCTTTTAAAGACTGTTTTACGGCAGATACAATTATTTTGTTCAAACGCTCCTCATTCACAACCTTTCTTTCTGAATGCTCACCTATTACCGGAACAATACTGTCCAATCCAACCTCTACCGCTTTCTCCACAAACCACTCGTACCGTTCCATATTCTTAGTAGGGCATACAGCCATTGTCAGCTCATAGCCATGCTCTCCAAACCCCTCCTCAACAGAAAGCACCTCTAATTTAACCTGCTGAGCAGCCCCCCTCCCCTTTTTCTTCTGTTTTTTGTCGGGAAGCGGAGTACCTTCATCTAAAATCCTGCATTTAAGGAGATTACCCTTGCCATCTATAAGATTTACATTATCCCCGGCCCTATGTCTCAGCACATTAATACAATGAGTGCTCTCTGTATCATCCAACAAAACTGTTGCACCGGCCACAGGAATTCCCTCTGTATTCGCGTAAAAAAGTTCCATATATTTTCTATTGCAACCGCAAATTTAAGAAACTGTTTGAGTTCTATAAAGGGCAATTAATGGCATCATACATGCAAACCGGTAAAAATTCTTATAATTATTTGGTAAATGGTTACCTTTGCAGATGCTGTAGGTCTATGGCGATACAGTTGGATACAACAGTAAACCATACGGCCGGCAAAAAGTCTAATATAGTGTACAATAAACTGCAAACCGAAAAGCAGAACTGCGAATTTGTTTGAAAGTTTTGCTGAGGTGCAGCGTTTATTGTAGATTTTCTAAAGTAAATATTATATGAGTACAATTAAATCGCAAAGGTACGTTGCTCTTGATGTTCTGCGCGGAATGACTGTAGCCGGAATGATCTTGGTTAACAATCCCGGGTCGTGGAGCCATATTTTCGCCCCTCTTGAGCATGCCAAATGGGCCGGATGCACCCCCACAGATCTTGTTTTCCCATTCTTTCTGTTTGTAGTTGGAGCCGCAATGGCCTTTTCATTCGCCAAATACAACGAATCTTTAACTGCAGCCAGCACAAAGAAACTTTTAAAAAGGGGCGTTCTTATCTTTCTGGTAGGATTAGCTTTGAATGCTTTCCCTTTCCTCCCGACAAATCTCAATCCTAATCTTTCTTATGGGGAGAATCTTGCCGTGTACTGGTCGCATGTAAGAATCTTTGGAGTGTTGCAGAGAATTGCAATGTGCTATATTCTTGGCGGTTTGGTTGCTCTATGGCTGCAAAAGCCAAAGAAGATTATTCCGGCAATGGCATTCCTTATGGTAATACACTGGATGATACTGTTGCTTATAGGAGATTCATCTGCGGAGATGGTCAACGGGGCTAAAGGGGCGCTCTCCCTTGCAGGGCAGGGAGCCGGTGCAATTGACATTGCCATAGCCGGTGAGAACCATATCTACCACGGTTTTGGAATACCATTTGACCCTGAGGGATTGCTTGGAATGTTGAGCGGAAGCTGCACACTGTTAATGGGTTTTCTGCTTGGCAATCTTATAAGAACCCACGAAAACAAGATAGAAGTTGTTACAAAATTATACACCATTGGCCTTATATCTGTTGCGGCAGGTTATGTATGGGGTAACTGGCTTCCTATTATAAAGGCTTTGTGGACAGGCTCATACGTACTCTATGCAGGCGGCTGGTCTACAATAATGTTGGCATTCTTCATCTACTTTATAGATGTAAGAGGAAAAGAGAAGGTCTTTACCCCATTCAAGGCATTGGGTATGAACCCTCTGTTTGCATTTGTTATGGCAGGTCTGTTTGCCAAAATTCTTGGAAGGATAATCAAATGGACAGCTGCAGACGGCTCATCTTACAGTTGCCTTTCATGGTTCTACAAGAATGTATGCGTTGCCATTGTAGGGGATAATAACCAGGTATCTTCGCTGATATTTGCACTCTGCTATGTTGTGGTGTTTACGGCAATGGCTATGGTGTTGTACCGCAAGCGCATCATCATTAAACTGTAAAGGCGTTGGCTATTTTTAAAAGTAGAGAGAGTATAGAAAGTAAAGATGGTAAAGAGAGCTAAAGCTAAGGCCAAAGCCAAAGCTAATGCTAAAGCTATAAACTTTTAACTATAAACTAATATGGTATATGTAGGATTGATATCGGACACTCACGGGCTGTTTGACACTCCGCTAAAGGAGTTCCTCAGCCCTGTAGATGTTATATGGCACGCCGGAGACTTTGGCAATATAGAAACTGTAGATGCCATACGGAACTTTAAACCGTTGACAGGCGTTTACGGCAATTGCGATGATGCTAAAGTGAGGTTGGATGTGCCTTATACCCAGATATTCACCATTGAAGGAATGAAGGTGCTTATGATGCACATTGGAGGTTACCCCGGCAGATACGACCACAAAGCATCCCTGCTAATAGAGGCTCACAGACCCAATATCTTTGTCTGCGGACACTCTCATATACTTAAGGTTATGAATGACAAGAAAAGAGATATGATGGTTCTTAACCCCGGAGCAGCAGGCACCTTTGGGTTTCATACCGTACGCACGGCCTTAAGGTTTAAGATAGAGGAGGGCAGAATATTGGATATGGAGGTATGGGAGGCCGATAAAAAGAACAGAGTATTTTAACATTAGTAACATAAAAAAATAAGTTGCCTCGGATTAAGATTCCTTAAGATGATGCAGATTATTTTTTGAAGGTTACTTAATAATAACATAAACACTAATACACACATTTTTATGAGACACTTGATTTTAGCTGCTCAGGTAGTTTTAGTCTCTTTTGTAATGGCGGCAAGCCATCAGAGAGCTGAGGCTCAGGAGACAACTCCGGTGCAGAGAGCAAACTACGACCTTGCGGAGCGTTTTTCCCAAAAAAAGGTTTCCAAAATGGTTCCAACAACTAAAATTCGTCCTAATTTCTTTAAGAACTCCAACAAGTTCTGGTACCAGTATAAAGGCTTGGACGGTACAAAGTACTACATAGTAGATCCTTTGTCGGGAAGCAAAAAAGAGATATGGGATATGGCAGACTTGGCTGCTCAGATTACCGAGATAACCAAAGAACCGTATGATGCACAGCATCTTCCTTTACAGGATCTTAAACTAAAGGATGACAGATACTTTGAGTTTGAGCTAAGGACATCTGAGATGGTGCCTAAAAAGGAGAAAGCCAAAAAGGCAGATGCAGAGAAGAAAGATGAGAAAAAGGATTCAAAACCTGCTGCAAAGGAGAAAAGACTGTTCCGTTTCAGCTACGACATTAACAACGGCAAACTTACCGATATATCAGATATAGAGAAGGAGAAGGATTACCCAAGATGGGCAAACATATCTCCAGACGGCAAATATGTACTTTATTCAAAGGAGTTTAACCTTTGGTATATGGATATGGAGAACCTTAAAAAGGCTATGGAGGATGAGAAGGATTCTACAATTGTGGAGCATCAGATTACCACAGACGGTACAAAGGATTTTCCATACGGAAGAGGAAACAACGATCCTTACGCAACCAAAGAGGATCTTAACAAAAGAAGTGGAGCATACGCTGTCTGGAGCCCGGATTCAAAGCATTTTGCAATAGAGCGGAATGATGTTTCCAATATAAAGAGCCTTTGGGTTATAGATGTTCTTGCAAATCCAAGACCTAAATTGGAGGCATACAAATACCAGATGCCGGGAGAACCAAGTCCAAAAGCATACCTCTATGTTTTTGACAACGATGGCAATGGTAACTTTAAGGGACGCACAATTAAGGTAGATGCCTTTAAAGATCAGACAATAGATATTGAGCTTAAGGAGTTTACCAACAAGCAGAGATACGACAAATATATCCCTATGGTCTGGGAGGGAGACAACAACAGCTTCCTTATGACCCGCACAAGCAGAGATATAAAGAGAGTTGATATCTGCCGCGTAGACCTTGCCGCAGATTCTGCAAAAACACTTATAGCAGAGAGACTTAACACATACGTTGAGACTCGCGATTTAAAGATTGTAAGAAACACCGGCGAGATGATCCATTGGTCAGAAAGGGACGGATGGGCACACCTTTACCTGTACGACAAGGATGGAAACCTAAAACACAGATTAACAAAGGGTGAGATACATGTAGAGGAGATTCTTGGTGTAGACGAGGCACGCAGAGTTGTCTTCTTTACAGCCTGCGGAGTTGACAAAAAAGAGAATCCATACTACAAACATATCTATTCTGCGCCTTTGGACGGTAGCTGCACATTAAAGAACCTCAACCCGGGAGATTTTGATTGCGAGGTTGTTGCATCAGATGATGCAAAGGTATTTGTAAGTAACTACTCTAAAGTTGACTGCGCCCCTGCAACAGCAATATATGACAATACCGGCCGTAAGATTGCAGATATTGAAAAGGCAGATCTTTCTCTTCTGTTTGCAGCAGGATACAAGTTCCCTGAGATCTTTACGGTAAAAGCAGGCGACGGCATTACAGATCTGTATGGAGTAATGTACAAGCCATACGACTTTGATTCAACCAAAACATACCCTATAATAGAGTATGTGTACCCCGGGCCTCAGACAGAGGCAAACAACAGCCTTTGGAGCTACAGCATGGACAGAATAGACAGATTGGCTCAGGTTGGATTCATTGTAATAACCGTTGGCAATCGCGGCGGACACCCTAACCGTTCTAAATGGTATCACAACTTTGGTTACGGCAACCTAAGAGACTACGGCTTGGAGGATAAGAAGGTAGCAGTACAGCAATTAGCTTCCCGACATAAATTCATAGATGGGAACCGCGTTGGTATCCACGGCCATTCCGGTGGTGGTTTCATGTCTACCGCTGCCATCCTAAAGTACCCTCACTTCTTTAAGGCAGCCGTATCATGTGCCGGCAACCACGATAACTCCATCTACAACAGATGGTGGAGCGAACAGCATCACGGAATTATAGAGGAGCTATCTGCAAAAGGGGATACAACCTTCCGTTACAGTATAGCAACCAATCAGGAGTTGGCTTCCAATCTAAGGGGTAATCTACTTCTCATAACAGGAGATATAGACAACAATGTACACCCCGGTAACACTTTGAGGGTTGTAGACGCCCTTATAAAAGCCAACAAAAGATTTGACATGCTGGTACTTCCGGGACAGCGCCACAGCTTTGGCGACATGCAGGAGTATTTCTTCTGGAGGATGGTAGATCACTTTAGCAAACACCTTATTGGAGATTACCAGGACTCTGTAGATATTCCACAGATGCACAACAATTAGCATGGCTTTGGCTTTAGCGTTGGCCTTAATTTAGTTGAAAGTGTATAGTTTATGGTTTATAGACAGCATTATAAAAGTTTATAGTTGAGAGCTTAGAGTTTGTAGAGTAAAGATGAAAAACTGTTTTCTTTTAGCTATCAACTAATTAACTGACTATAAACTTTTAACTATAAACAATAAACTAATATGGCGTTAGCTATTTACAGTAAAGAAAGGATAGAGGGTAGAGAGAGTTTATAGTTGAGAGTTTATAGTGTATAGAAAGAGTAAACAAATCTCTTTTAAGTTCTATACATATCAACCGACTATAAACTTTAAACTATAAACTAATTATGGCACGGAGAGAGAAACTGTTTCTTAATATGATATAAGAGTAAAGATGAAAAAAAGTATATTATTGGCAGCATTGGTTTTGGGCAGCACACTCTGTTTTGCCCAAAACCATTCCTCAAAAGATTGCTGCAAAGGAAAAGACGCATGCAATAAAGAGGCTCACAAAAAAGAGAGCTGTTGTAACAGAAATCACGGCAAGGATGCCGACAAAAGGTGCAGTTGCAAGAGCATTTTAGATGTGAACAAACAGGGCAGTTTTGGAGCACCCGTCATAAACTCAACTTCAAAAATCTCCCATGTGTTAGCCTCCTTTCCCGGAGAGGAGAATGTAAAGTATGCCACAGACATACTACCCGGAGCAACAGACATAGACAGTTACCTTCCGCTCCTTAAAGGCAAAAAAGTATGTATCCTTTCCAATCAGACAGGAATAGTCAAACCAGGAGTTCATGTATTAGATACTCTTCTGAGCCTTGGAGTTAACGTAACCTGCATTATGTCTCCGGAGCATGGATTCCGTGGAGATGCAGATGCAGGCGAGCATGTAAGCAGCTCAAAAGATCCAAAGACAGGCATTCCAATCAAATCCCTTTACGAAGGCAACAGCAAAAAACCGGCAAAAGAGGTTATGGACAGTTTTGACGTCTTGGTATTTGACCTTCAGGATGTTGGAGTACGTTTCTACACCTACTACATTACAATGGAAAATATGATGGCAGCCTGCGCAGAGGATAATAAGGAATTTATCGTATTGGACAGGCCAAACCCTGTTGGGTTCTATACAGACGGTCCTATTTTAGATATGAAGTATAAATCCGGTGTTGGCGGTCTGCCAATCCCAATTGTATACGGAATGACAATGGGAGAACTGGCACAGATGATAAACGGAGAGAACTGGCTCAAATACTCATCTGCCGCAGCAGATGGCAAAAAGGTTAAGCTCACAGTTATAAAGAACAGGAACTACGAGCACTCAATGCTCTACCGCCTGCCTGTTAGGCCTTCTCCTAATCTTCCCGACATGCGCGCCATCTACCTCTACCCCTCTGTCTGCTACTTTGAAGCAACCCCGGTAAGTCTTGGCCGCGGTACAGACAAGGCGTTTGAGATGTACGGCCATCCCAATATGTTGGGCTACAAATTTTCCTTTATTCCAAGGAGCATTCCGGGAGCCAAAACCCCGCCTCAGCTTAACAAAGTCTGCCACGGAGTAGACCTGCGTACAACCCCATCTATAGATGAGATAAACACAAAAGGGATAGATCTTTCATACATTATAGACGCGTACAATAACCTCAATTTAGATGACCATTTCTTCCGCTCATTCTTTGAACTTGAGATAGGACAATCTTACGTAAGAAAGATGATAAAGGAGGGAAAATCTGCAGATGAGATAAAGGCAATGTGGAAAGATGACGTTGAGAAATTCAAGAAACAGCGTGCCCCTTATATGCTGTACAAATAAAGGGCTTTGGCGTTAGCGTTGGCTTTGGCGTTGGCAGTTTTTAGAGGAAAGAAAGTATAGAAAGTAGAGAGAGTAGAGAGTGTAATTAGAAACAGTTATGAACGACTTGTCAATCAACGGAACAGCGGTTGCCGAAAGCAGCTTATAAGAAACGGCGTCTGTTGAAGGACTGTTAGGATGCGAAGCATACTAAAAAGGACGACTTAGCCGTTTCAAGCTGATTGAAGGCATAAGCAGTTGTTTGACATGGAGAGAGAAACTGTTTCTAATTATAAGTTAAAAAGCGTTGGCTTTGGTGTCTATTATTCGCTTGGCGCCAATATAACGCTTGGCATAATACGCAGCAGAAGACTCATCAATGGCAATCCCCTTCTTTCTGCTGGCATGAATGAATGTAAAGGTGTTGGCAACAGGATCAACATCTACAACAATCCCAACATGCCCCACACTTTTGGTAGAACGCCTGCCACCAAAAAAGACAAGATCACCCCGCTGCAGATCAGATATGCTATCCACACTCTCCCCCTGCAGATACTGGCTTCGCGACGAGCGGTTAAGTTCAATATCCCACTGCTTGTATACATAACTGGTAAAACCGGAGCAGTCAAACGCGTTTGGGCCGCTCTTTCCATACACATACTTAACGCCAAGATACTGCATCGCGGAATTTATTATATTGTCTGCAAAAGACGGCACCCTTGGAGCCAAATAGATTTCCGGCACTGAGATATGTTCAAAATTAAACTTCAACTCACTATAGACCAATGTTTTAACATCATTACATATAGACACTCCCCTCTCCTTTACAAACCTCTCTACAGCCTCGGCCCTTAGCTTTTTATCAGACCTTGGCAGCGGTTTACCAAAAGCATAACCCGCCACCCCAAAGAAGACGGCAAGCATAACAGCAAAACAATATATCCATTTGAACAATTTGTGCATGATAGAAGGTTAAAACAGTTTTCCAAATCAAGTCCACGCGAAAATAGTAAAAAAAACAAAACAATGTTTTATTAACTTTGCGGGCAATTGAAAGACAGGGCATGAAACAGATTACAATAAAGGATATTAACAGCATAGATGCAGCTGCAAAAGAGTTCATAGACTACATAAGCAGCTCAGACGAAATACAGAGCAACATCTTTGCCTTCTACGGAAAGATGGGGGCAGGAAAAACCACATTCATAACAGCACTATGCCATGAGCTTGGTGTTAAGGAGGATGTAGTAAACAGCCCAACCTTTACCATTGTAAATGAATATAAATCCGCCAAAGGATTCCCAATATATCATTTTGATTTCTACCGCCTTAACAAACCACAAGAGGCGTACGACATTGGAATAGAGGAGTATTTTGCCTCTAACGGTCTCTGCCTTATGGAGTGGCCCGAAAAGATAGAGGAGATTCTGCCGGAAAGCACCGTAAGAGTTGACATTGAGGAGCTTCCCGACAAATCCAGAATCCTATCTATAAAATAAGGATGGCTCCAAACAGAGACCATCCTTTTTATATCATTGCCGCAACAATTTATTCAAGAGGCTGTAATTTCTTGTGAGTAAAGACAATATGCGCAGGAATATCCCCGGCTACAACAGTCCACTTCTTTTTGCCATATCTGTCAAAGCAATGAACATAGCCCGCGGTAACATAATCGGTCGCGTCAGTTACTATAATGTCATGACTGTCGGGATTAACAGCAACTCCGTATGGAACCCTTATAGTCTTATCTGTTCCGTCTTTTATAAAATTTCTGGTAACAATCCTTCTCGTTTTAGTATTTACAACTGCATAAGTTATTGTATTACTACTCGTAAGCCAATTCCACTCACAACTATACACATATATAGAGTCACCACACCTTGTCATATTACTGTTAGGCAAATTGAACCTCTCAATAACCTTATCGGTTCTTGGGTCAATAACAAAAGTCTTGGATGGAACGCCATAATAGTCGCCTCGCGATGAAACCCAGATATAGCCATCCGAGTCCAATTCCAATCTATGGAGATTGATTGCCACATCTATTGTCTTAATAACCTTAAACGTGTTAAGGTCTATGACAGACACTGTTGAGTCATAATTAGGCACTCTGTAACCGCCCGAATTAGCAACATACAGTTTATCACCCCAAATAACCATCTCATCCGGCTGATAACCTACCACACAGGTATCTATGACTTTAAGTTCAGATGTATCCATTCTGGCAACGTAGCCCAAACGTGCATTCGGGTCTATCTCTACAGGACCGGCATACGAACTTACATACGCATATTTTCCTTTAAAAACTATGTATCTGCAGTTGGGAATTGAAACAGCTGTAATATGCTTTGCCGTATTTACATCCATTACCTCAACAAAGTGCGAACAGTTGATTACAGCATACAATTTGTCTCCATAAATCTGGATATCATTGCCAACATCTCCCAACTCCTTTACAACACCGGGATTTCTCTCGGCAAAAATATTTTTTGTATAAATACCTGTTTCATAATCGTAATAATCGAGAGTACTCTTATTACTACCCATATTCCCCTCATTAAGAAGGAAGAAGCCCTTTATAGGGCCGCTCTGCCTGTCACCGGTCTCTGTTTCTGTGGAGCGGTTTATCCTCTCCGCCTTCCTACAACCCGTAAGTTCGCCAAAGAACAGTACTGCCAATAAAACGGCAAATACATACTCTTTTTTTAATAATTTTCTCATACAATAAATATCTTAAAAATTGTCGCTTACAATTTAAACTTCAATTTGATTTTAAAATTAGTTCCGGGCATAGGATAGCACCTTACCACTTCATACTGTTGATTTCCAATATTGTTTACCTCTAAAGTCGCCATCATCCTCAAACCTCTTTTGCCATTTGCCATATCCACAGGTTTTAGGGTAAACTCTTTTGAAAAAGCTATATCGTGCGTGTACCATGGCTGCTCATGATTCTCCTGTATATTTGCAACTGCCTCATAACGCTCACCGGTATATATAAAACTGTAGTTCACATTCCAACCTCTCCAATTGGCTTGAACAATTGCAGAGCCGCTATGCCATGGAATATACGGGATCTGACCTCCGTACCACGCACTTGTCTTATCTGTCCTGTCTTGTGCTTTCTGGTAAGTATAAGTAATTCTTGAGTCTATACCAACCTCCCCAAACTGCCAATTTATTCCTGCAGTTGCATCTATACCCCTTATCTTAACAAAGCCAAGGTTAATCATTGTCCATCTGAACTGGTTAGAAGTAGGCATTGCTATTATCTTATCTGTCACCTCATTATAATAAGCATCTGCCTTAATCTCAAAACTCTTTACAACACCATTTTCAGTTGTTCTCAAATAGGATACTCCAAAATCATATTGGGTTGTATATTCCGGATTAAGATTCTTATTTCCAATAAATGTGTAGTACAAGTCATTCAATGTAGGCATTCTAAATACTTTCTTATAGAATGCCCTCACAGTAAGATCATTGTTCTTGCCAATCCCTTTTCCCTTAAACGGTGTCCAAGAGGCAGTAACCGCAGGGGAAAATTTACTCTTGTCCTTCATGCTCTTTCCCGTCCATGCACCTGTAGATTCATCTATATCGGTTCTTGCAGGTGTAGTCTCATCGTGAACGTATGTATGAAGAAGGCTTCCTTGAATAGCGAATTTATCACCTATCTGCAGAGATGTAGATGCAGCACTATATACCTGCAATCTTTTAGGGTATACAAAGTCCACCAAATCTGCATCCAAAGTATTGTACTGAGCATCTGCAGACAAAGACACATTCCACCACTTGAACAGATTAAAAAGGTTTGCCACAGAACCATATACCTCATTCTGTTTGTAGTGATTGTTCACATACATTGTAGTAACGTCCAAACGAGGATCAGACAGATAATGAAGGTAATCATACGCATATTTGGCATTGGCCAGCAAAGAATAGAACTTTGTAAAATCTTTTCTGAATGAGCCTTGTACAAAAAAGTTATGATCCCACTGTCTGTCTTGATGCTTGAATTTACCCGGCTCCTCCCTAACAGATGCTCCCGGATAACCCCTTTGCGAATTATAATAATACACCTTTGCCTTCCACTCGCCATTCGTAATATTCCCATACAAACCACCCTCTATTCTCAAAGCACTTACATCTCCATTCTTCCTCACCTCCGTAGTATCATATCCATCCTTTTTAGCGTATGAAAATTTGTACTTACCTGTGGTGTACATATACTCTGCATTAAATGAACTTGTAACCTTAGATCCCAATCTCTGTTCATACAATACAGACGGGTTAATAGTTCCAAACGAACCACCATTAAGCCCTAATTCCAAATTATATTTCCGTTCCTTGGAAATAACAGGTTTTCTTGTTGTGAGATAGAGGGCACTGGCAGATGCATAATCCTTTGCAGGTTGGAACAATGCGCTTTTCTGGCCGTTGTACAGAGACAACGCCTCCATATTATCCAAAGAAAAACGCCCTAAATCCACAACACCGTTCTGGGCGTTGCCCAACTCAACTCCATCATAAAACACACCTACATGGTGGCTTCCCATGCTCCTTACATTAACAGTCTTAAGACCCCCTATACCACCATAGTCCTTTATCTGCACTCCGGAAAAATACCTTATTGCATCTGCAACAGAGTGTACACTTAGTTTCTTAAGTGTCTCCCCCTGAAGTACCTGAACCGGCAGGATCTCTTTTGGCAATCTGTAGTCTGTGACAACTATTTCGCTAAGATCCTCAACCTTATTTGTATCGGGCTGCTCCGGCAATTGCCCTGTTCTGCAGTTTGATAATAGTACCATAGCATCATACTGTCTCACAGCAGAATGCACAGGTATTACAACCAAAACCGACAGAAAAAAAACAAAAAATATTTTTTTAATCATTTCGATCTTTAACATTATATCTTACAGCACACCGGCCGTGCGAAACACATTTAGCGTTCGACACGGCTTCGTTGCGCAAAAATAACAAACTATTATAAAACTACATCTTATATTTTCCGTCAGCCAGATCCTGATAAGTTGGATTGTATTTGCAATCCTCTACTTTCCAAGTTTCAGGAGTCAAAGATGGAAGTGCCTTTTTAAAGGCAGAAAAATCTACTAAATTAGGACACCATTTTACATACACAGAGCCAACCTTCTCTAACGAAGAAAATCCGTTAAGATGCTCAATTTTACAATTACCAGCAGAATATATGCTGGTAGATCCCCAGAATTTGAACTCACCCGTTATCTCCTTAAGTACAGGAAAATCATACTCGGCAATCCACATAAACTCAAATTCTGCTTTACCTATCACCTCTAATTTAGGAGCAGAAAATTTCTTAAGATTATATTGGGAAAAGTAAATTGCCCTCATTTTAGTCAGCTCGGGAAAAGAGAGATAACTATATTTTCCTGTATTAGCATAAAGAGAGTCTATCTCTTTAACTGTATTAAAACTGAGTGATTCCAAATCACCATCTTTCAAAAGTAAAGTCTTTATCTTTTCTGCACCGGTTATCTCCGGAAAAACCTTCATTGAAGATGCATTAAAACTAAATTGAGATACCTCCTTTGGCAGAGCTATTTTCTCAATATTATCAATAAAATGGAGAGTTATATTAGTTGAAGCATCCAACAGATCCAAATCAAGCTCTTTTACAGCATTACAACTGCTCATATCAAACACTTCTCCCGCGTTTTTCAATACCGGGGTCATCAACTGCTCCATTGACGAAGCATAAAAGAATTTAACGGATTTCCCCACACTTTCTAATTTTGAAAGATCCAATTCCTTAACACCCAAATATTCAAATTCAACAGCCCCCTTAACCTCTTTAAGATTATTCAAAACGAGTGTTTTTGGGAAACGATCATTGTACTCTCCCTTTATTGCAAGGTTACCGCCAACACTTTCCAATTTTGGCAATTCAATTGTCGCACACTTATTGTATTGAGAAATGGAAGCGCTCCCTGTTACAGAGGATAATTCCGGCATTACAATCTTTTCAATGAGATCAAATTTACTACACTCCAAATTGCCATCTACTGTTTTCAATTTTGGCACATTCAGTTCAACAAGAGATTTGAGTCCTTTTACAGTAAGACCGCCCGTTTGCTGCAAATTGCTAAAGTTCAAAGTCTTCAAAGTATTATTATATGTTTTCCCATCCACAGAACCTTGAACAGTTACACCTGCAAAAGAATTTTCCAATGACGACAAATCAATCTCTTTAACACCGGTAGAATTAATAAACACTAAATACGATGTTTTTAATTTAGGAAATTTTGCAGACCTTAGAAGGTTTGCACTTAAGGTAACCTCTCCTACAGACTCCAATACCGGAAATTCAATATCCAAACTATCAGCCAAAGCAAGTGGAGATTTACTTGATCCAAAGTAAATATTGGCAGCATCCGTTAGAGACCTAAAACCATCTAAAGTATTTAATGCTAACCCCTTACCTATAATTATAGAATTTTTAACCTTAACGACCGCAGAAATACCGGAAAGATTCTTTATAGAATCTGCCCCCTCTTTTACATTTGTTCCAATATTAAGGTATCCATTGATAATCTTAATATTCTGCTTGGCAAAGGCGTCAACTTCAGATTGCGTATTTAAAGAGACATTACCATCATAGCTAACCGATTCATACTTAATTACAACCTTGTATTCCCTCGTCTCCTTATTATGTGCAGTAACAGTAAAACGTTGTTCATCTGTACCCCAATTGGAAATTGAAGCCGGATCCGGTGAGATAGTTGCATTCTCGCATATCTCAGCAGCCGCTTTTGCCCCTTTCAGATCTGTTCCTGTTGGTAGCACAAACTCAATAATATCATTTGAGATATACCCTTCATAATTCTTTCCACTTACATTAAGAGTAAATTCATGTATATAGTTATCAGACCCTATAAAAGGATCACCATCATCTTTACATGCTGAAAGACCAACAAGTCCTATGACAGCAAGCAACAAAAGAAAGTATCTGTTTATTTTTTTCATTTTTCTTTACATTTAATTAGTTTATTCGGTGTACTTGCCATCTATCATGTCCTGTAACGTTGGATTATAGGCGCATCCCATAACAGTCCAATTGGAATTACCGGAAAGACTGCCGATAACATTTTTTAAACCGGAGAAATCTGCAAGATTTCCACAGAATCTCACATCTATCTTTTTTGCCGTCTTTAAATTTGAAAATGTATTCATATTTGTAAGGATACAGTCTTTAGCTTTAGCAGCTGAGGTTGCACCATAATAGGTAAACGCATCAACTTTTTCCAAAGAGGAGAAATCCAAATCCTCAACCAATACACCACCTTTAAACATGAACGTTGCACACTCCTTAAGTTTTGGAGCCTTAAATACTGTCATTTTGCCTGCATTCCCTATATTAATAGTTTTAACAGTCTCAAGACTAGGCATCTCAAGACCGGTTAGAGTATTTGCAAAAGGTATAGTAACATAAGCAGCTTCTTTAATAGATCCCAAATTGACACCACAACTGAACGAATTGGCCTGTACAGATGAGCCTACCTTTTCTACGCCAAACAGCTGAGGGAAAAATGTCTGTTTAGCATTGCCGGTAAATGTCAATACACCTGTGATCTCTTTAGGCAGTCCCAATTTTTTCAAAGCAGGGCAATTGCTTACTGCGACTTTAGAAGAAAGAGGGCATTTTGAGAAGTCCAACTCTGCCACAGATAGTAATGCAGAAAGCGCTATTTCACCACATTCAGACAGGACAGGAGTGTTTATCCTCTCCATAAACTGAATATTTGTAAAATCAATTTTACCTTTAATACTCTTAAGCGAAGGTAGATCTATAACTTCTCCACCAAAAAATTTAATCGTAAAGTTACCGTTACATTTCTCCAATTTAGGCAAATTCATATTGACCAAATTGATTGAATAATTGTTTATACTGGCAACGTTAAAAGATCCGCAGCTCTCCAAAAGAGGAGCGTCTAATTTAACAGCCTTGTCATTACATGAAATATTGAAAGCTCCGCCAACTGTTTTCAAAACAGGAAGTGTGACTGCAGATGTGTTCCTTATATATTTCACTTCAAAGTCACCTCCTACTCTATCTAATTTTTGGAATTTTACCTCTCTTATATTCCAAAAGTTTTCAATGCTAAAATTACCTGAAACCTCCTTAAGACCACCTAATTGAAGGTTGTTAAGACTAAGGTTAGACACACCCTCGTTATATAGTCCGCCTCTTACTGCACTAAGATAAAAATCCCCGTTCACAATCTCCAACGCAGACAGATCTATCTCCCTTGGCAACCTCGTATTTACATTAAAGGTTCCAATAGATTTTAACTTAGGCAACCTTATATCTGCTATGCTGTCTGTATTGACCACAATATTTGTAGCAGATGTAAGCTCCGGAATAGACAACTCTATCTTATTTCCTAAATTTGCCATTACTGTAGCAGTTCCAACACAAAGGCCACCTATGCTTTTGAGGTTCTTAAGAGCACTGAATGTGGTAAATTTAACATTATTCCTTACAACAATATTAAGGCCTACCTCAGTTAAAGACCCCAATGGCTCCAATGATTTAATAGGATCCTTCTCATCCATATCATTGCTTCCAAGTATAAAGTTCCCATCTATAACATTTACCCCTTTTGCGCCAAACGCATTAACCTCCTTCTGTGTCTGCAGAGTAACAGTACCATCCTGCACAATAGCAGATTTCTGCACCCTGTACGTATAAGCAGTATATGTTCCATTATAAGACTCCACTCTAAACACCTGCTCACTTTCCCAGTCTGTTATGGTTGCAGGATCGGGTAATAGCCTGCTGTTTTCGCACAGAGCAACTTCTGCTTTTGCATCTATAAGATTCTCTGTTGTTGGAGCGGTAATCAAAATATCTTCCCCTTTAATCTGAGCAACATACTTAACACCGCTTTGCGCAGTCAAAGCAAATGACACTATATGGTCATCTTTCCCCTCAAAATCAGATTTTTTATCCTTTTCGCAACCTACTAAAGAGACAGTTGCCGTTGCAGCCAACAACACAGTAAGAATCTTTGCTGTTCGTTTTACCGCCACATTAAAAATATTTTTTATAGAAATTTCCATTGTTATTCAAATGTTATTTTTTATTATTCTTGAACATGTTGAAATCTTTAATTCCAAAAACCTCTGTTGAGATCTCTCCTAACCATCCCGATTTTCCATTAACACCTGTTACAACCTTTACAAAATCTATATATTTAAGGTCAACCGGTTTACCCTCAAAATCTATCGCATGCGAAATTTTAAAGTGATTGCCATTAGCATTGGCATTATAATTAATATCTTCTGTAAGTCTGTCTATAGGACTAAAATTGTCTACGTAACCCCAATCAAACTCTCCATTATACCAATATCCGGGGCTTGTCTCCCTGTTTTTAAGTGGAAGACAAGTTCCTCTTAAAACATAAGTATCCTCCTTAACCCACAAAGGATAGTAATAATCCTGTCTATGAAAAGCAGAAAGATAATCTATTGTTCCTTTTTGGCCTTTGTTGTCTGTCCAAGAAACAGGTAGCCCGGGTGCTTTAGGCCTATAATAGGTAACAGCATAATCCTGAGTTTGAGTACCCTTCTCTGTTTCGCAGCCTTTCAGCTCATACCAAGTATCATTGGGAAGGCCGTCTCCGTTCTCGTCCTGCATAACCCATACAATACCGGGTTCAGATGAACCGGCAAAAGAGTTGCCTAAAATTTGCAGATTATAGCCACCGTCATTCTCAACACTATGATCAAATCCGGCTACGATATATCCGCCAAAGCCGCCCAAACAAACATATGCTTCTGCCTTCAATCTGCTTTCGGCGTACGTAATGGCCTCCTCCATCGTATAACAGTTCCAGCCCTCATTTATAAACTGCCCTGGAGCAGGCATATACTCGTACACCTTATTCCAATCAATTTTATTTGAAGCTCCGGCAGTTCTCTTATATGTACCCTCAGGAGGACATACATTAACTGTAAGTTCTTTGCTGAGCTGAACATATGAATTCTTCATGGTAAGCAATACCTTGTACTCACCCTGCTCTTTTTGGGCAAAAATATACTCCGGTTTTTCTGCAGATGTCTTGTCTACCTCCTTCCCGCCTTTTGTGATTTTCCACTCATATTTTGCATCAAACGCATTTTCAACATCAAATGCCTTGATTCTTATCCTTCTTCCCGTAGACATATTGAATGTTTCCTTCTCAAATGACCACTTAAACGGAAGTTCGTCGGGAGTACAGACAACTACATCAAATTCTATTTTATCCTCACCATCTTCATTTTTTACCACCAAAGCAACCTTATATGTTCCTTTTTCAGACTCTGAAAACTTGAAATTCTTTTCGGTACCCTTTGAGGAGCCGTTAACACTCCAAGAATATGTTGTCCCCTCTATGGCATTTGTAACCTCCGGAGAGATTTCCAAAGAGGATCCGGTCACTATCTTGTACCCGTTTTCCGGCATAGAAAGACTGACTACAGGAGCAGCCAGCTGAAGCACCTTAACAGTAAACTGTTTAAAAGCAGAACCGGCGCTATTGGTTACATCCAAATCTATGTATTTTTCGCCAAGTTCATCAAACGAGATCCTGAGCTCAGGATCCCTTCCTATAACCTTACCATCACACTTCCACGCATAAACAGCGTTTTCACAATTTGTGTACGCAGGTGTGATTGTAACAGTCCTTCCAATTTTAACAGAATAAAGATCCATGCCATCCGCCAATGTAATCTCAGGCGGATTGCCGTAATCTCTCTCTTTGTTATCATCCTTACACCCAACAGCGCAAGACAATAACGCAATCAACGAAATAAAAAATATTTTTCTCATATTGTAAAGTTTATTAATATCCAATTTTCAAACGCATATATCAACAAAGTCTGCAAACAAAAAAACGGCACAACTCTCCATAGCCATGGGGACTTTACAACGAGAACATACATACATGCATGAACAACAAGAACTAACCTGTACAATTTTTAGCCCATACACCCGTAGGCTGTAAAATCCCAAAACGCAAAGGCTGGTCTTCTGACTTGTCCCTTTAATGAAGCCTTCCCGGGCAAGATTTTTAAAGCCCAGTGGCAAAAAGAGTTTCATTAAAACAGCTATCTGATACGTATAAACGATAGCGGAACTCACAGCAGCGGGAACTGTTCGGGATTTTCACCCGATTCCCAATTATCTGCAGATGTATGGCCTACATTGCAGAACCATTGCGCCACAAAGATATACAATATCTTGCAATCTTACTCATAAACAGAATAATTTATAAAAAACTTTTGGAAGTGAGTTATTTGTGTATATCTTTGCAGTCCCAATTTTGGGAAACAGAAAAATTAATAACAATTAAATAATCTTAGCACAATGGCAGAGTATTTATCATCTGACAAAAAGCAAGAGATTTTCGGTAAATACGGGAAGTCTAATACAGACACCGGCTCTCCTGAGAGTCAAGTTGCTTTATTTTCCTACCGTATCGCTCACCTTACAGAACACCTAAAAGGTAACAAAAAAGATCACAACACTCAGAGATCTCTTTTGAGACTTGTAGGTAAGAGACGTAAGCTTTTGGATTATCTTAAATCTAAAGATATTGAGAGATACAGAAATATTGTAAAAGAGCTTAACCTTAGAAAATAAGCTTTTTTACAAAAACAACATAGAGAGCCTGCCTTTACCAAGGTGGGCTTTTTCTTTGCAAAAAACAAAACATCTTCTTGCTATTTAGGAATTTATGCTATATTTGCGGTAATTTTGTTTTACATTTGGCATTAAAACCAATTGATAGATTATAATTTATAACACAATAGATATAAACACTTAAAATAACAAATAATGAAAAAAGATCTTCAGATTTCTGAACTCATTAAGAAAGAGGAGAACAGACAACTTCATGGCATAGAGCTTATTGCTTCTGAGAACTTTGTTTCTAACCAGGTACTTGAAGCTTTGGGCTCTGTATGTACAAACAAATATGCAGAGGGTTATCCGGGCGCAAGATATTATGGCGGTTGCGAGGTTGTAGACCAGATTGAACAACTTGCCATTGACAGGTTAAAAGAGCTTTTCGGCGCCGAATATGCAAATGTTCAGCCACACTCAGGTGCTCAGGCAAACATGGCAGTTATGATGGCCTGCATCAAACCCGGCGACACCTTTATGGGCTTAGACCTTGCTCATGGCGGCCACCTTACCCACGGTTCGCCCGTAAATGTTTCCGGTATGCTTTACCATGCTGTAGCATATAGACTTAACGAGGAGACCGGCCGCATAGACTATGACGAGATGGAGAAACTTGCTCTTGAGCACAAACCAAAACTTATCATTGGCGGTGCTTCTGCATACTCAAGAGAGTGGGATTGGGCAAGAATGCGTAAGATTGCAGATCAGATTGGCGCTATCCTTTGGGTTGATATGGCTCACCCTGCAGGACTTATTGCAGCAGGTCTGTTGGAGAACCCTGTAAAACACGCACACATCGTTACCTCTACAACCCACAAGACCCTAAGAGGTCCAAGAGGCGGTATTATACTTATGGGCAAAGACTTCCCTAATCCATTTGGTATCAAGACCCCTAAGGGTGAGACCAAGATGATGTCTGCTGTCCTTAACTCAAGCGTATTCCCGGGCATTCAGGGTGGTCCTCTTGAGCACTGCATTGCAGCAAAGGCAGTATCATTCTTTGAAGCTTTACAACCAGAGTTCAAAGAGTACCAGATACAGGTTAAGAAGAATGCCGCTGCCATGGCAGACGAATTTATAAAGAGAGGTTACAAAGTTGTATCGGGCGGTACAGACAACCATGTAATGCTTATAGATCTAAGAACCAAATTCCCTGATCTTACAGGTAAGGTAGCAGAGAAGACGCTTGTTCTTGCAGACATTACCGTAAACAAGAATATGGTTCCATTTGACAGCCGTTCACCATTCCAGACATCCGGCATAAGAGTAGGAACACCTGCTGTTACCTCTCGCGGTTTGGTAGAGAAAGATATGCCTGTAATCGTTGAGATGGTAGACAAGGTATTGTCTAACGTAGACAAGCCTGAGGTTATTGAGGAGGTTAAAGCTCAGGCAAGACAGCTTATGAGCGGACGTCCTTTGAACATTTGGTAACAATTAATTTCACATAAGCAGAATAAGAGGGAGGCAATTTTAGCTTCTCTCTTATTTTTTCTTTAAATTATCGCAAAAAAGTCCCCCTTAATCAAATTTATTTTTTTGAATGACAATATTTTCCCTACTTTTGTGAGATTTTGAAACCAAACATAAAAAAAATTTGTACTCTTTTCGCTAACAAAGGTAATCTGCGGCGGAAAGGGTTGTTGATACGTTTAATTTTTAACTCTCATTGGGAGAGGCAGATTACATACTTATAACAATGAATGTAGTAAAAAAGACCATTGCACTTAGCGATGGAAGACAAATTGAGATTGAGACCGGTAAATTGGCCAAACAGGCAGACGGCTCGGTAGTATTAAAAATGGGCAACACCATGCTTTTGGCCACTGTTGTTTGCGCTAAAGATGCAAAAGAGGATGTAGATTTTATGCCGCTATCTGTAGAATACAAAGAGAAGTTCTACGCAGCAGGAAGATTCCCGGGCGGATTTATGAAGAGAGAGGGCAAGTCATCTGATTATGAGATTCTCGTATCTCGTCTAATAGACAGAGCTTTGCGTCCTTTGTTTCCCGACAATTTCCATGCGGAAACTTTTGTTACTGTAAACCTTATCTCTGCAGACAAAGAGACAATGCCGGATGCCCTTGCAGGGTTGGCAGCATCTGCAGCACTTGCTGTAAGTGACATTCCGTTTGGAGGTCCTATCTCCGAGGTAAGAGTAGCGCGCATCAACGGCGAATTTGTCATAAACCCAACTTTTCAGGCGCTTGAAGGTGCAGATCTTGACATTATGGTAGCAGCAACCATAGACAACATTATGATGGTTGAAGGTGAGATGAAAGAGGTATCTGAGGAGGTTATGCTCAACGCCATAAAATTTGCCCACGAAGAGATAAAGAAGCAGTGCCAGGCACAGCTTGAGCTTATGGAGGAGGTTGGCAAAACCGTTAAAAGAGAGTATTGCCACGAGGTCAACGATGAGGAGCTTAGAAAAGCCTGCAGAGAATACTGCTACGACAAAGCATACGCCATAGCAAAACAGGGAACATCAAAGCAGCAGAGAACAGAGGAGTTTGAAGCATTGCAGGAGGAGTTCCTTAATACACTACCTGAGGAGGAGAGAGAGGAGAAAGCATCTATGGTTGCAAGATATTACCACGATGTGGAGAAAGAGGCAATGAGAAATATGATCTTAGACGAAGGTATAAGATTGGATGGACGTACAACAACCCAGATAAGACCTATCTGGTGTGAAGTTGATTACCTACCGGGAGCACACGGTTCAGCAATCTTTACAAGAGGCGAAACCCAGTCACTTGCAACCGTTACCCTTGGTACAAAATTAGACATGAAAGAGTTGGATGAAGTCCTTATTCAGGGAACAGAGCCTTTTGTACTCCATTATAACTTCCCTCCATTCTCAACAGGAGAGGCAAAACCTCAAAGAGGTGTGGGACGTAGAGAGATAGGACACGGAAACCTGGCCTTTAGGGCACTTAAGCCTATGGTTCCAACCGGAGAGGAGAACCCATACGCAGTAAGAGTTGTTTCAGACATACTTGAATCTAACGGCTCATCATCTATGGCCACCGTATGTGCAGGAACACTTGCACTTATGGATTCCGGCATCAAGCTGAAGAAACCTGTAGCAGGTATAGCAATGGGACTTATATCAGACTCCAAGACAGGAAAATACGCTATTCTTTCAGATATTCTTGGAGATGAGGACCACCTTGGAGATATGGACTTTAAGGTAACAGGTACAAAAGACGGTATTACTGCTACCCAGATGGATATAAAGGTAGACGGACTCTCTTACGAGGTTCTTGGCAAAGCACTTGAGCAGGCAAGACAGGGCCGTATGCACATTATGGGTGAGATGATGAAATGTATAAGCGAACCACGCGCAGACCTTAAACCTAACGCACCAAGAATCGTTCAAATTACTATTCCGGGTGATTTCATTGGAGCAGTTATAGGCAAAGGCGGTGAGACAATCCAGAATATACAGAAGACCACAGGCACAACAATCACCATCACAGAGCAGAAAGATGCGGCTACCGGCGATACCGTTGGATGTGTAGATATCTTTGGTCTCGACAAAGAGAGCATGGACAAGGCTCTTGCTTGGATTAAAGGCATTACCACTGTTCCTGAGGTTGGAGAGGTTTACGACGGTAAAGTTGTCTCTATCCTTGATTTTGGAGCATTTGTAGAGATACTTCCGGGTAAAGAGGGATTGCTTCATATATCTGAGATAGACTGGAAAAAGACAGATAAGGTTGAAGATGCCCTTAAAGTTGGAGACGAGGTAAAGGTTAAACTCCTTGAAATAGACCCTAAAACCGGCAAGATGAGACTCTCAAGAAAAGCTCTTATGGAGAAGCCTGATGGCTATGTTGAGCCTGAAAGACGTCCTCGTCCTGCAGGAGACAGACCTCAAAGAGACGGCGGACGCGACAGAGGAGCAAGAGACAGCCGCGGGCCAAGAGATGGCAGAGGTCCAAGGGATAACCGCGACAGAGACCGCCGCGAATCAAGAGAGGTTCGTGAGCCACGCGAAAACAGAGAACCAAGAGAGACTCCACATATAGAGGAGTAAAATTTTCATAACTATATAGATGGCGAGGGGGTGACCAACCAACAAGGAGAGGTCGCCCCTTTGCTTTGACCTTAAACTATAAACTATATGTTGGATAACATATCAACACATCGCGTAAAACGCAACGACGAATTAGGGCGAATTTCAGTAGAGGAGTTTAAAGCACACAGCAAACTCCCCGTAACAATCGTCTTGGACAATGTAAGGAGCCAGCACAACATAGGCTCCGTGTTCAGAACGGCCGATTCATTTATAATGGAGAAAGTCATCCTCTGCGGAATATGCGCAACCCCGCCAACTGCCGAGATTCACAAATCCGCATTGGGAGCAGAATTTTCCGTAGACTGGGAATACTTTGCAGAGACCACAGATGCCGTAAAAAAACTCAAAAAGGAGGGATACACAATAATAAGCATAGAACAGGCAGAAAACTCCATCTCTCTTGAGGAGGCAGCAAAAAAAATATACGGTGATTTGTCGGGAAGCGGAAAAGAGAGAAAAAAAACAGCGCTAATCTTTGGCAACGAGGTAAAAGGGGTAAGCCAAAGTGTAGTTGACGCAAGCGACTATGTTATTGAAATACCGCAATTTGGAACAAAGCACTCGCTGAATATATCTGTATCGGCAGGTATGGTTATGTGGGAGTTCTGCAAAGCATTGCTCATAGAACAAAAAAATTAGCACCCCAAATTTAACTTTCGCCCCTAAAGTTAGTCTAATGAAAGATAAACACCTGACAATACAATTAACTAACATTTTATATTTTTTTAGATGAAGTACTCTTTAATTATCCCTTTTCTTGCAGCTGCAATGATAGCAGTATCGCCAAACGATGCATCTGCGCAAAAGGGCAAGAACAAAAAAGGTGCTGCCGTTAAAACAGAGGTATCTGCCGCAGCAAAGGACAGCAGCAAGACAAAAGCCAAGACAATCCCGCTTATCGGCAACTTTGTAAAGACGCCGCAGATGTACAAAGAGGGGATGACTCCGGTTTATGTAAAAGATGGCAAATACTATCTTCAACTCAGCGATTCCCTTATAGGCCGCGACATGATGATGGTTTCAAGAATCTCCAAAGGGGCAGCCGGAATACGCAACCAGTTTGACGGTTACGCGGGAGATGACATTGCCCACAAGATGTTCCGTTTTGAAAAATCGCAGGACGGCAAGAAGATTTTCCTTAAGAATATCATACTTAGAGAGCGCGCCAACGGAGATATGGCAGAGAATGTTGCAGCATCAAACATGCAGGCAATCGCCGCTGCTTTTGAGATTAAAGCCCAATCCGCAGGCAAAGACAGCTATCTTATAGATATAACAGATTTCCTTCTTTCAGACACAGAGTACCTTTTCTTTGGCAAAAGAGACAAGACCACCTTTAAGTTAGGCTCTGTGCAAAAGGACAAATCCTTTGTTTCCGGGATAAAGAGCTTCCCGATAAATACAGAAATGAAAGTTGTCTATACATACGCACGTACAGACAGCAACCCTACCGCAACATTTGAGTTCAACGTATCGTTGGTACTTCTTCCAAAAGAGCCTATGGTTGCAAGATACGAGGATCCGAGGGTAGGCTACTTTATTGAGAGATATGTAGACTTTGACAAGAATCCACAGGGCGTTGAGTCTGTAAAGATGATCTCAAGGTGGAGATTGGAACCAAAGCCCGAGGATATAGAGAAATACAAACGCGGAGAGCTTGTAGAGCCTGCAAAACCTATTGTGTTCTACATAGATCCCGCAACTCCAAAGCAGTGGGTTCCATACCTTATAGCCGGTGTGAACGACTGGCAGCCTGTATTTGAAAAGGCCGGATTCAAAAATGCAATCTACGCACTTGAAGCACCTACATTCGAGCAGGACTCAACATGGAGCTTGGATGATGCAAGACACTCAGCCATAGTCTACAAACCATCTGATGTTGCAAACGCAATGGGTCCTCACATAAGCGACCCGCGTTCGGGCGAGATTATAGAGAGCCATATCTGCTGGTATCATAACGTTATGTCACTACTAAGAAACTGGTATTTCATCCAGGCATCACCTGCAGACACAGCTGCAAGACACCTTACATTCGACTCCGAGCTTATGGGGCAACTTGTAAGGTTCGTGTCATCGCACGAGGTTGGCCACACACTTGGATTAAGACACAATTTTATGGGATCAGCCCACTACTCTGTAGCACAGCTCAGAGACCCCGAGTTTGTAAAGAAGAACGGTCACACCACATCTATCATGGACTACTCTCGCTTCAACTATGTTGCACAGCCTGAGGACAAGATTGAGCAGTCTGCACTATGGCCAAGAATAGGTGTTTACGACTATTGGGCTATTGAGTGGGGATACAGAAGATTCTACGAGTACAACGACCCGCAGAAAGAGTTGGCACACCTCAACAAATGGATAATCGAGAAGACATCCAACCCTCTGTTGCTGTTTGGAACAGAGAGCAACTCAAACGATCCAAGATTCCAGTCAGAGGATTTAGGTTCAAACCAAATGGAGGCAAACGAATACGGTGTAAAGAACCTTAAGTTCATTATGAACAACCTTACCAATTGGACAACAACCCCGGGCAAAGGTTACGATGACCTCAACACACTTTACAACGAGATAGTCAACCAGTACACCAGATACATGAATCATGTAGCCAAATGGGTAGGAGGAGTTTACTTTAATGCAAAAACCTCAGACCAACCAGGCGAGGTTTACACCCACGTTGAGAAGGCAAAACAGAAAGAGGCACTTGCTTTCCTTAACAAGAATCTGTTTACACCTCAGACTTGGCTGATTCCTAACGAGGTAATGTCCAAGACCATTAACAAGCCCCAGATTATTGTAGACAAGACATATACAAAAGTTCTTGGTAACATGGTAAGCAAGAGGGCTATGCTCAATATGGTTGAGGATGAGATCAAGAACGGCAAAGAGGCCTACACCTTGGATGAGTTCTTTAAGGATCTTAACAGTATGATTCTTGTTCCTGTTAGTCCCGACAAAACAAAAGCAAGTCTTCAGAGACTTCTTCAGAAACGCTACGTAGCAGCTCTCATTGCCGTTTACAACGGTGAGGGAGGTCCGTTCTACAAGAAGGGTGACGAGAACAAGGATAATACAGATATTATCTCAACTGTCTATGGCCAGCTTAGAGACCTGCAGAAGAGGTTCAACTCTCTTGCAGCATCATCTACAGGGGTAACAAGAGCACATTATATGTTCCTTGCAGACAAGATTGCAGGCAGATTAGATTCAAAGAAATAGCGTTAATCTAAAATTATGGTATCATTACCAATTTTTTTAACACTATTTTTATAATAAATTTGGAGATTGCAAAAATATTACTACCTTTGCAATCCCAAACCGCGGGATTCGTCTAACGGTTAGGACGAGAGATTCTCAATCTCTAAATAGGAGTTCGATTCTCCTATCCCGTACTAAGGAGCTGATTCTTCACGAATCGGCTCTTTTTTTTATGAAGTTGTATAAAAAGGTAATTTCTGCGTTACGCCTAGTTTTTAAATCCTCACGTACCCTAAGTACGCTCCCGTGTTAAAAACTTCGCAAGCCTTGAAATTCCACTTTTTATACAACTTCAATTACCGGTGCAGTGGCAAATTAGAGGAGACAGGCAGAGATTAGCATACTATAAATATTAAAAGTTTGTAGTATATTTGCTCTCAAAAGTACACTCTTGAAAAATGGGTTTTAACGAAAATAATGCAAAAGCTAAGCCTTTTGTGAAATGGGTTGGCGGGAAGTCTCAGCTTCTATATGAGGTGAGGCGGTCTTTGCCTGTTGATTTGGGGAGGAGAAAGGGGGTTACTTATGTGGAGCCTTTTGTCGGTGGCGGGGCTGTGTTATTCTGGATTCTTCAGGAGTTTCCGAACATTGAACAGGCCGTCATCAATGATATTAACAGAGAGCTTATTTGCACATATTCCATCATCAAAAATAATGTTGAAGAACTGATTGACGTATTGAATGAATATCAGGCTGAATACAAAGCCTTGGATGAAGAAGACAGAAAAGATTACTTTATCGGGAAGCGCAACCGTTATAATGGACACCAGGATGGCGATGTTGAGACCGCTGCGTTGTTCATATTTCTGAATAGGACTTGCTTCAACGGACTATATCGTGTTAATTCAAAAGGGGCGTTCAATGTTCCGTTTGGGCGATATGCGAACCCGAAGATTTGTGATGTAGAGACATTGAGGGCTGATTCTGAACTTCTTAAACGTGTGACTATTCTTTGCGGAGACTTTGCCCAGACTGAAAAATATGCTGACGAGCATTCTGTCTTCTATTTTGATCCTCCTTACAAGCCAATTACGGTAACTTCCTCATTTACCTCTTATTCAAAGGATGGATTTGATGATAAGGAACAGATCCGTTTGAGGGATTTCTGCAATCGGATTACAGAGAAGAAAGCATTGTTTGTGGCAAGCAATTCTGATCCAGCAAAGGATGCTTCGGCTGGTAATTTCTTTGACCACATCTATGAACGATTCATCATAAAGCGTGTTTCCGCTTTCAGGATGATTAACTCCAATGCTGCAGGACGAGGAAAGTTGTCCGAGATAATGATAACCAACATAATATAACACAACTGTATGAGAGATTTCAACGCTTGGTTTGGCGAGTTCCGCAAGTCCATTGCCGATTATAAATATTACATTGACTTTCCCAAAGTGTTTGCCTATGTTGATGCAATCAGAATTGAACTGAACATTCTTAACTCATTGATCGGGTCACGAAATATCGAGGCTGATTTCGAGAATATAATCGAGCGTTACCCGGAGACTCTAAAGTGCATTCCTATACTTCTGGCCAAACGTGAGTTGGATATTTTCGTGATGGATAAAGAGGGACAGTTTTGTTATAATTTCGCAACGAAGAACTATCCGACATCTCAGTATAAGGTCTTTATGAGAAAGACCGGATTGTTTGATCTTATGGAGAATCATCTGATTAATAATCTGGTGGACTATGTAACTGGTGTTGAGACCGGACTTGATTCAAACGGGCGCAAGAATCGTGGAGGTCATTTAATGGAAAATATTATTGAGAGTTATCTCATTCAAGCCGGTCTCGTAAAAGGTGAGACTTATTTCAAGGAAATGTATATTCACGAGATTGAGGAAAAGTGGAACGTGGATCTGTCTTCAATCTCCAATAACGGAAATGCAGAGAAGAGATTTGATTTCGTCATAAAATGTCCGAATATGATTTATGGCATTGAGACGAACTTCTATTCCAGTTCAGGCTCTAAATTGAATGAGACCGCGCGAAGTTATAAGACAATAACATTGGAGACCAGGGACTTGGACTTCTTCAAATTTGTGTGGTTCACTGATGGGCAAGGATGGATAAGTGCACGCAATAATCTGAAAGAGACCTTTGATATCCTTGAGAACCTCTATAATATCAAAGATCTAGAGGATGGTATTATTTCAAAGCTGATTCAAAAATGATTACACCTTTCTTCAAATCCGATAATAAGGATTTCACTTTAGCCAAAGGTAATTGTATTGAACTTTTGTCTCAATTTGAGTTCAAGTTTGATATGATTTTCGCTGATCCTCCATACCATCTGTCTAATGGGGGCATCAGCGTTCAGAGCGGGAAGATGGTGTCTGTGAATAAAGGTGACTGGGATAAATCTAAGGGATTTGAAGAAGACTATCGGTTCGACAAAGCTTGGCTTTCAGCTTGCCGTGAAAAGTTGAAGGGTAACGGAACAATCTGGGTAAGCGGAACATATCACAATATATTTTCTATTGCACGGTGCCTAACGGAGCTTGGATTCAAGATTCTGAATTGTATTACTTGGGTGAAGACTAATCCCCCTCCAAATCTTTCATGTAGATATTTCACATATTCCGCAGAATATATCCTTTGGGCTCGGAAAGAGCAGAAAGTCGCTCATTACTTCAATTATGAGTTGATGAAGGAGATAAATGGAGGTACTCAGATGCGCGATGTGTGGACTCTTCCTGCGATTGCCAAATGGGAAAAATCGTGTGGGAAGCATCCTACACAGAAGCCGTTGTGCGTGCTGTCAAGAATTATTCAGGCATCTACAGAGCCTGGCGCCTGGATATTGGATCCTTTTACAGGCAGTAGCACAACAGGTATAGCAGCCAACCTGTTGGGGCGCAGATTCTTGGGAATTGACATGGAAGATAAGTTTTTGGAGATAAGCAAAGCTCGTAGAGAAGAACTTGACAATTTGTCCCTTCGTGCTGAATATCTTGGAAAGCTGCACAAGCAAGCTAAGTTCTTCAAAGATAAGGATATTAGCATCCTTAATGAGCCACCTGTTTTTTATGGAGCAGAGTTGCCATTCTAACGATGTGTCGCCACTGATACTATCTTGAAAATATCATCTTTTGCTTTCAATGCTTCGAGTAATTTCTTGAACATATAGGCATTAGGATTGTTCGTCTTTTCTTGCCTCATTAATAGAATCGCAAGGATGCACAAAAAATCGACCGAGTACTCCCCTTTACCATTAAGGTTTTGATATTTTCGCGCGATTGCATTTGCGGACTGGAGCAAAGACTGTGCATTGAGAAACTGATTACGTTCAACTATAGAAATCATTGGATTAGTTTGATTCCAAAGGACAATAAGTTCATCTATAAAAAGTTGAGTAACAGTTGGCAGCATATGCTGTTTGATGATTATATCGACAGCCCAATGAATATGCTTTGGAGTTCTAAGCCGACTCCATCTTCTTTTTTCCATTTGCTTATATTTCACGATGATATCAAACGGGGATAAAGAACCTTGGTATACCTCTATCATGTAATCATTTCCTACTGGGAATGATAGAAGCGGTGACGACTTTCTTGATGGCATAGATGTTTGAGACATACTACTACAATTATAATGTTAAATTTAATCCAATAAAGATGAGACAGATGTATTCAAAGCCTTCGCAATCTTCTCCATATTGCAAAGTGTGATATTCTTTTCGGCACGTTCAATCATACCGATATAGGTACGATGTACACCGGCTTTGTCTGCAAGCTATTCTTGCGATAGGCCAAGTGCCTTTCGGTGTTGTTGTACGCTTTGGCCAAAATGCAGCAAAATAGGCTGTTTATCCATAATGATCTAGCTTTTCTGCAGCAAAAGTATGAATATACGCTAAAGTTATCAACATACTATAATTAGCAAATACCTTATAATAATCTGAGTTTCAGTATTATTTCAACAAGTAGCAGAGATGAGGCATATAACTTGTACAAGTTTCATCAAAAGCTAGTGGCAGAATGGAACCTTAAGATATAGAAATTATCTCTGATTACATTGAATACAAGACAGTTACAATGCTTATGTGAAAATTCTAAAAAAATTTGTGTTACAAAACGGCAATTTTCCCCTCCATTAATCAAACGCAATATTGCGTTGAGATTAATTAATATTCCAAATGAAAAAGATTACATTACTATTATTTGCATCAGTTGCCCTATTGGCATCTGTAGCATCGTGCCAAAAAGAACAGATTAAAAACAACACCCCCTCAGAGGAACAGGCAAAAGAATCTGCACTATTGTCAATCAAAATATGCACCCCTGCAACAAAAGCACAGGGAAGTGAACATGGGAACTCTGCCAACGACGCCAAAATCAACACTCTTGAGATCCTCATCTTCAACAACGGAGCCGGTGCAGAGAACGGACTGCTTGAGGTCTATAAGAATTTGTCGGGAAGCCAATTAACAGATCTCTCAAACATAGAGATTACAGCCACGACAGGAGCAAAGAAAATATTCATAATTGGAAACTCTCATATTGGCAATACACTAAAGTCCATAACTAAATATTCAGATTTTGAAGCAATTGAAAGTTCGCTTTTAAAAGAGAATACACAGGATTTCTGTATGACCTACTCCTCTGAGACAACACTTGCTCCCGTAACCGAAATAACTGCAGAACTTACAAGAATGGTTGCAAGGGTAAAATTAGGAACACTTAAAACCAATTTTACAGGAACATCATTTGAGGGGAAATCTTTAGAAGATGTAAAAATATATCTGCTTAACGCCCATTCAAACAAGCTCCTCTATAACGGAGAGGCCGCAGGGAGCAACTCTATTTTCAACTACAAGAGAGCCGCGACATCTGACTATGAGAGTGCAGAGATGGAGGGTATTTTATATGAAGAGATAAACAGCCCACTATCACCAAGCAGCGAAATAACATCTCGTTTCTTCTACTGTTATGAGAATCTTTTAGCATCTGAAACAGCTTCGGACCGCTTTACAAGACTTGTGATAGAGGGAAAACTCAATGGCACAACATACTACTACCCAATAAACATTAACCGCGAGGGATTCGGTTATGTGGAGACAACAAGCCATAAAGGTGTAAAACGCAATGCCTCTTATAGCATAAATTGTACTATAACCGGTATTGGTTCAAATGACCCCGACGAGATAATAGAGAACAGCACCATTTCGGTTGATATTACCGTAACCGAGTGGGAAGATGTTGATTCTGCAGAGATTAACTTTTAAATAACGAATATGCATGAAAAAAAGTCTATATTTCTTTGGCTTTTAATCTGCTTGCTAACAGGTTTGTTTGGCAGCAGTTGCAAAGGTAAGATATATGAAGAGAGAGATGAGTGTCCATGCCTGTTAAAAATAGGATTTGAAAACAGCAAAAATATAGACTGTTACCAAATATGGATATTTGATGAGGAGGAAAACCTTTTAAAACAGGAGATGTTTACCCCCTCGGAGGCAGGAGAACTGTACGAAACGACCATACCAAGATGTATCTTTAAGGTTTATGTATGGGGGAACGTGGGAGACAATACGCTGTTTACATACGATGGGGCAAACTCCATGCTTAAACAGAACAGAACCGGCTCTTTTGATAGATTGTATTTTGGCAATGCCACAGGCAACTGTTTAAAGAGTGAGGTAGAATCATTAGAGATTGAGATGTTCAAACAGTATGCTGCAGTTGAGCTCAATGTCCGTTGTCCGCAAGCGAGCAGTCTGAACATAGAGCAGCTTACAGCACACACTATAATCAACAGCATTGGATACTACCTGAATGGTAAAACAATTGAGGGGAAGAGTACAATAGATACCGCAACACCGGCATCTAAAGACGAGGCGGAAAATAACAAAGTATTGTCATTTGAATACAACATGGTAAGGCCGGTATCTTTTAACGGATTGAGCATAGAGCTTAGAGAGGGACTTAAGGATCCTCTTACCGTAAACTTTGGAGAGATTCTCAAAAACAGCAATTATAGCCTTAACAATGACAACCTCAATGATATAAAGCTTTATATAGATCTTTCTACCGGAAAATGTCTGATAAATTGCAAAGATTGGGAAGAGATAGATGATGTAGATATTGTAATGTAAACAGACAAAAGAGAGGATGACAACTGAATGTCATCCTCTCAACTTCTATATAACTCAACTTTAGCTTTGGCCTTAGCTTTAGCTTTAGCATTATCCTTCTTTACTCTCTCTACCCTCTTTACCTTCTACACTCTTCAAAATAGCCAAGGCCAATGCTTTTCTCTATAAACTATAAACCATACACCTTCAACTAAAATAAGGCCAACGCTAACGCCAAAGCTATTTCTTCAAAGACGGAACAGCATCCGATATGAAATCGTTTGTAGAATTGTTTGTATCTACCAATTTGCCGTTTGCATCTGTCTTACGCCTTACACTCTTGCCATATCTGTTTGGATCCATATCTATCTCTCCACAAGAGGCATAACCTGCATCCAGACTCTCACTGAATTCCAAAGTATAGAACAGCTGCTTGATGGAAAGATTCACAGCATCCAAAACCCACTCGTTTGGAATCTTGTATGCCTTAGATATATTCATCTCAAAATCGCCCACTTTTGTATGGCTTATATACTTACCCTCCCACTTGTAATCTGCAAGGAATTTCTCTTTGGTAACAGATTTAGGGAAAATGGCTATTGCATGCCCTGTAAAACCCCTGTTATGAAGAACCCAGTAAGAGAGTGAATAGGTGAACCAAACATCCAAATTTGGAACAAGAGGGTTATCTATATCCTGATTAGCAGCCGAAGTAGATAGGTCGTACCATTCAAAATTTGCATTGGAAAGGTCAAAAGAATTTGGATTATACGTAGTATGGTTTTGCGCATTATTTGCAATAATCAAAGACTCCCCGGGTTTTACAGCCACATCCTTGCCTGTTCCAGGAATGCGGTATGCCGTCTCTATACCGGAATATTTATCCTTTATAGGTTCCAAATATTCATATTGCAGAACAGAATTTATCTTGCTCTCCATTATAACAACACCATCTGCATACAATACCTCGTCTGTATTGTTGGTAAGTTTATAGTACTGGTCTCCATTATGTTTTTCGGGCTTGCCCGTCTCAGGAAGCGCATTACCGGTAAAGAAAATCTCCTCTATAAGAAGCTCTCCCGGCTCAATATTTCTCCAGCTTTGGATAACATGAACCGTCTCCAACTCCCTCTTGGATACAGCAGTTACAATCTTAACATCTACCTCCCTGTTTGCATCTGTTTCATTCTCTAAAAATGCAAGAGTAACCGTACCGGCCTCCTGATCAACATTAACACCTTTAATCCATTCACATTGAACATCTACAGAAACATCTACCCCTTTCATAAACTCAACCACCTTCTCTCCTCCGTACGCCCTCACCTTAAGCTCGGACTTTTGTGGATCTGTAGGCAAAACCTGAGCCTTCTGAATTACCACAATTGTTGCAGTTGCTTTTCCCGCAACAAGATTCAATCTTGCACTACGATCTTCATCGCCTCTGTTTGGCTTTAATGTAATATTAACCTTTGCAGCACCCTCTCCACTCAATGCAGAGAGTTCATACCAATCCTGTCCGTCTGTCGTTATAGTCCATACCGTATTGGACTGAATATCAATGGTAGAACTTCCACCCTCCGGCGCAATGTTAAGCTCCGGAGTCTTTCCCTCCTCAGTAACACCGTTAATAATAATAGAATCCGGTTCCGAATTCTTGGAACAACCTGCTGCCAACACAGCAACAGCGGCCACAATCAAGTAAAAAATTTTCCTCATAAATAAATATATCTGTGTATTAAAAATATAATCCTACCGAAGCCATAATTGAATCTGCATTCTCCCCGCAACCGTACATAAACCTCCCATACCTAATCTGCAGAAATGCCGCTGTCTTGTTAGAAATTTCCCGCATTACCTTAAACATTGGCATAACCCGTAAACAACTATCTGTCAGCCTATCATGCAACTCCATCAAAAAATCGCATATCCTTGCATCCGTATACTCAACAGGTATGTTTACAGAACCATTCACATTAATTCCATAAGCACCACACACAGCAAACTCATAACGCCATTCCTTACAATACCCTATATAGCCCACCTCTGCGTTAGGTGTAACAGCACCAACCTCCATATCTCTGCCCGGAAAAGCATATTCAGACTTAAACCTGTAGAAGCCGGCACCAGCACCACAATAAATCCTGTACATCTCCCCCTTAAACAGAGCCTTACCAACTATTTCCGCCCGCGCAACCCTGCTTTTATACATATCCAATGATCCCAAAACCTCATTTACATTTCCGGCACCATTATCTATTATATTCTCCGCTCCGTTCCTCCACTCATACCCCCCTTTTGCCTCTATTCCCCATTCTATTCTTCCCGACAAATCCTTGTAAGCTATATTACCATACAGTCTCTCCACACATAAAGAGGTTAGCGGAACCATATTCTGCAACGGAAGATATCTCTTTACACTAAAGGAGGCATAACCTGCACCGGCATACCATCCGTCACTATTGCGTGGCACAAGCGACAGATCAGCAGAATATTCCCTACCCTTGTACCTTGTTGCAGTATAATTTCCCGCCCCGTCATATCTGGCATAATGAGTTCCAAGCCCTGTAAAATGCAGTTCTGAGGTATTTGCACCGTTTTCATTGTAGAAAGCAACATCCTGAAACTGTTTGTATATTTTTCCTCCTGCATTTATGCCAACCATATAACCGCCAGCATTAGCTCCTACAGAGAGTGCAATATTGAAATCAGACACTATATTCCTTGGACGCGGATCCACTCTTCTATATTCGTGCAGCGCTCTGTAACGTCCCATTACGCCAAAAGAAAACCTTCCCTTTTTCACGGCATAGCCGCCAGAAAACAGATACTGTTCAACAGCGAGTTTTCCACCTATGGAATCCGCAAGAATATATGGATACAGCAACATAAAATCCGCTGTAGAATTCCAGCAAACATCCTTTTTAATACCGTTAAAATATTCCACATTTCCCCAAACCACAGCTTTTTTGCTCAGTTTTATATATGAATCAACAGAAAAAACACCCTTCATCTCGCCACTTCCCAACTGAGAAAAAAAGGCTTTGCTCTCATCTCTGTAATCTGCAGATACAGCAATCCTTGTAAGAGAGTTACCATGAGCATACAACATTGCAGCCTGCGAACCCTTCACAACAGACTCTCCAAGATTATTTGTCGGGGAAGAGAATAAATCCACCCTTTTTATTACGCTTGTACTGTCTGCACCGGCAGCATTTAACACACCTGCAACAGCCATAAATAAAAGTATCCCACAAAAACGCATCATACTATTTCAACTCCCTAAGTTTCAAAACCACAACCTCATTATCACCAAGCAGATTCAAAGCCTTCGCCGGGGAGCTGCTCCCCGAATACCTCACACGCTTACTCTTTCCGTCTGCGAATGTAGCTGTAGCATCAAAAGCTATGAGGTACACCCCTTTAAGCAATTTCACAGTTCCCTCTCCGTTAACAAACAGCGGAAAATCATAATCCATACGTGTGTTCAAGTTTCTTATAAATGAACCCGCAAGAGTTTCGTCTACCTCCATACGCACTATGTTACGACCATCGGGCATCTGCGCCTTTAACAATACCGTTGTATATATATCATCACTCTGCTTCTTACATCCGCAAAAAAGCGCAAAAAGAGACAGAACACAGAATATCACAACATGCTTCTTATAGAATAAAAGTCTCATAACCACTATAATTTAAAATTAAGCTCCATCCCAAAATACGGCCTTACATCACGCCTCACAATGACCCCTTTTGATGTCCTGTACGATGGAGTATAATCTGCAATCTTATTTACAAACACAGCCAAAGCCATCTTGTCCCTGTAAAGGGTCTTTGTAACTTTTAGATTTATATTCATACAGAAAGGGATTCTTCCATATTCAAAAATTGATTCATCCCTGCTCGATTTTATAAGCTGCGCCAAAACACCGTTTTTTGCAGACTCATCTGTAAATTTATGCTCGGTAAGGTTTTTGTCTACATAAAGGATTGGATATGGGTTACAATATCCGTTCTGCTGCCCCGTAAACCACAAGCATTGGAATGATGTGGAGAATATTAGCCCAAAGCGCGGAATCTGCGTATCAAAAGTGAAATTGGTATTAAACATCTCCCTAAGATATTTATCCACCTCATCATACAACCCCACATACGGATAGACCTTTCCTGCAACTATCACAGAGGGCCTGTAATACTGGGGCTGGCTGTTCGAATACCGGGTTTTAAACCATGCACCGGTCACAGTGAGTTTGGTCTTTATTGCATCTATCCTTTTGGTTGAGAGGGTAAACTCCACCCCCTCCTTTTTTGTCCGGCTGCCATTGGTAGAAAAACTGTAGGCAAGCATTAGAGTATCTGTTACATACGGCAGGTTCTCCAAAGATGGCGGCCCTGTAAGTTTCTTATAATCAACAGCAGATTCATCATAATCCTTATACATGATTCTATCTAATTTGGAGCTGTTTCTAAACCCGGACTGCATATCCTCTCTAAAATAGGTGACCGAAAGCGAAAAGCCGTTCCATTTGGCGTCACCCCTTACCTCCCACTTAAAGTTTCTTGCCGCCTTAAGATTATAGTTGGTAAGATCATACCTTTTTACCAATACATTTATCCTTCTGTAACGCTCATCAACAGGCCAGTAATTAAACTGGGTAATATCGTAATAGAGCGGATCCGGGTAGAGCATATCCATGGTAGGCAGTTTTGTATGCCATCCTACACCTCCACTCAGAGCGGCAACAAGCCTGTTTCCCCCAATATTGATTGTCGGGAACTCTAATCTGATATTTAATCTTGGGTCATAGTATACCTTACCTTGAATTGCGTAGCTTTTTCCAATGTTCAACATTGAGGTTCCTCTAGCGCCTGCCATTGTCTCTAATCTTAACTTCCCAATGTTCCAGATGGAGTTGACCTCTGCAAACACAGACAGCTGATGATTGGCCGGGATTGAGGAGAATCTGCGCGGCCTTACATTCATATCGGGGCTGAACGGGTGATTGGGGTCAAAGATTACCCCCTTTCCGTAATTCTTGTCCATATTCCAATCCGCACCAATCTTAAAATCGTGAGATGTAGACGCTGTTTTTGCCCTGAATTTGGAAAGGGCCTTAATGTACGCATAAAAAGGCTTGCCGTCTACCTTTAGAGTTGCCTCATAACGGAATGGAACGGTAACAACATCGTGCTCCCCCTCCTCTAAAGAGGTTGAGAGCGGTATATTAGCCCCCAATACAACATATTTCCAACGATCTATCTTGCTGAACTCAGATGTTACGGATGCTGTTAGCGTAAATTGCCTAAAGAGCCCGGCCTCCTTGCTGTTCTTTATTCCAAGCTCCCCTCCGGCCACAATTTTGTTATAGCCGGATTTATATGTTTCAATGGGACGATTCCCAAGTCCTTTATCCAAATCCTTATCTGATTTGCGTTTGTCAAATGAGCCGGTAAAATCCAAATTTCCATTTAGGTAGACAGTATAGTCCCCTTTATTATCCCATCTTTTCCCAATCCTGTAACCGGCAGTGAATCTGCTATAGTTCTGTCGCGTGTTTCTTGGGTCGCTCTTTGCATCCAAATAACCGGCATTTATATTCATTGTAAGTTTATCATGCTCACCCCATTCAAAACCCTTTCCCGCATAGAACAGCTTACTCTGCATATCTGCCTTGAAACGTGCCTCTATATCCCTTCCGCCCTGCTTTCTTTTTATATTCACAAGGCCGCTTGTAAGATCTCCGTATTCAACAGATGGAATACCTCTTACCACCTCAATGGATTCTACATCATCTGTAGATATTGTCCTCATATCCACACCGGCATTTACAAAGGAGGAGCCGTATGCACTATATGCAGGTGTAGACTGCAGGTTTGCATCATTGTTTACAGGAACCCCATCTATGATGAATTTTGTTCCTAAAGCCTGCGTATTATAGTTGCTTCCGCTTATTGCCGCCGCGCTTCTAAGGCTTATTATCTGAGGAGAACTTAACACAGGATCTTTGGCTCTGCCTCCAGGTAACAGCTCCAATATATCTGCAATGCTCGACGGTTGGATATGTTTTATTGCACTCTTTCCTATTTTAGAAGAGTTTACGACCTCGTGAGATTCAGTTGCCGTTACAACAACCTCCCTTAATGAGTATGTATCCTCGTTTAATGTATAGACTCCGTCATTTACCAATGAGAATCGCTTTGTAATATATCCCATTATGGAGATCTCTATTTTTCTGTTGATTGAAGAATTATTCCCAAATCTTAGAACAAAATTCCCTTTGGAGTCTGTTACATCATATACATTAGGCATACCTACCACTACAACCGTGGCAAAAGGGAGAGGTTCTCCTTTGGAATTATCCAAAACCTTTCCCCTAACCACGTTCTGCCCATGGGCAGTGGCAACCACACATATAACAAATAACAATATCCCAAATAATCGTTTTAACATATTCAGTCCGTTTGTTAGAAACTGCGTGTAAACCATAATAGATTACATATCACGCCATATAGCTTAAAACAGTTTCATTATCGGGGGCAAAATTACGGCAAGCGAAAAACGGTGTCAATCGCCAAGAATTGGTAAAATTATTTGGTTGTGTAGCTAATAATAGTGAATAATGATTAAAAACGAAAGAAGGCCAACCGGAAACCGATTGACCTTCTTGTGGGCCCAACTGGGCTTGAACCAGTGACCCCCTGATTATGAGTCAGGTGCTACTAACCAACTGAGCTATGGGCCCCTACTGTTACTTTATATGTAAAGTAGTCTTATAACTTTCGTTACGTACCTCTCAATGAGGAATGCAAAGATAGTTATTTTTTTTTATTTACAAAACATAAAGCCGGCAAAATTATCTTTTTAAGCAAACTTTACCGGCTTCTGTATCGTTACAGCCGATATTTATTGCAGCCTATGCTGCACTGTATCAGACTTTAATCTCAACCTCAACGCCACTAGGAAGTTCTAGCTTCATAAGAGCATCTACAGTCTTAGGAGTAGAGCTATAGATATCCAGAAGACGGCGGAATGAATTAAGCTCAAACTGCTCACGTGCCTTTTTGTTAACAAAGGTTGAGCGGTTTACAGTAAAAATCTTCTTGTCTGTAGGAAGTGGAATAGGTCCGCTAACAACAGCACCTGTTGCTTTTACTGTTTTAACGATCTTGTCTGCAGACTTGTCTACAAGAGCGTGATCGAAAGATTTTAATTTAATTCTTATTTTTTGGCTCATCTTTTTATTCTTTAACCAATTCGTAATTCAAATAAATTATTCTTCGTCATCTGAAAGTCTCTTGTTTCCGGACTTCTCAATAACATCCTTAGCAAGAGCTGCAGGCAATTCTGCATAATGATCGAAGGTCATTGTACTGGTAGCCCTACCCGAAGACAGTGTTCTAAGAACAGTAACATAACCAAACTGCTCAGCCAGTGGAACCATAGCATGGATAATTCTGGCATTTGCCTTTGAGTCCATATTGGTTATCTGTCCACGTCTCTTGTTAAGGTCACCAATAACATCTCCCATGTAATCCTCAGGGGTTACAACCTCGAGGGCCATAATAGGCTCCATGATAACAGGAGTTGCCTTAGGAAGCGCTTTTCTGAATGCCTGTCTTGCACAGATCTCAAATGAAAGCGCATCTGAGTCTACAGGGTGGAACGAACCGTCTTTTAGAGTAACCTTCATAGAGGTAACCTCATAACCTGCAAGAACACCGTTTGCCATTGCAGACTTAAAGCCTTTCTCTACAGCAGGAATAAACTCCTTAGGAATGTTACCGCCCTTAACCTCATCTATAAACTGAAGTCCTGTAACTCCCTCATCGGCAGGTCCAATCTCAACAATAATATCGGCGAACTTACCTCTACCACCGGACTGTTTCTTGAACACCTCTCTGTGCAATACTGTTGAGCGTATAGCCTCTTTGTAGTTAACCTGTGGAGCACCCTGATTAATCTCAACTCCAAACTCTCTTCTAAGTCTGTCTACAATGATATCAAGGTGAAGCTCACCCATACCGCTGATGACTGTCTGACCTGTTTCGTGATCTGACTTAACGGTAAATGTAGGGTCCTCCTCTGCAAGCTTGCCAAGAGCTATACCAAGTTTGTCGAGGTCTTTCTGAGTCTTAGGCTCAACTGCCAAACCGATAACAGGATCAGGGAACTTCATAGACTCAAGAACCAAAGGATGGGTCTCAACGCAGATTGTATCTCCGGTTCTAAGCTCCTTGAAACCAACAGCTGCGCAGATATCTCCTGCCTCTACAAACTCTATTGGATTTTGTTTATTTGAATGCATCTGGAACAGACGTGAAACACGCTCTTTCTTACCTGAACGTGTGTTAAGCACGTATGAACCGGCGTCTAATTTTCCCGAATATGCTCTCATGAATGCCAAACGGCCTACGAATGGGTCTGTAGCAATCTTAAACACAAGAGCACAGAATGGGTCTTTTATTGTTGGACGTCTCTCCTCTGTAGCGCCGGTAACAGGGTTTGTACCTGTAATGTTACCCTTGTCAAGTGGAGATGGAAGGTATCTCATAACAGCATCCAACAAGAACTGAACACCTTTATTCTTAAATGAAGAACCGCAGCATACAGGAACGCAAGCCATTGCTATTGTAGCCTTTCTTAAAGCTGCTATGATCTCATCTTTTGAGATAGAATCGGGATCCTCAAAGAATTTCTCCATAAGGGTATCGTCAAACTCTGCAGCGGCCTCTATAAGTTTGCCTCTCCAAAGCTCGGCATCTGCCTTAAGATTTTCAGGGATCTCTCTAATCTCGTAGTTTACTAATTCTTTACTTTCCTGGTCGTAGAACAGACCTTTCATATCTATAAGGTCTATAATACCCTGGAATTTATCTTCAGCACCTATAGGAAGGCAGATTGGAACGGCATTGGCTCCTAACTTATCCTTCATCTCCTCAACCACAGCAAGGAAATCTGCACCTACACGGTCCATCTTGTTTACGTATGCAATCTTTGGAACGTGATATTTGTCTGCCTGTCTCCATACAGTCTCGGACTGAGGTTGAACACGGCCTACGGCACAGAATGTTGCAACTGTACCATCCAACACGCGCAAAGAACGCTCTACCTCTACGGTAAAATCTACGTGCCCGGGCGTATCTATCAAGTTGATCTGATACACCTCATTGTTGTAATGCCAGAATGCTGTTGTTGCAGCAGAGGTAATGGTAATACCCCTTTCCTGCTCCTGAACCATCCAGTCCATTGTTGCAGCACCCTCATGCACCTCACCAATCTTGTGAGTCTTTCCGGTGTAGAATAGTATTCTCTCAGATGTTGTGGTTTTACCGGCATCAATATGAGCCATGATACCGATATTTCTAGTAAATTTTAAATCTCTTGCCATTGAATCCTCCTAGGTTCTAAAAACGGAAGTGAGCAAATGCTTTGTTGGCCTCAGCCATCTTATGCATATCCTCTTTTCTCTTGAAGGCAGCACCTTCATTATTGTATGCAGCTAGTATCTCCGCAGCTAATTTTTCAGCCATCGAGCGACCTGAACGTTTGCGAGCGTACAAAATCATATTCTTCATACTCAATGAAATCTTTCTTTCAGGACGCACTTCTGTTGGAACCTGGAAGTTTGCTCCACCAACCCTGCGGCTCTTAACCTCTACCTGTGGGGTGATGTTCTCCAATGCTTTCTTCCAAATGTCCAAAGGAGCCTTGTCAGAATCTTTCATCTTCTCGCCAATCATGTCGATTGAATCGTAAAAAATAGCGTAAGCGATACTCTTCTTCCCCTGCAACATAAGATTGTTTACAAAACGAGTAACTAATACATCGTTGAATTTTGGATCAGGAAGTAGAATCCTCTTTTTAGGCTTCGATTTTCTCATTTCTTTGTTGAAATTTTAATTAATAAATGACTTACTTCTTAGCTTTGGCTGCTTTTGGTCTCTTGGCGCCGTAAAGTGAACGTGATTGCTTACGTCCGTCAACGCCTGCAGTATCCAATGCACCTCTAAGAATGTGATAACGTACACCGGGAAGGTCTTTTACCCTGCCGCCTCTAACCAATACGATAGAGTGCTCCTGCAAGTTATGTCCTTCGCCCGGAATGTAGGCATTCACCTCTTTCTGATTAGTCAATCTAACACGAGCTACTTTACGCATAGCTGAGTTAGGCTTCTTAGGAGTTGTGGTGTAAACACGTACACAAACTCCACGTCTCTGAGGACAAGCATCCAGCGCACGAGATTTCGATTTCTCTACGATAACCTCGCGTCCGTTGCGTACTAACTGTTGAATTGTTGGCATAATTAGTTGTTAATCTTAACTTTATACAATAATCCGTATATAAAACGGGTTGCAAATATAGAACTAATTTCTTAAAGTACAAAACATTAGCCCACTTTTTATCTCATTTTACAAAATAATTTTGTAATTTAAAATGTTTTTTCTATCTTTGAAGAGTCCTGGTAGCAACGAACGGGACAAGCTTTCATAGCTGAAGGTTTAAGGTAAAGATTGGAAAAGCGGCATCTTTGGAGTGAGAGGTGCCGTTTTTTTAAATTTTAATTCATACCTTTGTGCGTTGCCTTACAGACAACCATTCACTACGCATACTAACCTAAGTTAAATACTAAATCATGAACAGAGGCACAAAAAAACTATTTTTAACATTAGCTCTTGCAATGACCAGTTCATTGGCAATTGCACAACAGAATCCGGACATACTTCAACGAAGCGCTTTCAGCAATGTAGGATTGGGACTTGAGGCAGGAACAACAGGTGTTGGACTTGAGGTTGCAACTCCACTTTCAAAATCATTCTCTTTAAGAGCAGGATTTGCAATAACCCCTATTACTGTAAATTATACATACGACGACTTTGATCCTGTAAATGTACATGGCTACTCTGTAAATGTACCGGATCTGGATCTTAAAGGAAAGGTAAAGATGTCTACCGGCCATCTGCTTGTAGACTGGAATCCGGGACAGTCTGTTTTTTTCCTTACAGCAGGTTTGTATGCGGGCGGAGACAGATTGGCAGATGTTAGCGGACAGTTTGATATGACAGAAATCAAACAGGAACTCAGACAAGCGGGAGTTCCCGATGCTCAAGTAGATGCATACGTTAACCAATATATAACGGATATACGTGTTGATGTTGCAGATGCTTCAATTGCTCCAAATGCAGATGGTAGTGTTAATGCATACCTTAAGGTAAACTCAATACGTCCATATTTTGGACTTGGTGTTGGACGCGCAGTTCCTAAACACAGGGTAGGTTTCAGATTTGAACTTGGCGCAATGTATATTGGCAAGCCGGAGGTAGATTCTCCAAATATTGATGGTACATTAAACAGCTCAGATCTCGACGGATTCAACAAGACTTTGAGCAAATGCCGTTTTTATCCGCAGTTGTCGTTTAAGTTGACTTACAGGTTGTTCAAAGAGTAATAATAAAAGCTGTATAAAAAGGTAATTTCTGCGTTACGCTCAACTTTCAAATCCTCACGTAGCCAAAGTACGCTCCGGTATTGAAAGTTTCGCAAGCCTTGAAATTCCTCTTTTTATTCAACTTTTCAACGATTATCAGAGAAAGAAAAGAGGAGGTGACCAAAATTAATCATCTCCTCTTTTTTTTATTTGTCGGGAAGCAAATTATAAATCTATTCTATGCCCCTCAGATGCTTCTCCCACTCCCAGGCGCATTTTAACGTATCATCCAAGCTCCTCTCAGCCCTCCAGCCTAACTCGTTGTTTGCCAAAGTGGTATCTGCCCAAACAGCAGGAACATCACCTGCCCGCCTTTCACCAATCTTGTAGTTAAGTTTAAGATTATTAACCTTTTCAAAGGTCTTCACCAATTCGAGCACAGAGACCGGCCTCCCAGTACCTACATTAAAAATCTCGTAGCTGCTCTTGCTCCTGCCTTCAACCATTCTGCCTATTGCTGCCACATGAGCTTTGGCCAGATCCACTATATCTATGTAATCTCTCAGACATGTGCCATCGGGCGTATTATAGTCACTGCCATAAACAGTGAGGCACTCTCTAATGCCGGCCGCAGTCTGAGTGATATACGGTACTAAATTCTGAGGAACACCTCTTGGAAGCTCGCCAATAAGTGCAGACGGATGAGCGCCAATAGGATTGAAATATCTTAAAGCTATGCCGTTCAAACTGTTATAGGCTGCTGCAGAATCGCGCAGAATATCCTCGCAGATCTGTTTTGTGTTGCCGTACGAACACATTGCCGGCTTGCGCTCTGTCTTCTCTGTTACAGGAAGAGTGTCTGCATCTCCGTAAACCGTTGCAGATGACGAAAAGACTATGTTGCGACACCCGTATCCGCGCATAAGACTAAGAACACTCATAAATGAGAGCAGATTGTTTCTGTAATACTTCATAGGATCTGCCACAGACTCGCCAACGGCCTTAAATCCTGCAAAATGAATCACAGCATCAAACTTGTAATGCTCAAAAACCTCTTTTCCAAGGGTTCCCTCGTCACAACAATCCACAACCACCAACGGAACATCTACCCCGGTAATCTTCCTTACACCCTCAATACCGCTCATATCCGAGTTAGACAGGTCATCAACCACAACAACATTGTAGCCGGCCTCAATAAGCTCAACGGAAGTGTGCGTTCCAATAAAGCCCGCACCACCCGTAACCAAAACAGTTTTTTTTTCCATAAAATTATAATCAGATTAAGAATTTATCTCTATTTGTATTTATTCAATTCAACACGCTCGACCTTTGCATAATCCGCTTTACACAGCCTAATTAGCACATCTCAGTCATTACTTCTCGTTTTCTCATCAGCTAACAACTGTTTGGCAGAAACACACAACACACCACCATTACCATCACTAATAAATACAGATTCGTTGCGTAATGCTTTCTCCACAAGCATATTATGCTGTGCTTCCCGTATACCAATGTCAACCTTGTCAAGAAAATCCTTAATCTCTTTCTCGCTCATAATTTTTCATTTTATCAAACTTTGACTTGTTCAAAACAATTAATTGAGACCATTTACCTCCAATAGCAATAACATCCCCTACATTATTGCTATTATCATACACAGCCCAAATATCTACTTCGTTTATAAACAGTTCAAAAAAATTCCTCAACCCGCTAAAATACCTACGTTCAATCACATCAGGCGAAATATTATGGCCTCCCATAGCCACTCGACTTGCTACACGTTTTTTTGCCAGCCCTACATTATCCAACCAGAAAAAAAGAATATGTACTAAATAATCCCTTGCTTGAGCTTTTCTAACCAAGTTTACATAAGATCTTGTTGCTAACGTAGTCTCTATTGAAAAGTCCTCTCCATTATCAAGCAACTCGTCAATACGTTTTAACATCAATCTGCCAGCCTCAAACGCTACGCCCTCCGGATTAAATGGAGATAAACCTTTTGCAATTTCATCGGCATTAACAAATTCTTTCACTTGTAACGATTTTGGAAGTAAAGTAATAGAAGCCGTCGTTTTACCAGCTCCATTACACCCTGCTATTATGTACAAATGCTTTGCCATGTCCTGCAAAAGTAATAAAACTATCCAAAAGATAACAAAACTCACCCCCTCCTACTCTCACTTCCATCCTCACCATACCTTCCATCCTTCCCCTCATAAATCACAGACGGCTCAAACACCTCTACCGTATGCCACACCCCGGCCGGAATCACACAACCAAACCGCCCCGCAGAAGGGTCCAAACTTACCCGCTTTATCTCCACACCATTATCATCAAAAATCACCTCATCCAACCTCCCACAAAGAAGCAGAACATTCTCACTACTAACAGGATGCCTGTGCACCGGCACCACCGTACCCGGCAACAAAGCATTCAACATCCGCTGGCTGCCATCCTCAGCCGATGTCCTCAAATCATAATTCGTCCTCAGTCTCTCACCCTCCCCCGCCTTAGCTAATAAACCATCCAAAAATCCCCTGTCAAAAACCACCATAAAAATTAATTTTAAAATAATACCCTTCCCGACAAAACTACATAATTCTTCACTGAAACACAAGTGTAGCCGCTAAATCAGCCCCTTGAACTTAAGCCAAAGAGCAAAGAACTGATCATATACACTATACACATTTCTATCCATAGTAATGAAATCCTTCTCAAGAAGCCCCTTTAATGCAGAATTTACACTGCTAGCAGAATTAAGCCTATGTTTATTGATAAACTTACCGCTTGTAACAGACACAGCCTCCCCATCCCGAGCAATCGCCAAAAACAGCATCTTCTGCTTTTCGGGCATCTGGTAGTAAAGAGACTCGTATGTATCTGATGATATACGCAATATAAAATCAATCGCTTCATCCACCATAGAAACATCACAAGTAGCGCCCTTCTCTGTCTTAGAATACAACACATTCAAGATCCGATGCATATAGCTTGTTACAGCCTTAAAACGATTATATAGCAACGCCACCACTTCGCGTCTCAAACATTTTCCGCCTTGTTCAAATTTATCTACACAGAAATCTGTATACACCTCCAAATCCAACGGTTGAAGATTCATTATGGTTACTGCCTGATAAAAAGGACGAGACGGAGACGTAAACATTTCATTCATCATATGACGCTGAGAACCCGAGAATATAAAATGTGCATTAGTACAACGTTGAACATACGTCCTGATAGTAGCCTCTATAGTATCATCTCCATAACGGATTATCTGCTGAAACTCATCAATGGCAACCAAACATGGCTTATCTGCCTGATTAAGATAAGTAAAAATCTCATCCAATGTTACCACAGGATTACTAATTGTACCTATGCCAACACTCCATAACGGCATTCCATACATATCAAAAGAGAGCTCGGAACGCAAAGATGAAACAACGTTAATGAACTTTTCCCATGCAGCCCTTCCCTTTGGGCGCAATTCATCAATTACTGCTTTACCCAACATATTCACAAAATCACTTAAATTCTTTGTCGCGTATATGTCAACTACAAAGCAGTAATAGTTCTCGCGAATATCTTCTCCATTAAACACATGCCATATCAAATCTGTTTTTCCCAAGCGTCGAGGTGAGATAAGAGCCATATTGTTCTCATTCAAAAGGAGCTCTCTAACAACAGATGTCTCATGTACACGGTCACAGAAATATTCAGGGCCGGCATAACCATTAGTTACAAAAGGATTGTTCATAATATCTTAATTATTCCCGACAAAACTAAACAAAAAAATCAGATTCTCATAAAATGAGAACTATAAAATGATAAGAAAAACCACAAAAGAAAACCCGAGGTGAATCAGACTCATCACCCCGGGTTCTTCCCGACTTAACCTAACAGGCTCAGAGGACTTCGCCTTAGTGCAGTTGCTATCGCAACGCCTTTAGCTCACTTCCGTTCGCGCCTGCGGCTTGTTAAAACCACAAAAGAAAACCCGAGGTGCATTAGCCACATCACCCCGGGTCTTCCCGACTTAACCTAACTTAAAAAACTATTTCGTATGTAAAACATGGGAGAGAAGAAAAGGTTCAACAAATTTTAAAATATTTTTAAAAATTTTTCTTCCCTTCCCGACAAAACCGCCATTTTCTAATAACACCTCAACACACACTCAAACCCCTCGGCATAATTCACACCCCACTGGCTCCCACGCATAGCAGCCAACCCCAAAATATACTCAGCAGACCGAGGATGCGGATACAGCCTTAAAGATTCAAGATCGAATAAATTAGTTGTGTTTATTGACAATATTGGTACAATTACAGCTTTTGAAATTCCTTCCACCTTTCCGGTATATGCAAATCGTAGTCTGCATTTTCAAGATGTACCACATCCGGCAAAACACATTGTTTAAAACGACTTTCATATTGCTTCATCTGTAAAGCCTTACCCATGCCCATAGTGGCAAGGTTACTTGAATACTGGTGTGGCGGGAAATAAACGAAGACTTTCTGCTTCGCTTCTGTAGCAAGCTCTATCGCAGGTATCATATCACTGTCAGCAGACACTACTATGGCTATGTCGCAATTCTTCTGATACGCATCTGCGACTATTTGGGTCGCAATACGCACATCAGTTTCCTTTTCTTCGTGGGTATGGATAATATTTCCACAGCAGAAACAAGTAATGGATTTTTTCAAGTATTTGCCCAAAATCAATTTAAACTTGGGATTTTCACGATTGGCTTGAAAAAAAGCATTTTGCCGCAGACTTTGGTCTATATCATCTGGTTTCGCAGAAAAGTACTTTACGGCAACAAGTTCTTGGTTGGGGCGTATAAACATTTCAAATAGTTTCACGATGTCCAACCAATAGTATTTTTTCCATTTGGCGTTGCTTTTCAAACCGAAATAGGAATTAAATCCGTCTATATAGACGATAACCCGTTGCTTCTGTTCCATAAAAATACAGATAAAAAATAAGCCACCTTTTTAGGGGTGGCGAGCCTTAGTATTTTCCACCTAAGGGTGACATTCTATACGCAAAAATAGATGTTTTTTTGATATACCAAAGACAAACGCAAACTTTTATCGCTTATAATGTTCAAGTATAAGATGCAATAAGACCTCTCCATGAAAACCATATGCAAGCTGATTTGCCAAAGGAGCATTATGATTGTATTTTAACTTGCTTTGTAATGCTCTAAGTTGCAAATTATTTAATTGTGTAAGATTGATTTCGCTATCATTATATGCGTATTCAACAATACCATTATAAATGAGTTTTGCAATATCATCATTAGTGCCAATTTGTTTCAAACAGTCATCATTTGCATGTTGCATATTACATGAGACCGACAACGGCTCCCATTGCTGCTTTTGCAACAAAAACAAAGTTCAATACACCACAAATTCAAAGTTCAAAACGCCACAAAAACACAGGATGCATTGCGAAATAAAAAAAGAATTGCTATTCTTGCACAAATTAAATTCAAGTTCTGATATGGATTATTTAAGAAGAATAGCAGACGAGGAACTATCCTTGAGATTAGAGGCTTTTGGTGCAGTGCAAATCAATGGACCAAAATGGTGTGGAAAGACTACAACAGCAGAAAGACAAGCAAAGAGTGTGGTTAAGTTGCAGGATCCAGATAAGCGAGCAGGCTATTTAGCTACAATCAGGACAAAACCGTCTATACTTTTGAAAGGTGAAGCACCCAGACTTATTGATGAATGGCAAGATGCGCCAATACTTTGGGATGCTGTAAGAACAACAGTTGACCAAAGGAAACTTAAAGGTCAGTTTATTCTTACCGGTTCTACCGTTATAAAGAAAAAGAACGAAAAGGACACTCCAGAGGAGGAAAGAAGGATGCATACAGGAACTGGTAGAATTTCCACAATGACTATGTATCCAATGAGTCTGTATGAGTCAACAGAATCTTCAGGTGAGATATCTTTTCTTGAGTTGTTTGATAATAAAGATTTAGATGTTGACGGTGTTACATCCAAACTTTCTATAGAAGAACTGATTATGGTGGCTTGTAGAGGTGGCTGGCCTGATTCCTTAAGTGTAACAAGTGATAAAGCCAAACTACTTATAGCAAAAGACTATTTAAACAAGGTTTGTAATGAGGACATCTCTAGTATAGACGATGTACAACGTAACCCAGAGTTAGCTAGACTGATATTACGTTCTTATGCTCGAAATCTGTGCACTTTGGCAAAGAAATCTGCGATGTTAGAAGATGTAAAAGCGGAAATGGAAACAACAGCGCAATCCACTTTTGATGAGTATGTTGATGCATTAAAGCGTTTATTCGTAATAGAAGATATTGAAGCCTGGTGTCCGGCTATTCGTTCTGCATCTGCAATAAGATCAAGTAAAAAAAGATGCTTTATAGATCCGTCTATTGCCGTCGCAGCTATGGGTGCATCTCCTAAAACTCTTGAATTGGACTTAAAGACATTTGGATTCGTATTTGAGTGTATGTGTATTCGCGACTTAAAGGTCTATTCTCAATCTATGGGAGGTAAAGTCTCTTATTACCATGACAGGTATGGACTTGAAGCAGATATAGTTCTACATCTTGATGATCAGCGATATGCTCTAATTGAGTGTAAACTTGGCAGTAGAGACATCGATGAAGGTGCAACGCATTTGCTTGAGATGCAAAAATTAATTCGTGAGAAAAATAAAACAGCGAAACAAATGCCTCTTCGAGAACCAGACCTCCTCATTGTATTGACTGGTGGTGAAATTGCCTATACTCGCGAAGATGGTGTTAAGGTAATTCCTCTTGGCTGTCTTAAGGATTAAAGTAATTGGCCCATAAAACATTCACAATCAGCTTGTGATAATCTAAATATAGCAAGGCAAGAATCATAATGCGCGAGGCATTACGATACTTGCCTTACTTGTTAATTAGAATAGCGGAATACATATAAAAAGGCACCACGATTCACATCGGAGTGCCAGCCTTGAAGAAAAAGAAATGAAAACGAGTTAAAGAATCGAGAGAAGGCTGCCTTGGAAATCCCTAAAAATAGTGGTTCTTCCGCAATTTAGTTGAAGTGAGAGCTACAACTAAATTCGGAAATGACACTACGGTTAACGCAGAATTCAAAATTGAAGGAGCAAAAACCAACAGGCGCTACTTCATAAAAGATGGCATAAAATAAAAGAGCAAAAAAAGAATCTCAAAAAGCGTTTATAATAATTGATTAAATATCAGATTATTACCTTTTAATGATTCTTTTTTTCTTCCCGACAAAACCTCCATTTTCTAATAACACCTCATCACACACTCAACCCCCTCGGCATAATTCACGTATTCCGGAGCATTGTCGTCCACGGCTATGTTTAATCGACTAACTTTGCCTTAAACGAGAACCATGTTACAAACAGATGGATATTAAATAAAGATAACAGCTTGATAATAAATTGATAATCAACTGATAACGTGTATAATTATTATTATTTACATATTTGTACGAAAAGAGAGTTGAAGCATTCTTATTTTCAGCTTTTTGCTTTTTATAAGGCATCAAAGAAGCCCAAAAGATGCTGGATTCTTTTTAGCTGACGTAGTCATTAAATTACCTTAGGAGGGAGCATTTTAAATTTACTGTTTCTATGAATTTTTGCAAAAATAAAATTCGGCTATTATTTCTACTGAGTGGGTTTGCAATAATAATTATTATTACTTGCATCATTTTCGCTTATGAATGCAAGTTAGACACACTTTCTACAAAATACAGCATTGACTATGCAAAAAAAGATTCAGCTCTAAATATGTACTATGATATGATGTATATAGTTGAATCTATTTTCACTAACCAAGGGTACAAAGTGCCTGAAAACATATCTTTTAAAAAAAAATTATATAGCTATAAACCCGCAGACTTTAATAATAATACTTTTTTTGTATATGTGTCTCCTTTATATTGTTGGTCTTGCGTAAATACCATCAATGGTCACATAAAATCGGTAATTAACGATAGAAACTTAGCATATATCATTCCAGCTAAGTATGCAGATGAAATAGATCTCTTTTTAGACTTTATAGATATACCTTCGAATAATGTTTATTTCATCTCTTCAAAATTAGGGTTGCCTATAGAGGAGTCTAATAGAGTATTTTTATTTACTATTGAAGAACCGAACATAATTAAAAACGTATTTCCCCCTTCGAAATATTCACGAGAAATGACACAAGCTTATATAAACAGTGTATTAACTAACTAAATTTTATTTATCATGAATGGAAAATTATTATTTGTACTCAGTCTAAAATTGGCACTTTGTGCCTTTCTGTGTAGCTGCTCAAACAATGCCTTAAACGATGCTAAGAAAGAGCCAAATTCTCAGTTAATCAATGAATTTTTGAACAGTGAATATGGTATTCTTACACTAACGAATCATGGGCTTACTGTTATGGACTTGGATCTTAAAAAATCAAAGACAGAGATTTTTAAATCAAAAGGCGTAACAGCATTTAATATACCCATTGTGAAAAACAAAACAATAATAGGAAGACTTAATGCTTTTATTGTTCCTAAAGAAGATGCCTATAGAGCAATTGTAGAGATGTGGAATAAGACTAGTAATAAAGATTATGATGTAACAGTGACCACAGGTGCCGGTGCTTATCTTGCTACAATAGAAGTTTCGCATGATGGAACAAAAACTGCTCAGAAAATATTAGATGTTCCATTAAAAGAAAGTGTAGCAGATCATAAAACAAAAAGAAAAAGAGCTGATAAGGAAAGTTGGTGGGAATGCACGACCAGAGTCTATTCAGAAGCGAAAAAAAATTGCAACGGAGACAGTCAATGCGATTTTTTATGTGATATTGTAGACTTAGGCGGTGGTTGTACCATTTCCATGGCGGCTGCAGCAGCAATAGTATGTTTATAAAAAAGTGTATAGTTATGATTGCTTCAAAAAAAATATCACTATTAACATTAATAGGAATAATAATACCGTTTGGAAATATTTGGGGACCTTATCTTGTAAGAAAATTCCCTAAAAACTCCTACATCAGCAAATTCCGTTTTAGGCTGGTGATTTTTGAGATATTACTTACCGTTGTCTCTTTTTTAATCTCTGTAATAATAAGTGTAAAAGCCTTTAACTCCGGATTTGATGTTCAATTAATCAAAGATTCTATGATTGTCCTGCTTATTCATAATTTAGTGATTATTGCAACAGCCATCACACTCGCTATTATAATGCAGAGACTTGAAACGGCAGATTCTAACAAACAGGGACAAAATGATGCTTGTTAAATTGCAGGATAATTTACATTATAATTAAAAGAGCTAAAAAGGGGGAGCTACACAACACAGAACTTCCCCTTTTAACATTAACCTAATAAAGTAGTTCTAATAACACCTCAGCACACACTCAAACCCCTCGGCATAATTCACCCCCCACTGGCTCCCACGCATAGCAGCCAACCCAAAAATATACTCAGCAGACCGAGGATGCGGATACGGCCTCATCACACCCCTGTACATCCCCAAAGCCCTAACCTTAGCCTCAACCCCCTCCTTTCCAACCTCAACAAAACAATTAGGCACAAACCCCTGCATCGCACTATTCACCTTCCACTCAGTACAAGACGGAACCTCCATATACCAGAACTCCCTAATCCGCTTCACATCACTACGCCTCTGAAACAACCTCACAGCCTCACCACAAGCCATACTCGTCTGCAAATGATCATTATTCGTATCAGCCGGATGATGCGTAATCACCACATCCGGCTCACTCTCCCTAATCGCCCCCTCAATAAACTGAACCAACTGCAGATGAGGCACAGTATTCATCTCAATATTAGGGAACGACGCCTCAAACTTCCTGTTAACACCAACAAAATTCGTCGCAGCATCCGTATCCCCCTCCAACTCCGCATCAGAAGGCCTGAAAGCCCTCGCCTTAGCCTCAGTACACATAATCGCCACATCAACCACATCCCCGTTATGCGACCATTTCCACATAGACGCACCCGCCCCAAGGACCTCATCGTCGGGATGCGCCACAACCAATAAATATCTCATACCAAAAGATTAATTACAAACCAACCGGAATCACAATTAGAATATTAAAGTTCCCGACAAATCATGCGAATCATTTACATGCATATGTTCTGCTCTTTATTATTTAGCACATTTATTTTTCAAAATTCTATCAATCTCTTCCAAATATGCATTTGTCACGATGTTTCTGTCAAACTCACGCTCCATCTTCTTGCGTGCAGCTTTACCCATAGCAACCTTCTCTTCATGGCTAAGAGCAAGAAATTTTTCTACAGCCTCTACCATAGAAGGCACATCCTGTACATTGAAAAGAAAGCCCGTTTTGCCCTCATCAATACCGTCGGCTACGCCAGGAATATTTGAACCTAAACAAGGCCTTCCGCTTGCACTATGCTCAAGCACAACATTTGTCATACCTTCGTAATAGCTTGGGTGAATAACAGCATGACAAACCTTGATATATGGTTTCATATTCATCTGCACACCCCCATATAACACTTCTCCAGCTTCCTCTGCATTCTTCACTTTTTCACGGTATATGTCATCATCGTAATCCCCGTAGAGCACAAATTTTACATTCTTATATTTTTCGTGAATAATATGAGCGCATTCAAGTAGTTCATCAATACCCTTTATCTTAACAATACGAGCCACATAGTTGATGACTATCGTTTCTTCATTCTTCGGATACTCCTTAAATGTGAAATCACTAAGGTTGACTCCGGAGCCAGGGATATCCTTGTAGCGAGCCTTATTTTTGATTATTTTATTCAGTGTATCACGTTCATAGCGATTTTGATACATTAAGCAATCTGCATGAGCATAGCTTAATTTATAAAGTGTTTTCAGCACAAACCAGATAAACTTACCAAAGTCCTCTTCCCTATACATTCCAGCATTATTCACGATATAAGGAACACCAGCAATACGGCAAGCAATGCCTCCATACGTAGAACTCTTGGTCGTGTATGTCAAAACAATATCCGGCTTCTCATGCTTGATAATCTTATAGTACTGATAGGTCAACTTTAGGTCTGCCGTTATACTTGTTCCCCTTCTCTGTAAATCTAAATCAATGAATCTACAACCTTTCTCCTTAAAAAATTCAATCTTCTTACCGTAAGGGCACACAAGCACCACATCATTACCTAACCCTTTGAGTTTAAGAATCAGTTCACTTCTAAAGTTATAGAAATTGTTATCTTTAGGTGAAAGCAAAAGAATTTTTGCCATAATGTTTATAGTTCTATTTTACCCGATTCGTTGTATAATACATCCATGTACTTTCTCACAAGTTGAGTACCATACCTCAGTTCAACCTTCGGTAGTTTTTCCCCTAATAATTGTTTAACACGCAGGTATGGAAAATTCATGCCCGCTCCAGCATATATAATAATGGTAGCTGTTACACGAGGATTTAAGTCAGTGAGCCAAGGGGTGCCATTTTCATCAAGCATAAAATCAAACCCAATATTTCCATCTAATTTCAGTTCACGAACAATATCCTCACACAGTTTATAAGCGCTATCGTTCTCCTCAACAATTGAAGTTTGAGCTATACTCATTGAACTTGTAGTATTTCTTCTACCTGCAATATACAAAGTCTTACCACAATCTGCCAACAAATCCACAGTGTATTCCATCCCCGGTAAAAAATCCATAGCCATAATAGTAGGCATTGGTTTACATCCATCCAAGATCTCACACATTTCGTCCAAAGTCACATTCATTGAAGATGGCTTGTAATGCATAAACATTTCACTTTTTGAAATATCAGCACGAACTATACGTACACCACGGCTACCACTATTTTCTGTCATCTTTACACAAACAGGACGTTTAGGAAAACCTAATTCACCTATTCTCCTACGTAAAGTATCAGATGAATCTACTAGGAAATACTGAGGCACAGTCAGTCCTTTCTTCTTCATAAATTCATACAGGTGGTACTTACAGTTGGCCGTTGCTAATGTATCCTTATCCGAAATAGCAACCTTCACACCCAGTTTTTCGAAATCCTCCATACGATCTATAATATATGGCAATTCCATGGAAATGTGGGGAAAGAACACATCTATCTTTTCTTTTTTACATATCTTCAATAAAACATCTACATAATGGCTATCTGTATATCTTGGCACCTGATAGTATTTATCAACAAACAAGCTATTTGTCAGAACATCATCGCTCAAGTCACAGCCCACAATCCTAATATTACGTTCATGGTTCTCTTTTAGACAGCGAAAGAACCCAGGCATAAAAAACGCACCACACGCTGAACTTAATACAGTTATGTCTCTCATTGAATTATGCTTTTAGAAATTAAAACTAAATTTATTGAACACATCATCAAATGTCTCTGCTCTCATTATCAGCTGAATATTACCGTTTATACGCTTTGCGAACATTGCACTCTGCGGTTTAATAAACTGCGGCTTTGAAACAATAGAATAACCGCCACAATTATCAAATACTATTACATCACCCTCTGCAAGTTTTCCATTCCAAGCAGGAACCATCACATCCTGCTCCAAGCAGGTGAACCCCGTAATATCAATATTGTCATAGCGTTTTTGTTCATTACCTCCAGCTATAACATGTGTAGGCAACTTCTTCATTGTGCAAATCTCGCCCAAATTGTGATAGTCACCATCCATATTAGCAATCCACCTACCACGAATATGTTTTATACTCAACACTTTACTAACAAAACTCAAATATCGGGCTACGACCGTTGTCCCCGGTTCTGTGAAAAGAATTGGTTTATTATCCACATCCTTATAATGTTCTGCAAATGGAGCTATAGTTGCCTTGCAATAATCTTCGTAAGTAGGCACGCTGTCACCACCAAACTGATTTCTCAGGTATTCTGCCATATCGGCAAACATACCACTACCCAAACTAATATACCGAGGCACACCATTGATATAATTATCTGCCATATTCAACATAATTTTCGCACGCTCTGCCCAAGCATCCACACTACGGCATCGGCTAATGTGACAATGCAAGCCTATGAGTTCCAAATTTGGCGTATCTCTTATAAGCTTAATAACTGCCAACATATCCTCGCTGTTAGGTTCCAACCCGAAACGGCTAATAAAATTGGCAGCTCCTAAATCCATATTGATGCGCATACCACAGGTATATTGCTTGTCAGAATGTACTTTGCAGTAAGCCACCACACGCTTAGTCTCATCCAAAGAATCGAGATTAAGTATACCATGGCTTTCAATATGTTCAAATATATTTTCTCCCTTTGAAGGACCATTATATACAATCTGATTGTTGGCATACCCCAATTTCTTAGCAAGCGTATATTCCATATCTGACACCACTTCTGCGTAACCGCCCAGATTCTTCACTAATTGGCATACAAAAGGAGTGTAGTTGGTTTTGTATGAATACGAGATTTGGTAATTTGGATAGATCTTTCTAAAGGTATCCTCCAATTTACGGTAGTTTTTCACAAACCCATCTTCATCAAACAGATAAAAAGGGGTCCCATTCTTCTTAATCAGTTTTCTTATTGTTTCAATCATATATATTTATATGGATATTTTAATCCCATAAAATCATTTAAACTACTACCCACTAAGCGTCAATCTTCTTCATATCTTTACGATATACGTTCAGATGTGGACGCTCACAAGTGCCGTAATCCTCCTCCATTCTCTTAAATAGAATCTTAAACGTTGTGAATATCACTTTAATATCCAACCACAGCGAGACATAATCAGCATAGTAGCATTCATACTCAAATTGCTCCTCGTAGGTAGTAACAGCCTTACCACTCAAAGAGTCAGGAGGAATTAGTCCACCCCTCACAGTGTGACGTTTTCTCTCCTCTGGGAAAAAATAAGGGCCATAATAGGTAGGCATAGGACGAGGCCCCACGAATGACATCTTACCCACAAGAATAGACCATAATTCAGGTAACTCATCCAAAGATGAGTTTCTAAGCAGTATGCCCGCTCTGGTCAGTCGCTCGCTTTCTGGCAACAAGTTACCATTCTCGTCCTTTTTGTTGGTCATTGAGCGAAACTTGTAAAGTTTAAAAGGTTTCTCATCCTTTCCAATACGCATCTGCCCAAACAACACAGGCACACCCATAGTACACGCAACATATATAGTGATTACTATATATATTGGTGATAAGACAACCATTGCAAAAGCAGATAGCATGATATCCAATAATCGCTTAATAAAACGTTTATACATAGTTTCCAATGTTGAATTATCTCATTATTGTGAGAAGACATTATTTACATTTAATTACCTCCTCTCTTCTTTGAATTATAATAGAGCCTTTAGGATATTCCCCTTTTACAACACAACCTGCACCTATAAGACAATTGTCACCTATGGAAGTACCACGAAGGATAATGACACCCGCGCCAATCCAACAATTCCTGCCAATCGTCACCGGAGAAGATATATACTCATTCCTCCTTACACCTTCAGCAGAATCAAACAGATGGTCATGATCATATATGCAAACTCCTGGTCCCATAATGGTGTTGTCACCAATGATCACTCTGTCATGACAAATAATCATACTGTTTCGATTAACACCAACCATAGAACCCAAAGTAAGTTGCCCACCATTGGTAGCGCTGATTTTACTATATGGTTCAATCAAAGTTCCTTTACAGATACAAACTTTGCTGTTTGAATCAACAACAATTTTTACATGCGAATGCATTCTTACAAAAGGATGGCAGGAATAACCTCCACAGTTAACGATGTTAATCAGAAATGCCTTAATATTGGAGCGACATATTGAATATAGGTCGGAGTAAAATTTTAGAATATTCATCATGCTGCCTCCCAAACTAATGGGAAGACCAAATTATTATTTACCCCCCCGTTTATATTATCATGTATCAACACATTATCACCAGAAATAATTTTTATCACCTTTGCTGGTGATCCTACTGCAATGCTCCACGCAGGAATGTCTTTCGTAACTAAAGAACAACTGCCAATAATAGAGCCTTCACCTATAGTCACTCCAGGAAGAATGGTGCAATTCAGCCCAATTTGGCATCCGCTTTCAATTATTACATCTTCGTACTTAAAAGGAAGGTGTTTGGCATTTCCACCTATTGTGTAATTTGTAACATCCCTTTTATGACACAAAATAGACACGCCATTACTAAGTACCACATTGTCTCCCAAATGAATTCTCTCAGGATTACCAAAGTCAGGTACTACGTTATGCCCTATCTGCACACCTTTACCCAAATCACATCCAATGCGTTTCCATATCCATGGGCGAATACGATTCTTGTTTACTGGTTCAAGCAAATAACTTTTCACAGAATATGTAAACAAAAGTCTATTGAAGCAGTCCTTAAATAGCAATCCAATAAAGCCACAAGCCGAAATATGTCCATATTTTTGAATATCGTGAATAACACCATGCTTGTACAAGAATCTAAAGACAACGGTGGAGTCTTTCAGTTGCTCTTCTAAAAAGTCTTTATTACTCATGAAATATTGTTTTATATATCTTTTCTGCCTCTTTTTCAGAATCAAAAAACTGAAGCACAGTAGCCATACCTTGCCTACCTATTTTAGCAGCCTCCTCATAGTGACTAATAGTCCAAAGAAGTTTCTCTGAGAAATTCTCCACATCATCTGGATTTGCAAGAATACAGTTTTCGCCATCTTTTAGATAATTTTCTACAGCTCCAACACGAGTAAGTACAACTGGGCGATTCGTCATTAGATACTCTCCTATCTTCGTTGCAAACCCATACTTTGCCTGAATATTATCAGGACGAGCAAGAGTAAGAATCTTGGAAGATTTCAATAGATTTGGAATCTCATCTGGTGATACTGAGCCTAAAAACTCAACTTTATCAACAATTTCAAGATTATACACCAATGATCTAATTATCAATTCAGTATCTATATTTTGAAAAGGCCCGATTAGTTGCAATTTATAATCTGGGTACTTAACTACCACCTTTGCAAAGGCCTTTATCAAAATAGAGATTCCATCCTTAAATTCCGATAGGATACCACAATAGGCTATCTTGTTGGTTGGTTCAATATCAGGCAGAGTTTCAAAACGCTTACGGTCAACAATCATATTTAACAAGATTGTCTTTTCTGGTTTTGCTCCAAAGTCCTTTATATACATGTCGCACAAAGCAGGTGTAATCAAGAACAAACCGTCAAGTTTAGGAATTGTCTGCTTATATTTATTGTATAGATAACTTCCTACAAATCCACCTAACTTGCCTATCACCTGAGGGTTTTCCGTGTATTCATGGTACAAACAGACACTCTTCTTCTTGCGTAAGAAATGGATACAATTAAGAAGAGAATACACATAGACAGGTATTTCCGGCTTCATTATCTTCATAAATTTACGTATAGAACGGATTGTATTTAGATACTTGTTTGATGTAGGTGAATCTTCCCATAGATAAACATAGCTCAATCTATCTGTATACCTGCCACACTTTTCTTTTTTCTTATTAGGGAACAGATAGAAGTAAGTAACCCTCACTCCCATTTTCTGTAATGCTAAGCCAAATGCTAATAGACGATTAGTTCCTGCAGACGTTTGGTTATAACTGCTATCTACAATATATAATTCTTTCATTAAAAATAAATCCCTTTTGAGACTCCTTGATAATTGTAATATTTCATAAGTGCTTTATCTTTTTCTTGACCTTTTAGATGTCCTAAATGAAGCGACTCTCTTTTAATTTTCTCAAGATAATCATCAGTTGTTTTGATAACTCTAGCTGGTACACCTACAGCAACGGAGTTGTCAGGAATATCACGCGAAACAATAGCTCCAGCACCAATGATACAATGATTGCCAACTGTCACTCCAGGAAGAAAAATTACATTGTTACCAATGTAACACTCATCGCCAATGGTGATGGGTTTCGTGATTTCAAGATCCGGAATATTCTTTCGGAACAGGAGAGTTCCGCCATCATGCGTTTCAAACTTTACACCATCTGTAATATGACAGTCCTTTCCAACGGTAATTAACCAAGGCTCTGTACTATAACTTACTGAACCATATATTTTCACTTCCCCCATAAAATTTACTCCAATTTTCTTAGCATACCTTACAGGATCCAGTTTCCCAACAACATATTTATATGCCTTTCTATATAGTTTTCGTATCATAACTAATTGTATCACTACTTACTTTTCATAAGGTTAATAATCTTATGAACTTGGATGCGAGGATTCTTTGATTCCAGAATAAAACGTTTTGCATTATCTCCAAAGGTTTCCAATTCTGAATCGGGTCTATGTAGCACATCAAGTATTGCCTCCTTATACCCCTCTAAAGTTTCATCTTTAATAAAGAACAAATGCTCTTCATATTCTGAGGGAATACATTGGAGCTTACACATTAATGTTGGTGTTCCTGATGCCAAATACTCCATTGTTTTTGATGGGAACGAATACATTGTGAATTCCTCAGTTGAGTGTCTTGGGTTAATAAGCAAAGATGCCTGCTTCTGGAGTTGTAAAGTTTTTTCTCTTGAAACAGAACCGAAGAACTTAATTCTTCTATCCTTTTTTTCAAATTCACGGATTTCGCTTTCAGAGTCACCAAACCCACAAATCCACAGAGAGATTTTTTTATTAGGAATCATTATAAATGCATATACTAAATCCATGATTCCATATCGTCTATCAATATTACCAGTATAGAGAATTGCTCTGGTACTGTCTTTCGCTATGGTTAAATCTGTATCTTTTACAGTAGGATTATATATTCCCTCAAGCACCATCCAAGGTTTTTTCCCAATCGGCAACTTACTGGCCATACACTTACTTAGGAGAATGTACCTATCTACGTATTCAAGATTCTTATAGATTATATTTATATCTCTTTTTTTTATACCGAAAAGTTCATAATACTTATTCCACGCCATAAATTGTGGAATATCAGCGACTACCACACTAATATCAGATTTAGGATACTCTAACTTTATATATTCAGCAATCTTTAAAAATTTTGCTTGTAAAGAATATATAATAACATACTTTTCACCTTTCGTTTCCAGAAACCACTGATCAATTTGGGCTTTATATCCGATTTCGCACTTAAGTATCGGCAAGTTTATTCGTCCAATAGTCTTTCCCATGCTTTGAGATGAGAAAAAGAAATCATCCGATTTAATGAACGGGCTACGGTAGCCGAACGGGAAAGTTGGTACACTCGGAAATGATAACACATATGTGGATGCTCCATTATCCAATAAACCCCTAATAAGCGATTCTTGAAATGCCTGAGCTGCAAACTGATAACCTCTTCTACAATTCTTGCTGAATTTTAGAATTAGATGTTCAGAATATATACCTCCGATGAATAATATATTCATATTGACTGATAATTAGATAGCGATTTTGTAATTATTCCAAAATACAAGCAAAAAAAAGTAAATAGCATAGCAGCACCCTCCATAATAGGTTCTGTGTTAAAATACATAAACAAACAAACAGAAACCACGACAATGAATATCCTGTAGTACTCCTCCATTTTTTTATTTCTATATATTTTAAATGTAGTCTTAATCCACTTCCATGTAACACCAATGAGGAAAAAAGCTGGAATCCATCCGCCAACTCGAGCGCTATCTATCCATAGATTGTGAGCAAATCTATTTGATGCCAATCCTCCAAAAGGATGTGAAAGTAAATCATTCAAAGTTTTTATCGCTAAATCCATTCTACTATCTCCACCTTCGTTTTCAAAAACACTATTATTCTGAAATCTGTCAATAATCATAAGTTCGTCAGAAAAATTAGCAAGAATATATATAACGATTCCTCCAATGAAAGCAGCACCAAATATCTTGTTTATACGACTATCTTTTTCCCCCAATAAAAAAGGAATTACCAATGATATCATTGTAACGTAAATCGCAGAGCGACTTTGAAGGCGTAAACAACAAAAAAAAGCCACACATGCAGAAGTAAAGAATAACCACCTATTCTTTTTATATATTGGTAAAAACAAAAATGAAGCAAATAGTGTCAATGGAAGGAGTTTGGAATATAAGCCTGTAGCAGAGTAAAGTATCTCTCCATCCTCATTAGAGTAGCCTATTAGCTTGATATCTCTTCCTACCAAAGCAAAACCATCCTTCAAAAAACTTACATATGTGGAAAGCATAGTTAAAAAAGCCATTGACATTGCAAATATCCATAAAATGGATACTTGTCCATCTAACGACTTATTATCAGCAATCATTTTTCCCATCAGATATGCCATAGGGAAATTAAAAACAGGTAGAATATTATACACATAGACTATCCTTCCAGTATTTATAAAATCTATTACTGAATACGAAAGGCCAAATAGAAATAACAATTTAAAATTACTATCAATTTGGTTAAGCCCACCTTTAAATAGCAAATACAAGAAAGGAAGGTAAAAAACATAATATCCATAACCATTCCAGTCAAATAATGTAACACACAAGAAGATGATCAAAACCATGATAGTTCTATGCAATCCATTGCTATTTGTGTTCAGACCATTCATCTTAATTTATTTTTTATAGATGTAGTTAAATAATCAACAAATTCACTTACTATATTAATCAAACCAACCCTTCTAAAAAACACTGGCAAACTTGACAGACAATAATAATATGAGTAATACTTGTTGTTGTTAAAAGTCAACTTATTGTTTTCTTTCACAGTAGTATCATACAAGAACAAATTAAAACCAGCTACGGATGTTAAAATGTTTGCTTCAATAGGCTTATACTCTAATCCAAAAGTCTTAAGAATTCTAAAATTGTAAACCTTAGAACTAAGAAGAAATTGTTTCCCTGTCAAAAATATGTGACTACCATTTAAATCAATTAGAACATCTTTCGCATTTAGGCCCAACCATTTCGGTATAGCTTTATTCTCAAAAAAGCCATCGTACAAAACACAATTGTCATTTTCTATTTTAGGCAACACAAGCGGCCTCTTACCATATTCTATTACGACTTGTGCTGTATCATAGCCATAGCCGGAATGATGAACACCATTATCTCCATAATTGGTACTATAAGAAATATAGGGAAAAACAAAATATTTGTTTGTTTCGATACAATATCTTGTATGAAATTTCAACCAAGAATTCTTACTCCACTTAAATAAACAAAAAGGTATTTCACTTGACGGTGAAAAATCGTTATTTTTTTGGTACCATTTATAAAAATCACGCCATTGTTCCTTCATCCAGACCTCACCCCACGACATGGCACAATTCATGAAATAGACATCTTGGCCATTATGCATCGGTATAAATGGCAATCCTGTTTGGTAATTAACAGAAAAACTATATAAACTAATACCTGCAATTTGCGGGTTATCTTTATACTTGTAAACGCACGCTTTTGCATAATTGAAGAATTGCGAAGAAACAACGATATCATCTTCTAGAATAACTAACGCATCATAATCCTCAAACCATTTTCCAAGACTCAGCATATGTGCTTTAAGTCCAAGATTACAAGTATGACAATCCACAATTTTTTCACCATGGATCCAATTGAACTGGTCTGCATATTCCTCAACGATATTAGTATTGCTTTTATCAATACTAATAATAAGAGTTATTTTCTCATTTTCGTAATCAGCTTGATTCAATGAAAAAAGAAGTCTTTCTATTGATTGTTTTCGATTGTAGCCAACTACAACGATAGCAATTTCACCTTTCATTGTTTACATTCCTTATTAGTGAATCTATGTCGTTAAATAAATGCGAATGTCGCTTAATCCAATTAAAATCCTTATTCCACCAGGATAATCTTCTCAAAAAATCAACTTGATCATTATTGAAACGATATCTAATAATGCGTGCAGGAACTCCAGCTACAATTGCATAATCTGGAACATCTTTAGTAACAACAGCGCGTGCAGCAATAACTACGCCATTACCTATTTTTGTTCCGCCAATTATTAATGCACCCTCTCCTATCCAAACATCATTTCCAATTATTGTGAAATAACCATCTATATATTTTTGTTCTTCATATTTTGTTTCAGATACAAATGAAAATCCGCATTGTTCAATAGTAGAAAAGAAAACTGGTGATGTAGAAACGAAAACTGATGTTGGATGAGTTGCTGATACGACCCTCACATCGCGAGCGATGGAACAATATCTTCCAATTTTTGTATTCAATAATTCTACATCATTCCCCAAATAAGTAGCAAAACCTATCTTTGAGCCTGATATTAAGGATCTTTCACCAATTGTATTCATACCTTCAAACTGCGTTTTTCTGTTATACCTTACATATTTTCCAATGAGCACATTCTTTTTTCTATATATAAAAGAAAACAAAAAGCACCACAACTTTTTAAAAATTTCTACCATCACCTCATTAATTTGATAACACTCCTACGCTCATCTTTTGTTAATCCCACAACAATAATTGTAATTGCTAGAATAATTTGTAAAACAACTATGTTTATACAAGGACTATACGTTATATTAAAAAAAAGGAAAGGCATAAATATACAAACAACTGCAAATGATGGCATATATGATTTTTTCCATAGAATAGAATTGTCATAATCAAGCGTTCTATGGAGCACAAACTGCCCTACAAAGAAAATTATAATACTAAATAATATAAAAACTAATAACAATGAATTTGCAGGGCCTCCAAGTTTCAAAACTATATATGCAGCAACTATAGATCCCAAACGAAATGTATTGATAGTTATTTGGTAAAGTTTAATCTTGCCACTAGCAAATATCAAATTTGATATACCAGAATTAAGTGCTGTAATTAGAGTGTCAACAATAATCAACTGAGTAAAGTTAAGCACGTAAGGAGGCACATCCCCAAGCCACAAAGAATATATCCACTCTGCTCCTGTTAGAAATGGGGTAGAAATAAATAAGGTCATCAAGAACGTGTACTTAGTTGACATTACTAATAGGTCATCACAACGAGAATAGTTACCGCTTGCATAATTCTTTATTATTTGCGGCATGATAGGCTGAGCAATGCTATTTGAAAATGTATTTAGAAGTCCATTTACTGTATTAGCCAAACCTAATGCTGTATTCATCGCTGTATTAAAGAAAGAGTTGACAAGTATCTGTGCTCCTTGGCTCTTTCCAATAGTAGCAAATGCACCATAAGCAATCCAACCAGAAAAAGAAAAGATTTCTTTATATTTTTGCTTATTTTTGGGCATCTTAAATTGAACAATTTCAGGATATTTTTTTTTGCAATAAATATGATAGATCAACGTAGGCAATGCTGTAATAAAGCCTTGAGTAAATGCAAAAATAAGAAGTTTTTCTTTGAAACAATACATAAGAGAAAACGTTACAGCCAATTTAAATATGTGGGTCAATACTTCTGTAATTGAAAAAACAAGAAACTTTTCCTTTGCAATTAACAATCCATTATAAGGAACTCCTATAAACGAAATGATAGAGCCAATTACCGTAAAATGAAACACACTTAAGGCTACATGAATATCGCCATAATAATTCAAATATTTATGTATATATACTTCTCCCAAAGGAATTGCAATAAGTAGTGTAATAACTGCTATTCCAATGTGGATAACACGACACATATTAAACTGTTCGTTTATTAACTGAGGATCTCTTTTGCCAATTGCAACAGAAATAAATCTGTTAGAAGTGGCGATCATTACAGTGTTGAAAATTGCAATAAAGGAAATAATACTTCCTAAAACTGAAAACAATCCAAAATCATCTACACCAAGAACTTGTAATGCGAATCTTGTAGTAAGAAGCCCACAAATTGTCATCACAAACAGTTTGGCATATAAGATGACAGAATTAACAGCAATGGCTTTATTGGTATTTTCTTTCATCTATATATTTATTACATCTTCGGGGCTTACAGGTTGATAAATTCCGGCCTTCACTCCACACAAAACGCCTAATTCATGTGTAGCTTCAAGGGAATGGAAACGACCAACCTCTACCACCACACCTGGGATGTCACCTCCTGCAACCATCTTTACCACCTCTGTTTCATTTCCATCTGCATCATAGAAGCGTTCTATGGCAGAACCATAAATACATAGGACTGTTTCACTAGTATCCTGATGGCGGTGTATTGCAGTTTTTGTTCCAGGCATAAGAACATTAAGCATCCGTTGCGTATTCTCGTCCTCTGAATCGCGCAGATCAAAAGCCTTACGCAATCTGGGAGACTTGGCAGCTTCCTTTGCTATTTGTTCAAAAAGATCTTTATTTAGCAACATACTAATGTTAGCAATTTAAAATTGTTTTGTTAGTGGTCAAAAATTGGAAACGGTTAAACACCAGACATTTGAGCAGTGCCTTGTCTCTGATTTTTCCATTTTTAAGTGATTATCGTAAGTTGACTTAAATTTTATTATGTTTCCAAATGTTGGAGAACTTTTCTTTATCTGCGGCAGTATATTCCAAAATGGAATAACCTTATTTTGCTTGTAGGTCTTGTTGTGGTTTGTTTTGTCGGGAAGCGGATGGGGTAGTAAGTTAGTGGCCAAAATGAAATACCTACTCTGTTTGGAACAATGTTTCAAACAACTCCTTTACTGTATATACTGCTAATGATGAGTTAAAGTCAATCAATATGTTTGTATCTACAAATATCTTCATAATTGATACTTGGCTTCAATAAGTGCATCAAGTCCATTCTCATCAGCAGGAACCGGCCTGCCTCCTTTACCGGACAAGGCTTTCATACGTATGAGGGCTTTTTTATATGTGAGAGTTTCTGTTACTTTTTTGTTTAAAAGTCCTGCATATTTTTCATGCACGTGCAGTTTCTTGTCTCCGGATATCTCTTCTCCGGATGTCTCAGCCAACGACTTTGATAATAGCATTATCAATGAGATTTTGTCCTCTTTGTCCCAATTCTTCACCTCATTCCAAATTGGGGTATCTTGTATGTTGGTGTTATTTGCTAATATCATGTTTACTTTCTCCTTTATATCCGTCTACAAAAATAATCCTTTTTATTTGACGCTCCATTCCAAGGTGTTCACTCCATCTTTAACGGTGAAGTTCATGCCTACCTTTACTATCTCTTTACCTTTAGTCTTAAAGGCATCGGCATAGCGTTTGGTCTCTATCTGGTTAAGTGCCTCATCTACGCTCTTGTTAAATTTAAGTTCCATCACATAGACGGTGTCTGATGTTTCTAATGTGATGTCTATCCTCCCCTTTGCCGTATGCTGCTCCACTTGGATGTTATAGCTTGTAAGCAGGGCAAAGATTATGTAGAGCATCTGCTGGTAATGACCTTCGTAGTTGGTGTTGTCGCAATAAGGGACGGTCTCCAAGAAATCTGCCAACAGCTGCATGGCTCCGGCGGCATCTTTATCTTTCAGACAGGCGGAGATATCGGCAATGACAACTCTTCCGGAATCAATCGCCGAATCCAAATAGCCGGGAAGAAGGCTGTCATACAACCCAACCCTTATCTCTTTGTTAGGAATGTCTAACGTGTAAACTTCCAACCTTTCGTCATAGCCCTTGATGGTAAGATAGCCGCTTTGATAAAGCAGTGGTATCAATGAGGTCATTTTTTCTGTTGCGGCATCAAAAGAGGCATCCTTTGCTCTTACCACACCTAACTGTGACGGTTGCACATTAAACTCCCTCATCTTGTGAATGAGATATGTAGGTGTGCCGGAACCGAACCAGTAGGCTCCCATTTTTTGTCTGGAAAAGCAATTGAGCAGACTGTAAGGGTTGAACACATCCGGTGATGGCCAGCAGAAATGATAACCGTCATAATTCTCCTTCAACTTTTCTATAGTTTGATCAAAGGATAGTCCTAACTTTTCTGCCAAACGTTCTATATCCTCACTCATCTGTGTTTGGAGTTCCTCCATTGTTATACCGCAGATGCCGGCGTATGGCTCGTCCATGCTCACATTGAAGATATTGTTCAACTCACTGAATATACTGAGTTGCGAGAACTTGGTTATGCCGGTAAGGAACACAAAGCGGAGCAAAGGTTCGCAATCCTTCAAAGGTGAATAGAAATTACGCATTATGTCACGAAGTATTCCAAGCTGTTCCTTTTCGTGCACCACATCTAACAATGGTGCATCATATTCATCTATGAGCATCACCACCTGTTTGCCTGTCTTCTCATGAACTGTCTTTATTAAGTTGAGCAATCGCACATTCGGATCCGGAGAGTCACAAATTACGCCAAAGCGTTTCTCATTATCATTCAATATATAAAGCAGATAGCGTTCCAACTGTTCCTTTTCCATGTGCTTGCCTCCTGCTAAGCTGAAGTGCAACACAGGATATTCCTTCCATTCTTTTTCTAATTTTTCTATGGCAAGTCCTTTAAAGAGTTCCTTTTTCCCTTCAAAATAACTTTGAAAAGTAGATACCAACAACGATTTTCCAAAACGACGAGGACGGCTCAAGAAGAAATACTTTCCATCTGTATGAGTCATACGATAGACGTACTCCGTCTTGTCTATATAGAGGTTATCCTCCTCGCGGATGCGTTCAAATGTCTGTATTCCTATTGGGTATAATTTTCTTGCCATAACCGTTACCTATTAGATAGTCAATTCTTGAATTTGACAAAGGTAATGATTTTCACTCTTTTATACAAGCTGCTCCATAGTATCTCCCATACCACTCTGCAAACCGCCTCAACCCCTCTCTCAGGCTTGTGCTTGGCCTGAATCCAAAGTCCTCCTCCAACGCACTCGTATCTGCGTATGTTACCGGTACATCTCCCGGCTGCATTGGCACCAACTCCTTGTGTGCCTCAAAGTCATAATCCCCTGGCAACACACCCGCACG